>PLSM01000151.1 GCA_003165075.1 Acidobacteriaceae bacterium | reverse complement strand
TCCACGATCTGGCTGGCCAATGTGCTTCCTTGGGGGATTAGAGAACGAAAGCGGTCGTTTCAGGTGTACGTCGATCCATCGCAGGACGGGGCGGAAATCGACAATAAAAGCATTCCGAGATCACCCGGGTTCCCACCTGTGTTACGCGTCTGCATCCGTGGAAAGAGCAATTTGCTTTTGAGCTTCGAGGGCTGCCAGGCGCTTTGTGAGCACCTCGTGGATCGAGGAATAGGCATCGCTGCCTAGTACGAGACGTTTGGGCGCTTCGGCCAAATCCACACTGTCGATCACGGCCTGCATCATTTTGACCGGATCTCCCGGAGGGACATAGGTGCCACTTTCAAGAAATTCTCCGGTCTGTCTAGCGGGAGTACCGTCATAAGCAGACAGCACCGGGCCATGTACTAAGCGCCCCGCATCGAAAATCGCTGTACGTCCGCCACCCGGTTCAATCATGGTGGTTTGAATGTTAAATGGAGCAATTTGTTGTGTCGTCGCCTCGAAGAATCCTTCGATGCCCCACTTGCTCGCGTGATAAATCGACATACCCGGAACGCCAATTTGCGCTCCCACGCTGGCCACTTGAAGAATGCGGCCGCCACCCTGGGTGCGCAGATGAGGCAATGCAGCACGAACCACCTGGATAGAGCCCATCAGGTTGGTATTGAGTTGGTGGATGATTTGCTCATCGGTTAGTTCCTCGGCAGCTCCGATGAGGGCGTAACCGGCATTGTTCAAGATCACATCGATGCGGCCGAAATGTTGGAACGCGGCATCGACCACATTGCGAATGGCCGGGGTGTCTTCCACGTCGAGCGATGCGAGCCAGAGCTGTTCCCCATACTGTGTCTTGAGATCGTCAAGTTGCTGCAGTTTGCGAGCTGTACCCGCGACTCGATCGCCGCGCTTCAAAAGTAGCTCGGTCGTGACCAGGCCAAAGCCGCTATTGACTCCTGTGATGAACCATGTTCGTTGTGCCAAAGGTCACACCCTCCAAAGGTGCTGAACTCAATGTAGGCGTAAAGTCCATAGGTGCGGTAGACTGAAGTTATACAATCCTTGCACAATCCTCTCAATCAGGACGTGCAAACTTTGGCGCTTATAAGGCGTGCGGCAAACCAGAAATGGAGAGTTACGTGTGAGCATGTTGGGAGAATTGGAGAGATTGCTCGATTTAGGCCGTTCTGACTGACACTATTAATTTACGGGTGCCCTAGCGGAGAGAGCCGAAGAATGCCCGAAGATCATCCGCCAGAAGATCAGGCTGCNNGGCGCAGGGAACCGAAATGAATTCGTCTCTTCCAAGCTATCCCAGCGTCCAAGCAGGCGCTCTGGCTGCTCGCATTGCAGTTTGCGCCGGCAATGCTGGCCAAGACGCCCATCGTGCTTGAGACCGAGGGGCTGGGCAGCAGGGATTTCCACGGAAGAGTGACCATACTCGTTAACCGCCATACCGCGAGCGCAGCAGAAATGATTGTCGCGTTCGCGCGAGAGAATAATCTGGCCACTATCATCGGTAAAAAGAGATCCAGGAAGTTGCTTCTGCCACCTCCGTCAAAGTGGGCCACGGATTCCGGTTGGCTCTTCCGATTGGAGCCTACGACGCATGGAACGGCACGGTACTTGAAGGAATGCCCATCGAGCCGGACGAATTGGTTGAATTTGCTTGGCGGGCAGCACTAGCCAACAAGGACAGTCAACTTCAATTCGCTATCGAATCTGTCAGCGATCAGCAAAGAGAGCGAGCCAGTTGATCACCCGGTCAACGCCTTAGCCGCTCTCAACATCAGGGTAGCCTGTTAGATACTGAGGACTCGATCGGCCTCACTCTCGATCCCGATTGCCCACCGGAGTGTTCGCTGAGTGACTCGACGATTTTGCGTAAAGACAGAATTCATTCTGGCGCAATCGGCGTTTTTCAGGCTCGATCTTGCCAACTGTATCTTCTACGGTTTCATCGCAAAGGAAGCCTTCGCAATCTAGTGCTGAATCGTGGTCTCCGACTTTGAAGGCTTCTGCGTAACCTGTGTCGGCGTAGGTAATTGCGACCGGTCCCAACCTCCGCCCAGAGCTTCAA
This sequence comes from Acidobacteriaceae bacterium, assembly GCA_003165075.1. GTDB lineage: Bacteria > Acidobacteriota > Terriglobia > Terriglobales > Acidobacteriaceae > Telmatobacter. The sequence goes on along the minus strand of PLSM01000151.1, from coordinate 4,473 downwards.
TCAGCTGAACTGACGCGGTCATTTGCAGAACATCGAGAGTCGCCAGAGACTGCTGGTTGGCGAGCAGTGTGGTCTGCGCTGTGACCACATCGATGTAAGGGTCGATGCCGTCTTCGTAACGTCCCTGCTCGAGCCGCAGGAATGTCTGGGAGGAGTCAACGGCTTTCTGCTGGTGCTGAATCTGCTGCGAGAGAATGCGAATCGCCGCGAGCGAGTCTTCCACCTGCTGAAAGGCTGTGAGAACGGATTGGCGATACGCGGCAACATTTGCATTGTAAGTTGCGATGTATTGATTTACGGAGGCGCGGCGCAGGCCGCCATCATAGACAGTCTCTGAAATGGATGGGCCGACGGACCAGAATCGGCTAGGCCATTCCAGGAGATTCTTGATGGCCGAACTCTCCACGCCGCCTGTGGCGGAGAGCGTCAGAGCAGGGTAATAGGCTGCATAAGCAACTCGGATCTGCGCATTGGCGGCGGCCATGTTTCGCTCTGCGGCAGCGATGTCCGGGCGACGTTCGAGCAGTTGGCTCGGCAAGCCGACGGGAATCGGCGGAGGCGCGCTCGTCTTCGGCACAACAGGAACGGAGAATGTCGAAGCCGACTTGCCGACTAGCATGGCAATTGCGTGTTCATATTGAGATCGGGCGATTCCGATATTGATTGCCGCCGATTGAGCGCTCTCGAGGGTCGCCTTCGCTTCGACAACGGAAATTTGATCGCCAACCCCGGTGTCATAGGCGGCTTGCACAACTTGGACTGCTTTCTTGTCGGCGTCCACTGTGCCATTGAGAATCTTCTGAAGAGCGTCCTGGCCGCGAATTTCAAAGAAGTATTGAGCAAGGCTGGCTTGTTCAGTCAGCCGTTCATTTTCAAGGTCGGCAGCTGACAATTGCGCTGTATACTGGCTGGCGCGTACGGTGTTGCGCACCCTTCCCCAAAGGTCAGGCTCCCACGACACATCGGCGGGAAGAGAAAACACCTGCGATTGTTTGCCGCCTGATGTGCCGGTGCTTGACGTAGATGCGACGGTGGAAGAGGTTTGCGACCGGGTGTAGGAGCCGCCAACGCCTACCGTAGGAAAATACTGCGAGCGCGCCTCGCGCACCAGGGCTCGCGCTTCCATAAAGTTCTCGAAGGCCTGGCGAATATTCTGGTTGTCAATATTCAGTTGGTCTTCAAGTGCGTTCAAATCTGGCTCATTGTATATCTCCCACCATTTGCCGCGAAGAACCGCATCCTGGGGCTGCGCCACAGTCCATCCATCGGTTTGCTTGAACTGCGCGGGAGATTCCTTGAAGGCCGCTGGCGCAGTCATCGCGGGCGGAAGATACTTAGGCCCGACGTTGCATCCGGCCAGCACCGCGCAGAAGAACGCGACAGCGAGTGCGGATAAAGCCACGAAAGGCCTGCGTGATTGCATGATCGACTCCTTCATAACCGACGATCCATAAGGGCTCATCACTAGGAAGCCTCCGTGATTCCCTGGTTGAGAGTAACTGGTTGTTTGCCTTTGAAACGCAGACGCAGGCGATCGAAGAACAGATAGACGACGGGCGTGGTGTAGAGAGTCAGCATCTGGCTGACGATCAATCCGCCTGCGATGGTGATGCCCAGGGGACGCCTGAGTTCGGAGCCAGTGCCCGTTCCGAAGGCCAGCGGCAATGCGCCAAACAAGGCGGCCATCGTCGTCATCAGGATGGGACGGAAGCGAAGCTGGCAGGCTTCAAAGATGGCATCGGTGGTGCTCTTGCCGTGCTCGCGCTCGGCAACCAGGGCAAAGTCGATCATCATAATCGCGTTCTTTTTTACTATGCCGATCAGCAGAATGATGCCGATGATCGAGATTACATTGAGGTCGATCTTGAAGAGCATGAGCGCAAGCATGGCTCCCACGCTCGCCGACGGCAAAGTGGAGATAATGGTGAGAGGATGCACCAGGCTCTCATACAAAATGCCGAGGACAATGTAGACGGCAAGCAAGGCAGTGCCAATGAGAAGCGGTTCGCTGTCGAGTGAGGTTTGATAGGCTGACGCGGTTCCGGCAAAGAAGCCGCGCACGGTCTGCGGCATATTGAGCTTCTCCTGCATCTGAGAAACCAGGCGGGTGGCGTCGCTCAACGACATATTGGTTGCAAGATTGAAAGACACGGTAACGGAGGGAAACGAACTGGTGTGATTGATGACCAGCGGCGTGGTGCTGGCCTGCGCCGTGCTGACCGAAGACAGCGGAATGAGACCGCTGCCCGTGGTATGCAGATAGATGTTCTTCAAGCCGTCGGGACTCTGCCAGTATTGCGGCGCGACCTCCAGCACGACGTAATACTGATTCAACTGTGTGTAGATGATGGAAACTTGAGACTGGCCGAAGGCGCTATCGAGGGACGTGTCCAGAGACTGAGGCGTAATGCCAAGCCGCGCCGCGGTTGCTCGATCATAGGCGATCAACTCTTGCAGGCCGCTATTCTGCGCATCGCTGCTTACGTCCTGGAAGCCTGGAATCTTCTGCATTCCCGCCAGCAGGATGGGGCCCCAGTGCGAAAGATCCTGCACGTTGTCGGACTGGATGGTGTATTGGTAGAGAGCGTTGCTCGATCGACCGCCGATGCGCAGATCCTGCGCGGCCTGAAGGAACGCGGAAGCAACAGGAAGCTTGTTCAGTTTGGGCCGCAGACGATTGATAATCTCCGGCGCTCCAACCTTGCGCTCATCGAGAGGCTTGAGCGCGATATAAATTGAACCGCTATTGGATGCGCCGCCGCCGCCTGTGTGGGCAATGACATTGTCAACCGCCGGATCGGCCTTGATGACTTTTTCCAGTTCCTGGATCGAGTTATCCATCACCGAAAACGAAGCGTCCTGCGGCCCCCGCGCATTGCCGGTAATGGCTCCTGTATCCTGCTGCGGAAAGAATCCCTTGGGGATGATGTCAATGAGATAGAAGTTCAACCCGATGGTGAGCAGCAGGAGGGTCAACATGGGAGCGGGGTGTTTCAAGACCCACGTCAGAGAACGGCTATAGCCGGAGAGCATCCATGTAAATCCTCGCTCAGTGGTGCGGTACGCGCTGCCGTGCTTGATTTTCCTCTCATCTCTGAGCAGATAGGCGCACATCATGGGCGTAGTGGTCAGAGAAACAAGCATCGACACAACGATGGCTGTTGACAGAGTAATGGCAAACTCGCGAAACAGGCGGCCAACGATGCCCGCCATGAGAAGGATCGGGATGAAGACTGCAATCAGCGACATGGTAATGGAGAAAATGGTAAACCCGATCTCCTTTGAACCTTCGAATGCGGCCTTCATGGGCGTCATTCCTCCTTCGCGGAGACGGGAGATGTTTTCCATCACCACAATGGCGTCATCGGCGACGAAACCCGTCGAGACCGTCAGCGCCATCAGGGAGAGATTGTCGATGCTAAAGCCAAACATATACATGACCGCGAAGGTGCCGATCAGCGAAGCAGGAACGGCAACAGCGGGAATCATTGTGGCTCGCCAGTTGCGCAGGAAAAGGAAGACAACAAGAATTACCAGAATGACAGAGAGAATGAGAGTGCGCTCCACATCGCCGACAGAGGCGCGGATAGTGGTGGTGCGATCAAGAACGATGGTCGTCTTGATGCCTTGCGGAATGGAGGCTTCAATCGAGGGCAACTCGGCGCGAACGCGATCAACGGTGTCGATGATGTTGGCGCCCGGCTGGCGAAAGATCATGACAGTGATCGAGGGTGTGCCGTTGAGGTACCCTGATGTGCGAATGTTCTGCGCTCCATTGGATACATCGGCTACGTCGGAGAGTCTGACAGCGGCACCGTTGTTGGTTCCGATTATCAGCGGCTTGAATTGGTCCGCATGGGAGATCTGATCGTTGGTAATAATGTCCGCAGTCGTGGTTCCGTCGGAGATTTGGCCTGCGGGCTCATGGGCATTCTGCTGGCTCAATACGGACTGAATATTCTGGAGCGTAAGTCCATGGCTGTTGAGCAGGGTCGGATTCACTTCCACGCGCACGGATGGACCTGCGCCTCCGCCTACCATCACCTGCCCCACACCCTGAATCTGCGAGAGCTTCTGCGCAATGACCGACGACGCTTCGTCGTAGAGCGTCGACTTGTCATACTTATCCGAGGTCAGTCCGAGAATGATGATTGGCGAATCGGCAGGATTCACTTTGCGATAGGTTGGATTCGCGGGCAAGTTTGCGGGCAGGTAAGTTCGCGCCGCGTTGATCGCCGCCTCGACATCTCGCGCCGCGCCGTCGATGTCGCGGCTCAGATCGAANNAATCGACTTGCGGCAAGGGAGAAACCGGCAGGACATTGAAGGCAATGGCCCCAACGAGTAGGATGCCGGCGGTAAGCAAGGTGGTGGCTATCGGACGGCGTATAAAGGGGGCGGAGATGTTCATGGAGTCTCCGCCGGTTGCGGCTCGCCGCTGGGTTCAAGAGTCTTCGGCGCGCGGCTGAAACGA
>PLSM01000026.1 GCA_003165075.1 Acidobacteriaceae bacterium | reverse complement strand
TCGGCAGTTTCTCCCCCCGTAGCCACATCAACTTTTCCACGATAGCTTCGTCCCAAACAATACTGAATCCCGCCACCGCCATCTGGAAGCTTGCTCTGGGCGATGTGTCGAAACTTTCCACAGAGAAATCAGACATGGTCTTCCAAACCCGAATGATAGGTTTCTCGTCTGCAAGCAGTCGTTCAATCGCTCGGCTACCGATGCCAGCGAATAGCGTAATTGCGTCTGCGGAGAGGATTGCCGACAAATCGCGGCAGGATCGTCCGTATCGAAGCATATTGCCGGCCGACGCGTAGTGATCGTTCAACCCCTCGACGCTCAGAAGCATACGATAAAACTGCATCTCCAGGCTATCTAGGGTGATGGTGCGCCTCGCATCCTCAAGCAGAAGTACCAACTGCTCTCCACTTGGAGACAGAAACAAAGAAAGGCGTCGAGCATGGCTCTTCACATCGAGAGCAAGATGCCTAGCTGCGGCGACGTCAGCAGAGCAATCCACGATGACATCGGCATCGTTAAATATTGCATTGAGTGCAGCTTCCGCCGTGCCTGGACGTAGGATGTTCGCTCGCGAGATTGCAGCAACTGCTGAGTCCTCATAAAGGACGTCGATTAACTGCTTTACACCCACTACCTTCGGAGCGCCCGAGCCTACCACTGGTAGCGCATGGCGCGCTCCGTTATGCGGCATCATCAGATCGTCATCGATGATACTCCAAAACCCAAATCCCTTCCGGGCGAGATTCAACAGTGTCATCGAGCCCAGAGCACCGATCCCGACCATCGCGCATTTCCGTTGGTCATCAAGTATCCCGTTGTACCTGGCCGCCATCGCCTTCGTAAGTTGCGTCACTGGGCTTACGATTTGGACAGCGATTTCGGCGCTCCTGTCTGTATCCGGAACAATCAGCGTTGCGATGGTCCCGCCAGGAGTGATCTCCCAAATGCCGAGCTTGCTGCCAACATCTCGCAGTTGATCTAAGAGAAGGAATCCCCACATATCCCACTCCCATGTCTCCTCAGGCTTACCTTCTTCGCGCATCTTCGGAAAGATCAAGACGAGGAGCAAGCGGGCTCCAATGACGGCGGCGTCCGCGTCACGCCAGTGCCGGATTCGCTGCCGTAGGATGTGGAGAAGATCGACATTCACTTCGTTCATCACATTGATGACTTCGCGGAGTGTCGTGGGCGTGTTCCGAATGACCCCGTGCTTCTGGGGCGCCGCTAGGACAGCGGTCGCCACATGGTCAGGTCTGACGTGCATCCCGGCTAACTTTGGATTCGTCACCACGAATCCCGTAATGTCCTGAGGGCTCGCGCCAACTGCGTGGACACCAAAGTATGTCATCCCTTCATTCGGCCCGGGTTCTCGGTTGATCGTCTGAAGGAAATCAGACGGCAGAATTAGGGGCGGGAATGCTCCAAGGAACACGTGCTCAAGAGGCTGATCCTCCTGGTGAAGTCTCCCTTCGGCAGTCAGAGACAGCCACTGTCGAATTCTCTCAACGTATCCAGTTGGAGTCCAACGGAGTTTCACCGTACTATACGGCAGCTCATAAAGACACAGGCTTCGAGGAAACTCGCTCTCCCTCTGATTTAGATGCGGTACCCATGGAAAGTCAGCTCGGAGGGATAAAACCTCGGGCATCTGGTCATCTTGCGGGTCAAAAGAGACCGCGAGCCGTTCCCAGTCCAGGATGGGATTTACGCGATCCTGACTCACCTCCACTGCAACATCGCAGACAACAGTTTCTCTTCCAGATTCGGGGTCGTTCCGAATCTCAACGAGCTCTGCGTATCCATGCTTCCCAGAAGAGAGATAGGCGGCGAAGGCAGATGCCTTCGAGATCGTTAACTCTGCGGCAGAACTCGGCGCGCCAGGCGCCTCAAGAAACATCAGACACCTGCACGTGGGGCTGCGGATGCCGTAGCGATTCCCGCACCAACAGAGAATGCCCTTTTGATTCTTCCGCGATTGGTACTGATCTCGATGACCAGGGGTTCCGGTGCAGAGGGCTTGGGGTGTTCCATGGTGATCTCGAAAGATCCGTTTAGCCTGACCCGATTCGTATAGTACCTCTTTGCCTGCCGATGCGGAGGTTGAACATCTTCATCGCCGGATGGCACAGACCTGCTTGACGAAACCAAAATTGCATTGCCATTTAGCTTCCTCTCGTACATATATGCAATGTTCTCAGTAGGCTGAGTGCAGTCCTCACCCTTATCTGGTCCGAGAGAGTTGTAGCTGCAGTGATGAGGAATTTTGACGATATCGTTTTCTATCCGTTCTTCGCGCCCATGATACCGGGTAATGCGCACGATTTCTTCCAATTCTTCGTAGTGGATGTCCCCCCCGAAGAGAACCTTGGTATCCACCCCACCGACTGAAAACGTTCCATGGAGAACGAGGCAGTCCTTGTTCCTGTCAACGAGACTGCGATCATCAAGACGCGTGGCAAATGGGCTGTGGACAAAGAACTCTACGCCGTCGTAGGCCTTGTTCCAACCCGGAATAAGGTTACCAGCGTCCGTTATCAAGTGGCTCCTTGACTCCAGAGAGAGGCCTTCATTTTCCAGCCAGCTTCTTAGTAGTTCTGGACTGGAAAACACACGGATCCCGCGACCCTCGCGTAAGCGATGACGTGCCTCCTGCCGGATGGCACGGGCGCAATCTTCCAGACCGTCTTCGACAATGGCTGCAGCCGGAACCCACAGCTCATTGATTTTGACCCGACCTTCGCCCTGATAGCAGGCCGCATGTTCCAAGTGGAAAAACTCAGAACTTCCAAGGACATGATCGTCATCAAGGTGTGTGTAGCCGACCACGTCGTAATAGCCGCGGCCATTGAGATCAGCCTTCAGGCGGCTCGGAAGAGCAATCCGCTTGTCCGATGGATCTTCATAGCATTTCGTATCCGCGTAATCGAGAAGAATCTGCTTTCCGCTTTCAAGATCGATTCTGCAGCAATCCGCATTGCCGAGGGGGAAAAACGTCAGCTTGTGCATCCCATTCACCGCTTTCTCTCTGATCAGAGATTCTTTACTTGCCGATTAAGTCCATGTGTCCCGACTTCTGCCAGTGTTTGAGCGGCCCTATTTCGCTTCGCGTTTGGCAAGAAAGGAAACATGGACCGGCACCTTGGTTGGTTTCTCGGCCTTGAATCGGACTTCATGGCCGTCCTTCGTTTCGAAGGCCACTTTGGTCGGCTTCTTCACCGTTGTATGAGCCTCGAATTCAATCCGCTTCCTCTTCATGATTTCTCCTCTCTCCAATGACTCATGCTGGGCACTTGGCATCCTGTATGCGTTGATGTAACATCCTATTTTAGTACAGCATGACATTGTCTTGGCTGTCAACCTTTTCAGGATATAGTTGTCCTGAAAGAGGATAACAGGGAAACAGGGGGTAAAATGTCGAACGAAACCGTTCGAGCTTACGTCGGAAAACGCATCAAGGAATTCAGAACAGCATATGGTGAGGGTGGAATCTCACAGGAAGCGCTGGCTACCGACTTAAAGGTGGCGGCCAACACAATCTCTAGGTGGGAAACAGGCACGTATGAGCCCACGCTCGATGACCTGGAGCGCCTCTCGCGATTCTTCGGAGTGTCCATTGTGCAGTTTTTCCCGCAAGTTGAAGAACAAGACCCTAAGAGCAAGAAGGTGGATGCTCTACTGCGCGCCGCACAATCGCTGCACCAGGACGATTTGGACGAATTGCGGCGTTATGCCGAGTATCGGAGGGCGCGTAGCTTGCAGAAAGGGACGAAGCAGAGAAAGAGACCCTGATTGAGTCGTACTGAATACTATCGCCAGATGCGTCTACTTGCGGGCCAAATAAGAGATCAGTACGGTCTCCAAACGCCACGTGTCCTCAAGAGCGACCTGCGGCGTATTTACAAGGATCAAGGGATTCATATCGATTTGTGGCCCTATAAATTGAGAAAGCTGCGTGGAGCATACTTCAACGATGCAGGGGGTTCGTCCGTTATGCTCGCGCGTGGACTACCGGACGATCCAATGATCTTCACAATGGGCCATGAGCTGAAGCATCATCTTGTCGATCGAGACAACATTGTTGCCATCTGTGATCCGTCGAATCAGTCCGCTGAGATTGAAATTGGCGCCGAGATATTCGCAGCCGAAATGATCTATCCAGAGAGCATGTTTCGCGATGATCTGCTTCGTCTTGGCGTTATGATGGGTTCCTGCATAGCAGAACAGCTCGTAACCTTGAAACGCGAGACGAAGACAACGCTGAGCTACGCGGGTATTGAGCATGTCCCGCGCGTAGTTG
>PLSM01000011.1 GCA_003165075.1 Acidobacteriaceae bacterium | reverse complement strand
TCGGCTGCGCTCGCTGGTTGTGGTCACTCGCCTTCGTTCAATGTGCTCGGCTCCTTCTTTCCGGGATGGATACTGGCCGTGCTTGTAGGCGTCGTGGCTACATTGTGTATTCATTTATTGTTCGAAAAACTGGATTGGGAACGCAGCTTGGCGGCGTTGCCATTGTTCTACCTGAGTACGACGGTATTGGTGTCGTCATTCGTTTGGCTAATCGCATTCGATTGAGGGAATGGCTATGTTGGAAGCGCCGAAGAACGAGGACGTGCAGAACCCATCTGAGCCGCAAGCGCAGGCAGGACAGGATGCCGGCAGAGAGACTTGGGTCGATGCTGGCGTAAGGAGGCGTGGCTGGTTGCTCACGGGTAGCGTTGCGCTTGCGGCGCTACTGATATTATGCCTCGCGGTACATCGGTCGGTGGTCAATCCTCGCACCGACGATGCGGAGATTCTGGCGAACTTCATCGGCGTTGCGCCCCAGGTAGAAGGGCAGGTCAGCGTGATGAGCGTTGCCGACAACCAGTATGTTCATGCGGGCGATCTACTCTTTTCCATCGACGACCGGCCGTATCAATATGCACTCGCTCAGGCGCTCTCGGATCAAGCGGCACTGGAAGGGCAGATTGAAGATCGTCGCCGTCAGATTCGCTCTCAGTTCGACGAGGCTCATTCCGCGGACGCCTCCGTCGCGAGTAGCACTCATACAAGAGAGGCCACCCGAGCCGACGTCGGAGGAGCGGAGGCGGAGGTTCTCAAGGGGGAGAACAACGTCCGCAAGCTGAATGCTGAACTCGAGTACGCTGACGATCATCTGCATAGGCTGGAACCGCTGCTGGAAAAGATGTATGTGACGGTAGATCAGGTTGATAAAGCAAGGTCGGAGGTGAAGCAGAAGGCGAAAGAAGTAGCGCAGGCTGAGAATCAAGTAGCTCAACTACGCAAGCAGGTCGCAAGCTCCGACCAACACTTTCAGCAGACCGTCTCCGATGTGTCGGTGCGCGAGCAGCAACGCAATCAGGCATATCACGCAATCGCCATTTTGGATCCGTTGACCGCGCAGCGCGAACAGCGAGCGGCCGCGGTTCGGCAGGCACAATATAACCTCAACAACTGTCGCATCCATGCTCCCTTCGATGGTTACGTAAACAACCTGAACACCGCGCAGGGAGCCTATGTTCACGTCGGCACACAGCTCTTTACGTTGATCGATGCCCGGCAATGGTGGGCGACCGCAAACTTCCGCGAGACGCAACTGGCGAACGTAGCACCAGGATCGGCGGCTGAAGTATTTCTTCTTAGCCAGGGTGGAACGCTTCTGCATGGTACGGTCACGAGCATCGGATACGGCGTTTCACCCGACCCGAGCGTCGGCTCGCTTGCCCCCGGCCTGCCGTCTATCACGCGCACACTTAGTTGGGTTCATCTTGCCACGCGGTACCCGGTTCGCATTCGCATTGACGCTCCTCCTCCGGGCATGCTTCGCGTTGGCCAGTCCGTGGTAGCGGTGATCCATCCCGACGTTAGGCGAGACCATTGAGCACGCCGCTGCTGGCGCAATCCGACATACGTCTGCCTGCGTGGAAGGTTTCGTTGGATACATCCTCCGCGGGCTGGTTCCTTCGCTTCTTCAAGCAGGAACTGTCAAACTATCCTGGCCGTCTGACGACGGTTGCCCATCTGTTGGTCGGGTCTACTGTCGTCATGCTTCTCATCATGTACTGGCAGATTCCTGGAGGCGCACTCGCAGCCTACTACTGCGCCAACCTGACGCGGAACTCTTTGGAGTTATCCAGGGATTCGGCGTTGAAGACCATCCTTGCATTTGTCTGCGGCGGCGCTTACGTGATGCTGGGAACCATCCTCATGGTGAACTACCCATTCACCCACTTCCTCTATGTGGTCGGCAGCCTTTTTCTATGTTTCTACATCGTGAAAGTTGTTGCGGATCGTGTGGCGGCGGCTCAGTTCGCGGTCATCATCATTTTGTGCTTTCGGGGGTGGGTCACAAATGCACCAATCGAAACTCTCGTCGAGTCGAATCTCTGGACGATCGCGCTCGTTGCACTAGGGCGAGCAGTCTCCATAGCTGTTGAGTACGCCTTCGAATTGGCTAGACCGGAACAGCGCTTGCAGGACGATCTGATGCAGCGGATCAAAGTGGTTATCGACTACCTACGCGGGGCGGCAAAAGGTGGGCCGGATTCCTGGGTGCGGCTGAAACTGCAGCAGTTTGCCATCTCGGGAGTTCGTGATCTGCGGCCCGTAGAGCGGCGCGAGTCCTTTGAGCGCGTTCACATTGCTGCCGAGCAGATCGGAGCGATTGGCGACCTGGTCGAGTCCGTCGCCCTGTTGGCGCCGGGCGAGGTTTCCAGTACGCAACTTGCTGCCTGGGCCGATGAAGCGGCCGAAATTCCAGCATGCCTCAAGAAGCGGGACCATCGTTGCGAAGCAATGCGACGAGGAGATCATCCGATTGCAGACGCGATCTTTCGCAGCCTGACCTCAAAGCCGAGATCAAGTCGGGGCCTTCAACCAACGTACATTGTTGCGTCCCCCGCGCCGAAGCGCTTCTTTGTGCCAGATGCCTTCCAAAATGCTGACAATATCAAGTACGCGCTCCGTGGTTGCCTTGCCGCTTCACTGGCTTACATCGTGTGGAATGCGCTCTCGTGGCCAGGACTTTATGCTTCGCTGTTCACTTGCTTCGTGATAGCACTTTGGAATCCTGAACAGGAGAAGCAGAAGCAGGTCTTGCGCATTGCGGGAGCGTGCATCGGCGGCTTTGGCTTCGGCGTCGGTGGACAAGCTCTGATTTTACCGATGCTGCACGGGATTGGCGCATTTACCCTCTTCTTTGTGATCGTCATCTCCCTCTGTGCCTGGGTGATGGCGTCGAGTGTGCGCTTGTCCTACCTCGGATATCAGGCGATGCTCGCTTTTTTTCTGGTCCATCTAAACGAGCCTTATGCGCAAACGGACCTTACGATAGGACGTGATCGTGTCATCGGGGTCATGCTGGGCCTGCTGTGCATGTGGTTTGCCTTTGACACGTTCGGAACAGTCTCGGTTGCAAAGAAGTTTTGTATCTTGTTGAAGAAGACAATCAGAGAGGTCGACTCTTACGCAAAGATCATGCGCGATCCGGTGACCGCGAAGCACGAAGTGGAAACGGAGAAGGCGCAAGGTAAACTTGCACAGTTATTTTTATCGCTCGTGACGCAAGGCGACGCGATTCCGTTCGATGTAGGACCGAAACGAAAACGCGATGTCGCCTTGCGGAGGCAAATTTTTCAATGGCTGCCTGATCTGCGGCAGATCGCCATCATCCTGATCCACAGAAGCAACATTGGCAGGCCCTTTGGGGCCGACGCACTGGCCCAACTCTCTTGTGAACTTACCAGTCTTGAGCAGGAGATCGACTCCGATTCGCTCAAGAATTCTTTTGGAGAAAGGATGCAGCGCAGCGTGCGCCAGCCAATCGATCACATCGAACGGATCTTTGACCTTCTTGAACTTCGTGGCCCTACCGCACCATCGCTTGGGAATACGTGAGGCCTCGCTTCTGAGGCGACGAATGCACACAATTGCACATTCGCTGCCTGATTTAAATGGTTCTCTATTTACATGCAGTTATAGAATCGAGGTTAACGCAGTGCTTCTTCCCGCAACCTATCAAGCCGCACTCTTTCTTATGATCCTCAGCATGTTTTGCTGGGGTTCCTGGGCCAACGCTCTCAAACTGTGCCCCGGTTTCCGCTTCCAACTCTTCTACTGGGATTACGCCATCGGTCTCACGGCTACTGCAGTGGTCTGGGGCTTCACGGCCGGAAGCTTCGGCCACTCCGGACCCGCCTTCCTCACCGACGTGGCGCAGGCTTCGCTCGGCCCCATCCTTTTTGCCATCGCTGGCGGCATCGTCTTCAACATTGCCAACCTACTGCTGGTCGCCGCCATCGACATAGCCGGCCTCGCCGTAGCCTTCCCGGTCGGCATTGGTCTGGCGCTGGTTCTAGGCGCTGTTTTCAGCTACCTCGTCAGCCCCGCCGCCAATCCCTTTCTCCTTTTTGGCGGAGTCACCCTGGTCGTCGTCGCCATCGTCCTCGACGCCGCCGCCTACAGCAAACGGGAAGCCGGAGCAAAGGCAACCACCACCCGCGGCATCGTCCTCAGCCTGGTTGCCGGAGTGCTCATGGGCGGCTGGTATCCCATCGCCACGCACGGCCTCGGCAACGCCGCCCATCCCGGCCCCGGACCCTACGCCATCGCCCTCTTCTTTGCGATCGGTGTGCTGCTCTCCACCATCCCTGCCAACCTGCTGTTAATGGCCAAGCCCTTGGACGGCAAGCCTCCCGTCGACGGCTCAGGCTACTGGAGCGCTCCTTTTGGCTGGCATCTCGCCGGCCTCTTTGGCGGAGCCATCTGGTGCATTGGCGGTGTCGCCAACTTCGTCGCCTCGGTCGCGCATCTGGCCAAACCCATCGGTCCCGCCGTCTCCTACTCCATCGGCCAGGGCGCTACCATGATTTCGGCCCTCTGGGGCGTCTTCATCTGGCATGAGTTTGCCGGTGCGCCGCGCCCGGCAAAAATCCTCCTCGT
>PLSM01000182.1 GCA_003165075.1 Acidobacteriaceae bacterium | reverse complement strand
TAGTTGCTGGCGCCCAGCACCGCTACGAACACTTGCGCCTGACGAACCTCGCCGCTGCTGGGGTCAGTCACCGGCACTGTCTGACCGGCATAATCTACAAATGTCTTCTCCCCGGCGAGGTGTTCCTGGCGCATCACCACGTCCAGACGGCGCTTCCAGTCGCGGTAAAGCTCGCAGTACCAACTGTAGGCGTACCCAAGAGAATTGGCCTGCTTGTACTCTTCCCACAGAAGTTGAAGGGTTACATTCTTGCGGCTCTTCAGTTCCCGGTGAATCGCCGCGCAGTCCGGCAGGCAACGGTCCTCCGGCGGCGCGACCGGAGGCGGTGGAAACAAGCGCCGCTCCAGCGCTACGTCATCCAGATCGGCCGGTAAAGGCCAACTCAGACCGGCGGCTCTCAGTCGCTCAAGATAACGCTGAACTGTGCTTTTGGCCACCTTGCAGATCCTGGCGATCTGCCTCGGGGCGAGGTGGGATTCAAAGTGGAGGCGTAGGATTTGTCGCGTGTCTCGCATGGGTAATCTCTTTTCTGGCAACATGTTCTCCTTTGATTTCAGGAAAACATCTGCCTGGGATTACCAGCGACGTATGCTCAGACCCTGGCCCACTTCACCGTTACGTTCCATGTGGGCCGCGATTACGGTGCTTCTGGGCCATCGTTCCATTCGATGTGGGCCACGATTACGCCATGTGGGCCACGATTACGGTGAAACAAAAAATGCGGCCCACATCAGAACGGAATCCCGGCCCACATCACACCGGAATCAGTGGCCCACATCCAATGGAATCACCGGCCCACATCGACCGGAATACGCACAAAGGGTGCCTGCCAATTTTCCCGCTCCAGACAGCGTAAGTTCTCGCGTTGATATTGAGTCGATGGATCCGGCGTTCTTGAACGGTGCATCACCAATTGCGGAACATCCAACTCCGGCGGCAAGACCGCATACCGCGGATTTGGTGTCCCCGCATCATTCCGCTCGCGGCGCGACGAATTAGCGCTTTCGGAACGAGCGCCTCGTCGGAAAAATGCTGAGCCTCATCACGCTGCACGCGCATCTTCCGCGAAGCAAGATGGATACGATCGTGCACGGCAGGGAGCAGAACACGTCGTCAGGCCATCGAACAATGCCATCTCTACAGATAGAGCTTGCCCAGTATCAACTGACACGCAAAATCATCTTGAGTATTTCCCCGGGCGCAGAGGTCATCCGCTCGAAAGCCTGCTGACCTTGGTACAGAGGCATTCCGGCAGTCCACGGAGTCAGGTCGATGTCGCCCTCCTTGAGCAGCGTCAGTGAACGTTCGAAGTCCAGAGGCGTATAGGCAAACGACATGACTATGCGTTGCTCCTTGCGAATGCTGGCGGCAAAGTCGACCTCGCTGCGCTCTTGACTCATTCCGAGCAGTACGACCGAGCCTCCAGGGCGGCAAAGATCTAGGGCAGCTTGCCGCGCGACGCCGTGGTTCGAAGCGTCGAGCACCAGGTCCAAGCCGTCGCCTGCAAACCGGCGCGCCTCAGTGCGGCCCTCCTCGGAGGAGACGTTGACAGCAAGTGTCGCACCCATCTTGCGCGCCACTTCCACGCGCGCGTCATTCACGTCTTGCACAAGAATCTCGCGCACCCCAAGGCGTAGGGCCATCAGCAGCGCCAGCGAACCCATAGTGCCACAACCCACAATTCCCAAACGGAAGAAGGGCAGCGGAGCAGCAATCCGGAAGAGATGGACGATGTTGGCAAGCGGTTCAGCAGTCAACGCTCGTGCATCGCTGAGATCGTCAGGGATCTCGTAGATCTGAGTGCCGGGAACAGAGACAAACTGAGCAAAGCAGCCGGGAGTTCGGCCCAGGCCCAACAGACGCCAGTTGGAGCATAGGTTCTGTCGCCCACTGAGACACGCCACGCAACGACCGCAACAAATGAGAGGATTAGCCACCACGCGGCGTCCGTCCGGCGTGCGACCCACCAGTTCATGCCCCAGCACCATGGGCGGAATTCGGCTGCGGCTGCACCCCAGGAAGCCTGAGATATCCGATCCGCAGATTCCTGCTGCATCGACTGCAATTTCGCTCTCGCCTACCGCGAGATGTGGTCGCGGACAATCCTCGAGCACCACTTGCTGTGGCGCGGTATAAACCAACGCGCGCATCCTGTTCCCTCTAGCTCGATTTGTCGTTGTCATTGCGGACTGCGGCAACCAAGCCTGTAAAGTCTCTTTCAACCACCGGGATATCCTTGCCCGGTCTGCGCCGCAGAACATGCTGATAGTCGCCGCCTAGCGGGCGGGTGCTGTGCCGCCGGTCCTTCCGGCTCTCAAGGGCACCGCTTCAAGCGAAACGGCCCGAACGGCACAGAGATGCTAGATTCCTTCGTCGGGTACAGCCGTTAGCGTGAAGTCCACAGTCTGCGAACCCAAGCGAGGGTGCTTGGCTGTCAGCCGCACGGAGCCCGGTGTCTCTCCGGCCCGAACCCAAACAGCGCATGTCCCGCCGACGAGCGAAAACGGGTTCTCGCCGATCAGCTTCGCAGGGCCTTCCAAAGTAAATATCACAGGGTCATTTGCATAGTTCCTCACGGCGCCAAACTCATCTGCGACCCGCACAACAACGCGTGTTGCATCGGCTCCATCCGCCATCAGCACCCGATCGTCAGCCAACATAACACACTTGTTATCAACGCCCTTTCCTGAGAGTGATTTGGACATCACCAACTTCCCATCGAGATAGCCGTCGATGCGCAAATCCCCCCACCCGGCACGGATGTTGCTCATATCGACGATGAAGGGCGGATATTTTAGATTGCTAAACTCCGTGCGATCCGGATCCAACTCCGCGAGTGGCGTCCATGGGTTGCCTTCGATGCTGTCGAGGCGAGTGTAAAGCTTGAGATGATCGCAGTTCGAGCAGATTACCGCCTTGGTGAAGCCGACGGATTCATCTCCTCGCGCCCAGTGAAAGGCGGGCTCGAGCACTATCTCCTCTGCCGGATCGCATTGCGACTTATAGAAGCCCGCGGCTGGCTTTGGCTCGCGGAAGATATCCGTAACTCCGTGGTAGCAGATGCGGTCGCCGGCGCCGAAGTTTGCGTGTGTGTTGTAGTCAAAGGCGCACCAGCCAATTCCTCCTGCGTATTGAGGATTGGAGGCAAGTTGATTATGGATGCGGGCGTGGCGCAAGGTATGCTCGCGTTGCCGCTCGTCATCGTCCGTCGTCTTGGTGGGAAAGGTGTGGCCGACAAACTCCGTGTTCAAGTAGCGGGAATGATTCGGCGCCTTCAACGGGAATCCGAAATCGTTCATTGTAAATACATCTTCTACAAACTCCGATTCCTGAAAATACCGAATTCCTCCAGTTTGTCGGGAATCGTCGAGAAGGTGCGCCAGTGAGTTAGTCCGAATGTAAAAGTCATGATCGTCTTTTGATTCATTGATACGCACTCCCCATAGAATGATGGAAGGGTGGTTCCAGTCGCGGCGAATCATCCGCCCAACATTGTCAATTGCCACCTCTTTCCAGCTTTCGTTGCCAATATGCTGCCAGCCGGGAATCTCTTCCAGCACGAGGAGGCCAATTTCGTCGCAGCGATCGAGGAAATGACGCGACTGCGGGTAATGCGAAGTGCGAACAATATTGCAATGAAGGCCTTTGCGCAGGATATTGGCATCCTGCCGCTGCACGCGCGCCGGCATTGCCTGCCCGACAAACGGAAACGTTTGATGACGATCCAAACCGCGCAACTTGATGATCTTGCCATTCAGCGAAAAGCCATGATCGGTAAAGACTGCCTCGCGGAAGCCAACGCGTCGCGTGTCTTCATCAATCACGCGCCCGGCGTGGATGAGCCTGACATGAACTGTATAGAGATGGGGTTGCTCAATGTCCCAAAGTTGCAGGCTCCCGAGTCGAGTGAGTGAAACTGTGCAACGTGCCGGATCTTTTGTTGTTTCCAGGGTGGTGTAAACAGACGCGTCATTATAAGGATCAAGCGGAGTTGAAGGATTCGCAGGTGCAGTCGCTTCCGCAGAAGGCGCGTGCCCAACCGTGCGGACTTCCTTGGCCACGACCCGGTCGCCATCGCGAAGCTCAGCCTCAACAGAATAACTGCCATCCTTGGCTATCTCGCCCGCGAGAAAGCAGTTCACCTCCAAGGATGGATTGTCGCTCAACACATCTTTGGGGTGAGCGAAGATGTTATCGATAAATACGGGGGGAACAATGCGAAGTGCGACTTCTCTGTAGATTCCACCGAAAGTCATGTAATCGATTTCGTATCCAAACGGCGGAATATCGGAGCGCTCGGTGGAATCGACCTGCACAACCAGGACGTTTTCGGCGTCCTGGTGCAGATATTGCGTCAACTCAAAAGAAAATGGCGTAAACCCACCCTTATATTCACCCAATCGAACGCCATTGATCCAAGCGGTCGAAGCAGTCATGACTCCTTCAAAATCCACAAACACGCGCTTTCCTACCGCGCTGCGCGGAAACTTGAAGCGCCGCCGATAAGTCGAAATAAATTCATAGTCCTTATCGTCGAAACTATGCCATGGCAATTGAATGTTAGTGTGGGGAACGACGATGCGCTCAAATGCGGAATCGTCATAGGCCGGAGACTCCGCGCCATGTGCTTGTGCTGGACGATACCGCCAATTGCGATTCATGGGCAGGATAACCCTGCCTTCCACAACCTGCTGACCTGCAAGTGACTGAGTTTCTGGTAAAGCAGCCGCAGCCAGTGCTGCACCTGCAACTTTAATAAAATCTCGCCTAATCAATGGTTGCCCCTTCTTGAGCTTAATCAATTCAGCTGCGAAGCGCGCTGCTCCGCGCGTCAAACCATAGCCCGATGAATTATATTCGCAGAACTGGTTCATTTTCAAAAAAAGCCCACAGAGGAGACTGTTGAGAGGTCCGGAAGTCAACCCGCCACAAAGGCTCCCGCGGCGCAGCTGGGGAATCGCCTTGCTGCTTGGTCTCGGTGTTCTGGTCAACTACTTTGATAGAGTCAATCTCTCCGTTTCGCAAGCATCGCTCTATGCCTCCTTCGGAATCTCAAGCATTACATTCGGCTATCTCTCCGGAGCCTATAACTGGACTTATGCTGTATGCCAGCTGCCAGTCGGCGTTCTGTTGGACAGATGCGGCGTCCGGCGTGTCGGGCGAATAAGTACGTTCTTATGGAGCTTGGCCTCCTTCGCGGCTGCAATATCTCCAGGAATTCCAAGCTTGTTTGCAGCCAGGTTCCTGCTCGGAGTGGGCGAGGCACCCACCTTTCCTTCAAATGCAAAAGCCATCGGCTACTGGTTTCCGCCCAGGGAGCGCGGTCTCGCCACATCCATTTTCGACGCAGCCGCTAAATTCGCGCCGGCTGTCGGCGTTCCTCTCATTGGGATGGTGCTTCTTGAGTTGGGCTGGCGATGGAGCTTTGCCGCCACTGGAGTTATCAGTCTCGTCTACTTCTTTCTCTTCTGGAAGATATATCGCGATCCCGAAGATGTGGCGGAATTGAGCAATGCAGAGCGGCAATACATCGCAGGAGAAGTCGAGACTCTTGTTTCGAAAGTGCAGATATCGGAAGAGCCGGCATCGCTTAGCTATCTTTTGAAACAACACAAAGTGATTGGGCTAGCGATCGGATTCGGTTCATATAACTATGTCTTTTATCTTTTGCTCACGTGGTTGCCGAGTTATCTTTCTCTTGCGTGGCATATTGATCTGTTCCATTCGTTTCTTTATACAAGCATGCCATGGCTTGTTGCGGCATTCGCAGATCTTCTGGTGGGCGGCTGGCTGGTGGATTCGCTGATCCGCATCGGTTGCAGAGCAAGCTTGGTCCGCAAGATCATACTCGTTGGAGGCACGGCTTGCGGGCTTGGTATTTTGGGTGCAGCGCATGCACAAAATGCGATGCAAGCCCTGATATGGATTACTGTTTCTATCGGAGGACTGTCAGCGGCCGCTCCGGTTGGCTGGTCAATTCCTTCGCTCATTGCCAGCCGACACAACGTCGGGAGAGTGGGCGGCATTATGAACTTTTCCAGCCAGATCTCTGGAATCGCGGCGCCGATTTTCACCGGGTATATGGCAGCGAGGCATTCCTTTGCGTGGGCCTTTGGCGCGGCTGCGATTTATCTTGCAGTTGGAATCGCCGCATACATATTCCTGTTGGGCGAGATTGAGCCGACATTAGGACGGCGAGTGCACGCTGATGTCGTATCATGATCATTTGCGAAGCAGAATTGATCTGCCGCGTAAATTAGGAATGATGTGCTCAACCATTTAGCTCGGACAAAGCGAAAATTGGCTTGAACTAGCATGGAGACTTTATGAAGGCGCTTGTTCTCTCTGCATATAAGCAACTCGACATCGTGGATATGCCTACTCCGCAACCCGCCGAAGACGAGTTGCTGATACGTATACGTGCCTGCGGCATATGCGGAAGCGATGTGCATGGTTACGATGGCAGCACGGGCCGGCGGCTCCCTCCTGTTGTCATGGGGCATGAGGCTGCGGGTGTTGTTGAATCCGTGGGCAAGGCAGTGACAAACTTTCGTGCCGGCGACCGAGTGACATTTGACTCGACCGTGTTTTGCGGCAAGTGCTTTTACTGCCAGCGAGGCCAGGCTAACCTTTGCGATGATCGCGAGGTAATTGGAGTTTCAACGCCGGTTTTTCGGCGAGTGGGTGCATTTGCAGAGTTTGTTACTGTTCCGGCGCGGATCGCCTATCCTTTGCCGGAGAGCTTGTCGTTTCCGCACGCGGCACTGATTGAAGCGGTATCCGTTGCTGTACACGGCGTTTCGTTGACACCGGTTGCGTTGAACGATACAGCCGTTGTGGTGGGCGCGGGGATGATTGGCCTGCTTGCCTTGCAGGCGGTGCGTCTCGCGGGCGCCGGCAGAGTCTTCGTCTTTGATATAGACGACAGCCGGCTGGAACTCGCGCGAAGCCTCGGTGCTACTGAGACTTTCAACACTCGCAGTGCCGATGTTGTCCCCCGGGTCATCGAATTGACAGCGGGGCGCGGCGCAGACGTCGCACTAGAGTGTGTGGGTACGACCATCGCCGTCAAACTGGCTTTGGACAGCGTCAGGAAAGGCGCTGCCGTAACTCTGATTGGCAATGTCGCCCCAACCATTGAACTTGGTCTGCAATCGGCGGTGACACGCCAGATTCGCCTGCAAGGATCCTGCGCATCGTCTGGGGAATATCCCGCATGCATCGAGTTGATATCGCGCGGCGCCATTCGCGTGGAGCCGTTACTCTCTGCCGTGGCCCCGCTTGAAGATGGATCTTCATGGTTCCATCGTTTATATGAGCGGGAGCCGGGCCTACTGAAAGTTGTTTTACAACCCTGAGGACACAAGTAATGAATGACTCGCTGTTTGACTTATCGGGTAAAGTCGCACTCGTAACCGGCACGAGCCGCGGTTTGGGGCAATATTTCGCCCGCGCACTCGCCCGCGCCGGCGCCGATCTTGCAATCACCAGCCGGGACAAGAACACTCTCTCGGCGTTTGCCAGTGAGATTCAGTCTCTGGGCCGGCGAACCTTTTCAGCCGAACTCGATGTGCGTGATCACGCCAGCATTGAGCGTGCGATCCAAGCGGTCGAGGCACATTTCGGCAAGATCGATATCCTCGTCAACAACGCAGGCTGCAACGTTCGCAAACCCGCGCTTGAAGTTACATGGGACGATTGGAACACGGTTCTGGACACGAACCTGCGTGGTTCATTCTTTGTTGCCCAAGCGGTTGCACGAGGTATGATTCAACGCGGTTACGGCCGCATCATCAATATTGGTTCGGTCACCAGCGTTTCAGGATTTGCAGGACTTGCACCTTACGGGGCCAGCCGCGGCGGGATACGGCAGCTCACGATGAGTCTTGCCGATGACTGGGGTAGTCAGGGCGTCACGGTCAATTGCCTTGCACCAGGCTGGTTCAAGACTAAGCAAAATCAGGTTCTGTATGAGAATGCGGCATGGGTTGAATACATTTGTGATCGTATCCCGGTGAAGCGGCCTGGTCAGCCTGACGACTTGGATGGAGCCATTGTCTTTCTCGCCTCCGAGTCTAGCCGCTACGTTACTGGCCAGATACTCTTGGTAGACGGAGGCGTCTCCACCGGAGCGACAAAGGCAACCATTAGTTCCCTCACGCGATAGTGCTTGGCCTCGCATCTGTTGATCGTGAGGGTGCTTAGGCAGATTCAAGCAGCAGTCAAATGTGAGCAGCGTCCAGTTTCCACATTGGTTTCGAGTGTGCAGCAGGCAGTCTTCCGGCTGACCCGTGGCTTAATGTGAAGTGGACTTTGGTGTCATGTTGGCCGGGGCATTTGCATCCTCGCAGGGGTTGCCTCCGCAAAGTGCACCGGTGATGCCCTTGCCTTCTGTAATGGTGTAGATGCGATCTACCGCAGGCAACTTCACCGTCTCCTTGACTCCTGAAGGCCAATGAATCTCCGCAGTGCCGGCGTCAATGGCGTCGCCCAGCCCAAAGTGGACTCGCATATCGTTGGAGGATAGATAGCTGCCGCCGCTCAGGACATCTCCACGTTGACGAATTCCGCCCGCCTGAAGGTAGACAGTTGCTCCTACCGCATCGCGCGGACTCTTTGGGCCTCCAATGAGACCCAACTCAACCCATTGGTGGTGGTCCTGGTTCACGTTGCGAAGCAGGACGGGAACGCCGTCCATATTGTTGATGACGACGTCGATCTTTCCGTCGTTGAAGATATCGCCAAATGCAGCGCCACGGCCAACGCTGACCACCGCAAGCCCAGTCCCCTCGACTGCGGGAACCAGATCGAACTTGCCATTCTTCAGGTTGTGGTACAGCAACGGGCGCTCGGCATAGCTGGTTCCCCACTCTGGGTGCTGATCTACTTCCGGGTACACGTGCCCATTCACAATGAGCAGGTCCTTCCACCCGTCATTGTCATAGTCGAGAAATCCGTCAGCGAACTTGACAAACGGCATGGAGGCTATTGCCAGGCCTGTCTGATAGCTGACATCCGTGAAAAACCCTGTTCCGTCGTTCTGGAACAGAACAACGTAGTCATCGCCGAAGCTGGTGTTCACGATGGAAAGGTGGCCATTATTCTCATAGTCGCCGACCGCAATTCCCATATTGGCAATCTCGCGGCCATCCTTATTGACTGCGTATCCACTGATGTAACTCTGATCTTCGAATGTCCCATCCCCTTTGTTCATATACAAATAGTTCGGAGTAGAATCGTTGGCCACCAGCAGATCCGGTTTGCCATCCCCATTCACGTCCACAAACAACACCCCAAGGCCGTAGTATCCGTTGGGATCGTCTACACCCAGCTTCTTGCTGACGTCTGTAAAGGTTCCGTCTCCATTGTTGTGGAAGAGATGATCCTGTTCGCCCTTCAGGCCTCGCGGGCCGCACATCACTTGCGCGCCGCGGTACTCGCAGGCAGCGTAGCCGGCCGCCTTCGAACCGGAAATCGGAGGATTGGCCAAATCAATTCGAGCATAGCCGTCAACGAAAAGGTCCAACCGGCCGTCGCCATCGTAGTCGCCGAAGGTTGCGCCTGTTGACCATGTTCCCACTGTCACGCCCGCCTTTTCCGCGACGTCGGTAAACGTTCCGTCATGGTTATTGTGGTACAGGCGATTGCTGCCGTAGTTCGTGACATAGAGATCTGGCCAGCCATCGTTGTCATAATCGCCGACCGTGCACCCGTATCCCCACCGGTCGTTGGTGACCCCGGTAGTCTTCGTCACATTGGTAAACGTCCCATCGTGATTGTTGTGAAAAAGAGCTGCCTGAGGCGGCGCTTCCTTGCCGTCGAGCGCCTTGTAGGTCGATCCGTTTACGAGATAGATATCCAGCCAGCCGTCGTTGTCATAGTCCAGCAGACAAACGCCTGGGCCTTTTGCCTCCAGGATGAGGCGCTTTGCAGGCGTACCGGCCGTGTGATGCCAGCCCGCAAGGCCTGCTGCCTGGGCAACATCCTGGAAAATGATAGGGCCTGATTTCACAAAGCCACCCGCGGTGATGGGGCGGTGCTCGCTATCAAACACCGCCTGATGAGGGCCCGCGTTAGCCATTCCGTCTTGAGATGATCGCATCCCACCCTGTGGTTTGGATTGAGAAGCCTCCTGTGCCCAGGCTGTGTGCATAACAAAGAGTGTCAAGGCGACGAAAACCGTCAATTGTTTGAACGCGTGAAGCAAGGCTGATCCCTTCAAAGCATAAAGCTCATTGCTGCGAGATTGGTACAGGTTTGTCGTTGCCCGCCGCTTGTTTTGTTTAGCACGGGTTGCCTCCGCACACCGCGCCGGTAATTCCTTTGCCCTCCGTAATGGTGTAGATGCGATCGACCGCAGGCAGCTTTACCGTCTCCTTGACTCCTGAAGACCAATGAATCTCCGCAGTGCCGGCGTCAGTGGCGTCGCCCAGCCCAAAATGGAGTCGCCGGTCGTTCGAGGAGATGTAGCTGCCGCTTGCCAGCACGTCCTGGCGCATGCGCATGCCGTTGGCCTTCAGGTAAACCGTGGAGCAGGTGGCATCGCGCGGGCTCTTGGAGCCGCCTACCAGTTGCATCTCCACCCAGTGGTGATGGTCGGGATTGACGTTCCGCAGGAGTACTGGTGGCCCGTCGATGGGGTTGATGATCACGTCAATCTTGCCGTCGTTGAACAGGTCGCCAAAGGCCGCTCCCCGTGCCGGAATCACCACAGCAAGCCCAGAATCCTTCACCGGCGTAACGTATTCGAACCGCCTCCCTTTGCCCGTTTTTTCGGGCACATTGTGGAACAGAAGTGGCCGCTCGGCAAACGTAGTTCCCCAATCGTGCTGGTCTACCTCCGGATAGACGTGCCCGTTGACCGTAAGCAGGTCCAGCCAGCCGTCGTTGTCGTAATCGATAAAGCCATCGCCCCAGCCGACAAAAGGAATCGTGGTTTGTGCAATGCCCGCCTTGTAGCTCACATCGGTAAAGCTGCTGTCGCCGTCGTTGTGGTAGAGCACCTTGTAGTCGTCGCCGAAGTCGTCTACAAAAAGGTCCACCAACCCATTGTTCTCGTAGTCACCCACCGCAATGCCCATTGAGGCGATCTCGCGCCCGTCCTTGTTCAGTGCGAATCCTGAAACGTAGCTCTGGTCGTCGAAGGTACCGTCGCCCTTATTAATGTAGAGAAAGTTCGGCTGCGAGTCGTTACCCACCACCAGGTCCGGCTTGCCGTTGCCGTTAAGAGATACAAAGATAGTGCTGAATCCGTAGTATTTGTCCTTATCCACAACGCCTGCCTTGACGGTCACATCGGTGAAGGTCCCATCACCGTTGTTGTGGAAGAGGTGGTCTGGTTCGCCCGGCAGGCCGCGAGGCCCACAGTTGACTCCCACTCCACGATAAAGACATGAGGCGTAGTCCACGGCTTTGGTGCCGGCGATGGGCAGGTTGTTGCGGTCAAAATGTACATATCCTGTGACATATAGGTCCAACAGCCCGTCGCCGTCGTAATCTCCCCAGGCCGAGCCCGGCGACCAATTGCCCAACGTTACTCCCGCCTCTTCGGCTACGTCGGTAAAGGTCCCGTCATGGTTGTTGTGATAGAGCCGGTTCTTGCCGTAGTTGCCCACATAAATGTCGGGCCAACCGTCGTTGTCGTAGTCGGCGACGCTGACCCCGTAGCCCCAGCGGTCATTGGTTACTTTGGCCTGGGCGGCCACGTCAGTAAAGGTTCCGTCGTGATTGTTGTGGAACAGGGCGGCGTGCGGCGGCTCTTCCTTCCCGTCCAAGGCATTGAAGGTTGAACCGTTCACCAAATAAATGTCCAGCCATCCGTCGTTGTCGTAGTCGATCAGGCCTACGCCTGAGCCGTTCGTTTCGACGATGAAGTTCTTCTCTGGCGCACCCATTTTGTGGCGCCACGCAGAAAGCCCAGCCCGCTTGGTGATGTCCTCAAACACCACCGTTCCCTTGTCGACGAACCCGCCAGCGGTGATGGGCCGTTTCTGCTCGTCATACACCGGGGCCGCTGCTACCCCCGAGGCGATGCCGCCCATTCCGCCCTTTTGGGGCTGTGGTGGCGTCGTTTGCTGCGCCCTTCCAGCGCCGGGAAAAGAAACAAAAACCGCCAGAACCCCCCAAACCAGACTGCGAACTCGCAAAGACGGCACTCCTCCACGGCTTGAAGTGTATCCTACCGGCACGATTTCCTCTTACTGCGGGGTCAAAGCAAACGTAGCCCCGCGAGCCGAGTGCTCGTCGATGCGTTTCCCCAGTATCTCCCACACCGGTTGGCTGAGTCGTCCTGAGCGGGTCAATTGCAAAAAGAATCCAGTTTTGACTGGTTGGGTTTGCCGGAGAAGGCCAGAGGTAAGAAGACCGCCGGACAAGTCATTTTCCATCCTCCTCCAATCTCATTGTCTCGACTTTCAGCGGCTGACAGCGATTTAGCCTGTCATTAATAATCTATATTTCAATGACTTAGAGGTTTTCTTCTGTGGCCGCCTGAATGGCAAGTTCGAGATACGTAAATGCGATCTCGGCTGCAACTCAACGTTCTTTGCCACCAAAGTCTCGAGTATGTGGGATTATCCGTTCCCTGATTTAGAAGAGTGAATGCAAGAATTCGTCATTTTTATGGACAGTTTGACGAAATTTATGTAAAGTTATTCCAAATAAAAGACACGGTCTGGATTGCCAGATTTTCCGTGCGCAGTACTTGCACTTTTCAATTGAGGCTAGGGTATGGAAACCATCCGCAGATTCCTTCTGGGCGCCGCTCCGCATCGCCACCATCCGCTTCCCATGGTGCCGCCCCCCTTGCTTTCCCATGCCAGAAGCTTTCCAAACATCTGCAGCGAAATTAGCGAGGACTCAATGAAAACGAATCTCGTCCGGATATTTTTCGGCTGTACGCTTGCTTTGCTCGCGTGCATTCCAATGGCGCTTGCGCAGACCGTTACCGGCTCAATCGCGGGAGTGGTCACCGACCCGAGTGGTGCAGTACTTTCGGGCGCGAGCGTAACAGCGCATAACCTTGACACGGGTGTGGATACGCCCACGACAACCAATGAGGCAGGCTTCTACCGCATTCAATTCCTTCCCATCGGCCACTACCAGGTCAGTGTGCAGGCCAGCGGGTTCAATACTGAGACTCTGCCGTCATTCGTATTGGAAGTGCTGCAGACCGCAACCTTCAACGTGAGTCTTGCCGTGGGAGGTTCTTCGACCACTGTGAGTGTTTCAGCCGCGGCGCCTATCCTCAACACGAACGACCCCACTATCGACAGCACGTTTACTGCGAATACCATCCAGAATCTTCCCTTGAACGGCCTCGACTTTTCAGCCCTCACCCTGTATGTCCCCGGTGCAGTGGATACAGCGGGAACATCCGGCACGACGAGTTTTGAACGCAGCACCTATTACACCGATACGCCCAACATGAACGGCAACCGCGCCCAGGCGAACAACTACACGCTGGACGGCATCGACATGAACGAAACCTATAACAACCTGATCTCCTACAGCCCGGCGCCGGAGGCGTTGCAAGAGGTCCAGGTGATTACCGCAAACTCTCCGGCCGACTACGGCAACGTAAATGGCGCCGGCGTGGTGAGCGTGCTCAAGAGCGGGACCAACCAGTTCCATGGCTCAGCCTACGGCTACGCGCAGGATTACAGGTTTGACGCAAACACTTATTTAAATGGACAACATCTGAATGCCCAGGGTCAGCGGGATCCCCTCCCGATCAATCCATACTCTTTCGCCCAGTTTGGTGGCGCCGTAGGCGGACCCATCCTGCATAACAAGCTGTTCTTCTTTGCCGATTACCTGGGATCGCGCCAGCACCAGGGCGGATCAGGGACTGCGAGTGTGCTGACGGAAGCCATGCGCGGGGGCGACTTTTCGGCCCTGCTCGCGGGCTCCACTCCAATCCAGCTCTACGACCCGCTCAACAACTTTGCGCCCTACAACAACAACCAGAATGTCCCGATCACCAATCCGGTAGCCAAGTTCCTCTTCGCGAACCCAAAATACTACCCGCTGCCCAATTCGACACCCCCCGATGGAATCGCGCAAAGCAACTACGCGGCCCCATCGCGCAGCTACCACGCCAACGACCAGGGCGACGTAAAGATCGAATACGACCCCCGCACTGCCGACAAGATTACGGGATTCTATTCGATTTCTCACGCGTATGATGGCTCAACCCCGCTGCTGGCTATCTCCTTCCCAGGGATCAACCTCTTTCCCACCTGGATTACGGGCGCCAACTGGGTCCACACTTTCTCGTCGTCACTCGTAAATTCAGGGCGCGTCGGCTTTACGCGTACGGATTGGAACACGGGCTTCCCTCAGGACCCGACAGGAGCCTTCGGAACCTCAGGTAATGCCAAGGTCGGCATAAGCTTCCCCAACCAGAAGTACAACGGCTTTACCAACCAGAATCTCAATAACGGCCTCAGCAGCCTGGGCACCTCGGCCTACAACGGCGGCGTCATCGACAACACCTACAGCTACATCGACAACCTGACCTGGCAGCACGGCCTGCACTATCTGAGCATGGGCATCGAAGCTCGCCGCTATCAGAACAACTATCCCACCGGCAACAACGACGGCTATCTGGGTTCGCTGAACTACTCCGGCGCATTCACCTCAAATGGCAGCGGCTCCAGCGGCTACGGTCCTGCGGATTTTGTGCTTGACCGCGTATCGTCGGGAGGGGTAACTCTGGCCAGCGTCAACGTTGGGCAGCGGCAATGGCGCACGGCTGGCTTTGCGCAGGATAACTTCAAGATCCGCCCCAACCTGTCCTTGATCTTCGGCCTGCGTTACGAGTTCGACGAACCCTGGGTCGAAGAGCATGACCGGACCGGGAACGTCGATCTCACAACCGGGCAGATCATGTATGCCGGCCGTCTTCCTGCAGGCGCTCTCCCAGGGGCCAGGCTGTGCGACAACCTAGCCTGCTACCAGCCCAACTTCCGGCAGTGGATGCCGCACATCGGGTTTGCCTATCAGATGAACGACCGGCTTGTGGTTCGCTCCGGCTACGGCGCCACCAGCTTCTTTGAAGGCAACTCATTCAATCAGCGCCTGACAGCCATTGCGCCTTTCCTGCAGGCGGCCGGCTTCACGGTAAGCAGTCCAAAGCCTAATGCCGTGTCCACGCCCAACACTGCCGAGGAGGGCTTTACCGCTTCCGACACCTCGATTCAATACAGCAGTTCCAACCTCGGCTACACCGCGTATCCGCAGAATATCCAACCGGCCTATGTGCAGAATTGGAACCTGACGGTGGAATATGCATTGACCCACACGGCATCCTTACAAGCGGGCTACATCGGCGAACAGGGCCAGCACATTGAGGATTACGGCAATATCAACCAGTACACCATCAATGGCGATCAGACCTCGGCCCCGTTCTACAACAGCCAGTACATCGGGTTGACCGGAATCGACTCCGCGCTGGGCGTCGGTGGCAACGGCGGCCTGCTGATCACCGAGTCGCGCGCCATGATGAACTACAACGCACTCCAGGCGGTTCTTCGTCAGCGCCTCAATCATGGTTTGGAATTCACTGTCAACTACACTTACGGTCGAGCCATGACCAACAGCCTGGGCAACTATGGATTGCAGGTCAACGGCTTCAGCGGCGCCTTCCAGAACTACTACAACAGCGGTGGCGACTACGGTCCGGCTGGGTACGACGTGCTGCACAACTTCTCCGGTACGGCGGTCTATGCCTTGCCCGTTGGACGCGGGAAAGAGTATTTTCCCGGCGCCAATCGTGTAATAGATGAAGCGATCGGCGGTTGGAAGCTCTCCACTGCCGTAGTCTCTTACTCGGGCTTCCCTGAAACCATTACCGGCCCCGGCAACAACTCCAACAGTTATGGCAACTCGCGGGTCAACCAATACCGCAAGCTGAAGATTGTTGATCGCAGCAACGAAAACTGGTTCGGTACCGATGCCTCAGTAACGCCCTGTACCGATTCAAATCCTGCCGATCCTGCTCACGACAATGGCGTGTGCGCATTCGGCGCGCCTGCGACGAACACCACCGGGGGTACTCTCTTCGGCACAGAAAGCAATGGCGCGGTGCGCGGTCCAGGTTTCTTTAACGCGGATCTATCGGCCTTCAAGGACTTCCACATCATCGGGGAGCACTCAGTTGGGTTCCGTTTTGACGCCTTCAATGCTTTCAACATCGTCAGCTACGGAAACCCGAACACCAATTTCGGCGATAAAAACTTCGGTAACGTTTCTCGTCAAGGCACTCGATCCACTGAGCGCCATCTGCAGTTTTCCGCAAAGTACACCTTTTAGCGAACCGGCTGTCGCAAACCATCGCGACAGCCGGACTCGTAAGGCCTTTCGCGTTCCCGGATTCTTCGCAGACTGTATGATTTCAGTTAGAAATCCGGCTTTGGGGAAATGGGCTCAGTCATCATGGACCTTGAGATTTGTGTCGATTCGGTGGAGTCGGCGATGGCTGCCGCCAGAGGAGGCGCCGAGCGCATTGAGTTGTGCAGCGCGCTCAGCGAAGGCGGGATCACGCCCAGCGCCGGCTTGATAAGCGCCGTTCGAACTGCTGTGAGCATTGATGTGTTTGTCATTATCCGTCCACGCGGCGGCGATTTTGTGTATACCGATCATGAATTTGAAGTAATGCAGAAGGATATCCTGGAGGCAAAGAAGCGGGGAATTGACGGGGTGGTGCTGGGCATACTGAAAGCGGATGCCACCGTGGATCGTGAGCGCACCCGCAGCCTGATTGAGATGTCGCGCCCACTCCAAGTGACTTTCCATCGGGCCTTCGATGTTTGTAAAAATCTGGATCTCGCGCTGGAAGCGGTAATTGCCTGTGGAGCCGACCGCCTACTGACTTCTGGCGGAAAGGCCGACGCTCTTAGAGGCATGGAGCAGATTGCCCGGTTGCGCCAGGCGGCTGACGGCCGCATTCGTATCATGGCGGGTGGGGGCATTCGCACCTCAAATGTCAAGAACCTCGCTCTTCGTACCGGCATTCGGGAGGTGCACACTTCCCTCAGCACGAAGGTAAAGAGCACAGCCTATGACGGCGGTCCGGCTTGCGGCCCCCTTTCGGACAAGTGTGCCCGCTTCCTAGTCATGGAGAAGGATGTAAGAGCCTTCAAATCCAGGCTGCAGGCAATTCCTCTGGAAGACTCGCCTGAAGTTTCCGTACAATAGCGGAAGTTCAAGCAAATTGAAACTACGGGCTGCGTGGAGCTGTCCAGGGCTATGTCATTAAAGACCGACAAACGCGCTAAAGAAATCGTGCGGCTGTTGTTGCATCACGGCAAGGCCTCAGTGGACGATCTGACATCCGCGCTGGCGACTTCGCCGGCCAGCATTCGCCGCGACCTTATCCGTCTTGAAGAAAATGGGTTGGTGCATCGGACGCATGGTGGCGCCATGCTGGCCAGAGATGGTGGAGCCACGTATGAGCCCTTCCGCTTCGACGCGTCGTTTCAGGTTCGCGAGGACCGGTTCGCGGCAGAAAAGCAGCGCATTGCCCGGGCGGCGGCTGCCCTGGTGCAGGAGGACGAGACGATCGGATTTGCAGCCGGCACCACCACCACCCTTGTAGCCCGTCAACTGCTCCACCGGAAGAACATTCACATCATCACCAATGCAGTGAACATAGGGATGGAACTTAGCTCCAGTGCTCGTTTGCAGACCACGCTTACCGGCGGAAACCTGCGTTGGGCCGGCGCATTTTCACTGGTTGGCCCGGCGGCTATCGAGTCCCTGGCCGTGGTAGTGATGGACCGGCTCTTCTTGAGCGCAACAGGCGTGGATGCGAGTCATGGCGCCACAATCATACAGCCGGATGAGGCTGCGGTGTTTCGCGCCATGTCGCGGCAGGCCCGACAGGTTGTGGTGGTCGCTGACTCGAGCAAGATGGGTCTGGTGAGTCCCGCGGTGATTTGCCCGCCTCATGAGATTGACCTGCTGATTACCGACGACGGCATCTCTGAAGATGCAGCGAGAGCTTTTGCTTCGATTGGCATGAGCGTTCTTGCCGTCTAGGCAAATTCGAATCGCGGAAGATGAGCTGTAGTCCCTTCGAAAAGTGCACCGTGAGTTTTTCTCCCACATCGGTTGCATATGCCAGTAGGAAATTGCGCAAATCGCTCCGCTACCCACCGGCTCTTAATGGTCCAGGCTATTGACGATCGGGGAGAAACGTCCATATTGCCGGGTCCTCCGAACCCAGAACCCAGGAACAGAAGCCCTCAAGGCCATGGTCGGCTGCGAGTTGATAGCGGTCCCGAAAAGTGCGCAAATCAGTGTAAAAGACCCATTCCCGCATCTGGTCGCGGTAGAAGTAGAAGAAAGCACTGTGGTCGCCGGCGTCCCACTCCAGCTTGCCACCGTACGCCGTGGCCAGTTGCTGTGCGTCCGGTGTGCTGATGTAGTCGGCGGAGAGGTTTGACTTCTCTTCGCCGGTATTCTTGTCCACTGTGGGCGCTGCTGTGTACCAGTGATAACCGTAGAGCGGGATGCCCAGCGAGAGCTTTTCTTTTGGTGCGGACTGGAGCCCATAATCGAGATTCTCGACAGTCCACTGCCATCCGGCTACTGGACCGGGCATTGTCCAACGTGTGTGCTGGTCATAAGTCATCAGGCAAATCAGATCAACATACTTGGCCAACGCGGCCAGGTCGTATGCACCGCGCCAGTCGGTATAAATCCACTTGGCGAATCCACCCTGACCGGGATATCCGGGCGCGTTGGGTACGGTGGCGATGGTTAGCTGCAGACCTGCCTTATGCAGATCTTCAGCCGAACGCCGCACCACATCCGTAAGTCCATCTCGGTCGGTGTAATTCAGATTCTCGAAGTCGAACTGAAAGCCTGTATAACCGTGCGCCTTGGCCTCGCGGATCATGGCATCGTTCATCCGCTGCTGAGCGTCCGAACTGGCGGAGAGGTCGTGGAATTTCTTCTTGCCAGCGAGCGCCAGAATCGGCATCACAGGTAGTCCGCCACGATGTGCGACATCGAGGACTGTGGGGTTGGGCGCACCGGTTACCAATCCATTCTCATCGACGGAGTACCAGGTGGGCACCAACAGGTCGACCTTACTGGAATGAGCCAGAAACGACCGGATCGAGTCCGGGCTATCGGTCATGTAAAAGAGCGCGACAGGTTTCCCGTGTAACTCCGCGCCACACATCAATATGAGTACGAGGACAAAAGAAATCCGTCGCATCGATTACCTCCAGAAGCAAAGTTGGGACTCCCAATTAAATGGAACTGCCGCGCGAAGAAGTACGAAACAACCGGGCACGCCTTGGAATTCACATTGACTTCAGATCCGCATTGGAGTCGCTCAGCATTGTTTCTCGGCAACTGCTCTTTGCTCTAGCGCGCGCCTTGCCTTTCAAAATGTGCTTCGATCTCTTCCAGGGTCTTGCCTTTGGTCTCTGGTAGCAGAAATGTAGCGGTGAAGAAGTAGACCATTGTGAAGCAGGCGAAAAGGAAGAACATCGAAGAATAGCCGTACTTGCTGACAAAGGGGAGAAAAATCCCGGCCAGCGTGGTGGAGACCAACTGGTTGATGACCAGGGCGATACTCATTCCATTGGACCGGATCCGCGTGGGCATCAATTCCGATAGGGCAAGCCAAACACACACACCAGGGCCCATGGCATAGAACGCCATGAATGCATATAACCCAAACGCGACCCGCCAGCCATGGCCCGAATCTGGAACCTGCCCGATCAGAGCTTTGTTGATCTTGAGCGGAGCGGTCTGAGCAGCATCGAGGTTGGCCAACGGATTCTTGAAGAAGGCCTCCACTTTGTTGGTGGGAACACAGCTTGCGCGCGTGATTTGAATGGGCGCCGCCGCTGCTTCGTCGGAGCGCACATAGCTGGTGGCTGCCGTAAAGTCTCCGTAAGAATAGATGATCGCGAGCGAGGCATGATCGCTCTTGATCTGGCTGCCCGCGCCGTCTTGCGAAGACAGGAGCTTTGCCGCCTCAGCCGGGTCGAAGTGAAGAATCATCTCTTGGTTAGCGCCAACGCTGGCCTGAAGCAGGCTACGGCAATCTACGCTCTGCTTCTCGGTTCTGAAAAACAGTACGCCGACGCTGACCAGCGAAGCGATCATGCCGGCTGTTCCGAGGATCAATAGAAATCGGCGGCCACTGCGGTCAACCAACAGCATTCCCACGATGGTCATCAGGAAATTCGTAGCGGTCAGGATGACATATCCCCAATGCGCATGCAGATCAGTCAGGCCACTCTGAAGAAGAATGCCAGTGTTGTACCCAATGATCGAATTGATCCCCGTCGCCGTGTTGCAGAAGAGAATGAGACATGCCAGCAGGAACGGAATCACGTACTTCCGGCGCAGAAGCGCGTCGCGCACCTCGTGGCCGGCGGTACTGCGCTCTGCGGCAGCGTGCAGTGTCTCCTTCATTTCGTTTAGCTCGATGGCGGCTTGCTCCGCGGTACGTGAGCGCAGAAGGGCGGCAAGGGCCAACTCCTCTTTGCCGCGTCGGAAGAGCCATCGCGGAGATTCAGTCACCAACAGGCTGCCCAAAACAAACAGGACGCCGGGAGGCAGCGAGACCCAAAAAATGCGCCGCCAGGCCTGGTCCTTGAAGGCGAAGAGCGCAGCGGCATCGCCAGCTTGGGCCACGGCTTCCACACGATAGCTGAAGTAGATGCCCACCAGCGCCGCTACAACAATTCCCAGCGTAAGCAGCCACTGGAAGACTCCCGTCCCTTTGCCACGGCTAGATGCCGAAAGGCACTCGGCAAGATAGAGCGGAACCACCACGCCAATAAGGCCGCCACTTATGCCTTGCAGGAGGCGTCCAAAAAATAGCGGGGTATAGCCATGCGAAAGCGCGATCACCGGAATACTTACGATGAAAGTCAGCCCGCTGAGGACCATCAGTGGGCGCCGCCCCATCCAGTCAGCCAAGATGCCCGCGAACAAGGTCGAGATAACGCTGCCCAGGAGCACTGCCGCCACGATGACAGAAAGCTGTGCAGCGGTCAGATGCGAAGTCGCTTCAAGGTAGGGCAGTGCTCCGCCAATGATGCCTACATCAATTCCATACAGTAACCCGCCCAGGCCGGCGACGAGCAAAAGAAAAAGGTTGTATCCATGCTTCTCTGATGAATTGACGGGCGGCGCAAAATGTGTGGAGCCGGAAATGGTCATGATCGCTCTGATGAATCTCTCTAAACCAGTGGAAACGCCTTTGTTCAGCGCTTCGAGAATGATACATCAGTGCCTTAACACATGCGTTGTCCGCTAATCGATGCGCAGGGGAAACTAACCGATGTAGCGCGTGAATCGTGGGTGTGGTTCTGTCCCGCCTCGTTAGACGGCTACCCTGGTCAGCTTTGAAATACGTCCAGACTTATTCCAGTCCGAAATGTAGATGTTGGCGTCCGCATCGATGTAACATCCATGGGCCGCGCTGAACCACTCCGGCGCTATGTCGCCAGGAAGAAGGGAGTAGTTTGCCCATTGGTCTTTATGCGGATTGTCACCGAGGAATGCAACCGGCGAGTTGTCTTTATCTAAGACGGTAACGCGTCCTTCTAATTCGGAGACAACCGCATAGTCGCCATGAAAACTCACCTGGCATGGGCGACGAAGATGAAGAGTGACGTTGCTTACGAATTTGCCATCGAAGTCGTAGTGGCTCAGCCTGCGGTTCTCCCTGTCGCACACCAGAATGAGTGGCTGGTCGTAACGCGTATCCACAGTCATCCCATGGCAACAATCGCATTGCCCATTTGCATTTCCCTTGCCCGCAAAGCTCGCCTTGTAATTGCCGGCCTTATCAAACCTGAAAATGCGAGAGTCCCCATAGCCATTGGCAATGTAAATTGATCCGTCAGGTCCAGGTACGGCGGCGGTCAGCCGCCATTCATTCGCCTCGCGGAATCCCGCTTCACCGGGAGCTACGATCTTTTGAACAACGGTGCCATCGGTCTTGATTTTGAGAAAGAGCCAGTTTTCATGGGGCGTTCCCTTCTGCACGGTGGCATAGAGATACTCTGTGCCGGACTCTTCTGCATGAACCATAGAGTGAATTTCAGGGTAGTCCGTGGCAATCGATCGCAAAAGTGCTCCGTCTCGGTCATACACCAGCACACCCGTTTCGCTTTGCGTGCTGACGTAGACATGCCCGGCATTGTCAATGGCGATAGCGCCATGAGTTCCGCCGAACGTCTTCCCCTGCGGCAATTGACCCCAGTTGGGGACAACTCGATAAGTCCATTCACCGTTGCCTGTCTGCATTTGTAAAGCTCCGGGAGGATTCCCCAATGCGTCAATGCTTGCGTGGGCTTCGGCGGAAAAAATGCCTGCCATTGCTGCAATACCTGTGGTAGCACAGAATCGCCGGCGGTTCACAAGGCTCTTAGAAAGCGCCACCTTCTGCTGAATGCTCATAGGGCTCTTCTCCAGTCTGGAAGACGTTCGATCGATTGCTGATTTTCATGGTTAAGTCAATTGCCTGATGGCAGCGATCCTTGGTTCCTCATTTTGACAGCGACGCGCTCTCCACACGGCCCCCTCGGATCCATTCCAGAATCGTTCTGTATTGTTCGCTGGATTCATTTCCATGCCAACGCTGGCCGCCGTTATGCGTGGCGAGGTAATCGCCGACGTTGCCCGCACTGTCCGTTGGGCGGGTGGGCTTGATCAGTATCAGGCTCTGATTGGGGTTGGTAATATCCACCACGCGCATCGCATATTTGTAGTTTTCTTCGCTGTCCTGGTCTGAGAAGACACCTTGAGCATTGGGCGGCTGCAGCTTGAAGATCACATGACTGGCGTGGCAGAAGACGCACGCCTTTCCATCAGGCCCCGGCGCTGCCAGGATGGGCTCGATCCTGGTGGCAAAATAGCGGAAGTCAAGCACCGAGCCGGGTTGTACGTCCTGCAACGCTTCGCTCAGATTCTTTCCTTGCAACACGCTGGTGGCGATGAGTTTAAGGCGCGGATTGCCAGAATTCTTCAGCTTATCCATGGCAGTGCGAAAATCCGGCCGTTGTTCGATGCCTTTGACCTTGCGCAGCGTATCCAGCGCCGCTGCACTCACGTTGGCATCAGGGTTGAGCAGGCTCGCCAGCACGGTATCGACCACCAGCGGGTACTCCAAGGGTTCCTTAATCTTCCGCGCGGCAGCGTTGCGGTTCAGGTAGTCCTGATCTTGTGAGACGGCGCCTCCCGATACGCCCAAACGCCGCTTCAGAAATACGGGGTTGCCCACTTCCTCCAGGAAGATACTCAGCCCTGAATTGTTCAGGTTCGCGAACGCAGTCTTCACCGCGGTCTCAGTTTGGGGATCGCTGAGAAAGTGTTCCAAGACGACCTGCACAGCGGCACGCTGCACCGCGGGTGTGAAGGAATGCAGCCCGGCCAACACCTGTTCCTGGAGCTTCGCCTCATGCATAAGGCTGGGAAACGAAGAGGCGGCGTCCAGCACCAGGGCATAATTTGCCGGCCGTGGCCGTTGTTCGAGCATTGACCGCAACGCATCCTGAACATCCGTCTGCTTTTCCCAGAGAGATCCTTCTGGCAGCGCCGCAAGCAGCGGCAGCACCACGGCCTGGCTATCCGGATTTCCCTGCTTGAGGATCTCGACTACTTTGCTCACCAGGTGTGAGTCGGGTGCGCTCGATGTATTTAGGTTCAGGATTCCGCGCTGGCCACCCTCGTAGACATAGCGAACGGTCAGCCGCACCGCGGGGTTGGAATCCTCCGACAGGTTCAGGGCCGCCAACGTGAACCGTGCGTCGCCGGATTCACTCAAAGTGCTTCCTGCCTTCAGCACCTCGATTTTCATGGAGTCATCTGCGCCTTCAAGGCAGGCAAGCAACGCGTCTTCCAACTCCGGTCCCGAGCTTTTGAAGAAGTGAATCAGATCGCTGTCGTTACCAATACGTGTCTGGAAGAAGCCATTGTTGACGTCATACTTAAAGTCGACCGTCTCACGGTACGGCGGATATTCATAATCCGGGCGATGCAGATCGGGCACACCGGTTACATACTTGGTAAGAACTGCAGGCAGGCCAATCGAGACAGTGTCCGCCTTGAGCTCCGGCAAAGCATAGTGGCGAATATGGAAATCCCAAAGGGCATTCAGGATACCCTGACGGCCTAGCGGCGTTCCCTCGCGCAGCACTTTGGCCAGCACCTGCGCCTGATCGCGCGCCACCGCTTCATAGCCGGCGTTGATGCGGTCCTTGTCCTCGTCTTTGGAACTTGCTCGCACCCAGGCAGACAGGTATCCGGTGTTTTCATCCAGCAGGTCGTAAACACTTTCCTGTAACCCGCGCCGAACCATCGCGTCAGTCTCCGTATTGAGACGAGTAGCGAGCGTTTCGAGCGTGCTGCGACGCACCTCCGGTTGGTCCACCTGCCAGTAATACCAACGCCACAATCCAGACGCAGCTTCAAAGCGGACAAAGGGTACTGGATCATTCAGATCTTTCTCCAGGGCTGCCAGCAAATCTGCGTCGCCAGTCAAATCCCTGAAATGCTGATTGAAGACGCGAGCCGCGCCCCATCGTGTACGTGCGTCGGACGATGCCAGCGCGGCGGTCAACATCTTTCGTCCCTCTGGCGCGGCCTCCTGCCGCCGCGACAGCACCATGCGAAGGGCATATGCAGAGCTCGTTTGCACCATCTTGGTGGGGTCGCCAAGTCCCTTGATCAAAGCCTGCAATGCGCCTGGGTCGGCCATATGGCCGAGGGCGCGAGCCGCGGCTTCGCGTGCAAGCGGTTGGTCGCTCGTGGTGAGCACCTCGCGAATCTGGCGCAAAACCGGTTCCGGCGCGAGATCCCAGAACTGATCGAGCTGTTCAAGAAGTAGCGGCAAGTCATTTCTGGCGAGGGTTGTGACCGGCGCCGGATATGCGGCGTCCCAATTCTTGGCCTTGGTGGTTCCCGGGTAGAGAGTGGATAGAGCCATCACCGCAAACTGTGTTGCTCGGAATGGTGTATTGAAGCCCTGGTAGACGGGATCGCCCTCCCAACTGCCTTCCGGCCGCTGTGCAGCCAGCATCGCCTTGACGGCACGTGCAAGGTGCTCGTCGGTCTCTGGTCGATGGCCAGTCTCAGCTAGAGCAAGAACTGCATTGTAAGAAATGAAGTCCGCTGTCTTGGCATGTTTGTCGAATGGATATGGCCATCCGCCTTCCGGAGTCTCGTACTCGTAAAGCTTGTCAATGAGCTGACCGATTTGTGCGGAATACTTGTCGCGGTTCACCTCCGAAAGAAACATGATCTTCCAACTCAAGTCGATAACATTCTTCGGCTCGTCAGGCAGCGCCAACTGTTCCACATGGTCGCGCTCGGCCAGCCAATCCGCCTGGTGCGTCTGGTTATAAACCATGTTGAATGTCTGCCAGCTTTGCTGAGCGATCTCGAATGGACTTACCTCGGGCTCGCAGCCGTCCGCCTCATCTCCAGGCATAACGGTCAAACCTTTGTAGTGGATCTTCAGAAACTTCGCGTAGGGTACGGCGAAGTTCTTTCGTGGCGCGTCGTGCGTCACATTCTGCTCGAAGGCATGGGTGATAAGGGGTAGCCGGCTAGCCTCCGTGCGAGCCGTATAAATCACGCGTACCCAATTGGCGCCGGGCTCTCCGTAAAGAGGTCTGGTGTTGTTATAAATACGGTCGGTCAGGAACTCCAACGCGGGGCGCTGTGTCGGGGCATAGCCATTCTGCACGGCCTTCAAATAGCCTCGGGTGGTGAACTGTGACGGATGGCATGCAATGCAGAGCTGAGTCTCGGAATGCTGCATGGTGGAGCGTAAGGCGATTGCACCTCGGCGCGGCGTATTCGAGAGCCACGTGTCTCCCATATTGATCAGGAAATCCATGCCCGCTCGCACCGCCTCATGTGGGTCCTTGGAAGGCGGCACAGAATATTCATAAGTGTGCAGTTGATAAGCCGGATGATTGGCGGCCACCCGAACGTAATACTCTTGACCGGGCTGCAAGATGCGCGTGCGGAATTTGTAGAGCCCCGGATAGTTTTGGGTTGCCTCAACTTGATAGACAAATTCTCCCGCTGTGAAGGGCACCACATCCGGCTGGCCAGCCTCGTCTTTACCCGTCTGGAAAATGTCCACATCCAGCGGGACATCGCGATCGGTCACATTCAATACGAAGTACACCAATCGCGGCTGTTTTTCTCGGAAGGTGAACCGGAACCATTGAAATCCTTTGAGCATCGCCGCGTAGCCGTCTTCGCTCTTCGAAGGAGCATAGGGCCTCTCGTCGTCGCTGCCGAAGATAGTCTGGCCCAGCTCGAATGATTGAGCGCTTTGCCACGAGCCGTTCGGCGCCGCAGCGATAACGCCACGCTTGGCGCCGGCGAGGTCTCCGGTCAGCGTAGCCGGCTGGAGAATCTTGCTCAATGTTGAGCTGATCTCCGGGGCGCGAACCCCCGGGGGCGAGGATAGGCTCACGGTGAGCGGGCCTGCGGCACGCGGCCTGAGGGTCAGGTAGAAGTCGAGGTCCGCGGAGTGCAGCCATTTGGACGCGACTTCTCCTTGTGCGTCATTCACAGTGACTCGGATGGCGTCGTTGCCTTGAAGCTGCGCGGGATCCTTCACCCCAAGAGTGAGCGCGTAGAGTGAGCCTGGACGCGCCGCGCCCAACCGGATGCTCCGCACAGCGGGCTGAGCCGTCTGACCGGCTTGGACGAATCGGCCTGCGTGAACAATCGCGCCAATGATCCATGCGGCAATAGCGAGTGGCACAATCGCCCAGCTTCTGATACGTCGACTTCCCAGCATCCTGCTCATTGTTCGACCTCGCGTGTGAAGTAGCCCTTTCAAGGGCCCGATCCGTTTGCAGATTTCAGGACCAACACTCTTGTCCTCTGAAGGTGCAAGGGAACACCGTCTTTCGGACTTTCTGTCCCTCCGGGATAAGTACCCGACAACCTCTCGGACCTATGCAGTCCGAGGTCTGATTATGCGCGACTAACGTCCCAATGCAACCACACCCCACGGTCCGCTTCCCACTCGAATCGACCCCGACACAGTATTGGTTGCAAGATCCACCACGGACATGTCATTCGACGGCCCGTTTGCCGAGTAGAGCGTCCTTCCATCTGGCGAAAGGGCGATACCCCAGGGCCGTTGGCCCACTGTCACGGAGCCAACGACAGTATTGGTGGCGGTGCTTACGGTGAACACTTGATGCCCTCGGCCCGTGCTCACATACAACCTGGTCGCATCCGGTGACAACAGAACAGCCATCGGCTTGATCACGCCGGGCTTGCCAAGGGCAATTGTCTTAAGCATCTTGCGCCGGATCACATCCACCAGGACAACCGATCCATCGTTCTCGGCGTTGACGTAGGCGTGCTCTCCGTCGGGCATGAAGGCAACCGAGCGAGGACGATGCCCGACCTTAAAGGTGGAAACAATATCGCCCTTAGCGCAGTCAAGGACAGCAAGCGTGCCATCTTCTTCTGATGTGATAAAGACCGACTTCCCGTCCGGACTTGTCTTGACTCCTTCCGGCTGCCCACCCACCTTGACTGTTTTCAGCACTTTTCCCGAAGCTATGTCCACAATGCTCACAGCCGAAATATCTTCATTCGAGATGAACAACTGCTTTCCGTCTTTACTGAGATCAAAGTTCTCCGGATCCGATCCGCCTTGAATGATTCTTAGCAGCTTGTTCTGAGCCACATCGAAGACTCCAATTCCGTCTTCACTTTTATCGGCCGGCGGCAGGGTGCTCTCATCCACATCGGGTCCGGCAATCGGCGAGCCGCTCAGCGCGACATACAGGGTCTTTTGATCCGGGCTGGCGTGAATTCCGCGCGGACGTTTGCCGAGCGGGACGGTGGCAATGACTTTGCGTGTGACGGAGTCGATTACGGTCAGGTCTCCCGACACCTCGTTGGTCACATAAACCCGAGGCCCCGGCGATCCAAGAACCGTCTCCGTCGAGTTTCCAGCCGGCTGTTTTGCTGGAGTGCAACCGATCAGCGCCCAGCAGACGCCGGCCACCAGCAGCCTCACTTGCGGCTTGCGCATAATTCATTGCCCCTTAAACGTAATATCTGTTTCAGTGTTCGAATGAGGAGCGACAGTGACTTGCCGCTCTTGTGTGCCGAGCCTCTCTTGCCAAACTGCAACTGTGTATTCGCCAGGGGGTAAGTTGCCGATAGCGTAAGTTCCGTCTTCTTTCGATACCGCGAAATAGGGATTACTCACGACACCGATAAAAGCGTGCATCCAGCTATGGATGTTGCATTTCACAGAAATCATGACCTCGGGTTTCGTGAATCTGCGAGCCAGTGGAGGATCCCCGGCTCCTTGACTATGGTTCCACTCCCGGTTGATCTGAGCCATCGGATGAATGTTATGGGTCACCGGATCGGAATTCGTCACCTCCAGAACTTGATTTGTCTGAATGCCAAGAACCCGCGGCCTGAACCAGCACCCATTCTGCTCAATCATGACCGGCGTCGTCGGTGTCTCAAATCTCTTGCCCTGCAACCCATCTTTGACATAAATGAAGGCATTGGCCAGCGAGCCCTTCGGGCTTACAACGAGAGACTCATCCAGCGCTTTACCTCGGTGCGCCTCGACACAGGCCGGGTCTTCACTCATGTCGATCATCTTTCGCGATGGCTTCTGACCGGTGTAGCGGATAGTGCCCGAGATCGATCCAGCCGTGAGCGGATCTACATGAAACACGGGAGCAACGTTTTGCTGAGCATGATCATCGGACGGGGATGCTTTCTTTGCGTTGCTTGAACAGCCGATGACCATTGGAGCCAAAGAGAGTAGACAGCAGGAATGGAACAGGCGGAGAAGTTGCATATAAACTAATCCCCTCCCGGCGGACCCACACTGGATGGGATTTCGCCTGTGAGCGACTTCAGAAACTCAACAAGGTCGCTCCGGTCTCGGCCAGAAAGTGCGACTCTCGATATTCTCTTGTCCAGGTGGGGATTGGAGTTCCCTCCGCCCGCATAAAAATCCACCACGTCTTTCAGCGTTTTCAGCTTGCCGTCGTGCATGTAAGGTCCATTCACTGCGACGTTGCGAAGGGTTGGTGTCTTGAACGCACCCATGTCAGCGTCTATCTTGGTGACTTGAAATCGGCCCAAGTCAGCGAGTTGTTCGTCGTCTCCCACCCCTTCTCCGGTATTGTGAAACTCGCCATCTGTGAAGAGTGCGTAATGGGGGCCGATGGTGTGACACGCGGCGCAGTTACCTTTGAGAGGATCT
This sequence comes from Acidobacteriaceae bacterium, assembly GCA_003165075.1. Classification (GTDB taxonomy): domain Bacteria; phylum Acidobacteriota; class Terriglobia; order Terriglobales; family Acidobacteriaceae; genus Telmatobacter. The sequence continues at coordinate 143,182 of PLSM01000182.1, read as the reverse complement.
TTAAAGAGGGCAAGCCCACGAATCTGGGCCGGTGAGAGAGCGTCTCTGTGGCCCTGATACTCATACTCATCAAACGCCGAGTTGCCGCTAAGGATCGTCCGTTCGAAGCTTGCAAGTGCGTTTTCTATCCTCTCGATGGTGATCGTGTCCCTCCCAAATGCACTTTGGAACATCGCTCTGTATTCACTGTCGCCCTGAAGCTTCGCTGCGGCGCCCTGGTGTGCCTGACTCATCTCGAGCGGATCTGCAATCGGGCTACCTACCTGAGCTTCGAGGCTCCGGGCACGGCCATCCCAGAACAAAAGCGGTGAGTAAGCAGCGTTCACCAGCGTGGGAGCGTGTCGCAACCCTCTCGCCCCACCAACTCCAGTCGATCGTTCCCGCGTATCCGCAAACCTGGATTCCGGGTGATGACATGAGGCGCATGATAAGGAGCCATCTTTTGAAAGTCTGGTGTCATAGAACAGTTTTCGGCCTAATGCAATTGCATTCAGGGTTGGAGGATTATCCGGTGGAATGGGAACCGCCGGCAATCCCACAGGGACACTAATCGCTACCGTGATTCCGACTGGTCTCGCGCTTGCAGAAGCGTTGCACCCACAGATAAGCGCCAATGGAACAAGCAGTGCTCCCCCCACGCAGGCGTCCCAGCATTGCACTACAAGTCTCGTGACCTGTAGGCGATGGCCCCGCGAATCGAATGCTCCGAGTTTTGTTCGTCTGAATTCCGTGAAGTTGCCCAAACCATCCATCTCAAAAAGCCTGTTCGTCTTCGCAATGGAAGAACTCTCTGACGCCTCTGACCGATTCTTCGGGCAATCCCAGCTCAGTTTCTGCCCCAGAACCGAAACTCCTAGATTAAGATGCTTCAACGGACATGGATTCGTGATAACTGGCCGGGGAAGAGCCTTTGGGGAATTTACTTCAGGCTTGGGTTAAGAAACGCTAAATCCCTCAATTTCGAGGATTGTAAGGAGGCCCGCAGACCCCTGTCAACCTGCTCGGCGCCTCTCTCATTCGATGCCAAACCGCGCAGAATCCGTTCGCGGACTCAAGCGGATCGCCCCGGCACACGCGTTCGTATTTACCGGGCTGACAGGCAGCACCGGGCGGTCTACGAATCGAGCTGATCTATACTCATTTTCTGTCGATCGCGGCGGGCGCATCCAGCCTGATCTCGTGTACCCGAAGTGCGGTTCCATTGACAGATGTCGAGCGTGACAGCTAGTATTCCGTTCGCAATGTGATTTTTGCCATAATCGCCCCCGATGTTCAGGAATTTTCGGTATCCCCTGCCTCTCCACCGGATTTTTCGCAGGCCTCAGTGGCACAACCATAATCTTTCAGTTCTCTCTGTCTGGAACGCAAGGATTCCCAAACGGAACCGCTCCATTTCGGTCGCGGGGAATCGCAGTATCAGGAGAGCATCGCTGTTGTGCGCGATGGCCAGATCGGCAGTATCCAAAACCGCAAGTTTCAGATAGGTCAAGTCGTCTACCAAAAGGTGTCGGTTCAATGTCATTGAATAGGAGTTTGACCAGGATGCGCTGCCTAAGAGCTTTGCCGTCAATTTGCCTTTTAGGGTGCACATTGATGTGGGCAAAACCGGCGTGCGGCCAATCTGGCTCGGAGTGGCTGACCAGTAGCGGAGATACAGCGCGAGACGCTTGGCAGCGAAGCAAATCAAACATAACGCCCCGAAACGTAGGAAGCTTGCGGCTGTTGTGGAAGGTCAACGTTGCCAGTAAGCCGATGGGAATGTTGTCATTTCGGGAACCCTTGATCGTAGCCGGAGTGAACATCGCCGGTGATGCCCAGACACTCGCCATTCTGGCAGGCGCCGCAAACGATGTCTACGCAATCGATGCGGAAAAAGGAACGCTTGTCTGGGAAAAGAAACTGAAGTGGGAGTCAAACAAGCCACAGGAGCCCGGCGAGGGCAGTGGATTCATATGCACTAACGCACTGAGCGCTACACCGGTCGTTTCGCAGAGTGATGCGTCTGTCCGACACTTATATGTGCTGGCCAGCGATGGTTATATGCACATCATGGATCTGGCGACGGGCCGAGAGAGTGACCCGGCTATTCAGGTTCTCCCAAGGCCTTACGGTAAACCTTATGGACTGAACCTGGCGAACAAGGTGATCTATACAATTACGGGTCAAGGCTGCGGAGGTGTCCCCAACGCCCTTTATGCGGTCAATCTAGAAGATAGAAAAGTTACTGTATCTAATCCGCCGCAGGCCGGCTTGTGGGGTGTTGCTGGCGCTGCCGTGGGCTCTGATGGGGCTGTCTACTTTGAGTCCGGTGATGGTACTTATGACGCTTCGACCGGAAAGCTTTCCACGAGTGTCGAGGCATTCACCTTTGCAAATGACCAATTAACCCTAAAGGACTACTACACGCCGACCAATCACGAGTGGCTGACGAGAAGAGACTTGGATATGAATGTCACGCCCGTCGTATTTCCTTACAAGGGGCGTGATGTTATCGTCGCTTCCGGTAAAGAGGGCCGGTACTTTGTACTCGACAGCAAGTCGCTCGGCGGTGCCGGCCACATGACCCCACTCTTTCGCAGCGATCTCATCTCAAATAAGAACGTCAATTTTCAGACTGAGGGCACATGGGGAAGTCTCGCCAGCTGGGAGGAAAAGGGCGGTACGCGCTGGGTGCTCGGTCCCACCGGCGGTGACGCTGCGGTGAAGTTCCCAAAAACCTATGGTCCTACTCCGCACGGTGGAATCGTTGCGTTCAAGCTGAAGGAGAAAGGGGGCAAGACGCAACTGGATCCTGCCTGGTTATCCCGTGACATGATGACCGCCGAACCTCCAGTGATTGTGAATGGTGTGGTATTTGTCCTGGCAGGCGGAGAATTTACGGGTCAGGCCAACGATGAAGTGGGCGGCCTGTTCGACTCGCAGGAACGAATTCAGCGCTCCGTTCCCGCAAAGCTTTTTGCCCTCGACGCACTTACTGGAAAGGAACTCTATTCGAGCGGCGGACAGATTACATCATTTCTTCACCAGGCAGGGCTTTCCGTGGCCGGGGATAGGGTCATCTTCGGAACGTTCGATGGGACGATCTATTGCTTTGGTCTCAAATAGACCGGGCGATAAGGCGCATTGGTGGTTTTGAAGGTGGGCACACGGTAGACTGCTGCCTCATTTCTTGTTGAGGAAGGTCGGATGGGTTCATTAGGGTTTGCTGGGCAGATGTCCATTGGGGGACTTAAAGTGAAGAACGGACTCATTCGGTTGGCCATTGGACTATGCTGTGCGAGTGTTCTCCTCTGGTCCACTGGCATCGCTGCTCAATCGAACGAAAAAGGCGACTGGAACATGCCTGGCGGTGACCCCGGCCAGAGCGGCTGGCAAAAGGCCGAGTCGAAGCTTGGACCAGACAGCGTAGCCGCCAATGTCAAGTTTCTCTGGAAGATCAAACTCGGCCAACTGTCGAAGACCGGCCGATCTTTTAGCGAGCCTCTTCTCGCGAGCCGCCTGATCAATGCCCAGGGCTTTAAGGACATAGTCTATTGGAGCTCGTCGGACACAGTGTATGCGGTGGACTCAGAACTTGGAACCCTGATTTGGAAGAAGCAATTCAACACACCTGTCCCTGCAACTGTGCCTGGTTGCAGCGCTTCCAGCTTGAGTCTGCTGACGGAACCGCCTCCCGTGATTAACTTCAACGCTCGCCGTCGTACTGCTCCAGGCACTCCGCGACCACCGGAACCACCTCCCACTCAATCCATTGAGCGCCGGCTTGGGGTTGCGCCCGGCGGTGGATACTTCGGGTTGAAGGGCATGTACGTGTTGACGGCGGACGGCATGCTCCACGAACAGGTAATTAACACCGGTGCCGACTTCGCACCTCCCGTGAGATTTCTGCCTGCGGCCAATGGAAGCCCTTCCGGCCTGAACATCGTTGACCACACTATTTACGCTGCGACGGGCCGCGGTTGCGGAGGCGTGCCAAACGGACTTTGGGCAATCGACTTGGCTTCGTCCAGCTACCCTGTCGCAAGCTATGCCACACCAGAGGCGCGCCCACTGGCGCTTACCGGGCCCGTAGTTGCTCCCGATGGCACATCCTTCATCGTCACTGGCGCCGGAACCCCCGGCTCAAATGCCGACGTCCATGCCGGTAGCGTGGTGGCAGTTTCAAAGAATATGAAGGTGCAGGACTGGTATACGCCAAATGGGGCAATGGCAAGTTATCAGGGCGTTTCTCCGGTAACTTTCAAATACAAAGAGAAGCAGCTGCTTGTCGCCCCCGGCAGGGACGGAAGCCTTGCCCTTCTTGACGCTGCATCCCTAGGCGGCGCCGATCACCATACGCCTCTTTTTGAAACGCCCTCTATCTCGAACCCGGGCGAAAAGCATGATTGGGACGGCTTTGCAAGCTGGCAGGACAAGGACGGAACTCAATGGGTTTTCGCATCGGTCTCTGCGGGAATCCCCCTGGATGACAGCGCTATCAAGTCGAATGGCCCAACCCCGCATGGAGGCGTTGCAGCATTCAGAATTGAAGAATCGAATGGACAAGTCGCCCTCAGGCCTGTCTGGGTTTCCCGAGACATGGTAAATCCAGCCCCTCCGCGGGTCGCCAACGGCGTGGTGATTGCGCTTTCTGGCGGAGATGCCAGGACGCATGCCACCCTTTACCTCCTCAATGCTGCAACCGGCGCGGAGTTATACTCCAGCGAGAATCAGATTCCAACTTTTACTCAACTGTCCGGCGTTTCTGTCGGGGATGGTCATGCATTCTTTACTGACCACAACAATGTCCTTTATTCCTTCGGGATAGCACTGGAGCACTAAAGGGCGCTGCCTCAGGCTTTCTGCTTTTGGTGTGTCCGACGCCCGAGCGGCCTTATAATTCCGTGGTCGACTTGTGATGATACGTTCGTGCAACGAAACGTAGGGATATGGGGAGACGGTCGATCAGCATGTCGCATTTTGGAAGCAGGTGACATGCGAGATGTGCGAGCGTGTGAATCTGCCGCTTGAGCTTTCGAAGGGTCGGCATATACCGGCTGAGATCAATGTTCTTGCAAGAACCAGAATGATCTATCAGGAGAAGAAGAAATGCTGAATCGCGCGCGCGTACAAGAAGCGGTCAACGCATCGGATGGAGTGCTAAGGTTAGAACCGACATGGGTGCCTCGCTCTTTCATGATTCCTGGGCAAAGATTGAGACTTCATCCGGATGACCTCTACTCGTTTGGCGCTGAACGGGGAGGGATCAACGAACGGTGGTTCTCCTCTACTACCAAAGCTTCCAATGGTCCCGCGACCACCCCAGACGAAGGCCTAAGCTATGTCCATCCCGCTGCGGGAACAAGATTTTTACTGAAGGATGCGGTCGCATGCGCCGGCGATATCCTGCTTGGCGCTGATGTGATGGAGCGCGAAGATGGGTGGAACCTGCTCTGTAAGTTCTTCGATAACATGGGACCAATTCCGCATCACCTGCATCAGACCGACAAGTTTGCCAAGCTGGTAGGACACAAGGGCAAGCCGGAAGCGTACTATTTCCCTCCGCAATACAACCTGCTCAGCAATAACTTTCCCCATACCTACATGGGTCTTGAACCCGGGACCACAAAGGAAGATATCCATCGCTGCCTTGAGCGGTGGAACCGGGGCGACAATGGCATTCTGTTCCACTCCCGCGCCTACCGGCTCGAGCCGGGAAGCGGATGGCAAGTAGATCCTGGTGTTCTCCATGCTCCTGGATCCTTGGTGACCTATGAGCCTCAGGTCAACAGCGATGTGTTCGCAATGTTCCAGTCTGAAGTGGAGGGGCGTATCGTCGATTGGAGTCTACTTACCAAGGATGTGCTACCCGAGTACCATCACGATCTCGACTATCTGATCAGCATGATCGATTGGGACGCCAACGTGAACCCGGAGTTCGCAAAGAGCAATAAGAGGCATCCGGTACCCGTTCGTCCGATCGGAGAGATGGCGGATGCGGGGTACCGCGAGATGTGGATCACTTATGGGAATGCTTACTACTCGGCAAAGGAACTCACCGTTCTGCCGAATCGCAGTGTAACCATCAAGGATGCTGCTGCATACGGTTTGATTCTTACCCAAGGTTACGGCGCCTTCGGCAAGACTCCAGTTTCCACTCCGTCCATGATTCGATTTGGCGAGCTCACGCAGGACGAGCTTTTTGTTACAGCCGCTGCGGCCAAGGAAGGCGTGCGCATCCAGAACCCGAGCACCACAGATCCGCTGGTAATGTTGAAGCACTTCGGCCCGGGAAATCCGGACGCAGAGTCGCTTCGAAAAGACCGTTAGGTCTCTGACCTCATGATGTTGTACCTATAGGGGTGGCCCATCCTTGCGGCGTATTTGTTTTGCCGCAAGGGTGGGAAAGCACAAAATCAAACGGTCAGAGTCTCAGGAAGGAGAATTGCTATTAGTACCTCCAAGCACAAATTGCCCGCCCTTCATAACGCGATGTGGCCTGGCATCGTTGGCAAGGGAACAGACTCGGAACCGGCGATCGATCTCGATACCATGCTCAATCTGACCGTAGCGGCCCAGGTGGATGGGATCAGATTCGACGGCGTCGACCTCTTCTTGTCGCTGCCTCACACTGACATCGATTCGACCGAGGACGACCTTAAACGGCTCGCCGATAAGATTGCTGCGCACCATCTGGTCGCTGGTTCCCTGATCGCACCCGTTTGGCCTCCGGTCGGTGGCGGCTCGGCCATGGGATCAGCGGAGGAGCGCGGCCGTTTTCTCGCGCAGGTTCGCAAAGCGTGCGCAATCGGCCAAAAACTTCGCCATCTCGGTATCCGCAAATATGGCGTGGTGCGTATTGATTCGGCAGTGAGTCCCGCATCGTGGGCAGAAGACCCGCTCGAAGGCACGAAGCGTATTGCGGATACTTTTCGCGAGGCTTGCTTTATCGCTGAAGGCTATGGCGAAAGGCTGGCTGCCGAGGGCGAGATCTGTTGGGGGGGCATGCACGGCTGGAAACATATGGTGGAGCTTCTGGAACTGGTGGACCGTCCCAAAACCCTTGGTTTTCAGGCTGACATGGCACACACGATGCTCTACGCTCTGGGCTACAACTCGCCCGAGAGCCGATTGCTGCCCGAGGGTTTTGATTGGTCTGATCCCAGCATCCTGGCCAACGCACTGCGCCAGGTCGCCAATGCATTGAGGCCCTGGACAATCGACTTCCATGTGGCTCAGAACGACGGGACGGTAAAAGGCTCGGGCTCGCACGATTTGACTGGACGCCATTGTCCGCCCGACGATCCGAACGGAAAGATGGATATCGTCCAGATCGCCGGACTCTGGTTGCGCGACGAGACGGGCGCCCCGACGCGCGCTTTTGAACATATCTGCTGGGACGGCTGCATGTTTCCAAACGCGATGATGACCTCGCCTGAAATCTGGGTTGAGATTCTCGCGACGATGATTAAGGTGCGCGACGCGCATGGGTGGGACTAAGGCACGGAGACGGTCATTGTGTCGAACAAAAAAGAGCTAAGTATTGGACTCGTCGGTTATGGTTTCATGGGGCGCACGCATTCGAATGCGTTCCTCCAGGCCCCTCGCTTTTTCAACTTGCCCTACCGCCCCGTACTTAAAGCGGTGTGTGCGCGCAATGCGGATCGCGTTAAGAGCTTTGCCGAAAACTGGGGTTACCAATCGGTAGAGACCGACTGGCGGGAACTGGTTGCGCGTAACGATATCGACCTTATCGACATCGCCAGTCCGAACAATACTCATGCTGAAATTGCGGTTGCTGCCGCACGCGCCGGCAAAATGGTCCTCTGCGAAAAGCCTCTCGGACGAACAGCGAAAGAGGCTGGTACCATGGTCGATGCGGTCGAGTCGGCTCACGTTCCGAACATGGTCTGGTACAACTACCGGCGTGTTCCCGCCGTGGTACTCCTGAAGAAACTGCTTGATGAAGATCGCTTCGGACGAATCTTTCACTATCGCTCCCAGTTCCTGCAGGATTGGACCATTTCGCAGGACTTGCCACAAGGGGGCGAAGGTCTGTGGCGGTTGGACAGCAACGTTGCGGGAAGCGGCGTTACAGGCGACCTGCTTGCCCATAACATTGATATGGCGCTGTGGTTGAACGGGCCTATTACCGAAGTCTCGGCGATGACCGAAACGTTTATCAAGGAGCGGAAACATAATCTGACGGGTCAGATAGAGCCGATCACGATAGACGATGCCAGCGCGTTCCTATGCCGATTCGCAAACGGATCCATGGCGCTTTTCGAGGCGACCCGTTACGCACGCGGGCACAAGGCGCTGTTCACCCTTGAAATCAACGGCGAGCGGGCGTCCGCCTCGTGGGATCTCCATGATCTGCACCGGCTTGAGTTTTTTGACCATCGCGATGAGGGTCAGCTGCGTGGATGGAAGAGTATCCACATCACCGACAGTGAGCACCCGTATATGAAGAACTGGTGGGTTCCTGGACTCCAAATAGGATACGAGCACACGTTCATTCACCAGGTTGCCGATTTCGTCAGCGCTCTGGGTGAAAACCGTGCGGCAGCCCCAACCTTTCGGGACGGGTTGGCTACAGAGTATGTCACCGACGCGGTCCTGAAATCTGCAAAGACAAAAAGTTGGGAAAAGATACCCGTTGCCTGACAATCATCGTCCGCTCGCCAAGGAGTAGAAATGGCAATTGCATCTCGCAGTCTCAGCCGAATTGCAGACAGAGCCGTCCTGGCTCTGGCTGTGTTTCTGGCGACGTTCGTTGGCTGTGCCTGTATAACACTGGCCGGCGCGCAACAACCAACCCTTGCGCCCCACCGTCCTCCAGCCTTCCATTTTGTCCAGCCGGGGCCAATCAACTTCGACGATCACGAAGGCTGGATTCAGATATTCGATGGCAAGACTCTGAGCGATTGGGATGGGCCCACCGATGTATGGCATGTCGAGGACGGCGCGATTGTTGGAGAATCGAGCGCCGCGCATCCTTCTGGCACGACGAACATCATCTGGCGCGGCGGAGAGCCTTCGAACTTCGAGTTGAAGCTGGAGATGAAGCTTGAGGGGAGCGGCGCGAATGGCGGTGTCCAGTATCGCAGCATCCGGGTTCCGCTTAAACTTCAGCCGCTGCCGGCAGATTTGACACCAGAGCAACGGAGCGGGAGGGAGCAGGAACAAGCTATCTCAAAGAGCCATGCTCAGTGGAACCTCGCTGGATATCAGGCGGATTTCGACTTTAACAACAAATACACGGGGCAGCTTTACGAGCAAGAATCTCCGCGCGGGATCATCGCATGGCGCGGCCAAGTTGTGGCCACTGAAGCGGGCAAGAAGCCAACTCTGCTTGCCACGCTCGGTACTTCCGACGAGCTGAAATCCGTCATTAAGCCGGGTGAATGGAATCAAGTGGAGATTATTGCGGATGGGAACATGCTCGTCCATATTATCAATGGACATATCATGTCTGTCCTTGTTGACACTGACCCGGCATTCAGCCAGGCAAATGGGTTGATCGCTTTCGAGATAGAGGGGCCCGGCTCCGTCAAAATCTCGCATCGTAACATCTGGTTGAAAAAGCTCCCGTAGGTGGTTGCCCCCAAAACAAGAGGCCAGACCTTCCAAACTGAAGTCTGAGTCTTCGTTAACTCAACCGTAGGTGACTTGGTGGGTAGTGATCGTGATTCCAGTTATCTTCAAGGGTCGTCAAGCGGCCAGGCTTGAGAACGACGTTCTTCGCGTAACTGTCCTCAAAGAGGGCGGTCACATTGCTGAAGTCTTTGACAAACGTGCCGGTATCAGCCCGCTTTGGATACCCCCATGGACATCCATGGAACCATCAGCGTTCGCGCGCGAACACCCCGATCGCTACGGAGCGGGCGACGATGCCAAGCTTCTGGCCGGCATCATGGGCCATAATTTGTGCCTCGACATTTTTGGAGTACCTTCACACGAGGAAGCTTTAGCTGGCCTCACAGTGCATGGGGAAGCCTCCGTCGATCGATATGAGATTACCGAGCTTCCTGGTGAACTTGTCCTGGAGTTGACGCTTCCGATGGCTCAACTCAAGCTCTCACGATCGATTCAACTTCGCTCGCAACACATGAGGGTTCAGGAGGCCGTCGAGAATCTTGGTTCGAATGATCGTCCCCTTGCCTGGACGCAGCACGTAACGCTGAGTCCTCCCTTCCTCGATCCCGCAACGACCGAGTTCCGTGCGTCTTTGACGCGTTCGATCGTCGCGGATACTGATTCGGGCTCCCATGCCTATCTGAGCCTGGGGAAGGAGTTCGCTTGGCCGATGGCTCCCCGTCCCGATGGCGGGTTCGCAGACCTCCGTCACATGCACGAGACTTCTCCGGCGAGCGGGTACACGGCACATCTTACCGATCCACAGCGCGATCATGCCTATTTCGTGGCCTTTGCATCGCAATTCCGGCTTGCATTCGGCTATATCTGGAGACGCACCGATTTCCCATGGCTGGGCATCTGGGAAGAGAATTGCAGCCGCCAGAGTCCTCCATGGTGCGGCCGGACGGTAACCCGCGGCATGGAGTTTGGCGTATCGCCCTTTCCTGAAACCCGGCGAGAAATGGTGGAGCGCAATCGGCTCTTTCATACGCCCGCTTACAAATGGATCCCATCAAGAGGGCGTCTGGAAGCCGAGTACTGGATCTCCAGTCAGATTGCAGATGTTATACCGGAATCACTCACCTGGCCTGAAATTTGAACGACCAGTAGCTAGAAAACGAGGTTATCTTTCTTCGCGTCGATCTTCTTCGTATCGACATTAGGAACCTTCTTCAAGTCCTCAATTGACTTGAAGCCGCCTATCTTATCCCGGTAAGCAATGATTGCCTTTGACTCGTCAATGCTAATTTCGAGAATGGTAGCGATCTGTTGGTCTGTCGCCTTGTTTACAAAGATCTTTGGGATTGCCGACGGCGGAAAGTTAGCCGTGAGATAGTCCGCAACGTCGGTGAAATCTTCGTCGGACCCCTTGGCGCCCAGGCCTACCATCTTGGTAATGGTGTTCTCCCAGCCCTCCCTTTTCTGCCCGTAGGCCAGGACAATCGTGGGTGAGTGGCACTTGGAGCAAAGTCGCAGCACGGTATCTCTTCCTTCGCCGGTTGGAAATTCAGGGCGCGCCGGCTGTTGCTCGCTGGTGGAGACCTGGCTCGCCGAAACGGAAACCAGACTAAGCATCGATACTGCAATCATGCCGAAGCTCATGAGAAGTAGCGCAAGTACGTACAGGCAGCGAAGGGAAGCTTCCTTGTTAAGACCTCGCTTCAAACTTATCTCCTGAATCTGTCGAAGATGATTTCACCCGACCGATAGCCAATCTGGGAATCTTGCCGCAACTTATCTTCCCTCCGCTCCCAGGGAATGCCTCAGACACCCTCTATTCCGGGCCTTGGCGGCGTTCTGAATTCTGGATTGTGGAGAAATCGCTCCGCGAAAATGAGCCGTCCTGCCAAATTATACTGAGCCACTTTAGGGCTGTCGACAATCCCCTGCGTGATGTCGGAATGCCCTTCGATCCTGAGAATCGCCTTATCCTTCGTCGGAACAGCATAACGTAACCCTCTGGACAACTGTCATCATTGGGTGAAATCCTTACTCGCAGCAGAAATCAGGATCGGCCCGAGCTTCCCAATCCGTTTGGGGCCGGTTGCCCAGGACAATTGAACCGCGGTAAGAGCTCGAAAAACGGGTGGGTAGAACTGACTTTAGCTACGCCAAAAGAGTGCTCGATGGCGTAGCAAAGAGGAGGAGTAGCTCTAAGTGGCGAAAATCGGGTCGAACTCCGCTCTTCCTCAGAGTATCCCTCGATACATGCGCTCTCCCCTTGCTTCGATGCTGCTCCTTGCGGGAGGTTTGCTCGGGATGACGGGCTGTCACGACCGGCAACCGCGACTAATAACTGCGCAACACCTCGATTTCAACCAGGATGTACAGCCGATCCTTGCGAGCCGCTGCTTCAGTTGTCATGGGCCCGACCCCGAGATGCGCAAGGCCGGATTGAGGCTCGATCTGGAGGAGTCGGCGCTTAGAAAGCGGCCTGGCCATCCCGACGCAATCGTCCCAGGACATCCGGAACAGAGCGAACTGATCAAGCGGATCGAGTCCACAGATCCTCACCATCTGATGCCGCAGTCGCCCCAGGGAGAAGCGAAGCCGATGAAGCCGGAGGAGATTGCGGTCTTGAGGGAGTGGGTAAAGGAAGGCGCGGTCTACAGGCCGCACTGGGCCTTTGAAAAACCCATGAGGCCGCCGCTCCCGGTTGTCGCCCAGAATGATCCGTGGGTCAAGACGCCGATCGACACGTTCATCCTGGCGCGGCTTAAGAAGGAAGGCATGCATCCCTCTCCCGAGGCGGACAAGGAAACATTGATTCGGCGGGTGACGTTGGATCTGACAGGTTTGCTGCCCACGCCCGCGGAGGTCAGCGCGTTCAAAAAGGACACATCGCCGCAGGCGTATGAGCGCTTGGTGGATAGGCTGCTCGCAACACCGAGCTTTGGCGAACAGCGGGCGCGGTATTGGATGGACTACGCGCGCTACTCCGACACGTATGGGCTTCATTACGACAACAGCCGCGATATCTGGCCTTATCGCGACTATCTCATTCGAGCTTTCAACAACAACAAGCCCTTCGACCAGTTTGCAATGGAGCAGATAGCCGGGGATCTCTTGCCGGCCAAATCCCTTGATCCTCTGATCGCTAGCGCGTATGTGCGTCTCGGTGTGAGCAGCAACGAAGGCGGTACCATCCCCGAGGAGTTGCGTGTCAACATCGCCAGGGAACGCACTGAGGCCTACGGCGCCACATTCATGGGCCTGACCGTAGGTTGTGCCGTCTGCCACGATCACAAGTACGATCCCACAACGCAGAAGGACTTCTACTCTCTGAGCGCCTTCTTCAACAACATCGATGAGAAGCCGTTCAATGACGACAGGCCTGTTTGGGCGCCCGTCACTCGGATTCCCAAACCGCAAAACATTGAAGCGTACAACCATGTACTCGCAAAGCGATCTGAGTTAGCCGATCGGCTCAATACCTTGCGCCTCCAGGATCGTGCCTTGGTCGAGCGCTGGATTCAGTCGCGCCAGAGCACGGCACAGCCCGTTTCAATCGACCGGCTCGTACTCCGTCTGCGCTTGGATGAAGGGGGAGGCGAGGTAATCAGGAACAGCGCACCGAATCCTCAACCGGCAAGCTTCCCGCTCGGCAAGGCGAAGCCGCAATGGGGCGAGACGACTTGGCTGTGGCCCGATTTTCGCATGGACACCAGCACACGAGTGATTCTGGGCCACACCGGCGACTACGAATGGAACCAGGCTTTTTCGTCGGGCGGGTGGTTCATGCTGCGTTCCGCGCCCAACTTCACCGTGGGAGACACCTCGGGTGCCCTGATATCGAAGATGGACACGACGCAGCACAGCAGGGGCTGGGACCTCTCTGTCGAGAAAGGGACGATCAGCGTCGATCTTGTAAATGAAATGCCCAAGACCGGATCGCTAGAAAAAGCCTCAATTGCGAAGAAGCAACCTCTCATGAAAGAAGTGTTCCGGTACCCGACGCCCGCAGACCTGACAGCCCAGGATCTTGCGCCTAATAAGCCGAAGAAGAAGGCCGAGCCTGAGAAGGCAGATGCCAAGCCAAAGGCGCTAAAGAAGCCGTCACCCACGATGGCCAAAGATACTACGCCGCAGATTGCAATCAAGGTTTCAACGGACGTTCCTCTGCCGCTCGACGGCCACTGGAAGCATGTGTTCTTTACCTACGACGGGTCGGGCAAAGCATCGGGAATCAGGATCTATGTGAATGGTGCGACGGTCGCAACCCACGTCATCATCGATGCCCTTAGCCAGGCGACGATAAGGACCCAGGCCCCCATGCAACTCGGGTACAGATATCCTAACGCGGCTCCTGTGCGTGACACGCGTTATCAGGACATTCGCCTGTATGCGCGCGCGCTTACCGCGGACGAAGCACGGCGGCTCCCCTATGAGGACCATATCGCGGAAGTGATAAGTACGCCCGTCGGCCAGTGGAATCCGGATCAATGGCACGCGGTGAGTGACTTCTACTTCAACAATGTCGATAAGTCCGCGATAGCGATCCAGAGAGAGATCGACCAATTGGATGCGCAGCTCGACAAACTCTCCGAAGGAGGCGACCTGTCCATGGTTGCCTGGGAGAAACCTTCGATCGCGTATGCGGATGTGCTGACACGTGGGTTGTACACGGCGCGCACAGAGAGAGTCGAGGCAAACACTCCGCATTACTTGCCGCCGTTGCCGTCAGGTGAGCCCCGCAACCGGTTAGCTTTGGCCGAATGGACGGTGAGCCCGGAGAATCCACTAACCGCGCGGGTCACAGTGAATCGAATGTGGTACGAACTATTTGGAGCCGGGTTGGTGGAGACAACGGAAGACTTCGGGATCATGGGGCAGAGGCCTTCGCACCCCGAACTGCTTGATTGGTTGGCTGTCGAGTTCCGTGAGAGCGGATGGAATATCAAGCATATGTACAAATTGATGGTCATGTCGGCGGCATATCGGCAGAGTGCAAAGTCAACGCCCGAGCAGTTGGCCAGGGATCCAAAGAACCTGCTCCTGGCGCATGGGCCGCGTTTCCGCATGGACGCGGAGACGCTGCGGGATGTGGCGCTGCAATCGGGCGGATTGCTGGTAAACAAGATTGGCGGACCGAGCGTGAAGCCCTATCAGCCCGCCAATGTGTGGGAACAAGTAGGCATTGGGGGAAGCGACACATTGGTGTACGAGCAGGGGCATGAGGACGCGCTCTACCGGCGAAGCATGTACACCTACTGGAAGCGCATGGCGATGATGCCGGATATGGACGCGTTCGACGCACCGATGCGCGATGTGGCGTGCACGCGCCGTCAGCGTACCGATACGCCGCTGCAAGCCCTCGTGACCATGAACGATGTGCAGTGGGTGGAGGCTGCGCGAGCGTTGGCAGAGCGGGTCATCAAAGAGGGCGGAGACAAGCCGGAGCAGCGCATCCATCTGATGAGCCGGATACTGCTGGCGCATGATCCCCCGCCGCGCATGGATGCAGTGCTCGAGGGCTCTCTTGAGCAGATGAAGAGGCATTATGCGGCAGACCCGAAGGCGGCTCATGATCTGATTGGCACGGGCGAAAAGAAGAGCGATCCGTCGATCCCCGCACCCGAGCTGGCGGCATGGACCATGGTCGCCAGCGAAATGTTGAACCTGGATGAGACGATCACGAAATAATTGAGGGCAACGGAATGAAACAACATCCTCTTTGTACCGACACCGAGCAATGTCTTGGCGTGATGGATCTTGCGGTCCCGCCAGAATTGAAGAGGGAGTGGGCCGCTTTGCAAACACGCCGCCACTTTCTGGGCCGTACGGGAAAAGTGCTGGGATGGGCGGCAATGGCTAGTCTTTTCGGCGATCGCGCTCTGCGGGGAGATGCCCATGCCCCTGCCAACGGTCAGCCTGGCACGCAAGCAGGCGAGCAGTTGAAGCTGCCGCACTTTGCTCCGAAAGCCAAGCGGGCTATCTACCTTTTCATGTCGGGCGGCCCATCGCAGGTCGACCTCCTCGATTACAAACCGAATCTTGCCGCACTCTATGACAAGGACATTCCCGACTCCGTGCGGGGCGCACAGCAGTTGACGGGCATGACGGCAGGGCAGGCGCGGTTTCCCGTTGCGCCTTCGCATTGGGCGTTCAAACGCTACGGCGAAACAGGCACGTGGATCAGCGACCTGCTGCCCTATACGGCGCGCATGGTCGATGACCTCGCGATCATTAAATCGACCAACACCGAAGCCATCAATCACGAGCCGGCCATCATGCTCATGAATACCGGCAACATGAACGCCGGCAAGCCCTGCCTGGGCTCGTGGCTCGCGTATGGGCTGGGCAGCATGAATGACAATCTGCCTACGTTCATGGTGCTGCAGAGCAAGTTGAATACGAAAGAAAACAACCAGCCGGTTTCTTCGCGGCTGTGGAGCAGCGGCTTTCTCTCCTCGGAATATGCGGGTGTGGGACTGCGCGCAGCCGGCGATCCGGTGCTCTATCTCACCGATCCCAACGGAGTTGACCGCGAGGTGCGCCGCAACATGCTGAATGCGGTGAACGAAATCAACCGCCAGACGTTTGAAGAGCTGGGCGATCCTGAGACTCATGCACGCATTGCCCAGTACGAAATGGCGTACCGGATGCAGATCTCAGTGCCGGAGCTTGCCGATCTAAGCAAGGAGCCGCAATCGACCTGGGATCTGTATGGGCCGGAAGCGAAAGAGCCGGGGACGTTTGCCTACAACTGCCTGATGGCTCGCCGCATGGCCGAGCGCGGTGTGCGCTTCACGCAGGTGTACAAGCGTGGATGGGATATGCATGACAACGTAACCGGCATCTTGCCTATCATCTGCCAGGAGACGGACCGCGGATGTTATGCGCTGGTCGCCGATCTCAAGCAGCGCGGGCTGTTGGACGACACGCTGGTCGTCTGGGCCGGCGAATTCGGTCGCACTGTGTACAGCCAAGGTGGATTGACCAAGGATAATTATGGCCGCGACCACCATCCACGCTGTTTCACAACGTGGATGACAGGCGGTGGAGTGCGAACGGGAGTCACCTACGGCGAAACGGATGACTACAGCTACAACGTAGTCAAAGATCCCGTCACAGTTCGTGACTTCAATGCGACCATTCTGCATTGCCTCGGTATCGACCACAACAAGTTGACCTACAAGTTCCAGGGACTGGATCAGAAGTTGACGGGGCCGGTCCCTGCGAGCGTGGTTCCCGGATTGCTGGCGTGAGACTTCTCGAAGACGTGTCTGCAAGTGTTGAAAGATTGCTACCGGCAAGTCGCCCGATACGAGCCCAATGGACGGCCTCGGTGGTGATGAGCGGATCGCTGCTGCTGTTGCCTTTCCTCGTCAGGCTTGACGGTAGGCCACACGCGGACTGGCAACAGTTCTTGGGCAGATTCCATCCGCTCATCGTGCATGTTCCGATCGGCTTGCTCGTGCTCGTCCCCCTGTTGGAGATTTCGGGGGTATTTCGGCCGGCGCTGCGTGAGGCTGCGGAGTTTGTGCTCGCACTTGCATTTATCAGTTGCTTGGGTGCATTAACACTTGGCTTTCTCCTTGCCTATGGCAGTGGGGACACCGGGACGGGCGTGACGCATCACATGTGGGGCGGGATTGCCCTGTCGATCACTGTGCTGTTGTGCCTGCTCGCAAGGCCATGGTGGCTCTTGGGGAACGAAACTCGTTTGTATCCGGCGACTCTGGCAGCAATGCTGCTGGTGCTCCTATGGACGGCGCACCAGGGCGGCTCGTTGACGCATGGGAATAACTATCTGACTGAATATATGCCCGTGTCGTTGAAGCGATGGGTTGCACTTGGGAACTTGCAGGCAAATACGCCGGGCGCCGATACGTTTTATGCCCGGCATATCAACCCCATCCTCGATGCGAATTGTGTGGCCTGTCATGGCGAGGGGAAAGTGAAGGGCGGCCTTCGGATGGACTCCTATGAACTGCTGATGAAGGGTGGCAAAGACGGTCCCGTCATTGTTTCTGGCCATCCGGAAAGGAGTCTGCTGCTGGAGCGAGTGACACTTCCGGCGGATCATAAGCAATTCATGCCTGCCGAGGGTAGGCCGCCTTTGAAACCGGAGGAGATTGCCTGGCTCAAGGCATGGGTTCAGCAGGGAGCTTCGCCTACCGCGACCACATTGAAAGGTATATTCATCCAGGAGAATGCGAAGGAAGCACCGCTTAAGCCGGTTGGGGACTATAGCGGGATGATGTCCGAGATTCTGCAGATGGAGAGTGGCCAGGGTGCGAAGCTGCTCCCCGTTTCGAGCAAGCCTTCGGATGGGTTGATTCTGAATACTGTGGATGTTGCGGCGAGCTTTGGTGATGTGCAGCTTGCGCAATTCCAAAAGTTTTCACCCTACATCGTCGAAGCAGAACTGGGGCGAACGGCAGTGACGAATGCCAGCTTCGATACGTTAAGCAAATTTTCGCATTTGCGCGCGCTCCATCTTGAAGGGACGGCGGTTACCGGGGAAGGGCTTATGAAGCTCGCTCCACTGTCGCAATTAACCTACCTGAATTTGAGTGGAACCAAGGTGACGGCTGCGGCCGTGGCTCCCCTGGATTCGATGAAAAGTTTGCGCCACGTTTATCTCTATAACACCCCGGCACAGCCCGCGACCGCCGCCGATTCGATCACGCAACCCATCGCGAAGACTGCGCAATAAGCAGAAGACTCCATCCGCTGTCGATGTCGCAGCGGCAAATAATGCCAAATGCGGACGATCCACTCGCGAAATGGCAACTCCGGAGTTGTCGGCTATGTCTTCAAACGCGAATCTGGTGAAGCCAGTGCCTGCCAGTGGTCACGCAGGAAATTTTCGCGATATCCGATGTCGCGAAACGCTTCAGTGCCTCCAGGCCGCGTAGTGGAGAGGGCGCCTGCCAGGTTGCCTTTCTGCAGGCATACATCAAGGTCGGCCCCGCGCACAAACTCGCTGAGGAAACCTGCGTCAAAACTGTCGCCTGCTCCCACCGGATCGATTACTTCGTCCAATTTCACGGCTGGGCTGTGCAGACGCGCCTTGCCGCGGCACGCCAAAGCCCCCTGCGCGCCCATTTTGACCACCACCAGTGGAACTAACTCCGTTAGGCGAGAGAGTGCCGCTTCCAGGTTGTCGCAGCCGGCGATCTTCATTGCCTCACGTTCATTTGGCAGCATTACATCCACCAGCGGCAGAACTTCGCTCAGTCCTGACTCCCAAATGCCATCCGGGTCGTCGTTGGTGTCCATTGAGATGGTGAGCCCTGCCGATTTCAGTTCTCTAAAGAGCCTTGGAAGATGCGCCTGCAATCCGCGCTGCAGGTAATACGACGACAGATGAAAATGCCGCGACGACGCCAGGTACTCCATGTCCAGATGCTCGGGCTTCAGCGCGGAAATCGCGCCCAGATAAGTCAAGATATTTCGCCACTTCTCTCGCGGAAGAATGACTGTAAGACCGGTCTTGATCCCGCCTAGTTGGCGGACGGTCGAGACTTCGACCCCGGCGGCACGCAGCCGCCCTAATGCCATCTCCCCGAAATCGTCCTGTCCTAAACAGGAACTGAAGCCCACCTTGCAGCCCAGAGATGCCAGGTTATGGGCCACTATGGCCGACGAACTGCCCAGTGTCAGCATCATCTCGGTGGCCAACAACTCGCGCTCAGGTGGCAATGCCTCAGGGAGGCCGTAGAGAATCAAGTCCAGATTCAGTTCGCCTGCAATGGTTACGTCAAAGCGAGCCACGAATAACCTCCCAACATGCGAATCTGTCGCACACGATTCATTCTACAAGTTTCTTCCTTTTGTTGTTCTTGTCAACCAAATATGAAATAAAACGAATATATAATGGTGTCATATGAAGACAGGCTCTTCCATCTCGCAGGCCCCCGCACCCTCTCAGCCAAGTGAATTCCTGCGGGATATCGTCAAGCGAAACCGGCGCTTCGAGGCGGTTGGAACATATGCCGTCTGCTCAGCGCATCCGGCCGTGCTGGATGCCGCAATCCACCAGGCCTTATCTGACGGAACGGTGTTGCACGTGGAATCCACGTCAAACCAGGTAAACCAGTATGGTGGCTACACCGGATGCACTCCGGCCCAATTTGCCGCGGAGATACGCGCGAAGGCTGAGGCAGCAGGTCTGCCATCGGCGCGAGTCCTGCTCGGAGCTGACCACTTGGGGCCCTATAGCTGGCGATCTGAGCCGGCCGCAAAAGCAATAGCA
Organism: Acidobacteriaceae bacterium; assembly: GCA_003165075.1. Lineage (GTDB taxonomy): Bacteria > Acidobacteriota > Terriglobia > Terriglobales > Acidobacteriaceae > Telmatobacter. The sequence goes on along the minus strand of PLSM01000182.1, from coordinate 123,360 downwards.
AACGCATGTGAACTCGCTGCTCAATCCGTGCTTGCGGGATACCAGAAGATACATCTTGATGCCAGCCAGCCCTGCGGCGGCGATCCCACACCGCTCTCCGAAGATGTGGTGGCCGAACGAACGGCCATGCTCTGCCAGGTGGCAGAAGAGAGCTTTGCCTCCTTGCCGCCGGGTTCGCCTCGGCCGCTTTATGTAATTGGTACCGAGGTTCCTGTACCGGGAGGAGAAGTTGCCGAAGGTGAACCTCCCGCACCAACGCAATTGGATAACCTGCTATTGTCCCTGGACACATTCTCGAAGGCGTTCAAAACGCGCAGCCTCGAGTCGGCCTGGGAGAACGTAATTGGGATCGTCGTGCAGCCAGGCGTGGAGTTCGGCGATAGCTCCGTTTTTGAGTATGACCACAACAAGGCTAGGCACCTGGTCGCCGGATTTCCCGCCGCCCCGGAACTGGTATATGAAGCTCATTCCACCGACTACCAAACGCCCCCGAGCCTAGCGCGGATGGTAAGGGATCACTTTGCGATTCTGAAGGTAGGTCCATGGTTGACCTTCGCCTTCCGTGAAGCCGTCTTCGCGCTTAGTTTCATTGAGAGCGAGCTGCCGGAATCCAAGGGTGGCGCGTCACGGGTGAGAGAGGCATTGGAGACCGAGATGCTGCGCAACCCGGCAAATTGGGATCGCTATTATCGTGGAAGTCCCGAGCAGCAGAAGTTTGCCCGTGCGTACAGCCTCAGCGACCGCTGCCGCTATTATTGGCCGCAGCCACAGGTGGAGCAGGAAGTCGACCGGTTGTTGCATAACCTTAGCGGTCCTTTGCCGTTGGCGCTGCTCAGTCAGTACCTGCCGTTGGAATACGAGGCAATCCGCTGCGGCCGGCTCCAGAACTCCGCGGCCACCATCATTCGCCATCACATCCAAAACGTGTTGAAAGTGTACGCTGCAGCTTGCGGAACTTTGCCCTCAGGTCTCTGACCGCTAACTGCTGTACCGATGTGGGTGCCCCATCCTTGCGGTGTATTTGTTCTTGCCGCAAGGGTGGGAAAGTACGCAATGAGGTTCATCCGGATTTCACCACTCGACCCCGCAATTCAGCCATTTGTCCAGCACTATGAGGAGTGAGCGATGAACCGTCGAGACATACTCAAGAGTGCGGCCCTGGCGGCTCTTTCATCTCCCCGTATTCATGCGCTTGCCGATAACCCCAAGCATCTGTGGCAGGGCTACAATTTCGAATCGCATTTTCCCGCCAGTGAACGCCTGAACCAGGGCCCGTTCGACATCGATCAGGATGCTGGCTGGCAGACGGTCTTGTACACCACGCCATCTGAGAAGCCGCTGCGCAACCCAGGCTTGGGGCTGCTTGGCTATACGTGGGAGGAGGGCGGTCCGTCTATCGCCGTACGCGAGGGACATCGGACGTTGGAAGATCATGTGGAGAAGCTTGCCGGTCTTCCTTTTGTCGATGTGCTCTATATCCGTTGCGACTGGCGCAATGTGCAAAAGGAGCCGGGCAGGCTCGATCTCGATCCTGTATGGGATCTGACCCTGGCGGCCGCCAGGCGCCATGGGCTGCGAGTCGCCTTTCGCGTGCAGAGCTCCAATTCAGTGTTTCAGCCAGGCCAGCTCGCACTGCCGGAGTTCCTCCGCTCGCGCGTCCCTCTCGTCGCCATTGGACCCATGGGCAAATATGGAGACGCTGACGGCTCTATTTCCGGCGGCGCAAAAGGGAACTGGACCGAACCGCGTTACGATCATCCTGAGTATCAAAGAGCTCTGGCCGAACTGAACCGCCTCCTCGCCGAACGCTTCGATGGGGATCCGCTGATTGAGTTCGTGGATGTGATGCATGTAGGATTCTGGGGCGAAGGCCACTTTTGCGGATATCCCAGCCCATTCCCTAACGTCGAGACGGCGCAGCGCACGCTCAACCAGATGGTGCGCATGCAATTGGCCACATGGAAAAAGACTCCACTGGCCATGAACACGCAGCCCGACATCAGCAACACCGGCAACCGCGAAGCGCTCGAGATTGCGGTGCGCGCGGGAGCCTGGGTTCGCTCCGACAGCATTATTGTCGAAGAGCCAATTCAAATTGAAGAGCTGGCCAATCGCCCTCCCTGGCTGGCGGCGATACTCGAAGACGGATACTTCCGCTCCTACGACGCCTCCAAGCTGGGTTCGGATGCTGTGGGCGTGAACGAGCTCGAAAACTATATGTTGCATGTTCTCGATCTCAAAGCGAACTACTGGTCGCTTTGGACTGAGGCGGCGCATCTGGCCAGTTACAACCAACGATACCCGCGCGGCTTCGAGCGCCTCCGCGCCGCCATGGGATATCGCTTGAGGCCCTCCTGGGTGTGGCAGCGCAAGCGTCAGGGAACCTCCGAACTCATCGTGGCCATATCGAATCGGGGCGTAGCAGGCGTTCCCGGCGTGCTTTGGCTCACCGCGAAGAGTCCCGACGGCAGGCTCAAACTGCGCGGCTCTTTCGATCCCGGTCACCCCTACGGCGGCGCTCTTCGAATGGGCTCATTCCTCTTGCCTCAGGGATATGCAGGAACAATCAACCTGCTGGCAGAGATTGAAATGCGCCCCGAAGTGCGGATGCCGATCGCGTGGGCGTGTGAGCAGCCTCTCAACCCTGACGGTTCCGTATCGGTGCAGATCAGGCCGATGGACGATCCAAACTGGCGCAAATCAATCTAGTCTCCTAAGTCATAAATAGATTGCCGGGTGCCCCACGTCTGACGAGCAAGAAAGTTGGGTGCCCCAGGTCCGGATTCTCGGACCTGGGAGACCTCAACTCTAAGCCAGCCACTCGCGGGTGACCCACTCTTGACCTAGCCACAAAAAATGGGTGCCCCGTCCTTTCCACAGTCTTATAGTGGAACGAGATTATCACCTTGATGCAAGGGGGTGCTCAGTGAGAGCATCCGAGTCGAGGTGGGCGCATGGAGCATGTTTTGAATTGCATTTTTGCGCTGGCCGCGCTACTTGCAATTCTCGACTATTTCGGAGTCAAGCCCAACAAGCCGCTATGGGGGATTCCCATGCCCCCAACTAGGAATTGGAAACTAGCGGTGATGTTGATCCTCGTTGTCGCAAGTTTGGGGATGAACGGCTATAGCTTTTACCGTTCTACGCGGCCAAAGATTGTAGAAAAAGTGATTGAGAAACCTGTTGATAGGATCGTCGAGAAAATAGTCCAACCTCAATGCCCCAAGGTTGAAACTGTTAAACCAAGAGCCCAAAAGAAGGACAAAAGCGCAACAGGTAGCGTCCCTCTTGCTTCCTCTCCGCAGCCACCAATGACACAGGATTGCGGGGGTGGAAACTGTGCTCAGTCTAATGGTCAGACCGGCGGGATTACGGCGGGACAGATAACAAATCTTGAGCCGATAACTTGGTACGACTGGAACGGGAGTGCGCATCGTCGTCAGGGAAACACTTTCAGCGCAGTAGCGGGTCAGGAGTTCGGTAATTTTGGACAGATGCTTGCTTTGGAAAAGAAGAGCGATTGGCAAGGACTGAGGGAACTAGCCGAAAAATCTGCATCTAACAACGCCAGTTGGCCAACGCCACTTTTGGAACTTTCCATTGCGGACTATCACATGTGCAAGAAGGAGGAGGCAGTGAGTAAAATGCGCGCTTTCATATCCCAAGCGACACTTGCTGGTCAATTCAGCAAATCATACGATCAACCATTGAAACTGGCGCAGGATAACATCACCGCAATGCTAGCGGGTAAATGGCCGAGCAACTGCTCTGGCGATGCGTCTACGCCGCAGTAAGTTTTTTGTATTCCAACACCGGCGGCAGGTGGCCCACCCTAACCCCACCACAAATCGGGGTGCCCCGTCTAGCTCCGCTAGGGCGGGATAGATGTCGTCCTCATCACGGACACCCCTCTTCGGCGCGTGCCCGTCTTTTCCACAATTTCATCGCGGAGAGGGTAGGCAGCCACGTCCGCTCACCCGCTGTGCCAAGCCAGTTTGCAGAAAATAACCCGCCGAGGCCGCACAATCGAAATGAGGGAATGAGCGGTCAGCGCACAGCCGCGGTCAACACCGCGACGGGTACCCACCCCCCTCCCCACCCAAAACCCGCTTCCGGAGGGGTCATATTTCCAATAACATGAATGCAATGAATAACTTGGGAATTAGCCCTATGTACTCATCGGTAAACAACAAGCCCCGATTTTCCCCTGTTTTTGGCCCCAAATCGCCCTGAAACCTCGAAAAATGGCGTAGTCGAGGCCGCTTGCGTCAAGTTGCCACAAGCAATTCGGAGTCGCAAGCCAGGCTATTTACCGGCAGCGAGCTCTGCCAGAGCTTCCCGGGCGAGGTGGTGAGACATATGAGTATCCGCAAGAATCAGGGTCTTCTCGAAGGACTCTTTTGCCTGCTCCTTTCGGTTCAGAGCAGCTTGCAGCATGCCGACCGTGTATTGCCAATATCCTGAGTGGGTGCTGGCGGCTACACTTCTCTCCGCCTCAGCCAATGATTTGGCAAGCTGTTGGTCCTCCTTCGCCGAATCGTATGTACCCAGGGACTTCTCCGCCTGGATCGCCCACACCAAGTCGGCAAATCCGGCGCCTGCCGCAGCTTTATGCAGGAAATCCGCCGACTCCTTCGCACGATTGCAGCCTTTTGCGATTTCAGCGAGCTTCACATATTCACGCGCCGATCTTCCGTCGAGGCTCAGCGCCGGCTGCTTGTTCTCAATGAAACCTTCAGTCTCTGTGCAGTTGTGAGCCTTGGCCCACGCTTCAACCTGCATCAACTTGACCTCGAATAACACTTGGCCCGATGTCGTTCCCCCTTCTTCGCTGGGAAAGAATCGATCCTTAAAGAGTGCGAGACCACTTTCGTATTGCGCTGCCTCCGCGCGCGTCAACGCAAGTTGATAGACCAGGTCGGCAGGCATCTTTGAATCCGCAGCGTCAGCCGAAGGGTACTGGGAGAGGGCGGCTGCCCGCTCCCCCGCTGAAACTCCAGTTACGCTCATTGCTTCATCCAGGCCAACATATACTTCCGCATTTTCCGGATCATTCCGAACGCCCTCGCGGAATGCGGTGAGTGCGCCTTGAGGGTTATCCTTCACCTTCAACAGCACGTTGCCCATATCGACATCGACAACCTGTAGATGTGGAGCAAGCTGCTTCGCTTCCTTCCAATGGGCCATTCCCGCATCAGTCATTCCTTTTGAAAAGAGCAGCGTGCCCAGCAGGTAATGGGCGGTCGCGTCATTGCCGTTCGCGGCAAGCGCGGCCTCCAACACAACCCGGTCGGTATCCGAAGATGGGAACACGAGGCTTGTTGAGAGCTCAGACGCTGCCCGCCAGTTTTGCGGTGCATCGGTTCCGAGCTTCTGTTTGCAGTACGCTGCGTAGTAGAGAACCAGTGGATGCTTTTGCGGAAGCACCGATCCAGGTTCACTTTGGTCAGCAGGCGCAGCAGGATAGGTTCGATCCAGAACGTCCAGAGCCCTCTGATAGAGTCCAAGTTGCATATACTCGGCCGCCACCCGAAGTATCCGGTAAGGATCCGCCGCCAGGTATTGCATGTCCGGCTTTCCCGTATCTTCCTTCAAGAAGGCGCTCAACGGATTCACGCTCAATCCGAGATCCGCCAAATGGTCTGCTTCAGCGCGATCACCAAGCGCGCGCACTACAGATTCCAATTCCTCTTGCGCGCGGAAGTTGGCCGGCTCCGCTGCCACTGCCGCTTTCAAAAAAGACGCCGCACCTTCCAGGTTTCCTTGCTTTGCCCGCAATTCTCCTAGACTGATCGCAGCCGGTCCGCGCAGATCGGCCTGACGGAAAGCAATCTCATACGATGTTTGAGCCTCGCGTGTGTGTCCCAAGCCTTCCTCTGCAATTCCCAGGTAATAGGCAACCTGTGAATTGGGCGTGTCACGCTTTTGCGCCTGCACAAGCAAACGCTCCGCCTCTTCAAAATGTTGAAGAGACGCAGCTACTCTACCTGCGGCAATTTCAAGTGACTGGCTTTGCGGATACTTTGCAAGCGCGTCCTTATACGTGGAAAGAGCGAGCACGGCCTTCCCGTCCAACTCCTGATTCTTGCCGATCTGCAACCAGTCGTCGTCCGACCGCGCGGCCGGCTCTGGAAATTGCAGCGCTTCCTGGCGCCCCGTTTTGATTGTCGATTCCGGGTCCCAATCGTATTGGCCATCGGTTTGGCCTAGCAGTGAGCGGCCCGCACGGTCTTTCAACTCAAAAGTTACTTTCCCGGCCCCTTCATTGGTTGCGACAGAGTGCGACCATGTTGTCTCCGGCGTCAGATCCGTGGTTCCAGTCCAGAGAGCAGTTCCATTCTGCGTCAGCGAAATCTGCGCCCCTGGGAAACGCTCATTCACATTCAACGTTACTGCTACATCGGATCCATGTGCATCGAAATAGACCACGCCAATCTCATTTGCCCGCGAAATTCCACCGGTCCCACGCACGGGCATCCAGAATTCGCTAAAGCGAATGGTCTGCCCAGGTTCCAAAAACGCATACGTCTCCTGGTTGCGGAAGAGCCCCGCCTGCACTTCAACATAGGCGCTGTTGTTGTCGGAGAGCGCCGTGCGCCAGTCAAGATCGGGCTGATCGACACCCCATGACCAGATCTTCTTCCCTGGCAGGTCCCGATACTCCGCATAATGAACAATTCCAGTTTGAGTATGCGGATTCCAGATGCCCATGAACGGCTCATGACTTCCATGCACGAAGAACGAAACTGGCCCATCCGTTTGATTCTTTATCACGCTCAGGTCTCTACCCTGCGCGTCGACCGGCCACGGATTGACGTCAGTGAACCCGTGCGCCGCGACAAAGCGCATGGGATATTCGACGTGTGAATCATCCCACACCTGGATGCCGGCATTGTTCCACCAATAATAACGATGGCGAACGTCGCTGCGGTTGTACAGGGTCACTCTCTCTTCAAGGAGTGTCGAACCGGGCTTCAACACCAGTTCCACCTGCCATTGCATGCCGTACGGACGATCGATATTGCCCACCCAAACCGACGCGCTTCCGTCCTCATGCGAAGCGTAGGCAAAGTCCACGGGCGACATGGAAACCCAGTTATGCGAGATGGGGAAGTTGAATTCGATGCCAAACGCAGCCCACGCGCCGCGATATCCGATCTCCGCTTTCTTGATCGAAGGGTTGGCATAAAACATGGGCTGACCGCTGATCTTGTCGATGCACGTATATAGGTGGCCGCCAATATCCGGTAACACGGAGCATTTCAGATATTCGTTCTCGAGGAATACTGCACGCCACGTATGGTCGGCTTTCACACCAGTCAGATTCGTCCTCAGCGTATAGGGATAGTTGAAGCTGTTGGTCTGGTAGGTATCGAATGGCGGGTTCGGGTCGGGCTGGCCTTCTTCATAGGTTGGCAAGGTGAGCGTGCCTTGCCAGACCTTTACCTGAGCCGCAACAGGCTGGCTGAATGCGGAGAGGGTTGTGAATGCCAGCAACAAGGCAAAGCAAGACCGTACCTTCATAAATCCCCGCTTCCTTACGCGGCCTTCGGGCCGGTGCCCAAACGATAGAGCGCTACTACGTTCGTTTCGTCTCAAACGCAGTATTTTATTTTGCCAGTATACATGAAATGAAGCATTCTTTTATGATCGTTTAGTGTGCATAAACTTTCGCATACTTGTACAATTCTTCTGAAGCAATGGCCAGATCAAAATCCAGGCTAGATGGGCCAACGGTTTAGCGGGAAGCTATGAATACGAGCACATTGCAGACGAGGCCGGATCTATATATAAGACCAACGCTGGGTTGCGCAATCCTGCTGAGTATCACCACACTCGCCAGCCTTGCCCAGGTCCCAGGCGCGAATCGTTGGCAAAGGATCGGTCCTGGCGGAGGCGGAACCACTTATCACCCCACAATCAGCCCGCACAATTCCCGGCTTGTCGTGGAGGCTTCCGACATGACCGGCGATTACGTCACCCGTGACAATGGCCTGTCCTGGAACATGTTCAATCTTCGGGAGCAGATCGCTGCCTTCGCCTTCGACCCGATAAACCCGCGAGTAATCTACGCCGCGAACGCCGCCCTCTGGCGCAGCAATGACTTTGGGCGTACCTGGAAGATGGTCTTTCCCAACCCAGCCCGCAACACCGTCGAGCATCTTATCGGTGATCGCGCCAACTACAGCCTGACCTCAAGCGATCCAGCCTACCCCGGCGGAGACATCTCCGTCATTGCCATCTCACCTCGAAGCGATCAAAAAAATCGCCAGGCGAACGATGGACACCTCTATCTTTCTTTTCAGCCGAGAGGTCACTCCGTCCTTGATGCGGGCGAAGATCTTCCCGATAAAGCTGTGATTGTCTCCTCTGCGGACAACGGCATCTCGTGGAGCCGCCTGGCGATTTTGCCCCAGCGCGTCCTACTCCTCACCGCGCAGGACTCCGGCCTGATCGCTCTATCCGGCTCTGCTGCCTATCGCATTACTCCCGATGGAAACACCACGGAACTGGGCAGTATCCCGACCGCCTTCAGAGCAGCCAGCGCGGGACGGTCCGGCGATGCGGTCTGGATCTATGCAACGGGCCAAGACGGAAAGGTCTATCTCTCCCGGGATTCCGGCCGGCATTTTGAATCGGTCACGCCTGGACTCCAACAGACGGCAGGCCAGTTCGAAGCCATCGCCACCAGCGAGCGCTACCCAAAGGTGGCGTATGTCGGCTTCCGCGGCCTTCAACGCGGCGAGGGCAAGGAGAACTTGTTCAACGGTATCGCCAAGACAACAGACGCCGGCCAAACGTGGAAGATCGTCTTCAAGGAATCGAACCAACCCGCCGCCAACCTGCAGGGGACCTGGGTCGAGCAGCGCGCTCGACAGAGCGGAACATCAATCTGGTTCGACGCGCCTGACTTTCTAGGTGTTGCACCCACCAACCCTGATGTTGCCTACGCAACTGACCTCTTCCGCACCTATCGCACCCTTGATGGCGGAACAACATGGCAGGGGATGAATTCGAAGAGACTCGACGACGGCAGTTGGACTTCCCGTGGCTTCGACTTAACCACCAACTATGGGGTGCAGTTCGACCCCTTCGATTCGCGGCATGTCTTTATCGATAACACCGACATTGGTCTCTTCCAGAGCACGAATGGCGGCCAAGCCTGGCGAAGCACTTCCGACGGCATCCCCGAGGACTGGCGCAACACCACCTACTGGCTCGCTTTCGACCCCGCCCACCGTGGTCTCATGTGGGGAGCCTTTAGCGGTACCCACGATCTCCCCCACCCCAAGATGTGGCGAGGTCGCGGCACCGGGCAATTCACTGGCGGCGTCGCCGTCTCAACCGATGGTGGCAACCACTGGCAGCCGAGTAATAGCGGTATCCCAACGCACTCTATCACTCACATCCTCCTTGACCCTTCCAGTCCCGCCGGCAACCGCACGCTGTACGCCTGCGCCTTTGGCCTCGGTGTTTACAAGTCGACTGACAATGGCCGTGCGTGGTCGGAAAAGAACAAGGGCATTGCCGGCAAAGAACCTCTTGCCTGGCGCATCACCCCCTCCCAAGACGGGTCTCTCTACGTTGTCGTCTCTCGCCGCAGCGAGGGCAAAGACCGCTCAGTGTCCGGCGCCGGAGCGCTCTACCGCTCGACGGACAAAGCTGAACACTGGCAGCGTATTGAGCTCCCCACAGGCGTCACCGGTCCCACTGGCCTGGAGATCGACCCGCGCAATCCCCTGCGCCTTTACCTCACTGCATGGGGACAGATGGGAGAGATTGCCGATCAAAACGGCGGCGTCTTCACCTCAGATAACGGCGGCAAGACATGGCAAGCGCTCTTCACGGAATTGCAGCACGTCTATGACCTGACAATCGATCCCCACCATCCTGACACGCTTTACTTCACCGGCTCTGATACTGCTGCCTACCGCTCCGCCGATAGGGGCGCACATTGGGCACGCATCAAGGGCTACGACTTCAAGCAAGGCAACCGCATCATCCTCGACCCCAATGACTCTACGCAGATTTACATCACGACCTACGGCGGCGGAGTGTGGCACGGACCGGCCGTGGGTGCCGCGAATCCGCCCGAGGCCGTACTAACCCCAGTTCCAGTCGCCCGCTAGTACATCGTTGTGGCCAGGGAACTGAAATTGATGATATTGCCGTCATTGCAGCAGACACTTTGCGCAAGAGCTGTTTGAGAAATGGAAATGGGTGAATTATGACTTGCGACTCAAACTCCGGAACTGACCGCCGAACATTTGTGAAACTGGCAGCGGGTACGATGCTCGCAACAGGAATCAGCGGACGCGCTTATGCGCGCATAGGCCTGGAAGGAATGAGCAAGACGAAGATCTACCCTGACCGGTGGGTTTATGTCAGCCGCTCCTTCAATACCGACAAGCACGTGGACGAAGTGCGTGAAATTGCCCGAACGGCATCGGAACATGGCCTCACAGCCATTGTCTTGTCGGGGATGGACCGCATTAGCCTCGGCTCGCCGGAGTATCTGGAGCGCTTGCGCAAAGTCAAAACGATCGCCGATCAGTTTCATCTCGAGATAATTCCTGCTGGATTCAACACCGGCTATGGCGGAGCCATCCTCGATCACAACAAGAATCTCGCGGAGGGCATGCTGGTCAAGGATGCTCTGTTTGTCGTAAAGGATGGAGAAGCCCGCTTCATTGCGGACTCGCCCGCAAAGCTCGAGAACAGCGGCTTTGAACAATTCCTGGGCGACCGATTTACCGCATTCGACAAACAGGATGAGCCGGGGAAGAAGACCTTCGCCGATACGAATGTCTCTCATTCCGGCAAAGCGTCCCTGCGGATCGAGAACTACGGCGACACCAAGGCAGGCATCGCGCGAGTGGTGCAACAGGTTCGTGTCACGCCCAACCGGTGTTATCGGGTCAGTGCATGGGTAAAAACGGAAGACGCTGAGCCGGCTTCGCTGTTCAGCATCAAGTCGTTCACGCTCGATGGGCGCGACCTGAGCCCATTCGAGCCGCCTGCTCCGGCTCCCACCTCCGGCTGGAGACAGGTGACCACCGCATTCAATAGTTGGTATGCGGACCGCATAGACCTGAGCTTCGGTGTTTTCGAAGGTGTAAAGGGTAAGGTCTGGGTTGACGACGTGGAGATCGAAGAAGTAGGACTTATGAACGTGGTCCGCCGCAAAGGCACCCCGCTCACCGTGCGCGACGAGGCCACAGGTACTGTTCACGAGGAAGGCCGCGATTTCGCGGCGGTGACCGATCCGAATCTCGACTTCCAATGGACCCACGAAATGCCCTCCATTCACTTGCTTCCAGGAGGCCGTATCAAAAATGGCTCACGATTGCGCGTGAGCTACTATCACGGCACTACTATCTATAACGATCAGGTTTCCGCTTGCCCGTCGGAGCCACAGACGTACGAGATATGGAAGGAACAGTTTCCCATGATCGAGAAGTACCTGTCCCCGAAGCGTTACTTCCTGAACGTTGATGAAGTTCGCCTGTTTAACCGCTGCGAGGCATGCCAAAACAGGAAGATGGCAGCATCGGCGATTCTGGGCCAAATGACGCAGTGGCTCTATCAGCAGGTGCGCGCAGTGAACCCCAAAGCCGAGGTTTTTGTTTGGTCTGACATGTTCGACCCCAACCACAACTCGGTCCGGCAGTACTACCTTGTGGATGGGTCGCTGGAGAACACCTGGCAGTACCTTCCCAAGGATATGGGTATCGTTCTCTGGTATTTCGATAAGCGGCGAGAGAGTCTGGACTTCTTCTCATCGCGTGGCTTCCGGACGATTGCGGGTTCCTATTACGATGGCGAGGACCTCAGGGATCCCGAAGGATGGCTGGAGTCCATGGATAGCACGCCAAACGCTACCGGGATCATGTACACAACGTGGTCGAGTAAGTACAAGCTCCTGGCGCCATTCGGAGATCTTGTTTCGAAACGCCCATAGACGAGGAGCGATTGAGCCAACATCTGGGCGCATGGGCCGAAATTCTATCCGAGGTCATGAAAGCAAGAGGGGTGAAAATGTCGTCGAATAATGGTGTCAGGCATAGGTTAGGGTTCGCGATCCTACTCGTCTTCTCCACACTTATCGGCACCGCGCAAAAACCGGCCGCGAACGGCTGGAAGGTGATCGGGCCCGGTGGGGGTGGCACCACGATTGGCCCAACCATCAGCCCCCACGATTCCCGGCTTGTCGTTGAGCACTGCGATATGACCGGCGGCTATGTGACCAGCGACAACGGCCTGTCATGGCACATGTTCAATCTCCGCGGCGGCATCGATGTCCTCGCCTTTGATCCTGTCCAGCCGCAGGTGATCTATGCCGGAAATGGGGCTCTGTGGCGCAGCAGCGACTCAGGGCGAACTTGGAAGATGATCTTCCCCAGCTCCGGCCGCTACACCATCGAGCATCAACTCGGCGACCACTCGGACTACAGCCTGACCTCAAGCGATCCAGCCTACCCCGGCGGAGATATCTCCGCCATTGCCATCGCTCCCCAGCAAGATAGCCACATGGGCCAGGAGCATCTTTTTCTTGCTTTTCAACAGAAAGGTCAGCCCGCTGTGATCGTCTCTTCTGCGGACAGCGGCATCTCGTGGAGTCGCATGGCTAGTTTGCGTCAGCGTGTCCTTCTCCTCGCTGCGCGGGGCGCCGGCCTCGTAGCCCTATCCGGCTCTATTACCTATCGCATCGCTCCCGATGGAAACATCACCGAGGCAGGCAGTATCCCAACCGCCTTCAGAGCAGCCAGCGCGGGGCGGTCCGGCGATGCGATCTGGATCTATGCAACCAGTAAGGACGGAAAGGTCTACCTCTCCCAGGATTCCGGCCGGCACTTCAAAGCAATCACACCTACGCTCCAACAGACGGCAGGCAAGTTTGAGGCCATCGCCACCAGCGAGGGTCACCCGAAGGTGGCGTATGTCGGCTTCCGCGGCCTTCAACTCGGCGAGGGCAAGGAGAACTTGTTCAACGGCATCGCCAAGACAATTGACGCCGGCCAAACGTGGAAGATCGTCTTCAAAGAATCGAACCACGCCGCTGACAACTTGAGCGGAACCTGGATAGAAGAGCGCGCCTCGCAGGGCAACGACAACATTTGGTTCGACACTCCGTATAGTCTGGGTGCCGCGCCCACCAATCCCGGCGTGGCGTACGCGAGCGACCTGTTTCGTACCTACCGCACCCTCGACGGTGGCGCAACCTGGCAGGAGATGAATTCCAAGCGAGTCCGCGACGACAGTTGGACCTCTCGCGGCCTCGATGTAACCACCAACTACGGCGTGCAGTTCGACCCCTTCGATTTGCGACACATCTATATGGACAATACCGATATGGGCCTGTTCCAAAGCATGGATGGCGGACAATCCTGGCGAAGCAGCACCGATGGCATCCCCGAAGATTGGCGTAACACCACTTATTGGTTGGCCTTCGATCCTGCCCGGCGCGGCCTTCTGTGGGGAGCGTTTAGTGGCACCCACGATCTCCCGCGCCCCAAGATGTGGAGAGGTCGCAGTACGCAGCATTTTACCGGCGGCGTCGCCGTCTCAACAGATGGCGGTAACCATTGGCAACCGAGCGGCTCGGGCCTTCCATCCGATTCCATCACCCACATCCTCCTCGATCCCTCCAGCCCCCAGAGCAATCGCACGCTCTACGCCTGCGCCTTTGGTCGCGGTGTCTACAAGTCCACCGACAGCGGTCGCACCTGGACTGAGAAGAACAACGGCATTGCCGGCGAGCAACCGTTTGCCTGGCGCATCTCGCTCTCCCAGGATGGGTCTCTCTATCTCGTCGTTTCTCGCCGCAGCGAAGGCAAAGACCGCTCAGCATCCGGCGCCGGAGCACTTTACCGTTCGACGGACAAGGCGGATCACTGGCAGCGCATGGATCTCCCCGCAGGCGTCACCGGCCCCACCGGTCTTGAGGTCGACCCACGCAATCCGAAGCGACTCTATCTCACCGCATGGGGACAGGAAGGGGAAGACGCTGATTGGAACGGCGGCGTCTTCGCATCCGATGACGGTGGCCAAACATGGCAAGTCATCTTTACGCAATCGCAGCATGTCTACGACCTGACTATCGATTCGCGAAACCCCGACACGCTTTACATCACGGGCTTTGACGCTGCAGCCTATCGCTCTACCGACCGCGGCGCCCATTGGGCACGCATCAAAGGCTACGACTTCAAATGGGGCCACCGCGTCATCCTGGATCCCAACGACCCGACGCAAATCTACATCACCACATACGGCGGCGGAGTCTGGCACGGACCTGCCGCAGGTGCCGATAACCCGCTCGAGGCCGACCAATCCCGCGTTCCTATCGCCGTGCCTCGCTAAGGCCTTATCCGAATTCGAGAGGGAAGTGATTCATATAGGCTGCGAAGGTCCTATCATGGCGATGATGGATCTTCCGTGTCTACGAATGGGTAGCCAACGACGCTGCTAGCTGAGTTCCATGTCCCGCTCGGAATGTTTGAGAGCCCTGCCGACATTTGCGCGGACAGGCACTTTCAATCATCATGGCATGGGTCTTTGATCTTATCGAAAGCGCTTGTAGGAGGTGTCCCTTATGAAAGATCTAACACGCCGGGAATTCCTGCATGGAGTAGTGGGAGCCGCAGTGGGCCGCACGGCCGCCGCCCGCGACGCGATCCTTCATGTTGAACCCGTAGCGGCATCTTACATGGTGTCCGGCCAAGGCAATCCTTTGCGCAGCGCAACAACCACGACGCCCCCATCTTCCATCTTTCCTGAGCCACAAGAGGTGTCGAGTTCTGGCGGCGGCTTCATTCTCGACAATGAAGTGGTGGTTGTCGTTCCGTCTAAAGCTTCGAGTGAAGATCTATTCTTAGCAGGCTTAATGGTCCACGAATTAAGCGATCGATTTGGCCTGCATCTGAAGATCGAGCACACGACCGGCTTGAGTGCTAACAGGCGCGTAATTCTGATGGGATCGATTGAAAATCCATTGGTCAGGCAATATTGCGCTGACAAGGAGCTGATGGCGAGCGTGAAACAGCATGGCCAGGAAAGCTATGTTCTTCACACCAACAGCAACATCGCTATAGTGTGCGGCGACAGCGATCGAGGTGCATTCTATGGGTTCCAGTCTCTCCGCCAATTGCTCGTGAATGAAAACGGTCAACTTCGATTTCGCGGCGCGCAGCTTCGAGATTGGCCGGACAAGCCATTTCGAGGAATCTACCTATTTCTTCCCGGGCGCGATAACATCCCGTTCTTCAAGCGTTTCGTGCGCGACTTTATGGCTTTGTATAAGTACAACACGCTCATTATGGAAATGAACGCATCTATGAGACTTGACGACCATCCTGAGCTGAACTACGGTTGGGTCCAATTTGTAAGAGACGTGAACTACAGCTGTCGCAACTATCCCCGGCGGCCATTTCATGACATGGAGCAGAATTCCTCACATCAGGATGTGGCAGATGGCGACATTCTGGAGAAAGAGGAAGTAGCCGATCTGGCCAACTGGGTACGCAGACATCACATCGAGCTTATTCCGGTGCTCCCTTCCTTTACGCACAGTTACTACTTGCTGACTGAACACAGAGATCTGGCCGCGACACCGCAGGATATGTGGCCTGATATCTACTGCCCAGCCAATCCGAAATCCTATTCCCTTGTTTTTGAAGTGTATGACGAGTTCATCGACGTCTTGAAGCCCAGGAGTATTCACATCGGCCACGACGAGCTGTTTCTTCCTGTTGATGTATCTCCCCAGTGCCGCGACAGAGATATTGGCGAGTTATACGGTGAGGACGTCAACAAGATCCATCATCATCTTGCATCGAAGGGCATCAAGACTCAGCTTTGGGGCGACATGCTGCTGCAGTCAGTACGAGGCAGCGGATTGCAGAAGAAAAGTGCACCGGACGGCTGGACCTACTACTCTCCGGGTGGCCTGACTCCTGACCAGGTAGAGAGGCTGATTCCCAAAGACTGTCTGATCTATAACTGGTTTTGGAACGACGAGCCAGGTCAACAGGGTTCGGCCGAGCATAACGAAGCAATCCTTGACAAGATGGGCTTTCAGCAGGTCTTCGGTAACCTCAACCCAGAAATAGAGCATTATGAAACACGCAAGAAACGTCTCACCCTTCTTGGCGGAGCTCCGTCGGCGTGGTTTGGCACAAACGAGGTTGGCTTTGGTAAAGACCTCATGTCCGATTTTCTTGGATGCAGCAGCATTCTGTGGGCAGGCCAGGTTCTGGGAGCCAAAGACTTATCGGCGCGAGTCCAGTCCATGCTGTCTTCCATTCGCCGGCGTCTTAGCGGAGTAACTGCTCCCAGTCAGACAGAGAGTTCGATCGTTCCGGTGGACATTTCGCTCAAATTCAACATGGTGGATACCATTCCGATGCTAGGTGTAAGCCTCGAAGATATGGCAGCCCAGACGATTTACGTCGACAGAGTCCCCTTTGGTCTTAGACGCGCAAACGGCATGCGTGCGATTGTCGTTGGGACGGCAGGCAACGAAGCCACAGGATTGCCCAATGCCGTGACCGGCATTCCAGTGGGTGAATCGCCGACCAGTCTGGTTTTTCTACACGCGGCTGCCAAGCGCGCGAAGAACAGAGAGAGCTTTAGATTAATCTGGGATCAAAAGGACACTTCGGACCTTCTAGGATGGTACGAAGTTATCTATGAAGACGGCTTTGTGAGCATCATTCCAATCCGCTACGGCGTAAATATACTCGAGTGGAACTGGGACGAGCGTGTTTCTGCGCGTGACTATTGCTACAACGCAGACGCAATCGCAGTCGGAGACCGTGCGAAAAATCACGTTACGTTATTTGCTTATGAGTGGATCAATCCTCGATTAGGCAAGGTCGTTCAAGAGATTCGATTGAAAGGCTCAACAGGATCTCGGGGCGGCTCCGACGACTTCAACAACGAAATGGGACCGGTAATCGAGAGCAATGCCGTAATTCTGGCAGCGCTCAGTGTAGTGAAGAAGAGAATCTGAGTGGGAGCACGGTTCCGTCCCTAATTGCCCAGAAGAACAACCGGGGCATGAGCAGGAAATTCCCAGCGATAGGATTAGTTCCTTAAGTGCGGCAATCTATTTTCCAGAGTATGCATTCAATGTGCGTCTATCTTGATTTTGCCTTAAGGGCTGCTCCGGATGGCATCAAGAACGCAATGGGTCATTGCTCTTGCCCCTGAGCTACCAGCGTGGACCAGTTCAATGTGGATTTGGAGTCTGGAACCAGCACTGCCACTTTCGGATCGATCTCCTGGAACCGAGTTGCCAAGGTGTAGGCTTCACCAATTCCGTCCAGTGTCAGCTTTTGCCTTGGATGGTTGGAATCCAAGTTACGAACGAAGAGCTCGGCGATCTCTATGTCGTCCATCATCTCAAGAAAGTACGGTCTCCCGATAAGCAACGAATTATAGACGTAGTCAGCCAATACGCTTCCTAATGGATTCACGTACGCTTGGTCAAAGTCATTGCGCGCAGGGTTTAGGGTGTCCGAGGAGTCGACACGATAGTTCATGCGTGTCTCGCCTAGACCGCGGAAGTCAAATGAGAATACCTCATACCCGTCACTAATCATCCTATATACATCGCGCCAATTCTCTTCAGAGACCTTCCCGTCAAGACTGAACCAGAGAATAGCTCCCAGTGGGTGATTACTGTCGTCGTGAAAGTGGAGAAGGGGCATCTCCAGATAGGTGCTGTGATGAAGTATGTAGCGGTCAATATGTACCCCTCCGGCCTTGCTGCTCCCAACAGCTTCCCATTGCAATTCCCCGGGCGCAGAAGAACCCGCATAGCGGCTGACCGTCCAGGAAGCGATACCTGGATCCCTTTCGCTCCGGTAGAATTCAGCGAGCGTCTCTTGGCCATGATACGAAGCCACGGCGGATTGCGCAGTGATGAAATGGAGAAGCGTATAACTCTCAGGATAGTCAACTAAGACCTGTCCGCTTTTTGTCACACGGAGATCGGCATCGCCAAATGCAGTGACTGGGGGAAGACCATGTTGTACCGGCATCCTGTTAAAGCGATCGAGAAAGCTCAACGCCGCTTCCTCATTCTTGAGAGAATATGCATGCCGGTTATAGCTCTCGATGATTTCGATTCGGTCGGCGTGTTCAAAGCGCTTATAAAATGTACTGACTTCAGAGTACGACTTGTAAGCGCCCGCCACGGGGAAGAAGTCGAGACTGGCTGTTGCTACCATGACCGGGCGCGGATACATCAGCAATAAGATACCCGCATTATCGACTTCCTTCGAAATGAACCCGAACAGATCCTGTTCAGGATCACTGTCGGGATCGGCGAAGATACGATTTTCGACGCGCATAGGAAGTGCCGTGATGTAACAAGACGGAATTATGACTTTGATACGTTCATCCAATGCGCCCAGCAACGCTGCCTGAAACCCACCACCGCTCGTTCCAGTAATGTTGATCCTCTTACTGTCGACATCTGGGCGGGTAAGCAGGTAGTCTACAGCTCGCATTCCATCCCAGATTTCCCATCGGGCCAAATTCGCTCCCGCAAGATAGGCAAGATTTCCCAACACAGCGTGCTCGCCGCAGACAAGGTTGTATCGGCTTCTCTTGGCCTTCACATCCCAGAACTGGCTTCGTTCGCCTTGCCCAACAGGGTCCCAACTGATGACCAGATAACCACGCAAGGCCAGTCTCTGGCAAAGGTCCTGGTAGTGAGCTTTTCCGTCTGGCGAATGACCGGCGGGAACCAAGATGGCCGGATATGTTTTGTCACCAGTCTGAGGCACGTACACGAGTGCCGTCACATAGAAACCAGGAAGGCTCTGATAAATAAGCTTCTCGATACGGAATCCAGTGGCTGGAATTGTGCCGGTAATGACCGCGCGCAGGTTAGTCTTCTCTGTCGGAAGCCCTCCAATCATCTCTAGCACTGACTTTCTCAACTCCGCGCGCAACCGTAGTAGGTCTGGCTCGCTCCTTACCCGCGACCAGCGATTTCGACGAAGCTCATCCTGATTCCATGCGAGTGTGGTTTGGTAGAGCAGATAAGGTGTAATCTGTGGACCTTCCGCGGCTTGTGGAGGAAAGACCCTAAAGGCCTCAGCGGGAGGCGCGCTCTCGCCCATCGCATCCGTCAGATGCATGCCCGTAGCCGTGGATTGGCCTGGTGTCGGTAAGTCCTGTCCTGCAGCAGTTGCAGCGCACATCGCCGCCATCGCAATACCACACACTAGCGACGCTCGCGTTCTATATCTCACCTGAACCTCATAGTTAGTTGCGAAGTAACCCTGCGTACGCGACTACTTAGCCTTAACAAGCATAAGTAGACCGAACCGTTCCGGGATGTGAAAGGTATCAGCCATTGGGGGTCTCCATGTGATCGACTGCCGATGTTGTGGTGGCCCTTGACTGCGAAACAGGTTCACGCGAAAGCTATTGCCTGCAACTGGATGGCGCCGATCGAGAGCAGCAAAGGGGATTCGCATCGCGCCGTACCAGATGTTTGCGCCGGCATCAATGCGTGCATCTACTTGGAATCCGGAGTTCCAGGACCATCCGACAGTATGATCCGGCAGATCAAGATTGACATCGAGATCGATCCACTCTCGCTGGGGCGAAACCTCGAACTCCTTGTACCTCCGAATATTATGGAAGTCGGAACCGATAAATAATTCAGCGACATCCCAGTCCCAAAGCCCGTAGGTCTCTGCCGTCACATTCGGCGCAGGCTTCAAATAGAGATCCTTGTACGGGCATTCGAATAAAAGGTATAGATACTTATTCGTCCATCGAGAGCTTATCCGAGTTCGATACTCCGAAATGCGTTTCCCGTGATCATCGACATCCGCATACACCGAGGGCGCTACCTTCCAAAAGCTTGATTGTGGGTTTGTGTCTAACGCTATGTCGTTGGCTGCGAAGGCACTCATGAAGATGCTGTCCTCGGCCGCTCGTGCACCAGCAGTTCCATCCATAAGAAGTAGGCATGAAACGAGGACCATTTTCAAAAGCGACTTCTTCGCCGAGCCATGATTTCGAGCGCCGAGGTCAGCGCTGTCTCCAGAGAACCCGCAAATAGAAAGCGGAACTTCAACTCGCATACCCGGGATACCTCTTAGATTGAGAGCCGCAATTCGCGCACTGCGTTCGCGTTGTACACCTTGCGAAGAATCGATGCCGGGAGGTTGAGTCCATAGATGCGCCAACGACCCTGCGGTGGAACCTTTGCGGGAGCATAGTCAAAATACTCATCATCTGTCTCAAGAAATCGGTAGTAAATCTCATAGAGTTCGTCGCTGAATACTTGTTGTGGGTAATTGTCAGCGTGCGGGGTGGCATCCGTCCCGAACAGAATTCTGTCTTGATATCTTTCAAAAAATGCGCGGGCTGTGCGCGGTTGCCGCCCCAGTTCGCCGATCCGCGCGGCGATGTCGACGTTCATGTTCGCAAAGCGATCCAAATTCTCGGAGACGTTGTCCAGATTCTCAGCAAAATTGCCTACATGCAACACAATAAACCGTGTTTTGGGATGACGGGTTATCATCCGATTTCTCGCCTCGATCAGCTCGGCATTGGTGGGGAAATCACGACCATAATAGGACCAGTCCGGATGATTATTCAACTCTTCAAAGCGCTCGTTGAATCGATCTGTGGGAGTGAAGAAAGCTATCGGGTCAGAGATGTGAATCGCAACGGGCATGTTGAATTGCCCACATGCATCCCACATCGGATCGAATCTCGGGTCATCGATCTTCACCAGCTTACCCGTAGTGATGTTATCCCGCAGGTAAAGACCAAGCGTCTTCAGAATCTTGAGCCCACACGCACCTTCGCGATGCGCTTGCTCGATTGCTTGAGCCTGAATGTCTGGATAGCCAGGCTCGAGGAACCGCGAGTAGCAGGGCTCAGTGAAAGTATAAAAACGGTCACGGTAGCTCTTATCATATTTCTCGACAGTCTCAGTCAAGCCAGACCCGAATCCACCCGTAAGATTTACCATGGAGCGGATGTTTTTGCGATCCATCACCTCGATCAGTTCATTTGGACTGGCGTAGAAGTTCCGCTCGGCGGCCAGGTCAACGCCGTTAACTGACTTTTTGGACTCAGTTATGTGGGTGTGGATGTCGATCACCGGGTAGAGCGCTCGCTCCACACGTGTCTCGCGCACATGCAGCATGCTGGTGGGCTGATAGTCAGAAAGTCTGAGCGCTCTGTGTTCCGGCTGTTCATCCTTCGACGGGGTTGGTTTCTCTCCCGCCTTAGTAGCGACACTCGACATAAGTCCGATACCGGCCCCGTATAACAGTTGGCGACGATTCATGCTTTCTGATCTCCTCAAAAATGCCGCAAGGCCAAAGCTATCGCAGCGTTCGACTGAGCTTCCAGAATTCGCCGCAATTGTTTAACTGCAATCCACATAACTACTCCCAAAAAATCAGTGTGATTCCTCCGCAGTTGAAAGGGCCGATCCGGAAGCAGCATACATTGCCACAATGAGGGCGCCCGAATTCGCGGGGTGAGCAAGTTTCATTCTAGATGAGAGGTCATTGCGCTCTCCACTTAGTGACTTGCCACTCTGCAATGTCCGCAATGAACTACGGTGATTCGACGCCGATCGGAGAATCGCTCCGATACGGCACACTGCAAATAGACTCTCGCGGGCGCCGGAGGCGTCTCAGAGATGGGGTGCCCAACCGTTCTCGTATTCGCGCCCCCACATCGTCATGGCCTGCGAATCGTTCAGGATTTGCCCGCTTCGTGAATCGAGTTGCAGTTCCCGCTTCAACGCCCAGGAAATGTTAGAGAGTTGAAGCATGGTAACAACGACATTGCCTTCGGAGATTGGCGCATGGAGCTTCTCTCCCTTACGGATTGCCGCGATCAAGTTGGCGAAGTGGGCAGCCGTGGGGATGTCGCCGTCGAGGTGGTCATAAAATGGGGTTGAGCTGTCGTCTTTGAATACACCTGTTTTGTTTCCCTTCAGGTCATAGACCTCATAGCCACTGCCGCCATCTCCGTAGATAAACACCGAGCCGGTGGTTCCCATCACCGTCAAACCCGCATCATGGTCGTAATATTTCATCCCGTTGCAGGATTTGCCCTCCCACGAAATCATTTTGCCGCCATAGTCAAAACTGGTCACTAGGGTGTCGGGAAACTGCCAATCGTCTTTGAAGTGGTATCTGCCTCCCACCGAGGAAGCGCTGTTCGGATAGTCGACTCCGAGCGCCCAACGGCAGAGATCGATACTATGCGTGCCATTGTTCAGGGCCTCGCCAGTTCCCCAGTGCTTGAACCAGTGCCAGTTATATGGGTGAATATTGTCTTTATATGGTCTCCGTGGCGCTGGTCCCTGCCAGAGATCCCAATCTAGCTGTGGAGGAACAGCCGCGTCCTGGCCGGTCCCGATTGATTTCCTTACGTTGCTGTACCAACCTTTGGCGAAGTAGGGCTTACCGATAAGACCATTGTGTATCTTATCGATGGCCTCCATGGTGCGCGAGCATGATCGCTGCTGTGTTCCTTGTTGCACTAACTTCTGATACTTCTGTTGAACTTGCACCAACAGCGCCCCCTCGGCAGGATTGTGGCTGCAGGGCTTTTCAACATAGACGTGCTTACCTGCCTGTATTGCGGCAATTGCCAAAGGGGTGTGCCAGTGGTCGGGAGTGGCAATGGTAATAGCATCCAGATCCTTTTGCTGGAGCAGGTGGCGAAAGTCTTTCTCGCTTGACGGAGCATATCCCAGCTCCTGTTCCGCGATACCGGCAAACTTGGCCAAAATACTGCTATCCACATCGCAAATATGCGACACACGCGCAGTATCCACATTTGCCTTAAGCGCTGAAAGATGTGCGTAGCCACGCCACCTCAGGCCGATGATTGCAAAGTTGAGCCTATCGTTGGATCCGAGGATCTGCCCGTAGCTCTTCGCTGTCGATCCAATTGCCAAACCTGCTGCCCCTACTGCAAGCGTGTCGAGAAAGTCGCGTCGACTCACCATTTTGCCTCTCCATTCATTGACCTAGCGTCTCTGCCGTCCCACTTTGGCCAGGCCCTATCGCCTGGCTTATGCTGTGGTGCTTCCCCATATTCGGGGAAGAACCCCCAACTAGGCTTCCAGCTAATACTCAATTCCCCTGATCGATCTGCAGTTCGCGGATTACTTCGTCCTTGCCGCGGAAATGATGTTGATCGATTTCCCCTAAGAAGCTAATGCGGCGTAGCATTTCTGCTTACTGGCCGCCTGACCACATCGCTAACCAAATAAGGTTAGCACCTCGTTTATGCTTTTACAGCGTTCTGCAGCGTTTAGTTTCGAAAATATCTTGGCCCATTTTGGGTCGCAAATGCCGGAATATGAAGCTTCAATGGGCGGATTCATGCGGGCTTGTGGTTGAAGAGTGCATAAGTCCTGACATAGATCCGTTTGGCATCCCCGGTGTCCTTCAATAAGCTCGTTGTGAGACAGAGATTCGGCTTTCTTAAGCGAAATAAGTAGTGTAGAAAAGAAAGAACAACGTAAGATACTCCCGCAAGAGATGTTGGAGAAAACAAATTGAGCTCTCCTGAAGTTGCGCATCTGCAACGCGCTATGAAGACATGGTCAACTCGTTTTGCTGAGGGGAAGGAGGCTCCATTTCTGTTCCTCATTCCAGTCCGTAGATCCGCGGCTCGTGTGAAGCTCGGATTCTCGGCTTTCGATGAACAGGCGTCGGGTTGTGTGTGCCATGGGCAACACACTGGCGTCGGAGCAATCCGGCTGCAGATTGCAGTCGACTCATGTGTGGATTCCAGTTTCCCAGAAGGACATATGCAATGAATAGGACTTTTGAGATGAAGTGGATGCGTTTGATCCCGATATTGCTCCTCACGATTTCGTCGCTATTGGTCTGGCCTTCCAGCCGACGGCACGAAAAGCCCGGATCTTCTTCGCGGAATCTGATTCGCGGCGGGAATCTCATCATCGAGGCATTTGGTGACGGATTCTACGCTCTGCGATCGACGGTTATTCCCGGAGACGTCTTGCGCTCTGAAGTTGAGGTCGAAACTGCAATGGGGACGCTCAAATCGTCACTCTATCCCCAGCATTTGACGGCGGTTGCCCCGTTGAATGATGAATTTGGATCGGGCCATCTCATGACCGTGACTCATTCCGGATTAGCCGGTATGCCTAACGTCGTCTGCGAGTTTCGCGTCTACGCCGATCATCCCTGGGGAGATATAGCTGTCATTGTGGACAACTCCACGGTACGGACCATCGAGGTGCATTCCATTCACGTGGTGATCGGTAACTCTGGTGGGGCGCCGAACCTGAACGGACCTGCTTCGGAAGACGTCATCCTCTCTGACAGGTTCAGTGAAGACATTCCTTATGTGAGGATGCTGAACCACGGGGAAGCAAGCGGCGGCGTTCACGAGGCGTTTGGGAGCCAACTGATATACAACCGGAAGAGCCAACAAAGTCTCTTCCTGGGGGCGCTTTCCGCCGACAAGCTCCTTACCGTCTTCCACCTGCAAAGCTCAGGTTCGTACGATATTGAGGATACCGGAACGAACGAGGCGTTGCTCGAGCAGCAACAGGGATACTCATCGGGCAATATCGTTCCATTCAGGCTGACCGTGCCCGCAGGAGAGAGCATTCGCTCGGAGCGGCTAATGTTCGAAGTCGGTTCCGACTATCATGAGCAGCTTGAGAACTACGGGCAGGTGGTTCGAATCCTTCACAAGGCACTTGTCTCCACGCCAACGCCCATCGGATGGTGGAGTTGGACGGCTTACTACTATGGCATAACCGCAAATACTGTCCTCACCAATGCTGAGTGGCTCGCGCAGAACATCGAGTCGCTTGGTTATCGCTACTTCCAGGTGGATGAGGGGTACCAGTTTGCGCGCGGGGAGTACGCCACTCCAGATGGCAAGACGTTTCCACAAGGCATAGCGCCAGTGGCACATCAGGTGGAAAGCAAGGGAATTACGTTCGGACTTTGGGTGGCGCCGTTCCAGGTCTCTGAGCGGTCGTGGGTATATGAGAATCATAAGGACTGGCTTGTACGCAACCTGGAAGGTGAGCCGATCCACATTGGCAAAGTCGGCGGGAGGTTTGACGAGTTGTATGCGCTCGATACCACCAATCCCGGTGCGCAAGACTATCTGAGGTTTACCTATCGCACCATGGCCAAGGACTGGGGTGTGCGTTTCATCAAAATGGACTTCATGGATTCCTCCGCTGTCGAGGGGGTCCACTACCGTCCCAACACCACTGCGCTCGAAGCCTTGCGCATTGGTTTGCAGACGATTCGAGAGACGGTGGGCGACGATGTAGTTCTCGACAAGGATGGAAGCCCCATGCTCACGCCGGTGGGGATTGTGAACACCGGCCGCATCTCCCAGGACACAGGACACACATTTCAAGCTACACGCGAAGCCGCTGCGGGTGTGGCGGCGCGCTACTTCATGAATCGCAACTTTTACGGTTCCGATCCAGATGCATTTACTGTCTCTGAGCAGGTCATCCCCGACAGGGTTTGGCATGGCAACAAGCAGCCCTTGACTCTAGACGAGGCGGAGGCTTCGATCGCGGTGTCGGCGGTCTCGGGCGGCATGTTCGAGATAGGGGACGACCTGCCTGCTTTGGGCGCTTCACCAGAGCGCCTTGCTCTGGTGCGGAACGCGGACCTGCTCGATATGGCTCGGCTGGGCCGTGCGGCCGCGCCCCTCGACCTGATGACCTATGAGCCGGAAGACGGGCAGGCAAGCGTCTTCCTGCTTAGAGAGAGCCCGCGCCAGCAGATTCTTACCGTCTTCAACTTTACAGAGGAGACGCGTAGCCACACGCTTAAGTTGGAAGCACTGGGATTGAAGCCGAATGGCTCATACACGGCAACCAATGTCCTTCGCGGCGGCGCGGTGCCGATCGAAAACGGTGCGCTTGCGATTTCCCTGCCACCACATTCTGTTCGCATCCTGAAATTGATCGACACATCAGTCCCTGAGACAGCTCCTGTCTTTGAGCTCCGTCCGCCGGCTGTTGGGCAGGCTGGTGCTCTCGTGGATTTTCATGCTGCCGCAGGCAGCACCGATGCACCGGTGCTCGGATATCACTGGGATTTTGGCGACGGCGTGAGCGCGGATGGCTCGGATGTCTCCCACGCGTACACGCAGGCCAGGCAATATACGGTCACAGTGACGGCCACGGGACTGAACGGGCGCGCGATACAGAAAACTCTCGCCATCTCTGTCACGGGAACGGTACCGACGGTCTACAACCCAGATGAGAAGGTGCGGTTCCTCACTCTCCCGCGCGGTGGAGTCTGAACTCCTGAACGACCCGGTTGATCACTCCATCGTTAGAAGGAGAATCGGGCTTCAGGCCTTCCTTTAAACAGCGAAAGAATCCGAGCAGCTGCCCTAGAATTACGTCGAGGACCGGTATATTCTCGTCGCCCAAACTGGCCATGCCGTCGCAATCGATCTTGACATCGTTGTTTTGGGCCAGATCCGCCGGAATATTCTCGCCGAAAATAAGCTTCGCCATTCCAAGTTGCTTGTCATTCAACTCACGAATCAGATCGCACTCGTATGCACGCACCAGGGGTTGGGAAGAAAGCAAGCAAACGACTAACGTATTCGAATGAACCGCGCTCATCGGCCCGTGACGCAGGCCCAGGTAGGTTTCGCTCGCAGCCCACACTTTCCCGGCTGTCATTTCCACCATTTTTAAAGCGGATTCGCGGGCAGCACCCAGGCGTGGCCCGCTTGCAAGAAAGAACACTCGATCGAAGTCTCGCTTTGCTATACCGGCCAGGGTGTCAAAATGCGTACGCAGTAGTTCTTCCGCCTTTTGACTGAGGCTCTGCACGAGGGAAACATACTGATCCGGTGTTCTTAACATCCCCAGGAACGCCGCCGCTAGCACCATGTTTGTAAAGCTGCTGGTCATTACCAGGCTGCGGTCATTGGTCTGCTCGGCAAGCACTATCACTTTCACACGCGGATCGTCTCGATACGTTGTCGCCAATCGCCCTTCCGCGTTGCAGGTCACGACCAGGTGCCTGATGTCGGGTTCGGTTTCAAGTACCACCGAAATGGCTTCGACACTCTCCGGGCTGTCCCCCGATCGGGCCAGGGAAACCATCAGTCCCGGCCGCACAGGCGCAATTGCCTTACCGCCGTGCGTCAACAACATTCCGCCACCGATGGTCTGAGCCGGAATCATCAGCTTGTTCTGCAAGGGAAGACGAACGCATTCCCCCGCGTACTCAGAACTGCCGGAGCCGGTGAGAACCAGAGTTCTTGCGCCAGCAAGAGTTTGCAGCAGTCCGTCGGACATTGACGCCAATTCCTTGGCCGTTTCCCGCCAGGTTGCCGGCTGCTGCAGAATCTCGTGCAAGGTATGAAAATATCCAGACTTTTGCTGTTCTTCTTCTGTCCGGGCAAGCAAATCTGCTGCTTTCGCCTGCTTTCTTGCGATTGCGGCGAGCCAGGGTTTGTCGTATAGACTTTCTGAAACTAGGAGCTTACTCAAAATTTCCTCCCGATACAAGGAACAAACGATAATAAAACATACTATTGTTAAAGTAAAGGAAAAATCCAAGAGAAACAAAATCGCCAAATGAGCGAGAACGAGCAAGGGGCTCAATCGGTCGGAAACGGGTCCGTGGGTCACCTGGTCGATGATTACAAGCGACTCGAACTACATGACACCATCGCAAAGTGCTTGGATTGCACCACGCGGGCGGGTGCGGAATCTCAGTCCAGGTTTCGGAACGGAACTCCGCAAGTGATGCAGACATCAGACACTTATGACCTCGTCTTTTGCTTGATCCACGCCACCCGCGTGAAGAGACTCTTGCCTGGGCGTGCTTCATCTTTTGTCATCCCGCTGCGCCTTCGATCTGAAGTCAGTTTTCTTCACTAGAGAAAACAACCACAAGCGTAGAAAACCGCACTTCGGTGAAAAGGGTTGACTACGTATACCCACGTCCTTAAACTTTCAGGGATGCGACGTGCCAATACCGCTAATCCGCTGCTACCAGAGCAGCGCCGTAGGAAGATCCTCGATTTGTTGGAGCAACAAGGGCAAATCACGGTTCGAGATCTGGTGGAGCAGTTTTCGATTTCTGCGGTTACAGTCCGCTCCGACCTGGATGCACTAGGGGCTTCTGGCGCTGTCATGCGGTCCCATGGTGGCGCAGTCCGCCAGTTGGAGCCGACTCGCGACTACCCACTCCGCCTCAAGGAATCCGTCCATCGAGCAGAAAAGGCCCAAATTGGGAAAGCTGCAGCCAATCTGGTTCAGTCGGGCGAGGTGATCATTCTCGACTCTGGCACCACAACAACTGAAGTCGCGCGCCACCTGAAGGCGCGCGCGATCCATGGGGTCACAGTGATCTCGAATGCCATGAACGTCATCTCCGAACTGGTGGACGCCCCGGGGATATCCGTTATCGGTATTGGAGGC
This sequence comes from Acidobacteriaceae bacterium, assembly GCA_003165075.1. Classification (GTDB taxonomy): domain Bacteria; phylum Acidobacteriota; class Terriglobia; order Terriglobales; family Acidobacteriaceae; genus Telmatobacter. The sequence goes on along the minus strand of PLSM01000182.1, from coordinate 94,889 downwards.
GTTCTGCGCCCAGTGTCGCTTTCCTTTGTTGGGCCACAAGCTGAGGCGATGTTGAAGGACCTCCATGCGGATCGGCTCTTTCTGGCTGTCGATGGCTTTGACTTGGAGTTCGGACCCACTACGCCGGATGTCCTGGAGGCTCACCTCAACAGCCTGTTAATGGCGGTAGCCAAGGAGACCACCGTGGTGGCCGATTTCAGCAAACTCGGCCGGCGCAGTGTCTCTCGTATCGGCTCCATCGAGCAAGTTCACCGTCTCATCACCGACACCAAGGCTCCCCAAGAGTTCGTCAAGGCGCTGCGAGGGCGTGGTATCGAGGTCATTCAGGCCTAGCGAAATTGGAGCGCCTGTCCTTCGCCAGGCAGACAACGCCTGTGCTGCGCGATGTCGTGGTGTGTCTTGAACACTGGCACGGCAGGGACGGAGAGGCTCTCTGCGGAGTCTAAGAGGCTAAGTTTCACAAATTGGGGATCCTCCAGCGGCATCGTCTTATTTGTCAGTGGGCTACACATATTTTCTGCATATTCTTTGTTTTCTTATTTTTCTATACTTTTTTGTTGCCTTTGAGCTGCTTCACATGTTAATGTCCCTAAACATCTCTGAAAGATAAAGATGACGGCGTTCTCGATTTGCAGCCGAAAGATGCGGTCACAACCCGCAGAAGAGGACTGAAGAAAATGAGTAACGTTCAGTTGAGGCAGGCGAAACGGCGCATCATTGGCGCTCTCTTGTTCGTATTTGGTTTTTGCTGCGTTTTTTCAGGACGCACAGCATTGTGCCAGGTTGACCAAGGAGCTATCACCGGCGTTGTGAAAGATTCCACAGGCGCGGTCATACCGAACGCCCAGGTGACACTCACCAATACCGACACGAATTTTGTGATGCAAGACAAGACGGATGCGAAGGGAGAATACAGCTTTGCTCCCATCAAGATCGGCCATTACATCGTGAGCGCGTCGGCTCCCGGGTTTGAGACTACGACCCAGCAGAATGTGCGCGTCAATATCCAGGACCGCTTGAGCATTGATATTGCCTTGAAGCCCGGCGGGGTACAGGAGTCTGTGACAGTTACCTCCGCGCCCCCTATGCTCCAGAATGAGTCATCTGCCGTGGGCCAGGTCATGGACACCGACGCTATCAACGCCACACCGCTCAACGGGCGCAACTGGGTCTATATCGCGCAGTTGACGGCCGGTGTCGCTCCAGGCTTGTCGGCCGGAGGCGCCCGTGGTGGCGGCACGGGTGACTTTTCAGCCAATGGCCAACGCACCACCCAGAACAACTTCATCCTGGACGGTGTCGATAACAATGTGAACGTCGACGACTTCCAGAACGGCGCCAGCTACAACGTCAGGCCTCCACCGGACGCGCTGGCCGAATTCAAGATCGATACCTCCAACTACAGCGCCGAGTTCGGACACTCGGCCGGAGCCGTGCTCAGCGCCAGCATCAAGTCGGGCACCAACAAGATCCACGGAGATGCTTGGGAATATGTCCGCAATAACGATTTTGACGCGGCAGACTGGACCTCTAGCAACGGCGTTGTTCCCGCATACCACGAGAACCAGTTCGGAGCCACGCTGGGCGGACCTCTCTGGAAGAACAAGCTCTTCTACTTCGGAGATGCAGAGGCAAATCGCATCAGATTTGCCGATCCTGACCCAGGTTTGACCGTCCCCACGGCCAGTATGCGGTCCGGGGACTTTTCGGAGTACTTTAATGGGTCCCTCAATAACGGGGGCGAGCCCATTACGATCTTTGCGCCGAATACCGGCGGTCAGATTCCCTTGACCCAGGGTGGCGGCGCGATTACCAACCCGGGCGCGGCGAACCCAGCCCTCTGCTCAGCCCCAGTGACCGATACCAACCTACAGGGCACCTCAGGGCTTTGTGCCTGGAATCCCACTAACATTGGCACTAGCAACGGCGGCTTCGGCCCTGCCACCACAAACGTTCTTACCCCGGGCGATCCAAGCGTTGGGGGCATGATGGATATCGTCGCGGGGGAGATCCTTAATGATTACCCCAAGCCGAATGCCGGTGGTTGGAATTCTTCCAATTACAACACTCCCGGCAGTGGACAGACGTATAGCAACTACAACGTCAACGTGCCCGTCAAGGATGATACCTGGCAGTGGGATCAGCGCCTGGACTGGAATCCAAGCGCCAAGGATCAGGCTTACGCGCGCTATAGCTACACGCATGAGCAACTTGGCTTTGGTCTTCCGCTCGGGCCTATTCTTGATGGCAACGAGGTGGCGCCTGGCGGTTTCCATGGTTCCACCAATTTCAACCTGGCTGAGAACTTCATGGCCAGCGAGACACACGTCTTCTCTCCCTCTCTCATCAACGAGTTTCGCTTTGGATACAACTGGGGCGATTACGAGTTCGTTCAGGCGAACAACAATATTCCGGCGGACCGGTTGGTTCCTGGGCTGGGAGGCGTGCCGTTTACCGGGTATGCCGGGCCGAATGGCGGTCTCCCGCTGTTGAATATTTCAGGGTTCTCCAAGGCCGGTTCGCGCCATGACGTCCCGTCCATCGAGCGCCAAAACATCTACCAGATTCTCGACAACGTGACCAAGACAGTCGGGCCTCACTCTCTCAAGGTCGGTATCCAGCTTGAGAGTATCCGCACCGCCTTTGCCCAGTCCGTGTATCCGCGTGGCAGATATGGCTACTTCGGCGAGTTCACAGGCCAGGATGACGTGGGCGGCAACGGAACGCCAAATACCGGAAGTGGCGGGACGGATATGTTTACCAATAACATGGGGAACGTTGCGCTCACCCCAGGCTGGGATACCGAATACTATCGGAATTATCGTGCCGCGTATTTTCAGGACGACTGGAAAGTCAACTCCAAGTTGACCTTGAACCTGGGCCTCAGGTACGACTTTATTCAACCGGATAGCAGTAAGCCGGGCGATGTAGCCAACCTGGTCATTGATTCACAAGGTCTAGTCGCACTGGGCACGGGTGTGGATGCTCAATCCGCTGCCGGCGTGGCTCACTATGTATTGCCTCAACAGGTTGCGAGTTCAGCCCCTCTTTCAGCTGGCTTTGTACAAGGGTTGGCGGCGCAGCACATTGATATTCAATACACCAACGCCAACCCCAACTCTTTGGTGAGTGTCCAGCATTACAACTTTGCTCCGCGCATCGGGCTCTCCTATCAGATCGATCCAAAGACGGTAGTGCGCAGCGGCTACGGATTGTTCTACGGGTCAATTGAAGCCCCTGGAGGCGCCGAACTGGAAACTAACTATCCGTTCGCGTATCAAGTGGTCCTTTACAACAACTATCTTGGTGCCGGCGGTCCTTGTTTCCCATCCAACCAGGGTGGTTATTCCAACGCTATTAGCACATGCCCATCCACAGGCACCCCGGAAAGCCCTCAAACCGTGATAAATCTGGGTGGAATCAATACACTTCCGTATCCTGCCACGCTCGAGACCGGGATGTCGCTTTACCTCGCCAATGGCGGCATAGGCTCTTTTGCCAATGCAAGCGCCATCTCCATGTCCGATTCCAAAGTGAAGACTACTTATACTGAAGCCTACAACTTGTCGGTTGAACGCGAGGTAACCAGAAACATGGTTGCATCCGTCGGCTATGTCGGGAATGTGGGCAAGCACACGTATGCGAGCACCAACCCCCTCGGCTCGCTGGCTGTGACCAGCAGCAACAATCCCAATAGCAATCAGGGCACCAACGCGTTCCCAAACCTGTCTTTCTCAGCGGGTGGCGACCAGCAATGGATCGGCGAGAGCATGTATAACGGGTTCCAGGCAAAGCTCCAACAGCGCTACTCCAACGGGTTGGACTTCCTTGCTTCGTATACTTGGTCACATGCCCTGGACGACGCGCAAAACCCTGGAATTGGAGGAGGACCGACGTCTCGGAACACAAACCTCATTCCACTCAAATATGAAATGACAAACTCCAATTACGATACCCGTCACCGCTTTACCTTCAACGGCATGTATGAATTGCCGTTCGGCAATGGACGTAAATACATGCATCAAGGCGGGGCGCTGGATTATCTCGTCGGTGGCTGGTCAGCGAGCGCCACATGGACAGCGCAGACCGGCATCCCGTTTACGGTTAGCAATGGCGGCGGTAAATTCGTGCCGGCCAACGGCTTTGGCATAATTAATGCCGTCCGGGTGGGCGACCCGTTCAAGGGCGGTGGTACTCCGCTTCCGGCGAACATTGATATGCAAGGCAATACATGCCCAGCTAGGGTAAAGACCAGGGCGAACTGGTATAACCCTTGCGCATTCGTCGATCCGACGCCGGGCGGAAACATCCCAGTTGGGACATTCTTGACCGACAGGGCCAGCGCCATTCAATATTCCGGTTCCAAGTCAAACCAGATCCATGGACCGGGATGGGAGCGCGCCAACATGTCCGCGTTCAAGAACTTCAAGGTCTGGCACGAACAGTACGTCCAGTTCCGTGCGGACGCCTTCAACCTTTTCAATACTCCGTCCTGGGCCAATCCAGGCATCACCAACCTCAGTACGAACGCGGGCCAGATCACCAACTCTCAGCAGTTCCAAAACTACACGCCAGATGCTCGATTCTTCCAACTTGCCACAAAGTACGTGTTTTAACTCGGCAAGTTAACCCCCAGGTGTGAAAGCGCCTGAAGTTGCAAAGCCCATTCTTCCGCAGGTGTGAAAGCGCCTGCGGAAGAATCTGTCTTGGCCCACATAGCTGTAAAGTGAAATCTACAATCGCTAGGAATTTCGCTCCCCGCGATCACCGTGGATTCCCGAGTACTTGATGGAGTGCTATGGATCCCTCTCGACGGAACCTCCTGAAGGCGGCCTCTATCTTGCTCGTGGAGCACTTGGCCAATTCTCGCAAGTTCGCTTTTGCCGGCGAACCCGCCAGCGCCTCAGGGAGGGACGAGCGAAAAGTCATTATCGTTGCGTGTGGTGGAATACGCCGAGCAGAGACGTTCCTCGATACAGGTCTTGAAAATATTCCCCATCTTTACCATGACTTGCTGCCTCGAAGCGTCTTCTATCCTCTTATTCGCAATGCGGGTGTGACCTCGCACTACAACACAATCTCCAGCATCCTTACTGGGAATTGGCAGCGGCTGGACGACTGGGGAAAAACACCGCCAGCCAACCCGACGTTCTTCGAGTATCTACGCAAGCGCATGGGACTCTCGCAGGATGCTGCCTGGGTGATCTCCAGCAATAAGGCCCTGACTAGTCGAATTGGCGCCAGCTCCATACGTGACTTTGGGCCCCGCTACGGCGCCAACGTGATATTCCCTAAGCAGCTGCTTATCAACGCTGTAATTCAAGCAGCTTCACAGGGACACCCCGAACATAGCGCTGATCGGGCCGCTATGCGGCAGGAACTCGAGGCCATCCTACAACATGCCGACAACTATGAGGGACTTGGCTGGTCTGTTTCAGGGAATGAGTCCTTTCTTGACCTTCGCATGCAAAGCTCCATGCAGCAGGCTATTGAGGAATTGGTTCGTACCAATGCGCCCGTCACCGGAGATGAATTTACTCTTCTTGTAAGTGAGGAAGTGATGCGACGTTTTGCGCCGTCGCTGCTCGCAATCACATTTTCCGATGTGGAGGTAGCACACTTCGGGTCGTATTCCATGCACCTTGCCGGCATCCGCACAATGGATCGTCTTGTTTATGAGCTTTGGAACCTGGTGCAGGAACTTCCAGACTACAGAGGAAGGACAACGCTCTTCGTTCTTCCCGAATTCGGACGCGATTTCGACGGTTCAAACACCAACGGCTTCTTCAATCACAGGTCGAATAACGATTCCACCAATCTGACATGGTTGATGTGCTTGGGAGAAGCGGCGCGGTCAGCCGACGTGATAGAGCGTCCCATCCAGCACATCGACCTTTGTCCCACCATTGCTGGCATGTTCGGGATTGAAGACCTCGATCTTCCGGGGAAGCGATTGCCCGGGCTATCTACATGATTTGGAGCCACGATGAATGAACGGCCTGGCAAAGCGCAGATAGGAGAACTTAGTCCGGATGCTTATCGCGGCTTAGTCGACCGATTGCCGGTCACTATGCGGCCTGCGTTGAATCAGCAGTTGAGTCAGTGGAGTCTGCTTTTTCCATTCGAACAGAACCGCGTCGCCAGCTTCATGAAAGGGATCGAGACGTTTAGCCCTTCCGGTCTGGGTGCCGTCACTGCGCCGCTGTGGGCGCTCGAAAAGAAGATGGGCGTCAAGAATTGGAATTTTTCCGAGGCCAACGACACCATCGAAAATGCGTCACAGCTCGCGCGGTCCGAATACTATAGCGAGTGGCGCCGTGAGGTGCAAAAGGTTTTCGATACCGTTAACGCTGCGGCGCAGAGCCCCGCCCCAACTCCTGCTGAACGCACACGCTTAATTCTCCTCATTCTTCCCCGCAATCTACCCGTCAGCCCGCAGTCTGTATGGAGGCAATGGGATCCTCGGGGGCATGAGATCAAGATTTCGGGTGATTCAGAAAGACTCTGTGAGCTGGCGTTGCAAGGCCAACCAGACCTCGCGACATTGGCCGCGCAGCAAGGCGGTGTCGAGAGTTCTGACCTATGGCTTATCGACGCTGAAGCAAAGCTGCGCAGTATGATTTCCAATGTGTCACCGATTGCGGCTTCATCTTTGGGGTATGCGGCTCTCAAGCAGTTCCGCGATCGATTTCTCGCCGAGTTGAATCAAGCTCCCAAAGACATCCAAGCCACGGATGAAATCATTGCTAAACTCCGGCTTGAGTCTTGGGACGGTTGGGGCCTTTGGCCCGAGGAAATTGCGAACCAGCCAAGGCTGCGGAAGTTTGTCATCGACCTCTTTCTCAGCGGAAATGGCGCTCTCATCTTCTCCAATGCTTTCGTCGAGTGGGCGGTCGCCGAGGCGCTTCGCCGCGCCCGGCCCCGGACAATTGTCGCTCGCTTCGGCATGCGAAGCAAGCCCAAGCCGTTCACCAGCATTGCCATCTTTGAGAATCAGCAGAGAGTCAGCTCGCTCCCCGATGTAGACGATCCGGAGAACAGTGCGGTCGATGCAGTCATTCTTGCCCGCTACGCTTGGCTTGCTGCTTCCAGGTATCCAGAGCAGCAGCAAACCCTTTGTATCTGCGTATCGGAGCATTGCGATTCCGCATATGCGATCCTGCCCGCAGGCAAGAGCCTGGATTGGAGTCCGCAACACCCTATAGCATCAGAAGAGCTTTATAGGTGGCTCATGGCACAGATTCTCTCCTGAGAGGAAGAAATCTTTCATACCGAAGACGGCGGTTCTGTGGCCCAAGTGACTGCAGTCACTTTGATCTTCGCTTCCAGGCCATACGATGACACATAAGCTGTAAATTGGCCGGCGATTGAGCGGGGAAGGAATTCTGATGAATCTGGGGTTTATTGAAAGCAAGACATACGACGAGATTGCAGTTGGCGAAACAGCCGCAACGGAGCACGTGTTGACCACGGATGATGCGATGGCTTTTGCCTCCATTTCCGGGTTCCACTCCGTTCTAAAGTCGGATGAACTGATCGCGCGTGCAGGGGGCGTGCCTCCTACAGGCCCAAACATGTGGTGTGCTTCACTCATTTCCGGCCTATTCAGCATGAATATTCCCGGACCTGGATGCACCCTCAAAAACATCTCACTTTCGTTTCACAACCGTATTCATGTCGGAGATCGCATTCTCGTCAACGTGCGGGTTACCGCGAAGGAGGATGCTACCAAGACAGTCAATTTTGATTGCGAAGCGAGCAATGGCGCCGGTATCCCGATCTTTTCGGGGACAGCGCAGCTTTTAGCTCCGCCGACAAAACTGCGCTGGTCCACGCTGCCCGTACCCCAGCTCATCGTGAATGACCCCTACCGTCGTTACCATGGGCTCATCGCTCGAGCGACCTCCAAACAGCCTGTGAAGACCGCGGTTGCCTGGCCGTGCGACGAGGTTTCTCTCGGGGGAGCCATTCAGGCATTCAAAGATAAGCTGATTGTTCCTGCCCTGGTGGGTTCCGAATCCACGATTCGCAGCCTTGCGGAGACCATGCAGCTTGACTTGAACACAATCCAGATTGTCGATGTAGGCGATAGCCGTACCGCCGCCGTGCGAGCCGTAGAGATGGCTCGCAAAGGCGAGGCCCAAATGCTCATGAAGGGCTCTCTTCATACAGATGAACTCATGAGCGCTGTCGTCTCACGTGAAGGAGGGATGCGCACCGGGCGGCGCATCAGCCACGTGTTCGCCTTGGATGTACCTTCCTATCACAAGACCCTTTTCGTTACCGATGCGGCCATCAATATCCAGCCGGACCTGGAGACCAAGATCGACATTCTGCAGAATGCCATCGATATGTTGCTCAAGCTCGAGGTCGTAAAGCCGAAAGTGGCGATCCTGTCAGCGGTCGAATCGGTAAACCCCGCCATACCATCCACGCTCGATGCCGCGGCCCTTTGTAAGATGGTCGATCGCGGACAAATTACCGGCGCCATAGTCGATGGTCCGCTCGCATTCGACAATGCCATTTCAAGCGATGCCGCTCGCATCAAGAAGATCAAGTCGCCGGTCGCCGGAGACGTAGATCTACTGTTGGTTCCCAATCTGGAAGCTGGAAATATCCTCTTTAAGGAACTTCAATATCTGGCCGGAGCACTGGCAGCCGGAGTTGTGGTCGGCGCCAAGGTTCCGATCGTTCTCACCAGCCGCGCCGACGGGGAATTGGCTCGAATGGCAAGTTGCGCCCTCGGCGTTCTGCTCGCGAAGCCGGCGCCGGTTATGGCCTAGAGGTTTGCCCGGCTTTGGATCATTGCGATGCTGCAGCGATCCAAAGCCGCCGTTCTTCACGATGACCGGCGACTTTAAAGCGTCTTCGGCTTGACTGTTTACTGTCGAGATGGACATACGTGGCCTCCCACCCTTTCCGCAAAAAACGCGGAAAGGATGGGGTACCCACTACTTCGTCGTCTTCCCCGGCTGGAATGCAACCTGCTTCTTCGCCTCGGTCATCATTTGTTCAACTTTGTCTTTGCCTTCGTAGTTCGGGTTGGCGGTCAGCAGCTTCTCCCAATCGGCAATCGCGCCCGCGGGGTCCATCTTCCCCTTCCACTTGACTAGACCGAGGTTGAAAAGTGTATTCGCATTGTTCGGTGTGTAGGTGAGCGCCTTATTGAATTCCGCAATCGCCGTATCGGCGTTTCCCATGAACCAATAGGCAGTTCCCATGTCGGTTCGCACGGCTGCATCGCCGGGCCTGGCCTTGAGGGCGCGCCCATAGTAGTCGACGGCGATGGAATACTGTTGCGCGTCGTAATAGAGGTTGCCAATGCTCGTTAGCAGATCTGGGTTACTGGCATCTGACTTGAGTTTGTGAAGCAGTGGCGCTGCCTGTGCGTCGGCCATTTCTTTCAATCGAGCGGGACTGGCCGCCTGGGAAGCCGGGCTGGACCCCTCTTCTGGCGGCGCCGAGATGCCGGCAGCTTTCGTGGCTCCAGTCACCGCCGGACTATGCAATCCGCGGATGGACCAGCCACCGCCGATTCCCACCATCAGGCAGACAACCGACAAAGCAATTGCCCGCATTCTCGTCCATCCCTTAATTGGGGTTTGATTTGTATCCGTCATGGCTCCGTGCTCCCTCAATCCCGTGTTGATCGCCCATCGCTGTGAGCACGTCGGCCATTTGTTTAAGCACCGCGGCTTTTCGATCTGCGCTCAATTGCGGATTTGATTTCAACAATTCCTGCCAGGCCGCCAGTGCACCCTTGCCGTCCCTCTTTCCTTGCCACTTGATCATCCCAAGATTGAACAGCGAATTAGCGTCTTTGGGGTCATAGCTCAGCGCCGTATTCAGCTGTGCAATCGCCCCATCGACATCGTCGCTGCGGTACAGACTGGCAGCCAACTTCACGCGATTGGGAACATTCATGGGGTCGATTTGTACTGCCCTGCCGTAGTAGGCAGCCGCTTCCTTGAACTGGTGGGTCGAGTGGTAAATGGCTCCGACTTGCACAAGCACCGCAACGTTGTTCGGATCGCTCTTGAGTTTTTCGAGCAGCGGCGCCGCCTGCTTGTCTGCTCTCTGCCTCATCTGGTCCAGGCTGGGCAGGTGTCCGCCGCCCGTCGTGGTCCCTGGCACGGATAACGGTACCGCTTTGGAAGTGGGTGGTGTCGGAGATACGGACGATTGCGATCCGCGGGACAGGTATCCGACTGTCAGGCCTACCACGAGGCAGATGGCTGCCATCGTGTAGACATGCGTCGCCCGTAAGGTCGGACTCGCAGTTGATGCCGTGGCTGGCTCGTTTTCCATGCCATATTCTCCCTGGTCAGAATTACTCGCGAATCGGTCTTTTTCGATTGGCAACATCGGAGCGCGAACCACCGTGTATGGATGTTTCCCGCGGGGCAGAAGGTTCCCTGAGCCCACCGCGTTGCAATTTCACTTTAGCCGTCAAGAAAAAGCTAGGGAGCAATCTACATCACATGGAAACGTGACGGCAGTCACATTGAAATTTCTGTCACATGGTGTGACTGACATCACATAACGTGAGATCAATCACCTGACAACATGTATGCGTAACTTCGAGCACTTGTAGACACCTTGCAAGTGGGCCAATGTGCTTTCCACGAAGTGACGGTACTCACGTATGAAAACAATACATCGGGGATCAGATTATTGTGAGATTGTTCGCCAACGTCACTGTGCCAGAACGCCCAAGAGTTGGTGGCGAAGGGCTAACGATGTGTCAGCTCATCGCCTCGGAGAACGTCGAACCCTCATTCTCAGCAATCATTTACGAGATGCGGCCAGTAATTTGGCTCATCCCGCGACAACGGCACCATTCGTGCGCACATTGTGCACGAAGACTGAACTGAAAGCAGCGCCGGTAAGGTCTACGTCACGGTCCAGTCGAGCAGCAAGAAAGTGCAATTGGAGGCTCTACTCAATGAAACGGAATTTACTTATCGCCCTGATGTTCCTGGCAGCCGCGGGATTCGTGGCGGCCCAGACGTATGCGCCGGCGACCGACGTCCTTGGCGCTCACCTTAACTACGGCCGCGGTTGCGCGGCCTGTCACGCACCACACAGCGGCGCATGGGGCAACGGCATCTCGCCCACCAAAACCGACACTACTACTGGCAACGTCGCTCTCTGGGGCGAAGATGTCAGCAATCTTTACGGCCAGACCATTTCAACTGGCGGAGGCGGTTACTCAGAAACACTGCCGACCAGCATGGCGGCCACGACGCCTGACGTTGGTGGCTTGCTCACCTGCCTGAGCTGCCACGACGGTAACTACGCGCAGGGCGCTATGATGAAGAACAAGGTCTATGAGGCGCTGCCCACAACCTACGGCACCTCCGTCATCCCCACGCTGCTCGGAAAAGACAACACCGGCGTAGGGAACTACCTCAATGACCACCCGGTGGGGCTCAATGCCAAATGGGCATGCGGCGGGTCCAATTGGGATTGCACCATGAGCGAAGTCACCAACAGCTACGGCGAACTGGCCATCTCGGTCGCGATGACCGGGACGTATTCCTCGGTGTTTAACAAGAACTATGGCTTCTTTGTCTCGTTTGGCGATAACGGCGGTCCCACCAATGCCGTGGTCCTTTGCACGACCTGCCACAACCAGCACGTGATGAACGTGGTCAAGGTAAGCGCCTCGAATTCTGGCGGTACCTCGACGAGTGGCATGACGCCCGGCACCTACCAGACCATGTTCTTCCTTCGCGGGCCCTATAACCCGTGGAGCCCCACCTCCAACGAGGCAGCGCAGTTCTGCCGCCAGTGCCATGCCGGCGAGTCGAACGAAAAGAACGGAAGCACTGCTGGAACCACACTCTAATCACTTTGCATCACGGGGAAGGGGCGACAGTTTCCCTTCCCCTTCTTTTCAGAATCAGGATGTCAATCATGAAATACAACTTCCCCATGTTTGGATTTCTTCTGCTAACCTTTGTGGCTGCCGGCGCCCAGGTAGCCTCTCACACACCCACGGTCTTCACACAGCCACCCGCTCAAGGGCCGGCAAAACCGGCGCCGATGGTGATGGCCAAGCCGGTGGTGAGCGTGAACGGTTCGGTTCTGACTGATACCGACCTGGTGCGCGAGGAATACGCGATTTTTCCTTACGCTCGCCAGCACAACGGGATTCCCAAAGACCTCGAGCCAGGAATTCGCGAGGGCGCCCTGAAGATGATCATCTTCGAGGAGCTGGTGTATCAGGAAGCATTGCACCGCAAGATGACGATATCGGCCGCGACAATGCGACATGCCGAGGTGGACTTCCGCAAACAGTTTGCCACGCCTGAGGAATTCAATGCGCTGATGCAGAGCGAGTTTCAAGGCTCGGAGCATTTGCTTCAGGAAAAAATCCGGCGCTCGCTGCTGATTGACGCCTTGCTGAAAACCGAAGTTGACAACAAGAGCACGGTATCCCCGGACGAGATCAGGGCTTACTACGACAAGAACCCGGCGCGCTTCCAACATCCGGAAACATTCACCTTTCAGAGTATTTCTATTTTCCCGCCGGCCAATGCCACTGCCAACCAAGTGAAGGAAGGGCGCACGCGGGCCGAGCAGGCGCTGCGCCAGGCAAAGGCCACAAAGACGGTGGAAGAGTTTGGCACGTTGGCGGAGAAGATTTCCGATGACGACTACCGCGTGATGATGGGCGAGCACAAACCGGCCCCTGTCGATCAACTTGCGCCCCAGGTTGTGAAGGCGCTGCTGGCCATGAAGCCGGGCGAAGTCAGCGATTTGCTTCAGATAGAACAGGCCTACACCATCGTGCGCCTGAAGGAGCACACGCCAGCAGGAAAGGCGAAGTTTGACGATGTGAAAGCGCAACTGGAGAAAGAACTTCCGCAGATCAAGAAGAACCAGATTCGTACCGCGCTGGACAAGAAACTGCGCCAAGACGCGAAGATCGAAGCGATGTAAGAGGCTGCGGAAGGAACATAAATTCGACGCCCAGACTCCCAAAGGGCAACCTGATTTTGAAAGACAGGCAGTATGGCTGAAGCGAAACCTGGTACGGCAACGAGATTGTTAGCAGCATGCTTAGATGGCACACAGTGGCGGGTTCTTTGCGAGTCGCGTGGCTCTTGCAGGCAGGCGCTCTGCTACTTGCATGGCCCGCTGCCGCACAGGTCACGGTGGGCGACTTCAGCACAAATCTGAATGGCACAGTCTCCACAGGGTATGCTGCTGACTTTGGGAATATGACTAGCGGTGACCACAACTGGGCCGTCGGAGGCACCGCCAATCTCTCAGGTTCTTTCTACAATCCCAATTTTCTTTCCTATAATGCCAGTCTCTACCTGAACCAGTCGCGGGCGAACTCCAACTTCCAGTCCATCTCCAACGCCAGCGGCGTCGACATCAGCACCAACATCTTCGGTGGCAGCCACTTTCCCGGTTCGGTCAGCTATTCCAAGGCTTACAACAGCGAAGGCAACTACGCTGTTCCCGGCCTCGCCAATTTCGTGACTCATGGCGATAGCGACACGTTTGGCATCAACTGGAGCGAAAACGTTCCGGCCATGCCCAGTCTTTCAGCGGGTTTCCAAATAGGAACCAGCCAGTATTCGGTCTACGGGTCGAACGATCAAGGAAAAAATTCGTTTCATTCGTTCAACCTCCATTCAGGCTATCAGTTGGGGGGGTTCAACATGGGCGCCTTCTATACCGCGGGAGGTGGTGACTCGCTCATTCCGGAGGTAGTGGCCGGCCAACAGGGTACAGAAACGCATTCGAACTCTGACGGCTATGGTTTCAATGTCGCGCACCAGTTGCCTTGGCACGGCTCGATCTCGACCAACTTTAACCGATCCGACTGGGACAGCGAATTCCTGAGTTCCAATTCCAGCGGAAGCATTGACTTGATCAACATCCTTGCGTCGGTGCACCCAACCAGCGAGCTTACACTCTCGGGGAGTGCGAATTACTCTGACAACTTGACCGGAGAACTCATCGAGTCGGTCATTGCCGCCGGTGGTGTGGTGCAAGGGCTTAACTCGAATGAGTCGTCCAGTTCCCTGGACCTCATGGGCATTGCCAATTACACTCCGGCAGCCAATCTGCAAACCTCGGCCTACTTTGAGCGCCGTACCCAGTCGTTCGTGGGAGAAGATTATGGAGTGAACTCATTCGGCGGAAGCGCCACCTACTCTCATGTGGTTCTTGACGGCAATTTCATTGCCTCGGTCACCGCAAACAGCAATACCTCAGACCAGACCGGCGACGATACGTTGAGCTTATCGACTAACGAGAACTACTCCAGCGAGATTCGGGGCTGGCACGTGAACGGGACCTTCGGCTATGCCCAGAACGTACAGACCTTGCTGGTTACCTATATGAACTCCTTCTACCACTATTCAGGCAATGTAAGCCATAGATGGGGGCAGTTCCGCGTGAGCGCAGGCGCTGGTGGCGGCCGCACCGCGCTGACCCAGCAGGCGGGCACGGCAAGCAGCAACGAGAGTTTCAACGGCAGTTTGAGCTATATCCGTTGGTTTACTGCTACCGGCAGCTATTCCAAATCGAGTGGGCAGGCGCTGTTAACTGGGGCGGGTCTGGTGCCTGTGCCTGTGCCCTCGCCCATTCTTCCCTCGAGTCTGGTAAACCTCTACGGCGGAGATAGTTATTCCGTCGCACTCTCCAGCTCTCCCGTTAAAGGTCTCCTCTTCACAGCCTCCTATGCCAAGTCAAACAGCAATACTTCCAGTTCCGGGGTCATGTCCACGAACGAGAACGATCAATATAATGCCCTTATCCAGTACCAGGTCCGCAAGTTGAACTTTACAAGCGGATACTCCCGTTTGGAGCAGGGATTCAGCAGTTCCGGCATGCCACCGGAAGTCTTATCTTCGTACTACATGGGTGTGTCACGTTGGTTCAATTTCTTTTAAGAGGAGAGCGGTGGCATTGTCTACGACCAGTCCTGATGGTGACTGGCGCCGTACTGTTGCTAATTCCAACCTGGGCATCACCAAAGTCCAAGCCCCCGGCCGCGACACCGGAGTTGTGGGAGATGTCGCTGGATGGCGGACGCAAACTCTCCTGGGAACACAGTTTCAGCTCGGAAACTGAAGTCAAGCCGAACCGCGGCTTCTGGAACAAGCTGGTGGACGTAATTGCGGGTGCGCCCGAATTCCATTCTTTGGTGCGTCCATACAGCATCGTCGCCGATTCACGCGGGCGCATAATTGTGACGGACCCGGGCGCGGTAGGCGTGCATGTCTTCGATTTCACTGAGCATAAGTACAAGTTCATCGAGCGCAAAAAGGAAAAGGACCCGATGCTGACGCCGCAATGCGTCGCGATCGATGCGCAGGACAATATCTACGTAACCGACTCGGATTCCGGTGTGATTTTTGTCTTCGCGACCAATGGAAAATATCTGCGCACCATCGGCCGGCTGAAGGGCGGCGAAGGTTATTTCAAACGGCCCACTGGAATTGCCGTGGACTCGACGGCGCAGCGGATTTATGTAACCGACACGCTCCGCGACCAGGTATTCGTCCTCGACATGCAAGGCAATGTGTTGCAGACCATCGGCAAGACGGGTCAAGCCCAGGGCGAGTTCAATCTGCCCACTGAACTGCGGCTGGATGGGCCGAACCTGATGGTGGTAGATGCCATGAACTTCCGCGTGCAGGTGTTTGACCGCTCCGGATCGTTTCAGTACGCCGTTGGAAAAATCGGCGACAGTTCCGGGGCCATGTTCCGGCCGAAAGCAGTCAGTGTCGACTCGGAAGGCGATCTCTACGTGGTGGATGCTTTGTGGGGCGTGGTGCAGGTCTTCAACCGCCAGGGTGAATTGCTTTATTACTTCGGCTCCAGGGGCACGCATGCAGCAGAGTTCCAGCTTCCGGCAGGGTTGTTCATCGACCATAGCGACCGGGTCTTTGTAGTGGATTCGTTCAACCGCCGCGTCCAGGTGTTTCAATACGTCGGTCCGAAGAAGCCGGCCACGGAGGGAACGAAGTGAAGCTCGGAGTATTGCTGGCGGGGCTGACGATTCTGCTGAGCGGGGCCACCCTGCCTGCTCAAATCTCAACCGACGTGATTGGTGTGCACAATCTGGGCCCAAACAGCAAATCACCCATCACTGGCGCCCGTCCCGACGCTTGCGCCTATTGTCACGCGCCGCACTCTGGACTGAACGCCGGCCTCTGGAACCAGAAGCTCACCACCCAAAGCTACACGACATACACCAGCGACACCGAAAAGAACACCGGCCGACAGCCGACACTTGGCTACTCCACTAATCAATGCCTCAGCTGCCATGACGGCACCGTGGCGGTCGGGACCACCGTAGCCTATGGCCAGGTCACCATGCGCGGATCGATGAACACATGGGACGTGTTCGGCAGCAACATGCAGTCTTCGCACCCGTTCAGCCTGGTGCTGCCCCTGAAGGATAACGTCGACCTGATGGCTTCACTGGCGGCCAATGGCCGGACCGGTGATGCAACTGGAGCGGTGAAGCTGATTAAAGGAAACGTCGAGTGCACTTCGTGCCACAATCCGCACGTCCAGGCCAAGGACCTGATCTCGCAGAATTTTCTAGTAAAGGACAGCTCGAGTGGCCAGCTGTGCCTGTCCTGCCACGATCCCACAAGGCAAATAGGCGGCCAGGTCAACCCGCTGGCCGATTGGTCTATCAGCGCGCATGCCTTGTCCACCGGCAAGATTGCGCCCCAGGCGGCTCTCGGAAGTTACACCACGGTAGGCACAGCTGCCTGCATTTCCTGCCATACTCCGCACAACGCCAGCGGGGCGGCGCGTTTGTTGCGTGGTCAGAATGAGCAGGATTGCATTGCCTGCCACAACGGCTCGAACATCTCTCCGATGGCGCCTTACGCCAACGTGTTTTCAGAGTATGCCACGCCTAAAGTCGGACATCCATTTCCCGCTTCGACTAATCCCCACGATGCCGCTGAGAGCTTATTGCTCAACAACAACCGCCATGCTACTTGCGTGGACTGCCATAATGCCCATGGGTCCGAAGTGGTCGGGCCATTTCCTCTTCCGCCGTTGATCCGCATCTCTCAAAAAGACATCGGGGGTATCAGTGCCGCAGACGGAACCAGTGTGCTCACGCCCGCCATCAATCAATATGAGAACTGCCTGCGCTGTCACGGCACCAGCTCCGGCAAACAGGTTCAGCCGATTTATGGATACTTTCCGGTGCGGGCGGTTTCGGCGGGCGATCCTCTGAACCTGGTTCCGCAGTTTGCCACCTCCGCCACCTCCAGCCATCCCGTCATGCATGCCAGGAGCAGTTCTCTCCCACAGCCTAGCCTGCTGTCCAACATGTTGAATCAGGATGGCGCCACTCCGGGCCGCTCCATGGGCACGCAAATCTTCTGCACCGATTGCCATAACAGTGATGACAATCGCGAATTTGGAGGCTCCGGACCGAACGGCCCCCATGGCTCCAGGTGGACCCACATTCTGGAGCGCCGCTACGAATTCAGCCAGGCCGCCGTGCCGGGTCAACTGATTTCCAATCTATTTCCCAACCCCGATCTAAGCGTGATTGGGCCCTACGCCCTATGCGGCAAATGCCATGATTTAGCCAACCAGATTGTGAAGAACACTAGTTGGAATCAGCACAGCAGCCACATCAATGCCGGCTTCACCTGTTCCATCTGCCACACCGCCCACGGTATGGGCGCCGTCAGCGGAGCCATCAGTGGCGAGCGGTTGATCAATTTTGACGTGAACGTCGTGGCTTCGAATGGCGGCCTTCCCATCTCTTACAATCGCACCGCAAATACCTGTGTGTTGGTGTGCCACCAGGCCGCCCACAACGCTAACGGTAGTGTTGCTCAGGCAAGCATGCGCAGGGTCTCCGGCATAAATAAGTGAAGAACGCGTGCGACCAGGCCCTCACCGAAGCGCTCAAAATCATTACGGAGACAACACCAAGGCATGGTTCGTGCAATGCATGAAGGGTTCGCAGTAATCCCGCCAAACTCTCCACAGTCTTAGAATACCGTTCCAGCGGTACTGCCGTTCATTTCGTTCGACTTGTCACCATGGCACTGACGGCAGAATTGCGCCGTCTGGTTTGACAGGGGGTTGGAGTCGTTTGGGTTGAAGGGGCCGCGAAGAAAGAACATAGTCGCATAGGTGCCGGCCGGCAGCCTTGACGTCGAGCTGCTGGTTACGGTGACCACGTTCATCGCGTGCGGGTTGTGGCAGGTTGTGCAAACGACCACGGCATTATTGCTGTAATTGCCCAGCTTGACGAAGAACCCGTAATTTGTAACGAACTTGTTGGAATTCGCGCCTTTCATGCTGATTACGCCGTTGCTCTGCGAACAATCCCAATTGTTTGCGCCACAACTGACTTTAGCGCTGAGTCCTACAGGGTGGTCGCTCAGGTAGCTTCCGGTGCTGGTACCGTTGTTTGCAATCAGGGTGGGGATGGCGTTGTTCGATCCGTAGGATGCGGGCAGGGACTCATAAATCTTGTTCCTCATCATGGCATTCTGCGCATAGTTGCCGTCGTGGCAGCTTAGACAGGTGAGCATGCCGGAAACGTCAGGCGTTGTTGCTGACATGCTAGCGGGCAGGGTTTCTACGAACCTGCCTCCGCCAGTCGTGATGGTCTTGCCATACAAGCTTGAGACATCCTCGCCCCACAGAATGGCATTCCCTGAACTAGCGTCGGCAGCCTTGGCGCTACCGTTGCCGGACGCCCCGCTATGTGGCGAGTGGCAGGCGGTGCAGCCACGTCCGTAGTTGAGGTGCGCGCCGAGAACGTCTGTAGACGGCGACCATCCTGCCTGTGCCGCAGCGAAGCCAGTGCTTGCCAGCATCATCAGCGTGGCGAACGCATTCCATTTCATTGCATAGAGCCTCCTCGTGCACACTTGTGCTCATCGGCTTAGTCCTCATCGATCTGGAGCCTTGGCGTCGGTTTTCGGTGCCCGAAGAATGGAGTAGCTGCCGTTTTGGCCCTTTACGCCCTTGTTTCCCGCGATGGAATTCTGGTGCAGGGAGGCCGTCGCATTGGAGCACGTGGCACCGGCAAATGGTCTTTTTGGTACCCGAAAAGTTCCGCTTCCAACAACGTCTCAGCAGCCGCCCGGAGACCAACAAGGCCGGAAACGGCACTGCGTCCAGGCCCGCTCTTCCTTTCGAACCCTGAGGACGGCTGCCCTTTTGCAGGGAATTAAGTACACCCGGCGCATAATGGAATTCGAGTTGATAGCAAGGAGTGGGGCGTCACCTATCGAACCACAGGTACGGAAGCTCCGCACCGCAAGGCGCAAAAGGGAGCCTGCCCTCGTGAATTTGGGGAGCAAACTATCCTCCGCGCGCCCCAGGGGCGGTCTAACTCCTTTAACATCTATATTCTGCGGCTAACATCTGCAGAATTAATATTTTGCAGCGCAAGCCTTACAGTAAACCCATGAAAATAGATAACTTATTTACAGAATAGGGGGTAGGGGGTATCCCCGAAATGGGTACCGACCTGCGACTGTCGCCGTGCTGCTTGCTGCTCCCCAGATGCCGCCCCTGTTCCCGCGCGGGCGCTTCCGACAGGGTTGATAACGGGTCGAATTGGACTAAATCCAGCAGCGCAATCCGATTAGAAGGGGAGTTCACACGTCACAGGATGCTTTCGATGCCTGACGACGGCAAAGCCCTGATTATGTGATTTGAATCACCGTCACGGCTTTCGTTACCGTATCTAATATGCGTGCGAACATGTTTTTACCCAGTCTGCGACGCGCGCGTTGCAGTTCGCGGCTGCATTCTGCGTTGCATCGACCTTCGTGCAACACGGACCCTTCGGAGGCCGAATGAGACCGTTTCCCCATCGCGTTTGGTTCCGCGAACTGGTCGCCAGCCGCGGCGGCCGCGGGCTTGGCGTGGACGTTTGGACTTGCATCGCCTTGGCTGTGCTGCTTGCGACGCCTGCCGTTGCGGCGGTTCATCCTGTCCCCCTAGACAAGAACACCGACGCTGCCAAATGCCTTGAGTGCCACGAGGATAAGACCAAAGGTAAGTCTGTACATTCCGCCATGGCCACGGGCTGTTTGAGCTGCCATGAGATCCGGGTCAATAAAGACGTCACACGCGTCAAGCTGATCACCGCTACGCCCTCTGCGCTTTGCCTCACGTGCCATGCGGATAAGAAGGCGGCCGACATAAAGGGGACGGTGCATCCCCCAGCGGTTCGCGACTGCCTGGTTTGCCACGATCCGCACACCAGCGACAACAAGAATCAGCTTCTGAAGCCAATGTCGGGCGGCGAGAAGGAAAACCTCTGCCTCGGTTGCCACCAGACGGGATTGAATGTGCCCGAGAAGGGCAGCCGTCATGCCGCTCTCGATATGGGCTGTGACACCTGCCACCTCACCCACAAGACGGGCGCCGAACCGACGGCAGAGAACCGGTTCCATCTGACCAAGTCGCCCCCGGCGCTCTGTTTGGACTGCCATGATGCAAAGGACGCAGACCTGCAAAAAGCTCATCAGAACCAACCCTTCGCCGCGGCCAACTGTTTGCAGTGTCATGATCCGCACCAGTCGGCGTTTCCCAAGCTGATGAATAAGTTCATGCATGCACCGTTCGCGATGAATAGCTGCGACACCTGCCACGCGCCGGCAAAAGACGGAAAAGTAGTGCTGACGCAGGCCGACGCCAAGTCCCTGTGCGTAACCTGCCATGACGACAAGGCCAAGCTGATCGAGACGGCCAAAGTGCCACATCCCGGCGCGGCGGGCGATTGCACCGATTGCCATAGCCCGCACGCCAGCAACCAGCCTGGACTGCCGAAGACCGATGCGGTCACCATCTGCCTGGGATGTCACAGCGACTTCGACGACCTGCGCAAGAAGGCGGTGCACCATCAACCCGCCTTTGTGCAGGGATGCGCCACCTGTCACACGCCTCACGGCGGCGACAACGATCATCTGTTACGCGCCAAGGGCAATGCGCTTTGCCTGGAGTGCCACGGTCCCGATGCCGTTCCGCAGCGACTGGAAGCCGATCACCTTTTCACCATCTTCAATGGCACAGTGAAGCTGCCCGATGACTACTACAAGAAGAACAAGGTTGCGATCCTGCCTCTGCGCTTCGGCTTGGGCCATCCGGTGCAGGGTCACCCCGTTTCCGACGTGATGGACCCCACCGACCAAAGCAAGGTGAAGACACCGCTCAGTTGTCTCTCCTGCCATCAGCCGCACGCTTCGTCTCAATCCGATCTGCTGGTGAAAGACCAGTCCAACAACATGGCGTTCTGCGACACCTGTCACAAGAACCGACTCAATATGACGCAGACTGTTTCCCCTGGAAATTAACTGGAGATCAAGATGTATCGCTTCCTCTTCAAATCGATATGCACCCGTAAGCCACTCACTGTGTTGCTCCTGCTCGCGCTGGGCTTGGCTTTGCCGCTTTCCGCCCGTGCAGACAAGAAGAAGAAGGTCGCATCCGCCACCGCGCCTGAAGTCGGTCCGCGCAAGTTTCCATTCGATCCCACCAAGCTTGTGTGGCCAAGCCCACCTAACATCGCACGCGTCCATTGGCTTGACTATTTTGCCGGGGCAAAGATCGATTACACGCCGGCAGCCAACGCAAAGGCCAAGGCAACCTGGATGGACCGCCTTGCCGGTGGGCAGTCCCAGGCCGAAAAATTCAATCCCAAGACTTTTCCTTTCCAGCTGATCGGACCCTATGGCATCGCCATCGATTCCAAGGGACTGGTGTACGTAGCCGATCAAAAAGTTGGTGCGGTCTTTATCTTCAACCCGGAAACCCACGATACCCAGCTCATTCGCAACGGCTACGAAGCTCATTTTGGCTGGATCAACGGCCTCGCCATCGATGACGACGACAGGCTCTTCGTCTCCGACGGCAAGATGCACCGCGTCATCATCTTCAATACCAAGCACGAGGTGGAAAACCAGATCACAGAGGGACTGGTGGATCCGGTTGGCCTGGCCCTCGATACGACCAACCGCTTTCTCTATGTCGTGGATACCCAGCAGGACCAGGTCATCGTCTATGACGCGGACACTCTCAAGCTGCTGCGACGCATCGGAACGGGCGGCAAAAACCATTTCCTCACCACCCCGGGCGACTTTGGTGCACCGCAGGGCGTGGCCGTGGATCAGGACGGCAACGTTTACGTTACCGACACCCTCAACAACCGAGTAGAAATCTTTGATGCCGACGGAAACTTCATCAGTCTGTTTGGCAAAAACGGCGATGGTCCCGGATTCTTCGCTCGGCCCAAGGGCATTGCGATTGATGCCGATGGGCACGTCTGGGTGGCTGACGAAGTGCAAGACCGGCTTCAGGTTTTCAATCGCGAAGGTCAACTGCTGACTTACATCGGTACCGGACACGGAGACTTGCCCGGCCAGTTCAAAGCGCTGGTGGGAGTCGCCATCGACAAACAGAATCGGGTTTTCACCACCGAACAGTATCCGGGACGCTTGCAGGTATTTCACTACATCACCGACTCGGAAGCGGCGGCTGAAAAGGCGAAACGTGACGAGGAATTGCAGAAAGCTGCCGATCGGCGTCAGAAAGCCGCGGCCCCCGCGCCGCCGCCTGACAAGCCAACGGAAGCGTCTCCACAGAAATCTCCGGAAGCGCCCGCCCCGAAGGACAGCGCACCGTCCAAGCCGCCAGTACAGTAGCGCCGACTGTCTTCCATTCCTTTGCCCATCTCCGACGGGAGTGTGGTTGGGCAGGCGTGCGCCTTTGCATCAGTGGCGATAGGCATGGACTCTGTCGCAAATCAAGCGGAGCGTATCTTCCAGGTTGCCCGAAGCCGTCTTAAAGGAATCGGCGTCAATGGTGAGAGGCGCTCCTAAAACAACGAGAGGCGCTCCGAACTCGGGAGTCCGGATCGCCTGCTCAATTGAGAGACCACCAACGGCCTGGACCGGTATCTGGACGGCCGCAACAACCTCCTTCAATTGATCGAGCGGACTGGGGCATAACCTTCCCGCCGCCGCAAGGCCGCGGCGTTCATCGTAGCCAATATGATGAATTACGAAATCGCAGCCCAGGTCCTCCAGTCTTTTCGCAGCCGCTACTTTGTTCTTCGCTCCCAGGTTGTCCCCCATCACCTTCACGCCCAGATCTTTGCCGGCCTTCACTACCATTTTGATCGTCTCGGGATGCGCACGCTCCATCACCACAACGTGAGTTGCCCCAGCGCTTGCCATTATTTGGGCCTCAAGCCAACCGCCGTCCATGGTTTTCAGGTCAGCAACGATGGGTACACCGGGAAACTCTGCGCGCAAGGCACGAACTCCATTCATCCCTTCGGCAATGATGAGCGGTGTCCCCGCCTCCAGCCAATCAACCCCTGAACGCATGGCGAGATGTGCGGTTTGGAGGCTCTCTTCGATGGATGTAAGGTCAAGCGAAATCTGCACAATAGTGTTCATAGTCGGTCTGCCTCAACACGAACCTGGCCGTCCAAGCGAGATGGGAAGGAGCGCCGAATTTCATTCTTAGTCTTTGAAGTAACAGTCAATTTTGGTCTTAAGAAAATGGACTGATTCGCGAAGCTCGCTCATCCCGCCCATACCATCTTCGATGGAAATCCACGATTCAAACCCAACCGAAGATAGTGTCGAAAAAATCTTGTCGTAGTCGTTGATTCCCCTGCCAATGACGCCATGGGAAAGACGGCTGGCGTATCCAATCGCATCTTCTTCTTTGCGTAAATCTTCGAGGGTACCGCTCTTTAGAAAGCGATCGCTGGCGTGCATCGAGACTACACGGTGCTTTACCCGTTCGAGCAGCACAAGCGGGTCTTCTCCGGCAAGAATGGTATTGGAGGGGTCGTAATTGACGCCGAACCAAGGTGATTCGATTCGTTCCACAATTGCGCAAAAGACATCCATCTTCTGCGCGAATTCGGGGTATTGCCAGTAATTGTCTTTGTAATGATTCTCCATATTGAGGACGACACCATGCTTCTGTGCAAATGGCAGCAGGCTCTTTATCACCCGGACAACCTGAGCGATGCCGTTCTCGCGTGAGATCTCGGGCCGACGCTGGCCAGAGAGAACGCGGCAAAAGCGCCCACCGAAAAATGCGGTGATTTCGATCATCCGCTTTTCGCGCTCGATCTCTTTCTGCAGAAGAGCGGGATCAGGTTGAGTGAAATCGGGAGAGCAGCAAAGCATCGGCATTTGCAGGTGATGTTTGGTGAGTGAGTTTTTGGCTTCGCGCAAAAAGGTTTCGTCGTCTTCAAGAAAGCCTGAATAAAACTCCAAGCCCTCAACTCCCAAGGTTGCAGCTTGTTCAATCCACTCGAAAAGCGTCATCGTTTTATGGACACAAAGCTCATCCATATAGCATTTGGGGAACGCAGCCAGCTTCGGTTTCATTCAAAACTCCTTCGCAGGCGTTCCTGGATCTCAAGCGTCCCAATTACAAGTGCTGCATCTCCCTCGACATCGGCAGCCACTTTCTGCGCGGCGTCTGTTTCGCGTCCATGAATCATCACCCGGGCGCCTTCATGGGCGATTAAACGGGCCATTCCTTCACCGATGCCGGTCGTCGAGCCGGTAACCAAAATCACTTTGTCTTGTAATCGCGTTCCAGCGAGAGAAGCCGGTTCGATCATGGTTGCAGCACAGCTTTCACGATTATCCCTGCACGCATCTCCTCGAAAGCTTGGTGCCAGTCACTTAGAGGAGAGATGCGATTCAGTATGTGGCCGAGATCAAGTTTGCCGCTCGCCAGAAGAGAGATGACCTTTTCCCAAATCGCCCAGTTGTGCGAATAACTTCCTTGCAGGGTCACTGCCTTCTGCACTAACTGATCGAGTGAGAAGTTCAACGGCTGCGGTCCCCATCCGACCTTCGTGATTTGTCCGGCCGGGCGAACTATATCCAGCGCCACCTTGAGCGAGGCCGAAACACCTGCGGCATCAATTACAAGATCAACGCCATAGCCATCACCAAAATTCTTGACCCACTCGACAACGTCTTCGCTCTTGGCTCCGAGAGTTGTTTCAGCGCCAATCTGCCTGGCCACATCTAACCTGTGAGCGTCGGCGGGAATACCGATGACAATGAGATGCCCGGCTCCCGCCAGTTTGGCCACGAGCGCACAGAGCAAGCCGATGGGCCCTGGGCCGATGATCGCGACTGTGTCCCCCGGGCGTAATCGGGAATTTCCGCAGACCGCGTTATACGCTACGCAGCACGGTTCGGTTAGAGCCGCCTTCTCAAGGCCCAGGGTGTCGGGAACCCGGTGCAGGCAACGGGCTGGAACCTTGACAAACTCCGCCATCGCACCGTTGACACCATATCCAAAACCGAGCCGCTTCGGGTCGAGATTGTAAAGCCCCTGCCGAATGAATGCTGAATCTGAAGGCAACACCGCCGCGGTCTCGCTCACAACACGGTCGCCTTCTTTGAAGCCCCGTACGCGGGCGCCAGTTTTAGCCACGACCCCGGCAAATTCATGGCCGAGGACCACTGGATAATTGACCGCCCAGCTTTGTTTGCCCGAATACTGATGCAGGTCACTGCCGCAGATTCCAACTGACCGAACCGAGAGAAGGATGTCGTCCTCGCCTATTTCCGGAACCAGCACATCACGCAGTTCGACGGCATAAGGCTCGCTGGCATAGTTGACGAGTCCAATCATAGTGCGCATTATCATGGATTTCCTTCGTGGTTGACAAGGTCAATAGAAACAATATCTTAAATATGAATGGAAACTATGGGATAAGTTCGGCGCAGCATGGAGAGCCGGGGTGCGCCAGTTCGTCTCATCTCTGACGGCACAAAGCACGCTGGGAATTCCGGGCTAAGGCGTCCCGATTCCAGCCTGCAAAATTCCGGTATACATCCTGGCGCAGATCGGCTCATACTACAATGAACGGGCCGGGAGGTCGGCCAAGAATATGAAGATGAATCATTCCCGTAGAGACTTTCTTGCCGCCATGGGAATGGCCGCCGGTGCACACATTGCGCGGCCACTGATGCTGTCAGCCTTGCCCTCTCCGGCAAGCCGCGTTGCCATCGGACTTTGCCCACGTTACAACCACCAGGTTGCCGAGGTACTTTCCACCATGTTCGACCAGCTCGGCGGCTTGGAAGGATTGGTCCGGGGGAAGACGGTGGCCATCAAACTCAACATGACCGGCCGGGTTGACGACAAGTTGCATTCCATGCAGAACCAGATGACCCATTGGGTTCATCCCCAGGTCATCGGGTCGTTGGTTTCCCTTTTGGGCAAGGCGGGAGCACAGCGCATCCGCCTGCTTGAGAGCGCGCCGATCGGCGTGAAGCCATTGGAGGAGTTCATGCTTGCCGCAGGTTGGCGGCCGAGCGATTTCGCGAGCGCGGCTGCGCGGGTGGAGTTTGAAAACACCAACTTCCTGGGTAGCGGAAAGACTTATGCGCGCTTCATGGTTCCAGGAGGCGGCCTGATGTATGCGGGCTACGACCTGAACCATTCCTACATGGACACCGATGTTTTTGTCTCCCTGGCCAAGCTGAAAGAACACAGGACGGCCGGCGTTACGCTTTCGATGAAGAATTGTTTCGGCAACACTCCTGCCACAATCTACAGTGATGAGGCGCCCGTGGACGAGCCGAGCATTATCCCCGTGGGATACCGCGGGCCCATGCACTCCGGTTCCCGCGTACCGCCCAAGAGCGCGCCCCAGCCGGTGGATGGAAATGCATCGAAGGACCCGGGGTACCGCGTGCCGCGTGCCACGGCCGATCTGGTGGCAGCCAGGCCCATACACCTGGCGGTCATCGACGGCATCTACACCATGACAGGCGGCGAACTGCCGAATCAAGGCCGCGGGACGATTCATAAGCCCGTCCATCCCGGGTTGCTGATTGCGGGCATGAACTGCGTTTCCACAGACGCCGTTGCCATGGCGACGATGGGCTTCGATCCGATGGCCGACCGCGGAACGGCTCCATTCGAGACCTGCGACAGTACGCTGCGGCTGGCTGAGGGTCTGGGCGTAGGTACGCGCGATCTTAGCCGGATTGAGGTTGTGGGCACGCCGATTGCGAAGGCACGTTTCCGGTTCCCGCCACTTTCGCAACTGACGAAGACATAGCCCCGGGATGCATCTGCAAGATGTTTTTTCCGGGCCTCAGATAGAACACGATTCACTGCCGCCGGCAGTTCCACCGACTTCATCCCGTGGAACTGTCGGCCTTCGATTTTGAGCAGTCCACAATCCCCCCTCAAAGAGAACTGTCATTTGTCGAACGGAGAGAGCCCGTCTCTCGGAATCACTCTACCGGATGCGCCAGCCAATGTCTGGGGGGTAGAATTGCGTTTCTGTGATTGATCAAAGACCTTGCGCAACGGATCAAAAGGAGCATTGGGATGACGATTGGACGGCGTGGATTCATGAAGGCTATTGCGGGGGCGGGCGCGCTGGCTATGGCGCCGCGCCTTGTTCAAGCGGAAGCCCAGGTAGCACGCGCAACTCGAGCAATGCCGTCGCCGCGCATCAAAGATATCAGCGTCATCGAATGCGAGCCCTCAGGTGTGCGCTTGACCGTGGTCAAGATCACGACCGACCAGGATGGGCTCTACGGCTACGGCTGTGCGACCTTTACGCAACGCGCCGACTTGGTCAGGCCCGCTGTGGAGAAGTATCTCAAGCCCTTCCTGTTGAACAAGACGACCGACCGGATCGAAGACATCTGGCAATCCTGCTACGACAGTTCGTATTGGAAGAACGGTCCGGTACTGAACAATGCGATCAGTGGCATTGATCAGGCGCTCTGGGATATCAAGGGACGGCAGGCCGGTATGCCGGTCTACCAACTCGCCGGCGGCAAATGCCGCGAGGCCGTTGATACCTACGCGCACGCCAGCGGTGCAGAGTTTGAAGAGGTCGTCGACAACGCTAAGAAATATAGGTCGCAGGGCTTCCGCAATGTGCGTGTCCAGGTGGGCCTTCCTGGAATGGCGGGCTATGGATCGCAGCACAAGGAAGAAGGCAGGCCAAAGGCGCTTCATGACAAGCCGCTGTTTGACCCTGCGGCCCAAATGCGCCGCGCCCTGAAGCTCCTTGAGATCTGTCGTCGCGAACTCGGCGATGAAGTCGAACTGCTCCATGACATGCATGAACGGCTGACGCCCAACGAGGCGGTTCAATTCTGCAAAGAAGCCGAGCAGTACCGGATGTTCTTTCTTGAGGACCCGCTCCCACCCGAGGATCTGGGGTACTTCCGGCAGATTCGTCAGAACTGCGCAACTCCGATCGCCATGGGCGAGCTCTTCAATAGCCCCCATGAATGGCAGCCTCTGATCACTGAGCAGTTGATTGACTACATTCGCGTGCACGTCTCGCAAGCCGGCGGGTTCAGCCCGGCACGCAAGATCGCGACTCTTGCCGAGCAGTTTGGCGTCAAGACAGCATGGCATGGTCCCGGCGATGTTTCCCCGATTGGCCACATGGCAAACGTGACTCTGGATCTGGTCTGTTACAACTTCGGAATTCAGGAGTACTCGCCCTTCAACGAACAGACACAGGCAATCTTTCAGGGTTGTCCTGAGATGCGTGACGGATATCTGTGGGTGAGCGAGAAACCTGGCTGGGGTATTGAGATCGACGAGAAAGAAGCGGCCAAAGCGCCGTTCACCGCCAGCTCGCTTAACGGTGGCTGGGGTGAGGTTCGACTTCGGGACGGTACGGTGATCAAGCAGTAACGGCCAAGCTCAACTGAAAAGCGCATCATCCCACGACTGCGCTTCGTCCCACATCGGTGTCGGTTCAAAGTAGCCCGTCCCCGGTTTCAGATGCTGTTTCAGTTCGTCGTCATTCAGCGTGATTCCCAGCCCGGGAGTTTCAGGAACCCGTATATAGCCTTTGTTGACGATTGGTTTTTCAATTCCTGTCACCAAGTCCTGCCAGAAGGGCACATCGAGCGAATGGTTCTCAAGCGCGAGGAAGTTGCGAGTCGCGGCGGCGCAGTGGACGTTGGCCATGCAACTGACCGGCGTCCCGGCAAAGTGCATCGCCATCGGTACGCCGTAGCGGAAAGCCATGTCGCCAATGCGATGCGTCTGCAGAATACCGCCTGATGTCGCAAGGTCCGGATGAATCTTGTCCACAGCGTGCTCTCTGCACAGCGTTTCGAAATCCTCTACTTTGTAGATATCCTCGCCCGTGAGAGTTGGCGTCGGGCTCTCCTGCGTAATTTCCTTGAGCAAATCCGTGTAGTACCAGGGAATCACGTCTTCCATCCACTCCAGATTGAACTTCTCGTAGGCCTTGCCCAGCCGAATGACGGACTTTACGCCAATGTGGCCCAGGTGATCCATTGAAAGCGGCATATCGTATCCGATGTTGTCTCGCACGGCGGCCACATACTCGCAGAGCCGGTCGATGCCTTTATCCGTCACTTCAGTGGCAATAAAGGGATGAGGCTGGTCGCGAAGTTCCCACTTGTCCAAACCTGGGGGCTGCATTACGGTGCCGGGAATTTTATCGAGAACGTTGATGCCTAAGTCCATCTTCATCCAGGTGAGACCCATCTCCTTGCGCTCTTTGGCCCGGCGTCCATATTCCGCGGGTTCCATCGATTCCTCCGTATCCGCGTAAATACAGATCTCGTCGCGCCATTTGCCGCCGAGCATCTGATAGACCGGGATGTTGTAAACCTTGCCGGCGATGTCCCACAGGGCCATTTCCACGGCACAAACCCCGCCTGCCTGGCGAGCACCGCCGCCGAACTGTGCGATCTTTTGAAACAGATAGTCGATACGAAGAGGATTCTCACCAACGATGCGACTCTTGAGCACCATCGCGTATTGCGGGCCGGCAACATCGCGTACTTCGCCTAGGCCATAGACGCCCTGGTTGGTATCAATGCGGATCAGCACGCAGGGGCTCGGTCCAGGCTTTACGATAATCGCATAGCGCATGTCGGTAATCTTCAGGCTCGACGGGCTGGAGGCGAGATTCACATTCTTGATCATCGGTTCAGCCTCCGCTACCCGTTCTACAGCCCCGCCGGCGAGCAAGGCCAGAGAAGATTTAAGAATGCTGCGGCGGTTGAATTGAAACCTGTTTGCGTCGGACATGGCGGCGGTCTACCTCCCAGGATGAATTTTGCGTTCCCATCTTACTCCTGCGTTCCCTGCTTTGCCCGGCGTATGATCCTGCACGTCTGGACGTCTGCACTCGGTTTGTGGAAGAATCCGATGCCGTAGCCCGACATTGTTCCTGCGCGTCAGCTTTGATCCAATTCATCGCATTGCCCCTTCTCTTCCGTGCGGGGCATTGCGGCCGCCTAGCCAGATGATTGATTGAGAGAGGTATGCAATTATGAGAACCGTTATCTCGCGCCGAAGTCTCATCAAGGGAATCGGAGCCGCAACTTTGGCGCCAGTATTGCCTCCGATGAGGTCAATCGCTCAGCAGGAAGCAAGACCCTGGTGGCTTGGCGATGGCATGCTTCAGGAAAGCGCCGCCACACCAAAGATCGCCTGCGCGATCGACTTCGGCAACGGCGTTACGCCGGAGGCCATTCGCAGTGTCGTCCAGATCGGTGTCAGTCACGTCTTATCCGGCGGCCCAACGATACCCTGGACAGTCAGTCAGCTTCAACCGATCGTAAACAGGCTGAAGACTGCGGGTGTAACGCTGGGCAACCTGATGATTGGCGGGTTTCCCAATACAATTTACGGTCGCCCGGATCGAGACGAGGAGATTGAGAAGATAAGGCAATCGATCCAAGCTGCGGGCCGGGTCGGCATCCCCGTTGTCGAATACAACTTCTATGCGCACCGTGCCGTGGAGGGCTACTACGAAGAAGTTGGCAGAGGCGGCGCCGGGTTGACGGGCGTGGACTATGGCCGGATGAAAGACCTTCCTCCACTCGCCGAAGAGGGGACACACACGCTTGATGAGATGTGGGACAACATCACTTATTTTCTAAAGGCCGTCATCCCGGTTGCGGAGAAGGCCAATGTGCGGCTGGCGCTCCATCCCAACGATCCACCCTTTCCTCAAAGTCGTGGATCGCAGCAAATCATGTCCACACTCGCCGGCTGGAAGCACCTGATCGAAATCGTGGACAGCCCATCGAACGGAATCACCTTTGACTGTGGGGTGACGCAGGAGATCGGAGAAGATCCGGTAGCTGTGTGTCGCTACTTTGGCAGCCGCGATCGTATCAACCACATGCATTACAGAAATCCACACATCTTGAAGCCCTACCTGGAATATGACGAGGGCTTTATCGATGAAGGTGACGTCAACATGTTTGCAGTGATGCGCGAGTTGATCAAGGTCAAGTATTCCCGGGAGCTTTACCCGGAACATCCACGGGCCATCGATTACGACCGGGCGCGCGGACCTATCCCCGGCTATCCGGGTGGCGGCGGCTACACCGGAGATGTGTACGACATTGCCTATGCAAAAGCCATGCTCCAGGCTGCCCTGGTCGTAGAAAGAGGCAAGAATTGAGGCGCGGTACGATCGCCTTCGTCGAGCCCGAGTGGATGAGACGGTCAAGCAGCAAAAGTATCAGGTGGGTCATCCACTGGCTGCGTCAGCCTTCATACCGATGGACGCGGAGACATTGTTCTAGTCGGAATTCTGCTTCTTTGCCTTGGCAAGCAGTGCGTCGAATTCACCCCGCGGCATTTTCAACATGTCAGGGTGAGAGTCGATCCACTTTGCAAAGCCGTCATATTTCTCCTGCGTCCACCCCCCCTCAAATTGCGCGCCGTTTTTTCCTTGGCGATTCAACTCAAAGTTATAGGCATCGGTAAGAGCAGTGAACTCCGCTGAACTGATCGCATCCTCTGCCAGGATTGCAGGAATAAAAAGGACTCCTTCCGGCTTGGCCAATACCAGGTCCCCCGGCAACACGATTGCTCTTCCAATACGAACCGGAGCATTGATCGCGGTCAATTCCATGTCTGCCCAGGCGGAGGGATCATAGCCCCGGTAGAATCCGTTGAAATCGGGAATTTCCCGATTCTCTGCCTGATCGCGTATGCCGCCGTCGAATACGAAGCCAGTGTGAGTGTGCGCGGCCACAGCATTCCCCAGATTGGAACCGATCAGCGTGCCCTCAATGACCTTTCCAAAGCCGTCAGCCACGTACACATCGCCCACCTGCAGTTCGTTGATGGGCCACATATTCGTTCCACTCACCCTTCCTTCCGCCTTGCCTTCGGCAGCAATGGCCTTGGCCATATCCGGCCGGGTCGGCATGTATTGTGCCGTGAGCGCACGTCCGGCAAAGGGCTTTTCGATGTGCAGCGCCTGCCAGCCAGACTCAAACTGATTGCGGTAGCCGTGGTTGCGCAAATACTCCCACACGTCTTCGATGGTCATGTCCACTGCCCGCTTCAGCAGCGAGTCTGGCACCTTCGGGCGTCCATCAGGGAAACGGTCGCCCTTCCACTCCGAGGTGTAAAAGAGCATTTGATCCCGTGTCATCTTCACCTGGCTGAAGGCAGGCAGCGTTCCCAGCAGTGCACAAACGGCCAATGCTATACCAATTGTCTTTTTCATGTTCCTCCACCCCGACTTACTCTTCTGCCTATCTTCTGGTTCTGTCCCGGGCGCCATTTTCTCTCACATCAATTGGTACATACGACGCCGGGGGCAAATGAATCCGGCGTACCATTGGAAGCAACTCCGGTCACATTCCAGCAGCCGCCTGACGATCTTGTCCAGCATACTGGATTGTTGCTCTGTATTCGTGTTTCCATTTCACGTTAACTTTGCCGAAGTGAGGTGTTTCATGAAGAGACGGAATGTTCTGCAAGGACTTGCGGCGGTGATTCCCGCCTCGTTCGCGTTGCAACACTATTCAGCCATGGCTGAGCCTCTGCGAAAGAAGGTCAAAATTACGGACCTGAAGGCCATGGTGATAGGCATACCCGGCGGCAACACCTTGGTGCGCATCGATACGGATGCGGGAATCAGCGGATATGGTGAGGCCTATTGGGGATTCGGCGTGAAGGATGTGATGATGGGGTATTTGCGGGAAGTCATCCTCGGCGAAGATCCGCTGGATATCGATCCTTTGTATACGAAGATGATTCTTCGCGCTGGTGGAGCGGGTGCCATTGCCGGCGTGACCGTCACCGCAATCAGCGGAGTGGAGATAGCGCTCTGGGATCTTGCGGGCCGGCTTCTTGGCCAACCGGTATGCAAACTGCTTGGCGGCCAATATCGCACCGGCGTGCGCGTCTATCTGACCAGTAGCCCGGAGAATTTCCTTGATTCAGCATCTTGCACCGAATGGGCGGCTGCGATCAAAGAGCATCCCTTCGGCCTCACTGCGGTGAAGACTGACATCCTGCGCGTAGGATATCCGAAAGAGAATCTTTACAACACGGTCTTCGACAATCCACGCGGTTATAACCGGCAGTTGACGAATGAAGACCTGGACAAAAATGCCAAAGGTTTTGCAAATGTGCGCCAGGCGTTGGGGCCGGATTTCGGAATTGCAGTGCATACGCATTGGGAGCTGGACGTAGCCGATGCTCTGAACCTTGCGCGCGCGGTTGCACCTATTCGACCGATGTGGATCGAGGATCTCCTGCCGCCCGACTTTTGTGATTCCTGGGTCAAGCTTACCGAAGAATCTCCCATACCCATCCTCACCGGTGAAAACCTCTATACCAGGCGCGGTTTTATGCCCTTCATCGTTCACCAGGGCTGTCACATCGTGCAAATTGATATTCCCAAAGCTGGAGGTTTGCTGGAGGCCAGGAAAATCTCAGACCTGGCCGACGTTTTCGACATGCCGGTATGTTCCCACAACGCGTCTGGTCCGCTCGGAGCTGTCGCTTCGGCGCACAGCGCGGCTGCCATGCGCGATTTCAAAGCTCATGAGCTCAGTATCGGCCGACTGAATGGAAAATCCGCCGATACGCCTTGGGGTCATATCGTCGGAGACCCGGTGAAAGGCTGGGAAGACTTCGTGATCCACGACGGACCGCTTGTGAAGGACGGCAGGATCCTCATTCCGGATAAGCCTGGCCTTGGCGTCGAGCCGAACCCGGACCATGTGCGCGCACACCTGGCTCCCGGCGAGACTTGGTGGAGCTGAACTGGCCGCTTCCGGAGCGGCAGCGTGCGATTGCGTTGGATTTCTTCGTGGGCTTTATAGCGCCTGTCCAGAAACCAACAAGGCCGGAGACGGCACTTCACTCTTGCATAGAATTATGTGCGTGCGGCGCATAATTGAATTTGAGTTGAGTATCGATAGGTCGATCACGGGGCGGGGAGCATTGCCAGTCGAATCACGGTCCTGAAGTTGCGCACGGACAGGTGCGGAGTGCCTTGTCTTCGTGAATGCGCAATGTAATCTATCCCCCTCACACCCGAAAAGCGGCCTAACTTTTTTGATATCTATATTCTGCAGCTAACGTCTGCAGAATCAATATTTTGCAGCGAAATCTCTATCGTAAACGCATGAAAAGAGAGAATTTATCTACAGAATAGGGGGGGGGTAGG
Source organism: Acidobacteriaceae bacterium (assembly GCA_003165075.1). GTDB lineage: Bacteria > Acidobacteriota > Terriglobia > Terriglobales > Acidobacteriaceae > Telmatobacter. The sequence continues at coordinate 60,400 of PLSM01000182.1, read as the reverse complement.
GTTACTCATCGGTTAAACGGCGACGTCGCCGTACTTCCCGGCGCTCTCCCCCGGATGCCGCCATCTGTTCCCACGCGGGCGCCGCCAAGTTCTTGGAGAGGCTTATAGAGAACCGAAAAATCAACACTCCGCGTGGTCGGTTCCTATATGCCTGGGTGGGTCACTTCGTTCGCATGCGGCATCAGGTTCATATAGGCGTCGCGGGGCATGTTTGTCTGCCAATGGCCCGTTGCCCTGGCGATGAGTATGAGTCCAAAAAAGATGTAAGCGACAATGCCGGCGATTGCCAATGGCCCAACGGAACGGCGAAACCAACGCTGCGCAGGTGCAGCCGCGTGTCGCGCTGGCAGGGAGAACTGCAGGGCATTCTGCGCCGGGCAAGCTGCGACACACTCCATGCACGCGCTGCACTCTGCCGACCGGATCTGCACCAGGTGGTCAACTGGCAAACCGGCCGGACAGGCTCGTGCGCACTTCGCGCAATCGATGCAAGCTTCGGCGTCCCGGCGAATCTTGACCGGACTCAGAACAGAAACCAGCCCTATCAGCGCGCCGTAAGGACAGAGATACCGGCACCAGAAGTTCTGCACCAACATTGAGCCAAGTGCCAGCAGAACAAGAACGATAGCTGCTGTCTGCCCCATGTTGCGGAAGAAATTCAACATCTTAACGTCTGCCACCAGCCCATAGGGGGTATTCATGAATCCCACTAGCGCTTCGGCTGACATGGTTCCAATCACAAAGACAAAGAAGCCGAGCAGGAGATACTTCAGGCCGCGAAGCGGAATGTCGGCCCACCTGTGAAGGCGCAGATTGCGCCCGAAGACTTTGCGGCCCAGCCTCCACAGAGCCTCAGAGAGTGTCCCGATCGGGCACAGCCAGGCACAGAAGGCTTTTTTCAGGAGGAGACTCATCAGCACGAACGCAATAAACAGAAACATTGCGGCCGGATGGATGGACGGAACATGCCCTGTGAGCAGAAAGTACTTCAAATTCATGAGGCCTGCAATGGGCAGCCACCCCTCCACGCCGGCCGGTCGAGGAACATACATGCTATTCCCGCCGCTCTCAAAGTAGCGGACCCATAGAAGGAACTGCACACCGAGCAAGCCGTTCAGGGCGACAAACAACAACTGCACAATCCGCCGGATGCGCTGCGAGCGGTCTGGAGTGGACCGCCGAATCAGGACGTTCTTCTCTCTGTTGTAGGGGTATCTTTCCACTGCTTGTGCACCCGTGTCAGTTGCTTCCTTCTGGTTCAAAGGTAAGTGCAGGGGCAGCCGGCAGTCAGCGACTTTGGTCACACCTGCGATCTGGGGTTACCGGACCGGTATGTCAAAGCCCGCAAGTATCGTAATTTCTCTCATCGCCGCGGAATCACCCTTCCTGGCCGTCAGTGGAAATCACGCGAACGGATCGGCACGGCGGTGATGTCGAGCAACAAGATACGTTGTGCCTTGACGTGGATGACGCCATCCTGAATCTGGAGCGAACCTTCGATACGCAGAAATCTGCCTCGCGTAACGACGATGCGGTTCTGCTCGAATACATCGGGAGTAAGAATGATATTTATAATGCCGGTCTCGTCTTCGAGTGAGAGAAATACAAAGCCCTTTGCGGTGCCGGGACGCTGGCGGGCAATGACGCAACCGGCGACGCGCACGCTTTGATGGTTGTTCCCTTTAGACAATTCCTCCGCCGAGAGAAAGCCATCGTGCCTCAAAGTTGAACGGTGATAGGCCATCAGATGCGGACCGGTGGTGAGGCCGGTTCCTGTAAAGTCGGCGGAGAGCCGTTCGTCCGTCGTCATTTGCTTCAGCGGCATTGGTGGGGTCGCATCCTCAGACAGGGGCGCCACATTACGCAACAAGGGTCCAACGGGGCGGCCTGCTTCTTCCACCTGCCACAGCGCGTCGCGGCGGTGCCGGATTTTATCCAGTGAGTTCAGCGCGCCGATGCGGGCCAACGCGACAAGCTCTTTGCGGTTGAGTTCCGGCACGCGCGTGGTCATGTCATCAACAGACGCAAACGCGCACTCGCTGTTGCGTGACCTCAGCAAAGCATCTGCAGACGATTGACGAAGACCCCTGGCATAGTGAAGACCGATGCGGAGTGAGAGAGAGCCATCCGGCTCCGTTTCAACTGTGCAGAGCCAATCGGAACGCAGAACATCAATAGGGCGCACGCGCAAACCATGGCGCTGCGCATCCTTGACAAGAACTGCAGGTGAGTAGAAGCCCATCGGCTGATTATTGAGCATGGCGCAGGTGAAAGCCGCAAGGTAATGGACTTTGAGATAAGCCGAAGCGTAGGCAATCAGCGCAAAGCTGGCCGCATGACTTTCGGGGAACCCATACATTGCGAACGAAGAGATGCCTTGCACGATGCTGTCCTGAGCATCTGGGGCAATGCCATTGCGCGTCATGCCCTGGCGCAAGCGGCCTTCGAGGTCTTTCATGCGTTGCATTGAGCGGCGCATTCCCACGGCGCGGCGTAACTCCTCAGCCTCTGCGCCGCTGAAACTGGCCACAGTCATTGCCATGCGCAGCAACTGCTCCTGGAAGAGCGGCACACCGAGCGTGCGCTTTAACACTGGTTCCAACGAGGGGTGAGGATAAGTTACGGCTTCCTTCCCCTGCCGGCGTCGCATGTACGGGTGCATCATCTTGCCCACGATAGGGCCGGGACGGATAATCGCCACCTGCACGACAAGGTCGTAGAAGCGCACCGGAGCGTTGTGTGGAAGCGAAGCCATCTGCGCCCGGCTCTCCACCTGAAACATGCCCACTGTATCGGCCTTCCGCAGTGTCTCGTAAACCAGTGTGTCCTCAGGCAATGTGGCCAGGTCAATCTGTTTTCCATAGTGGCGCGGGACCAACTCGATTGAATCCTTGAGCACGGCCATCATGCCCAGGCCCAGAAGGTCCACCTTGATAATGCCCAGATCGGCGCAGTCTTCCTTATCCCATTGCACGACGGTGCGGCCGGGCATTGATGCGCGCTCAAGGGGCACAACGCGGTTCAGCATTCCCGCGCAGATGACCATGCCGCCCGAGTGCTGGCCAAGGTGCCGCGGCAGATCTCGCATGCGCTGGCACAGATCGAAATAACGCGCAATGCGTGGATGCCGGACATCGAACCCAGCCTGTTCAAAATGCTTGGCCATCGTGTCATTAGGTCCGCGCCATTCCCAGTGCCCGATAAGTCCGGACAAGCGCTCAATCGTCTCACCGTCAAAGCCCAGCGCCTTACCTACCTCACGCGCAGCCGAGCGTCCGCGATAGGTGATGACGTTGGCTGTCATCGCCGCGCCCAGTGCCCCATACTGCTCATAGATGTGCTGGATCACCTGTTCGCGATGGTCGCTGGAAGGGAGATCCAAATCGATGTCTGGCCATTCACCGCGATTCTCGCTTAGAAAGCGTTCGAAGAGCAGTTCCATCCCGACAGGATCGACAGCTGTAATTTCCAGAGCATAGCAAACGGCGGAGTTTGCCGCAGAACCGCGCCCCTGCACCAGGATGTCGTGTTGTTTGCAGAACTGAATAATGTCCCAAACGATCAGGAAGTATCCGGAAAACCCCAGCTTCGCAATCAATGTCAACTCATGTTCTACCTGTTTTTTCGCGCGATCCAGCAAATCCCGCTTAGCAGACCCGTAGCGGCGCTGAACACCCTCTGCAACACGCTTGTGCAAAAAGCTGTCCATTGTCTCTCCGTTAGGCACGGGATACCGCGGAAACTCGTAGCCAAGATCGTTCAGTTCAAACTTCAAGAGCGCGGAAAGGTTGACAGTATTCTCGATAGCTCCTGGAACATCGTGAAAGAGTGCAGCCATTTCCTGCGCCGTCCGCAAATGACGCTGGCTGTTGAGTGCCAGCAGACGTCCTGCCTGGTCGAGCTCAACATGATGACGGATCGCAGTAAACACGTCCTGAATCTCGCGATCATTGGCGGTCGCATATCGTACGCCGTTTGTTGCAAGCATCGGCAGTCGCAGCGAGCGTGCAATGCGAATTGCAGCCTGGTTTCGCCACTCTTCCTCTCGCTCCTGATGTCGCTGCAATTCGACGTAAACACTCTTACGCCCGAAGATGCGTATCAGCCGTTCCACGGTCTCGCGCCCCGCGGCTTCACCGCCTCGAGTCAGTGCTGCTGCCAAAGGGCCTTCATCGCCTCCGGTCAGACAGATTAGGCCTGCCGCATATTGGCTTAGGTCATCGAAGGTCGTTGCACCGTCGCCTTTCGAGGTCTCATGCATCTTGAACTGCGTTATGAGCTGGCAAAGATTCTGGTAGCCTTCGCGCGACGCGCAGAGCAATGGAAGGCGCGCTGGTTCGTTCTTGTACTGATGCGGCAGCCATTGCGGAGGTGTCAATCGCGGTCCAAAACTCGTGACCGAAATCTCCGCTCCTACATGCGCGCGAATACCACTGCGTTTTGCGCTAGTGTGAAAGCGAGCCGAGCCGTATACACCGTTGTGATCGAGCAGTGCCATCGCCGGCATTTCGAGTGCGACTCCACGCTCGATCAGATCTTCAGGCTGGGATGCAGCTTCAAGAAAGCTGAACGCACTGGCGGAGTGCAACTCGATGTACCGCTCAGTCATACAGTGCAACCATCTGCCATTGGTCCTGAAGCACATCCCTTACCAGGCAGCAACAGAGCATTGCGCCACTTTGCGTGCGTGCCACCAGGTCCCATTGCTCGCATCCCCAAAGCGTCTGATTCCACCAATCTCCGCTGCTCAACCATGGACCGTATGCGCGCTCCACCACATAACGCTGCTCGCGAAAAGCAAATGTACCCGGCCGTCCGGCCTTTAACACAACGAAGATTGTTTCGAATGGGCGAATCCGCCGCAGCGCAGGCCGCACGGTAGCAGGTGAAAATTCCGCCACTTCCATGGAAGGCACTTGAAACGGCTCCATGCCAAATCCATCCGCTGCGTGCGTATCCTTCAGCACCGCGCGACCTACATTCTCCTCGCCCACAATCGCACGAATACGCGCCAGTGTCACATCGAATCGCGACGGTTCCGGGAACTGCGGAGAAAACAATCCAAGCTGAACCTTGCTCGTCCTGGCCGGCTCCGCTTCAAGCGTGACTGCCACAATTGCGGCATGCGGAGGGTGTGCTTCAAGATCGAGATGCAGCAGCTTGAGCCACACCTGTTGGTCATTCATCGGTAGCGCTGGCTTGATCGTGCGAGCATGCGAAGTGCCCCCCTCCAGCATCAGTGTGACGGTGACCGCAGCTAGCGCCAGCACGTGCGCTGTCGCCCGAAGGATGAGTTGCTCCAACATCAGGTTTGCTACAAAGAGCAGCGCATCGAGAACTTCGACAGGCGATTCAAGCTCCATGCATTCTCTGAGCGCGAACTTAAGCTCCACCGGCTGAAACAGATGCGTCCGCTCGCCGCGCGCAAGTTGTCTAAGATGCTTGCCCGCTTGTCCCATACGCGCAATTAATTCCTTCTCGGGCAAATCCGCCAGCATTCCCAAACTGCGAATGCCCCATAGCGAGAAAGTCTCTGCGTGTTCTTCCGTCAAGCCTAGAACAGCAAGCGGCAACGATGCCAGCGCATCATTTTCCTCGCCTTCCGGAATTATTTGGACCGGGCTGCGTGCCGTGAGCCCTTTTGCAGTTGCTACTGCGGCATGAAAGTTGTGGCTGATGGCAATGCAAGCCATGATGCCCAACGCACGGATACGGGCAAGAAGGTTGCTCGCCAGTATCTCCGCGGGTCCAAATAACTTCTCAGTTCCTGCGATGTCAATTGCACACAGGAATATGCCCTCTTCGCTGCACTCTTCTATTCGCGGAGAGAATCCTCCCGCACACTCGAGCAGCACCGCCTTTGCCGCTTCCTCTTCGATGGCCGCGCGTGCCAGCACGGTGATATGCGAAAACGTCTCTATCTCCACCTTCGTCATGCCGCAAGCCAAACCGAGAGCGCGTGCTCTTCGTGTCAATGAACACACTTGCTGCAGCGGCGGTTCGCCTTCCATCACCACGCAGGCGCGATCACACAAATTCGGCCGCAGCCGCAACAACGCCTGTGCTGGAAATTCCTTGACGCAAACACAGGCATAGCACTCCCCGGGGTTCATCGCACACCTGCCCATGTAGAGTGGCTGCGCCAGTGCACGCCGTTCTCTCTCTGCGAGGGCTTGCGCATTGGAACAATATTCGCGTGAACCTGTGTGAATCGCCGTCGCTCCACTTCCATCCGATATTCGATTCCTGTAAAGACCGTGGTCTCGTCGTCGCATGCCTTGCCATGCTGGAATCGCAGCAGCAGTTCTGCGCTGCTCTTTGCGCAAGAATGCTGCGTCAGCAAGAGTAGGCTCGTCTGCGTCCGTTCCGCCGCTGCCCGGTAACGAAACCACGTCGCCAGCGGCACGCGCGCAGAATACTCCGGCGCAATGCTGGCCATGTCCAGCACAATCGCGGCAAAGCCACCAGCTTGCAGCAGCAGATCGGCCACACGAAGCGCCTGTTCGATCCGCGCCCACGGTTTTCCAGACCTCACGCGCGGGTTCAACTTCGCTGCAGGCATCGGCGAAACCGGCAAAAAAACTTCGCGTTCCGGCTTCATCCTTCGCTGCGGCTCCGCGCAGCGCGGCGCAAAGGCCTCTGGCCGCAGCAGATCGCTTGCGGCCTCCGAGAGCCCTTTGACCTCCGTCTGTGGGTGCGGACCGAACCCGCCGCCGTGGAATCCTTTCATTACCGGCGGAGGGACAAGATATTTCTGAGGAAACTGTAAGCCCGGGGACAACCGCGCAGGTTCTGCTGAAACTCCACATCTCACCCAGAGCAGGCGCGACAGGTCGATACCGGTTGCCGCTGCCGACTCGGGATCCAGCCCATCGCAAACGTCAATCCATGCGCATACGTTCCCCATCCGCATCATCTGGGCAAGAAACGCAAGCGCCACCGAGGTGTGCCCGCTGCATTCCGGACCCACAAACTCCGTAGTAGCCCCCACGGGCAGACCGCCTTCCAACTGGTTATCCACCGCCGCAATGCCTGTAGGCGCTACAAGCCGCGCAACCTGCGGCATCGGCGTCAAAGCAGAGGGGATCCGGTGCGCGAGTGCTGTTTCAATTTGGAGCCGGATTGCGGATGCGGAAGGCATGGTGAATATCTTCGCCTTATATTCGCCCTTCTTCCGACGTCCGGCAATCCCCTGTCGCACCAATTTTTGTGCAGGATTGCGCTAAACGCTAGAGCCTCCGCAAGATAAAAATATCTGCGCATCAGCCAGCCATCCCCTACACTGGCTGGAATGTGTGGCCGCTACCGCAGACTTTCCGATAAACAGCGAATCGCCGAGGTTTTTCATGTAGGGATGGACCTCGAGGACATCTATCTGGAGCCCGAGTACGACATCGCTCCCGGCTCCGTCCAGCCAGTCGTTTTTACCGGCGAATCCGGCGAGCACGAGATCGCGCTCATGCGCTGGGGCTTCAAACTGCCTGATCGCCACCTCTTCACGGCGCGTTCAGAACGCATTGACCAAGCAGCGTTCTGGAAGGACTCATTTCAACAGCGCCGTTGCATCGTCCCTGCCGACGCCATTTTTGAATGGCAGAAGGTCGAACAGGGAAGGAAGAAACCCAAGTACGAGGTTGTGATCCGGGGCCGGGAACCCTTCGGAATGGCCGGCGTTTGGAAGCTGTGGAAGAACCCGAAGACCAATCAATGGGAACAAACCTTTGCAGTCATCACCGGAGAGCCAAACGAACTCATGCAACCCATCCATAACCGAATGACGACCATCTTGGAGCCACAAGATTACGAGGAATATCTGGCATTGGTAGAACGGCCTCCCTGCCATCTTCTCCGTATCCTGCCGGCCGAAGAGATGCGTGTGACGCGGATCGAAGAATCATCTGCAGCCGATTTGCAATTGGGTTTATTCAGTCCAGATCAGGAGTAAAAGCACGAGTTCTTGTATCGGCTCGAAGAGATCGCACTGCCCAAGAATGGCAAGAAGGCATCGGCATCCGAGACCGTAGACAGAATTTAAATCCAGTTACTGTAAGGAGTAAGTCATTACATATCAATATTTAATATTGTCTACTATCGAAATACAGATGGTTCTTGAAAGCAAAACACTCGTCCCATAAAAGGCATCCTGTTAGCCCGGAGTCATGACGTTTTGTGCTCCAGGCGTTGTCACACAGGCATGTAATCGCCGTCACAGACCCTCCAAACTGCGCGACGATAGCTTTCGTTCCAATGAAATTGGAGAGAAGCAGTCCACAAATTATCCGAGCGGCGACCACCGTGAGGTTCATCTGTGGCGCTGTGTGCGCTGTCGAACCAAAGGCGACGCATTCAGAGACGACTTCGTGGGGCTGGGTCATCCAGCCTGTGTAGCCATTCCCGTGGGACAAAAGTTGCGCGCGGCAGGGGATGTGATGGAACTGACCTGGATTGCTATAGCGGCCAGTTTGCTGATGGGCGGAGGCGGTCTGCTGATCTTCATCTGGTCGGTGCGCAGCCACCAGTTCAAGAGTTTTGAAGACGTGAAATACCAGGTGTTCTGGTCCGACCTGGAAGATGCGGCCGGAAAGCCCGCAAAGAAAGCACATGAAGAGGAGCAGCAGCATGGGAGCAGCACCAAGGACAATTGAAGGCCGGGAGCATCGGTCGGGAGAGGAGCAGATTCCCCGCCGCAGGTTCCTGGCATGGCTCAGCGGCGTTGGCCTGGTGGGATCGGCGCTGGCCGGTGTGTTTTCAACCTTTGTGTTCATGAAACCGCGCGCCACGTACGGGCAGCCCAACCGCTTCCGCATCGGGCGGCCGGAGGAGTTTCCTCCGGGGGCCCGGATCGCCATCGATCCCAAGCGAGTGTGCATTGTGCGTGAAGGCAACAAGGTGGCGGCCATCTCCACCACGTGCACACATCTAGGCTGCATTGTGGCGCCTTCGTCAACCGGATTTCAGTGCCCTTGCCATGGCTCGCAATTCGACGTGGACGGCAATGTGACTGGCGGGCCGGCGCCCAAGTCGCTCTCCTGGTTCCAGGTGACGCTGACCCCCAATGGCGAACTTGAAGTGGACAAGGACAACGAAATCCAGACGGGAACGTACCTGAGCGTATGAGCAACGAAGCCAAATCCAAGTGGAAGAACGTGGTGGATTTTCCGGCTAACGTGAGGAAGTCCATCTTTCGCAATCCCTTGCCGTCGTCGGATCGCGGGAGGGCTGCAACCAGTTTCAGTAACTTCTTCCTGCATATTCAGCCGGTCAGGGTCAGCCGCCAGGCGTTGCGGCCCACTTACACCATGGGCCTGGGGCTCATCAGCTTTTTCCTGTTTGTAATCCTCACGGTAACTGGTGTTCTGTTGATGTTCTATTACGTTCCATCGACGACACAGGCCTATGACAGGATGCTGGATCTGCGCAGCTCGGTGGCCTTTGGCGTGATTCTGCGTAACATGCACCGCTGGTCAGCCCACGCCATGGTGGCGACCGTGTTTCTGCACATGTGCCGGGTGTTTTTTACCGGCTCTTACAAGCCGCCGCGCGAGTTCAACTGGATGATCGGAGTGGCGTTGTTTCTGCTCACCCTGCTGTCGAGCTTTACCGGCTATCTGCTGCCATGGGACCAGCTGGCCTTCTGGGCCATCACGGTGGGCACATCGATTGCCGGATATGCGCCGCTGGTGGGCAAAACGGTGAAGTTCATCCTGCTGGGCGATGCGACGGTGGGCCAGGAAGCGCTGCTGCGTTTCTACGTATTGCACGTGGTGGTGTTGCCTCTGGCGCTCTCACTGCTTGTGGCGGTGCACTTCTGGCGGATTCGCAAGGACGGCGGTCTGGCCAAGCCCGAGGAAGTCGAGACCGAACCACCAGTGGAAGTCGTCGTTGTGGAACCCGAACCGGTGCTCGCGGTTGCCGCCCGCAGCGCGCATGCCGGGTCCGACCGCAGATTCAGCCTGCAAGGGATCGTGCGTGGAACGTTTGTAAAGGTCGACAAGCTGAATCCGGACACGGTCTTCAGTTGGCCCAATCTGCTTATTGCCGAGTTGTTTGTCCTGCTACTGACCATTGCGGGAGTGATGGCCGTTTCCCTCTTCTTCAATGCGCCCCTGGAACAGCCTGTGAACGTAATGCATCCGCCCAACCCGGCCAAGGCGCCGTGGTACTTCCTGGGTCTGCAGGAGCAGGTGAGTTACTCGGCCTTCTGGGGCGGCATCGGCGTGCCGGGAATCGAGTTGCTGCTGCTGGTGCTGCTGCCCTATTTTGACCGCGGCAAGGCGGGCGTGGGGCGGTGGTTTGCGCGGCAACGGCTGCTGGCGAATTCGCTCTTTCTGATCTGCGTGATTGCGAACGTGATCTTGATCGTGATTGGCACTTTTTTCCGCGGCGCGAACTGGCAGTTCGTGTCACCGTTCTGAGGAGTTTCAGGTATGCGACTGGCGTTGGCCGTGGTGAGCCTTGCGGTGTTGGTGGGGTCGGGGGTGGTGGTGTACGACCAGTTCCAGAGCCGCTGGGAGGACAATCAAAGGGCTTACTTCCATCAGGCGCTTGAACAGGCGAAGACCCCCGCTGAACGAGCCTCGCTTGAGGGACAAACTCCGAAGATCGAGCAGACCATTGTGACGGCGTTTGGCGGCACGCGTATCGATCGCTGCGAGAGCTGCCACATCGCTGCGGACGACCCGCGCTTCACTTCCGCCAAGGAACCGTTGCGTACCCACCCCTACTCGGCGGAGATGGGCGACGTCTTCCGCAATGGCCGCTGGGAGCGGCGCCACAAGTTCTCAGAGTTCGGTTGCACCACCTGTCACGACGGGCAGGGGCGTGGCCTGGAGGCAGGCGACGCGCATGGAGAGAACTCCTTCTGGCCGGACCCCATGCTGGGCTACACCATACAAACCGGCTGGAACAGGGAGATCGCGGCTCACCTTCACGGTAAGGAATACATGCAGGCCAACTGCGCCCAGTGTCACACCGGCAAAGACTTTGCCGGAACGCCGCTGGTAGCCCACGGACGTGCGCTGTTCTTCAAAACGGGATGCTATGGATGCCATCGCATCGAGGGTCTATCGGCAGGAACTTTGGGTCCCGATCTGACCGAAGAAGGTAAGGAGCGCAAGCTGGATTACCTGTGGGGACATATCGTCGATCCTCGCGCCTACACGCCCACCTCGATCATGCCGCAATTCAAGCTTAGCGACGACGACCGCAAGGCACTGGTGATCTTTCTGAAAAGCCGGCGCGGCGCCAACCCGGCCCAATCGCCAATGGACAGTTTTCAACTTCAGGCAAAAACCGAAGCTCCGGTTCCGGAGAGTGTGGGCGCAGCCGCAGTCAATGCCGTGCCCGCAAAGACCGCGGCCGAACGTGGTGAGCAGTTGATTCAGGGCTACGCATGCCTTTCCTGCCACAAGCTCGGGGATCACGACGGCGGCATCTCGCCCGATCTTTCCTATGAGGGCCTGGTGCGCGACGAGCCCTGGATGATGGACCACTTCCGCAATCCGCGTTCGCGAGTTCCAGATTCGAATATGCCGGTGTTTGGATTGCCGGACGCCGAGTTCCAGGACATTACCGCATACCTGCTCACGCGCACCGGACCGCCCACGCCGGCGACACCGGCCGAGACTTACAAGAGCCTGTGCGCTCGCTGCCACGGCGAAAAAGGTGACGGCCACGGCATCAACGCCATCTATCTCGATCCCGCGCCGCGCGATCTCACCAGGGCCGAGTTCATGGTCACCAAGCCGGAAGCCCGCTTCCTTACCTCGATTCACGATGGCGTGCCCGGAACCTCGATGCCCGATTGGGGCAAGACTCTGAACGACGCGCAAATCAAGGGTGTGTTCGATTACGTATCGGCAACCTTCGTACATGAGCCGCAACGCCAGTTGAAGCCGCGCAAGGTTCCGGAGCAGAACCCGGTGCCCATGTCGGCGGATTCGGCGACCAGGGGCCAGGCAATCTTCATGCAGCGCTGCATTGGTTGCCACGGACGCAAGGCCGACGGTAGAGGGCCGAACTCGATGGATATCTCGCCGCGTCCGCGCAATCTGAGGAACTCCGCCTTCATTCACAACGCACCGGACCGCCGCCTGTTCGAGTCGGTGATGTATGGCGTGGAGGGAACAGCCATGCCCTCATGGATGGATTACGGGCTCTCGCAAAACGATGTTGGCGACATTGTGAACTACATTCGCAGTCTGAACGAAACCGGAAAGTGAAACGTGAATTGAGAGTGAGAAGCACTAGAGGAGGCAGTAATGGCAGAGGCAGTAAAGGCTATACAACCAGGCATTAGTTCCACCGCCGCGGTTGCCTCGCCGGAAATCCACCACGACACCACGGTGAAATGGTTTCTGCTGGGCGCGGTCGGGTACTTCGCCATCGTTGGCATCATCGCCCTCATCATCGCGGCAAAATTCGTATGGCCGCAATTCCTGGGCACGATTCCGTACTTCACCTACGGGCGCATGCGTCCCCTGCACGTCAACGGCATGTTGTTCGGATGGCTGCTGGCGGCGGATATGGGCCTGGCGTATTACATTGTTCCGCGCCTCTGCGGAGTGAAGCTGTGGAGTGAAAAGCTGGGCATAGCCACCTCGATTTTGTGGAACATCATCATCCTCAGCGCCATCGTGACCCTGCTGGGCGGATACCAGAAAGGCCTGGAATACGCCGACCTGCCGACACCGGTCGCGGTGCTGGTGGTGATTGCCTGGGTGATGTTTGGCGTGAACATCTTCGCCACCATCGCCACGCGCAAATACAACCAGATGTACGTATCAACCTGGTATCTGATGGGCACTATCCTATGGACGGCCTTTGTTTACCTGACCGGCAACTTTGCCACATTGCTGCCCGGCATCACCGGCGTGAACCAGGCCAACCTGACCTGGATGTACACCCACAATGCGGTGGGACTGATCTTCACACCTGCCGGCCTTGCGGTGGCCTACTACTTCATCCCCCGCGCCTCGAACACACCACTGTTCAGCCATAAGCTGTCCATGGTCGGCTTCTGGTCGTTGGCCTTTGTCTATGTGTGGACGGGTGCCCACCACATGATCCACGGGCCCATCTCGCAGTGGTTGCAGACCATCTCCATCGTCTTCTCAATCATGCTGCTTATCCCGGTGTGGGCGGTAGTTTACAACTTCATCGCCACCATGAAGGGCGAGTGGCACCAACTTAGCGACAATGTTTCATTGAAGTTCCTGATGTCGGGCACGGTGTTCTATCTGCTCACCTGCTTCCAGGGGCCGATGCACAGCCTGCGCTCGGTAAACGCGATCGTTTCCAAGACGGATTGGATTCCCGGCCACGCGCACATGGCGGTTCTGGGAACCTTTTCCTTCATCGCCATGGCGGGCGTGTATTACGTGATACCGCGGGTCTTCAAGACCACGCTTCACTCTGAAGCCGCGGCCAACTGGAGCTTCTGGCTCTTTCTCGTCGGTGGGCTCGGCATGTTTACGGCGCTGTGGTTGGGCGGGTTCTGGCAGGGCTGGCAGTGGAACAATCCCTCGATCCCGTTCATCGACACGGTAGTTGCTCTCAAGCCAGTGTGGATGGTGCGATTCTTCTCCGGAATCCTGATCTTTTCCGGAATCGTGCTGTTCCTATACAACATTTGGTCCACCGCACTGGGAAGCGGCAAAGCCCAGGCCGAGCCTGTGCGCTCGTAGGCGAAGGGAGATCGTATGCTGCACAAGACCGATTCAAATGCAACCTGGTTTGTGGTGGCCGCTCTGGGCCTGTTTTTCATCGGCGGGCTGCTCACCACGGTGGTGCCACCCTTGATCGATAAGAGCTGGGGCAAGCCCTTTGCCAACGCCGACCCATCCAAGGGGCCGACCGGCAAGCTGGTGGATTACACCGAGCAGGAGAAGCGCGGTTACGCAATCTACATTCGCGAAGGCTGCAAGTATTGCCACACCCAGCAGACGCGCACCCTGGCCTCGGACGTGATTCGATCCGGATGGAAGGGCGTTCCTTCCCCGGTCTCCACCCCAGACGAATTTGTCTACGATTATCGCCAGACCTTCGGCACCAAGCGCACCGGGCCGGATCTTTCGCGCATCGGAGGCAAGTACAACAAGGAGTGGCATCGTGCACACTTCCGCAATCCGCGGGACTTGGTGCCGGGTTCGATCATGCCGCCGTTCCCGTGGATAGCCGACAATGCGCAGGAACTCGACGACCTGGTCGCCTACCTGCAAACGCGCGGCCGCGCCAAGGACTGGCGGCCCGACAACGACTATGAGAAGTGAGGCGCGGCTATGACTGATTTCACCTATCCGAGCGTGTACTTTTCCTACTTCCTGTTCGTGCTGCTGGCGGGTGGGGCAGTGTTCTTCTTCGTCCGCTCGCTTAAGGACGGGTACCTTGGCCCCAACAGCGAGGAGCCGAAGTATCGCATGCTCAAGGACGATCCTGACGATGTTGAAACGCAACCAACCGGCGCCGGCGCGCCGCGGAGGCCTTGATGAGCACTGAAGGTTCCAAGCCCGAATTGAAGGAATATGCCGACGGATGGATCACGGAGCGAAAGGGAACCGGAGTTCCCGGATTCCTGAAACTCGCGTTTCCCATCATCGGTGCAGCGGTCGTGATTTACCTCGCCGTTTTCACGAATGGCGAAATTCATCATTCAACCCGCGGCCCGCTGGTGCAGCAACTCAACGCGGTAACCGGAACCGCCAACGGCTTCATGTACGTGGTGGGAGCTCTGATCGTGACTTACCTGGTCATTCTCCTTGCCTTCCTATTCAAGAAGCCCGGGCACGAGGAATAGCGGACGGAACATGGCGCAAACAGGCGGACACTTCGACGTGATCGGCGGGGCAGGCTATTGGATGGAGATGGTCAAGTGCCAGGATGCCTGTCCCGTGCACACCGACGCATGCGGGTATGTGAACGCTATCGCGGAAGGTCGCGACGAGGACGCATACCGCATGGCGCGCGCCACCAATCCGTTTGCCTCAATCTGCGGGCGAGTGTGCGGCGCACCTTGCGAAGCGAATTGCCGCCGAGGCTCCCTGGATAGTCCGGTCTCGATTCGTGCTCTGAAGCGATTTGCGACTGATCGGTTTGGTCCGGAGAACGGAGATTTCAAATCCTACCGCGAGGGCTGCAATCAGCAGATGCTGCCCCAGAATCGCGGCGACTATGAACCGGTTGCGGTGGTCGGTGCGGGAGTGGCCGGCCTGACCGTGGCACATGACCTGGCGCAAGTGGGATACAAGGTCACGGTATTTGAAGCTTACTCGGCGCCGGGAGGCATGCTGACCGCGGGAGTGCCCGTCTTCCGCTTGCCTCGCGACCTGGTGATGGCGGAGATCAACGCCATCCTGTCGCTGGGAATCGAACTGAAGTGCAATCAGCGCCTGGGCCGCGATTTCACGATTGAGAGCCTACGCGCCCAGGGCTTCAAGGCCGTCTTTCTTGGCGTCGGACTGCCCAAGGGGCGCAAGCTGGATCTGCCCGGAGCCAATCTCAGCGGCGTGTACGACGGGATGGATTTTCTGCGCGCCTTCAACGAAGGCAATCCACTGCCGGTGGGCAAGCGCATCATCGTCATCGGCGGCGGCAACGTCGCCTACGACGTGGCACGCTCCGCGGTACGCCCCCTGGAACTCCTGGGACACACCGACACCATGGCAGACATTGAGCGCGGCGAATCTGTGGCCTACGACGTAGCCCGTTCCGCGATGCGAATGAGCGGCGACAAGGAAGTGCACGTAGTCTGCCTGGAAAAGCGTTCGGAGATGCCGGCCGACGAGATCGAGGTGACCGAGGGCGCCGAAGAGGGACTGGTGCTGCACAATTCGCGAGGCCCTCGTGAGATTGTAGGCCGTGACGGCAAGGTGGCGGGGTTGCGCACCGTGGAGTGCTCCGCGGTCTTCGATGCCAACGGCCGTTTCAACCCCAGCTTCAATGAGGCCAACGTCGAAGAAATTCCTGCCGACACAATTATCTTTTCCATCGGCCAATCTTCTGACCTTTCATTCCTGCAGCCGGGAGACGGTGTGGAGTCGAACCGCGGACTGATCAAGGTGGATCCGGAGACCTACCAGACCAGCGCTCCCGACGTCTTTGCTTGTGGCGACATCGCGCACGGTCCGCGCCTGTTCATCAACGCGATTCGGTCTGCGCAGATCGCGGCCCGTTCGATGCACGACTTTCTCCGCGGCACGCGCAGCGAAGAGACGGTGCGCTCGTCCTGGTCCCCGGCTGTTTATACCATGCGGGAGGGCTGGGACCAGTTGCGCCGTCATCATCCTCCAGTGGTCGACGCGGCGGAGCGCGCGTCTTCTCTCCAGGTGATCGAGGATACATACCCGGCAGATGTGGCACGCGCACAGGCGTCGCGCTGCCTTCGCTGCAACGTCAACACCGTGTTTGACACGGCAATGTGCCTGGCTTGTACCGGTTGCGTGGACATCTGTCCCGAGAACCTGATCCGCTTGACCGGCATGGCAGAAGTCTGCCGCACGAGTGAGGGACGCGACTGGGTGGCAAGCATGTTGGCAGTGGCGCCGGCAGATCTGGACAAGTATGACAAGGCGCAGCTCGACAGCCTGGGCGGGGTGATGATGAAGGACGAGACCACCTGCATCCGCTGCGGCCTATGCGCCGCACGTTGTCCGTCTCATGCCATCACCATGCAGCGTTTCGATTTCCATCGCATGTGTGTGACGTTCCCGGGGCTCAACCCGAAGTTAAAGCACGGATCGAATGCGCTCGAGGTTAGATCCGAGGAAGGGAACGGCCAAGTCAAACAAAAGAGCCATGCCCAGGAAAGGCCATGACTCCCAGCGACTTCTATCTCGTATTGGCTTTCGGATTCGTCAGCAGCCTGCACTGTATGCAGATGTGCGGACCTATTGTGCTTACATACAGCGTGGCCGTCAACACTGGAGCCGCGAGGCGGTCCTTGTTGGGGCTGCATCTGGCGTATAACTCCGGCCGCACACTCACGTACATGTTGCTAGGCGCGATTGCCGGGCTGGCAGGGGGGACCATGGGATTTGTGGGCCGCCTGGCTGGAGTGGAAAATTTAGCCGCGATTGTGGCCGGCGTGGCCATGGTAATTGCCGGCTTGGTTTTGCTGGGGTTGTCGCCGGGCATGAAAGAGTGGCGCGGATTCGCGCTGCCCTCGCGGCTCTTGCGCCCGGCAGGAAAGCTAATGTCGTCGCCGTCCGCGGGCAGCAAATTCACACTGGGTACGCTGATGGGCTTTTTGCCCTGCGGGCTGGTATATGCGGCGCTGATGAAGGCGCTGGGCGCGGCCACACCCCTGGGCGGGGCGTTGACACTGCTGGCATTCGGCATGGGCACAAGTGTGGCTCTGGTGGTAGTGGGACTGGGATCGTCGGCGGCGACGCGGAAACTAGCGCGCTGGGGAACGACCATTTCCGCAGTTACGGTTCTGGTAATGGGGGCTCTCCTGATTGCGCGGGGAGCCATGGCCGGTCCTGCGATGCACTGTCACATGCAGCACATGGGGTCGATGTAGGGGTTAGCATACGATGGCGACTGACGCAAAGATCAACGGCGCACCGGAGCGCACGCGGATGATCCTTCTGGGCACTAAGTTTCATCGCGTGCGCAAGACGGTGCAGCTGATCTGCTTCATCGTCTTTATCCTGCTGCCGCTGTTCGACGTGGTACGCTTCGACCTGCCCCGCCAGCGCTTCTACTTTTTCGGCGCGGAGCTCTGGATCAGTGAGTTTTCCATCATCTTTCTGTCCATGATGTTTCTGTGGATCCTGGTGGCCGCCATGGCCATGATCTACGGACGCTTCTATTGCGGCTATCTCTGCCCGCAAATGATCTTCAGCGAGGCTGCGAACACGCTTGAAAAGCGCATCACTCGTCTGGTCAACCGGAAGTTGTCGAAGCGCGGACCCGGCTTGCGGCGCATGCTTGCCATCGCGCTCTTTTCAGTCGTGCTGCTGCCCGCCTCGGTTTTCGTAACATTCGTCTTTGTCTCTTATTTTGTTCCGCCCGCGGATCTTCTTCATCGCCTGCTGACGCTGGACATTCGCACCGCGGGCGGAATTGTGGGGGCCAGCGTGACCCTGGTTACGCTGCTCGATTTCGCATTTCTGCGCCAGCGCTTCTGCACCGCGATCTGCCCTTATGGCTATTTGCAGAACATGCTGGCCGACAAGCACACATTGCAGGTGCATTACCAGGACGAAGAAGGCAAGTGCATCCACTGCGAGAAATGCGTGCTTGCCTGTCCCATGGGCATCGATATTCGTCTTTCTTCCCACCAGTTGGAGTGCACTCATTGCGCCGAGTGCATTGATGGCTGCTCCACGGTCCTGGGCCGGATGGGAAGAGAACCGCTGATCCATTACGCGTGGGGCGACGCGGGTAAAAGCGCGGCGGAGGAGCGGTGGTATCGCCGCATCGGACTGCGCGACGGCAAACGAGTCGCGGTGCTGGCGTTGCTGCTGATCTACGCGTCGGGGCTCTCCGTCGCCATCAGCATGCGGCAGCCGGTGATGGTGCGCATCATGCCCGACCGCATCACCCTCTACACCAAGGGACCGGATGGCCTGATCCATAACCGGTTCCGCCTGCTGGTGTCCAATCGCGGCAAGAGTCAAGCCAGGGTGACTCTCTCCCTCGCCGGCTTGCCTGCATGCAAGATTCTAGGCGTGGAAGATGGGGTTACGTTGCAACCAGGCGAAACATTGCAGCGCGAGTTCGATATCGCCGCAGCCGCCGCGGCTGTCAGCCCCGGAGTAAACCACCTGAGCATTTTGACGCACGTGGAGCCGGCGCAGAAAGACGGCTTGTTCGCGGAGACCTTTATCGCACCCATGGAAACGCATCCACCGGGTGGGCCTGAGAACAAGCAATAGTTGTGCGGATGCTGGGCTATCTGCTGCAGCCCTGAGATTTCATGAGTTGTCTGATGCCGTCACGTACGACCTTGGCCCGTAGAAGGAGCACTGATGGATTTGAACCAACGCCAGGCGACAACGCCTTCAACGCGCCGTCCCATTGCGCCGCTCACCGTGGTGCTGGCGGTGGTGTTTGTGGCCTTTTGCGGAATTCTTATTTTTGTCTTCGTGGCCACCAAGCGCGCCAATCCAGTGATGCTCGATCAGCAGGGCAGACCGATCGGCCAGAGTTCTGAATTGGGTGGAGGCGGAAGCCACTGACCGTGGAAACGAGCGCAACCTGCGGGCTATGCGAGCTTCCCTGCGGGAAGCAGCCCTTGGTGCGCACCTACAATGCACGAGAGATTCCGTTCTGCTGTATGGGTTGCGCCAACGTCTACGCCATACTGCTTGAGAGCGGAGTAGTCGCTAGCGGCCAGAATATTCGTGACACCGAAGTCTTTCGCCGCAGCCTGGAGTTGGGGCTCATCTCCAATCCGACGGGCGAGAATGAGCCCACGCCGCCAGCCGCAATCGATCCCCGCGCCCCCACGCAGGAAGTGCTGTTGCAGGTAAGCGGGATGTGGTGTTCCGCGTGCGGGTGGCTCATCGAGCGTGCATTGCGCACGATGCCCGGCGTGGTTGAGGCAGATGTGTTCTTTGCTTCCGATCTGGCCAAGGTGAAGTATTGTCCGCAGTATCTTCCCCCGGACAGTATCACGGCGCGCATTACCAGGCTCGGCTACCAGGCGGCAGAGTATGGCGGGGAAAACACTATCGGTAAATCGGAGGCTCGCGATCTGCTGTTGCGCCTGGGTGTGGCCGCCTTTCTATGGGCCAATATCATGGGTTTCAGCACCATCCTCTATGTAGGCTATTTCGAACAGATCTCCGCCAGCGCCAGCCGCATTCTGCCATTCTTCCTTTTGTCGTTGTCCACTCCGCTGGTGTTTTACTGCGCCTGGCCCATCCTGCGTGCCGCTGCTCTGGGATTCTATAACCGTCAGATTCGCATGGAGACGTTGCTGGCAATGGGCATTCTTGCTGCCTATTTCCTCAGCGCCGTGCAAACCATGCGCGGCCAGACTCACGTCTATTTCGACACTGCAGCCGCCATCGTCACGCTGGTTTTGGCGGGCAAACTGATCGAACGCACGGCCAAGGACAGGGCCTCGCGCAGCATCGCTCTGCTTTACCGGCTGATGCCGAAGAAGGTGCGCATCCTCAGCCGTGCAGGCGAGCGCTTTGTCTCCATCGATGCCCTGGCGCCGGGACAAGTCTTTGTGGTCAAGGCCGGCGAGCGCGTGCCCGCAGATGGAATTGTGGTCGAAGGCGAGACCTACGCCGATGAATCGCTCCTCAGCGGAGAGGCCACACCAGTGGCCAAGCGGACCGGTGACGTGGTGGTCTCCGGGAGCCTGAATGCCGGGGGAGTCATCCAGGTGCGCGCAACCAGAACCGGAAACGAAAGTGCGCTGGCCCAGATCATCCGGCTGGTAGAGCGGGCATTGGCCAGTCGTGCTCCCATCGAGCGCACAGTGGATCGTGTGGCTCGCGTCTTTGTGCCTGTGGTAGTGCTGCTGGCCGCGTTGGATTTTGCCGTACTGGCTGGAATGCACGCCGGCATCGTCGCTGCCATGCTGCGCGCCACCACGATCCTGGTCATTGCCTGCCCCTGTGCACTTGGCCTCGCCACTCCATTGGCAATTACTGCGGCTGTGGGCCGCGCATCGCAAGAGGGCCTGCTGATCAGCGACAGCCGGGTGCTTGAAACCCTGGGCAAGATCGACGTAGCGGTGCTGGACAAGACCGGAACCGTAACCCGCGGAGACTTTCGTCTGGTTGAGTTTGCCCTGCTGGAATCAAAGGTTGAAGCGCTGGCGATGGCGGCGGGCGGCGGCGGCGCGGAGCCGCTCCATGCTGAGAGCAATAATGAAGAGCTGCTTCTTGCGGAGTGGCTGCCGATGCTGGCGGGAATTGAAGCCTATTCCGAGCACCTGTTGGGCCGCGCTGTTGTCGAGTACGCCTGTGCGCACCATGTTCAATCTCTGGATGCAGAGTCCGTTGAGATTTGCAAAGGGGAGGGGATCAGCGGAACTGCCGGTGGGCGCCGCGTATTTATCGGGAATCGGCAAATGATGTCGACGGCTTGCTGCGAGATGGACGCCGACGTGGAACTGCGCGCCCGGGAGTTGCAGAAAGCCAGCCGGACAGTTGCGTTTTTTGGTTGGGATGGAGCGGTTCGCGGAATGCTTGGTTTCGGCGACGAGATCAAGCCCGGCGCGGTTGAAATGGTGGAGCGCTTGTGCGGGCGTGGCATTCGCGTGAAGATGGTGACAGGGGATTCCTGGCCGACAGCCGCCGCGGTAGCGCGCCAGATCGGTGTGGACGACTTCACCGCCGAAGCCACTCCCGCCGCTAAGGTACGCATCATCCAGGAATTGCAGCAATCCGGGAAACGAGTTGTACTGATTGGCGATGGGGTGAATGATGCGCCCGCGCTGGCCCAGGCTGACTTAGGCATTGCCCTGGGAACCGGTGCCGACATTGCCATGAGCGCTGCCCCCGTGGTGTTGGTCAGTGGATCGCTGGCCAGGGTGGAAGACGCTTTTCGACTCGCTGCCAAGACCACGCGCGTGGTGCGGCAGAACCTGTTTTGGGCGTTCATTTACAACGGCCTGGGCATTACCCTGGCCTTTACCGGGGTGTTGACGCCCATCTTCGCTGCGGTCGCCATGTTGCTGTCCAGCACATCGGTGGTGGCCAACTCCATGCGACTCACGCGCCAGGAAGGAAGGTAAGCGCGATGCATGCAGCGCAGACCCAGCGATGCGAGTTCCCACTATAACGGTGTTCGGTGTTTCGGTCCGCAATTTATGCTATAGGTGGCAACAATATGGAAAAGTTCAGTTCATCAATGCAGTTGACGCGTGCGGCCGATTACGCCGTGCGAGTAATGATTCACCTCGCCACTCTGACCGACAACGAGCGCGCAATGCTGCCGGCGCTGGCGGATGCCACGGGTGCTCCCCACAGCTTCCTTTCCAAGGTTCTGCAGGCACTGACCCGTGCGGAGCTGATCTCTTCCCGGCGGGGGCCGCTGGGCGGATTCGAGATTCTCGCTCGCGGCCGGCAGGCATCAGTTCGCGAAGTGATTGAGGCCATCGATGGGCCAATCATGCTCAACGTCTGCCTGACACATGGGCAATCCTGCAATCGGAAATCGTGGTGCCCGGCGCATCCTGTCTGGGTTAAGGCCCAAAGGGCCATGCTCGATGTGCTGGACGGAGCCACAATAGCTGATTTGGCCCTACAAGCCGCAGCTCCTTCTCCGTATCATCTTGAACTCAATTCGTCGACGGTGGACTAGCAGTCGCGGGACCAACGATGAATAGATCGCAAGTGTCGAGCCGCGGTAGCCAGCTCGCTGCGTTGGCGAACTAGATCGGGAGGCGGGCTGAAGACGGGATCGGAAATATTGGGGGGCCGACCACAGGAGTGATCGGCCCCCGATATTGTTCCAGCGGTCTTACTTTCCAGTAAGGCGGAAGGAATACTCTCCAGATCCCACCTCAAAGGCAAAGTTACCGTCTTCCTCCGTCGCACTGGTAACGCCCGGATCTCCGGGAACGAAGTGGCCTTTCTCCCAAACCACGTGGCCATTTTCCTCCACCACAACTCCCGACATCTCGTCTGCCTTGGGGATAACCACGTGAGCATCGGAACCGACCGGAATTGTGACCTGCAGCGTCACGGCGCCGGGCTGGTGATTCCACGATGAAGTGACTGTGCCGCGAATTGTGTCCACCGTGCCGCTGGCCCAATGCAGGTCGCGCACGATCTGGGGCTGGATGCGGAGATGGCGGTATCCAGCTCCGCCTTCGCTCTGGTTAATGCCCGCCAGCCCCTGGTAGAACCACGCTCCCACGCTGCCGAACATAATGTGATCCTGGGAGTTCATGCTCCGTCCGGATTTTTCCTCCCACAGTTCCCACAGCGTGGTGGCGCCGCGTGAAACCATGTAACCCCAACTAGGATAGGTTGTTTGCACCGCGAGGTCATAGGCCAGGTCAGAGTGTCCCGTCGACGTCAGCGCCGGCAGAAGGAACTTGACGCCAATAAACCCGGTGGTGACGTGAGTGTCGTGGAAATAGAGAACATCATTCGTCAGATTGTCTGTAACTGCGTCGCGCTGGTCCTTTGGCACCATGTCCAGGAAAAGCGCCATGGCGTTGGCTGCCTGCGTGCCATTGGCGTACTGGCCCGTGTCGGCGTGGAAATAGGTGCGGTTGAAGGCATCGCGGATATCCGTGGCAAGCCGGGCATAGGATTCCGCGCTGGTCGAGTTCCCCAGCGTCTTTTCAATTCCGGCCAGTGTCTGGACGTCGTAGTAGTACCAGAAGTCGGCAACGTAATCGTTGGGAGTGTGGGCCAACTCCACCCAGTCGCCTTCGTGACCAAGTTTGTCGCGCATGACATTGTCGACCGCATGGCTGCGCAGGAACTCAACGTACTTCTTCAAGCCGCTCTCGTTCTGCTCCAGAATGCGGCGATCGCCGTACTGCTCCCACATGTACTTCACCAGCAGCGGATAGGCTGTCTCCCAGCCGAGATCGGCGGGGTACATGCCATACTTGCGCGGCACCGTGGAAGGCAACGCGCCGTCGGCTCCCTGGGCGTCAGCGATGTCGCGGATAAAGTTGGTGTAGAAGGCCGCCATATCGAAGTTCATCATGGCTTCTTCCGCGGTAGCCTGCGCATCGCCCATCCAGCCTTGGCGTTCATCGCGCTGGTCGCAATCGGTGGGAACACTGAAGAGGTTGGTGAGTTGAGACCAGCGAATCAGCTTTTGGATATCGTTGAGAATCTGCTTTGAGGCCATAAAGCTGCCCACGGTGTTGACCGCCGAGTGGGCCACGCGCCCGCGCACCGAATCAAGGCTGGGCGTTCCCGGGAAGCCCGTTACCTCAACGTAGCGGAATCCGTGGTAGGTGAAGCGCGCCTCGTAACTTTCCTGCTCGCCACCGCGAAGAATGTAAATGTCGCGGGATTTCGCTTCGCGGATGTTTTCGCGGTTGATCATCCCGTTGTCATACAGTAGCTCAGCGTAGCGGAGCGTTACCTTGGCGCCCGTCGGTCCTTCCACTTGCAGGCGGCCCCAGCCGCTCATGTTCTGGCCCATATCGTAGACATACACTCCCGGCTCAGGACTGGTGAGCTTCACCGGGACGATGGTGTCGACCACGCGAATGGGTTGCATCATCTGCGAGGAACGAATGCCTGCGGAGCCTTCCACCACCTGCGCCGCGCTCCATCCGGCGTCCGCAAACCCCGGCATATCCCAACCCGGTGTTTCGCGGCGTGCGTCGTATACTTCTCCGTCGTAGACGCTGGCGTCCGCGATCGGCCCCGCAGTTGTCTTCCAGGAGGCGTCGCTGGCTACGCTCACCTGCCGGCCCCCGGCGAGTTCGGCATTCATCTGCACCAGTAGCGCAGGCGAATTGTAATAAACATCCGAACCATTCACCTTTTGAGTCGCCCAACCGCCGCCGAGCATAACCGCAATCACATTCGGCCCTTCCTGCAGGGCGGAGGAGATGTCATAGGTGGAGTAGAGCACTCGCTTGGGATACGTGGTCCATCCCGGATCGAGCACATTGTGACCGATCCTCTTTCCATTCACCCGTAACTCGTAATACCCCAGAGCAGTGATGTAAACGCGGGCATCGGCAACCTTGCCGTTCAGGGTAAATTCTTTGCGAAACTCGTTGCCGCCGGTGCTGCCGCCGCCGATCCAGGAACCCTTCCACTCCGCCTGTGACAACAACCCCATACCGAAGTGCGCCGTCCGGCTATACTCGCTGGACTTTCCTTCTTTATCCCAGGCGCGAACCTTCCAGTAGTAGGTTTTGCCGCTTTGGAGCACCTTGCCGGCGTAGATAACCTGGGTCGATTCCTCTGAGGCCACCTTCCCGCTGTCCCATTGGTCGCCACTGTCGTGGCCCAGCAGGTCGGGCTTGGTCGCCACCAGCACCTGGTATGCAATTTGCTTTTCCGCGCGCTGCGAATCTTGCAGCACCCAGGAGAAACGGGGCTGGGCAGTGTCGACCCCCAACGGGTCCGGCAGGTACTCGCAACGCAGGTTCAGAGGCGATCCGGGCCCGGCCGGCGCCTGTGCACGCGATGAACGAAGACCACAACTGACGGTGAGAGCTGCAATCAGGAATAGCGAAGTAAATGAGGCGCGGACTTTAGACATGAACGATTCCTCTGGATTGGACATTGAGAAAGTGGATCGGCCTCAAACTGAGGCGGACAGTCAAGCGGAAGGTCGGGACTCTGCCAGACGCAGACAAGGATGCTGGTTGATGTGAATCTCATTTTTCAGAACGAATTCGCCCGAATTATACCGCTCTCCACGTGTGTCACGAGATGTATGCCAAATCCACAATCGCGAAGTGAGGCTCTCCCGCCGCTTTCGCCCCGAGGAGTAAACTGCTGGATCATCCTTGGTGGGGAGGTTCCGGTGCAGCAGCGAGGGCGGGGAGCATACGCAGTCATGAATAGAATTGGGCAACGCAGAATGAGGATTCTAATGTCACAGATATCAACTTTGGTCACCACAGGCGCCATTGCGCTCACTTCAGGTTCACTGCGCGCCGAGCCTGCCGATGTGGGCTTCGGCCCCGCCAACCCGTTTTACGCTCCCAGTTCTTTGCCTTTCCATGCTCCGCCTTTCGACAAGATCAAGGATGCCGACTATCAGCCTGCAATCGAAGCCGGTATTGCCCAGCAGTTCCAGGAGACCATCGCGATTGCCGACAATCCGGCGGAGCCCACGTTTGAGAACACCATCGTGGCCATGGAAAGGTCCGGGCAGTTACTCAGTCGTGTGATGGGCGCTTTCAGCGGAGTTACCGGCGCCAATATGAATCCGGTGCTGCAAAAGATCCAGGAGACCGAGGCGCCAAAGCTGTCCGCCTTGCAGGATGCCACTTACCTGAATTCCAAATTATTCAAGCGGGTGTCCAGGATTTACGAACAGCGCCATTCGCTGCATCTCGATGCCGAATCTCTGCGCCTGGTGGAATATGACTACGAGCAATTTGTGCACTCCGGCGCGCGGCTTTCTGACGCCGACAAAGCCGAGTTGAAAAAGCTCAATGAAGAGGAAGCCAATCTCTCCACTGCCTTTATCTCCAAGCTGCTGGCCGCCACCAGGGATGGGGCCTATGTGACGAAGGACAAAGCCGCGCTGGCGGGATTGAGCGAGGCCGAGTTGGCTGCCGCCGCGCAGGCCGCCAAGGACCGCAATGTCGATGGCTGGGTGATTTCCCTGCAGAACACAACGCAACAGCCGAGTTTGTTGTCTCTGAGCAATCGCGCAACCCGCCAGGCTCTGTTCCAGGTGTCCTGGAATCGTGCCGAGCGCGGGGGCTCAAACGACACGCGCGACGCCATCGCCCGCCTGGCTCAGTTGCGTGCCCTGAAGGCCAAACTGCTCGGCTACCCGAATTACGCGGCATGGAACCTTGAGGATCAGATGGCGCACACGCCCGCAGCGGCGCTCAAATTCATGGATGCGCTGGTGCCCGCGGCAACTGCCAGGGCCGTGGGTGAAGCCAAGGAGATCCAGGCGCTTATCGATGTGCAGCAGGGTGGGTTTGCCCTGGAACCATGGGACTGGAACTTTTATTCCGAGCAGGTAAGAAAGGCGAAATACGATCTGGACGAGGCGCAAACCAGGCCCTACTTCGAGTTGAATAACGTACTCCACAACGGCGTGTTCTATGCGGCCCACCTGCTTTATGGCATCAGTTTCAAGCAGCGCAACGACATTCCGGTCTACAACCCAGACGTGCAGGTATATGAGGTTATTGACGCCGACGGCAAGCCGCTGGCCTTGTGGTACTGCGACTACTACAAGCGCGACAACAAGAACGGCGGCGCGTGGATGAGCAACTTTGTGAACCAATCCCGGCTGTTGGGCCTGTTGCCCGTGGTGTACAACGTGGCCAACATCACCAAGCCCCCGGCGGGTCAGCCGGCGTTGATCAGCTTCAATGATGTGACTGGGATGTTCCACGAATTTGGCCACGCACTGCACGGCATCTTTGCCAATACCGAATACCCCAGCCTTTCCGGAACCTCAGTGCCCCGGGATTTCGTTGAGTTTCCTTCCCAGTTCAATGAGCATTGGGCGAGTTATCCGGCGGTCTTCGACCACTACGCGAGGCACTATAAAACCGGCGCACCGATGCCGGCGGAACTGGCCGCTAAAATCAGGAAGGCAAAGGTATTTAACCAGGGTTACGAATTTACCGAACTGCTGGCCGCCGCGGAACTGGACATGCAGTGGCACAGCCTGGCTCCCGACGCTGCGCTCCAAAATCCCGACACCTTTGAAGTGGAAGCGTTGAAGAAGACGCACCTATGGCTTAGCGCAGTGCCGACGCGCTACCGCTCCAGCTACTTCTTGCACATCTGGGGCAATGGCTACGCCGCCGGCTACTACGCCTATCTGTGGTGCGAAATGCTGGATGATGACGCTTTCCGATGGTTCGAGGATCATGGCGGTCTGACGCGGGCCAACGGCGATCGCCTCCGCAAGATGGTGCTCTCTCGCGGCTTCACTGAGGATCCTGCCAGGATGTATGCGCAATGGCGCGGTGCTGAACCCAGCGTTGAGCCGCTGCTGAAAGAGCGTGGACTGGAACTGGCAGCACCCTCAAGATAGCCGCTCGCTAAGGGTGAGGATCCTCAGAGCGGCGCCGCGCGATCTGATTTGAATTCATAGGCATACGCAAGCTGCTTGTGAAGCCGGGAATGGTGAAAATCGGCAGGGGAGACAACCCACCTCCGCAGCAGCGATCCCGTGCTGCCTATCACTGACGGGCGGGTCCATGTGCGGTATATCAAGGTTGACCGATTGTGGCCACCCGTATTCGGGGTCCAAGGGGTAGGAACCATGCGCAACGAGCGCACCGCGAGCCGGCGGGATTTCCTGAGGAATTGCCTTGCGGGAGCCGTGGGTCTGGCAGTCGCTGATCAGCCGGTTGCGCTCGACGCTGCCGAACCCGTCACTTCGCTGGGTAAGTCCAGGGTGGTGATCGCGCAGGATGCGCAAATGCGCGGTGCAGGAACGGGCGTGGATGGGGGCCGTGTGCTGAGCCTGCTCGATCACGCAATGCAAAGGCTCTTCAACGCTCGCGATCCAATCCAACCCTGGATCAGGATGGTCCGCCCGGGGCAAATGGTCGCAGTGAAAGTGAACACCCTTGGCGGACGCGGGCTGAGCACCAACGTCCAGCTAGTGGAGGCAATTTGCGAGAGGCTGCAGGCCGCGGGAATCCGTGCGCAGGACATCGTGATCTGGGATAGGGACAGCGCCGAGTTGGAGCGCGCCGGATTCCGCGTCCGCACCGGCGCCAGTCAAGTGCAATGCTTCGGCACGGACCGGGTGGGATTTGAAGAGGATCTGGTGTCGTATGGCAGCGTCGGGAGCCGCTTGTCGAAGATTCTCACCCAGCGGTGCGATGTGCTGATCAACGTGCCGGTGCTCAAAGATCATGACGGTGCCGGAGTATCGATTGCTCTCAAGAACATGTATGGCGTCATCCACAATCCGAACAAGTACCATCCCAACGGTTGCGATCCCTATGTTGCGGACGTGAATATGCTCCCGGAGATCCGGTCCAGGCTGCGCTTGCACATTTGCGACGCGACGACAGCCTGCTTTGAAGGTGGACCCGCATTCAAGCCCCAGTTCGCCTGGCAGCAGAACGCCCTGATCATTTCCCAAGACCCGGTGGCGCTCGACACCATCGGCTGGCAGACCATTGAGCGAAAGCGGGCTGAAAAGGGCCTGAAGACGCTCGCAGCCGAAGACAGAACGCCGCGCTACATTGCCACCGCGGCCGATGCGGATCACCAGCTGGGAACGAACGATCCACGGCGCATCGAACTGGTTGAGACGCGTGGGTCCTAGAGGAGGCGCGCAATGCAATCCGATTACTCGTTACCGCATACTGAAGAACCGCGAGTTCCAATTTCAGCAGTGAAGCGGGATCCTGCATTCTCTGCGCTCGACCGCCGTTCCTTCTTGATGTGTGCAATGTCCGCCGGTGCGGCAGGCAGCATTCATCAGCTCGCCCGGCCGCTCAAGGCAATGCCCGTATGGAATAACGAGCAGAAGCAGGACGATGCGCAGTTCACCGTCGAAGCACAGTTCTACCAGAAGCTGCCGAATAAAAAGGTGAAATGTAAACTTTGCCCACGCGAGTGTGCGGTGGGAGACCGGGAGCGCGGGTACTGCGGTGTTCGCGAAAATCGCAACGGCACGTACTACTCGCTGGTGCACTCGCGCGTATGCGCCGCGCATGTCGATCCCATCGAGAAAAAGCCGCTCTTCCATTATCTTCCCGGGACAATGGCGTTTTCGCTGGCCACGGCCGGGTGCAATGTGAATTGCAAATTTTGCCAGAACTGGAATATTTCGCAGGCGCGTCCGGAGCAGGCTCCGGCACAGTATGTCCCACCGAAGAGGGTGGCTGAACTCGCCGTGCAGTACCGGTGCCCAACCATCGCTTACACCTACAGCGAGCCGGTGGTATTCAGCGAGTTCCTGATGGACGCTGCGGATGCGGGTCATGAGGCCGGAATCCGAAGCATCGTGGTCTCCAACGGTTACATGCAGGAAGAGGCGTTGCGGGCAGCTTACGGCAAGATGGACGCGGTAAAGATCGATCTGAAGTCATTTTCCGAGTCCTACTACCGGAACGTCGTCACGGGTCAGCTCAAGCCGGTGTTGGACTCGATTGTGACCTTACGCAAGTTGGATAAGTGGACCGAGATTGTCTACCTCGTGGTGCCGACTCTCAATGATAGCGATGTGGAGTTTCGTGGCCTGGCGCGGTGGGTAAAGCAGAATGTTGGTGCGGACGTTCCCTTACATTTCACGCAGTTTCACCCCGACTACCTGTTGAAGAATCTGCCTATCACGCCCATTCCCACCCTGGAACGCGCCCGGGATATAGCCCTTGCCGAGGGTTTGCATTATGTCTACATCGGCAACGTGCCTGGTCACCCCGCAGAGAACACCTACTGTCCGCAATGCCGGCGCATGTTGGTAGAGCGCGTCGGTCTTGAAATCCGGCAAATGCTTATTCACAAGGGCGAGTGCCCATTCTGCAAGCACACGATTCCAGGAGTCTGGCACGTTTGATCGCAGAAGAACAGGATTTGCGCATGAATCGTAAAACGCGCTTTGGAAGGTACGTGATGTCCGCATTGCTCATTGGAATTGCAGCGATTGTGACCCACCAGGATGTGCATGGCGCTGACCAGCAGAAGGTGCGCGCAGCGGGAGTGGCGGGCAGCTTCTATCCCTCCGATCCCGCCGCCCTGACAGCCATGATCGACGGCATGCTGGCAAATGCCTCAACCCCCGCAGTCAATGGACCCATTCTCGCAGTGGTTGCGCCGCACGCGGGGTATCAGTACTCCGGCCCTGTGGCAGCCTTCACCTACGCAGCCTTGAAAGGGCACAAATACTCACGCGTAGTAGTGATCGCTCCCTCACACTTCGAAGGATTTGATTTCACGTCGGTCTACGATGGTGACGCCTACGCGACTCCGCTCGGCACAGTCTCCGTAGACAAGGCCTTCGCGCAGCAACTGATCAGGCAGAATTCGTCAATCAGGTTTTCCGGGCGCGGTCATCTTCCCACCTCGCAGGGCACGGAGCACGCGCTTGAAGTGCAATTGCCGTGGCTGCAGCGCGTGCTGGGCAACTTCACGCTGGTGCCGATTGTCATGGGAGATCAAAGCTACGAGAGCAGCCGTGCACTGGGAGTGGCGCTGGCCAAACTGATCCGGGGCGGTGATACCTTGATCGTGGCCAGTTCTGACCTGTCGCACTATCACACCTATGACGACGCCGAAAAGATCGATCACAAGACGTTGAGCGCCCTTGAGTCCTGGGACTACCTGAGCATGTCGCGCAACTTTCAGTCGCGAATATGGGAAGCCTGCGGAGGCGCGCCGATTGTAGCCGCAATGATTGCAGCAGAACGGATGGGAGCAAATCGGGCACGAGTGCTCAAGTATGCGAATTCAGGCGATGTCACCGGCGATCGCTCTCGCGTGGTCGGCTACAGTGCGGACGTCTTTTTCAAAGCCCAGGACGCAAAGACGAAGGAACCTTCATTCTCGCTGAGCGACCGCGACGAAAGCGAGTTGCTAGCCCTGGCCCGCAAGTCGGTGGAGCACGCGGTGCAGGACAGGCACGCGCTGGAACCTGGAGCGAGTGCGAGCGACGCACTGAATCAGGAGCACGGTGCCTTTGTCACCCTGAAAGAAGGTGGAGATCTGCGCGGTTGCATTGGTTACACCTCTGCGGTAAAGCCTCTCTATTTGACGGTGCGCGACACTGCCACGCTGGCTGCTTTGCGCGATCCGCGGTTCGGTCCGGTAACGGCTGAGGAGTTGTCAAAGCTGGAGTATGAAATCTCAGTGTTATCGCCTTTGCGACGCGTGCTCGACGTGCATGAAATAGAGGTCGGTCAACATGGGTTGCTGATGAAAAACGGCGACCACGAAGGACTTCTGCTTCCCCAAGTTCCCGTGGAGCAGCACTGGGATCGAATGAAGTTTCTTGAAGAAACCTGCATCAAGGCGGAGATGCCGCCGGATTGCTGGAAGGACGAGAATACCGACATCTTCCGGTTTACCGCGGTCGTATTTGGCGAACATCGAGCATCGGTTCAAAACTAGAACTGGGATCGAAGCTTGCCCGTGCGGCCAGGAGCGCCGGCGCAAGACTCACCGCGGCAGCCAGACACGCAACCGGCCAAAAGCCAAACAGCGGGATGAGGAATCCGGCGAGCAACAATGCGCCGCCGCAGCCCCCCACCAGATCGAGGGCATAGAGAGTGCCGGCGCCTGACGACGCCTCGTACTCGCGAAGATATATCTTCGCCGCAAGCGGGAATTGGTACCCTCCCGGCATCGCACACAGTAGCGCCAGTCCGGGGAAGACAAACGGGGCAATCGACACCGCACCGCCGGCAGAACTGCGCGCGAGCAGACTCACCGCGACGAGCAGCAACGGCGCGGAGATGGCCAGCAGCAACTGATTCATTGCCACGGCCCGCAGCAGCAATTCCTCACGACCTTTGCGCATGCGCAGAATTCTGAGCCAACTGCCCAGCGCAATACCGGCCATGAACATCCCGATCAGCATTGCCATTTCCTTGTAGACATAGCCGTAGACAGACTGGAATGCGAGCAGCAGAAGAATCTGAAGCGCCATCAGCGTGTAGCCCGTGGCGGCCACGGACCACACCGCTGCGGCGCGGGCTCGCACGGGCGGCTTGGGCAGCCAGGCAAGAATCAGAACCAGCAACAAAGAGAGCACGGCCACGCCGATGACGATCCACGAAAAGGGAATCTGCTCCGCACTCACCAGTAGTCGCGCATAGTTCCCCTTGAACTGGGCGCTCCAAAGCACCGCGCCAAAGTAATACGCAATAGGCTGGAAATCTCGATTTACGGGCGTCTTTTCAAGCGGCCTCAGAAGATCGTCAACCTGCTTCATACGGTCAGGCGCCATGCGATAGGGAATGAAGTATTCGCGCACATAAAGTGTGTGGAGGTTGCGGCTCTGTAGCCTGGAGATCAGGACTTGTGGATCCTCCGTGATCACGTTGGAATCGACGGCGGCGAACATGTGGATTGTGTCGCCGGGGATGACGGCGACATGGGGAAACTCTCCTTGCAGCGTGTGATGAATGCTGCGAAGAAGCTGCGCCAGCTCCGGCGCGATGGCGTCCTCCGACGAATGCAATTGAAGCGCGAGCAGCCCTCCCGGGGCCAGGTGATCGCGAGCGGAACGAAAGAACTCCGCTGTGTAGTAGCGGTTCAATTGCGCCGTTTGGGGATCGGGAACGTTGACAATCAGAACGTCGAAGCGGTCGTTGGCCGTCTTCAGATAGAGCCTGCCATCCGTATGGTGCAGGTGCACGCGAGGATCGGAAAAAGCCTGCGCAGATTCCGTGGGGAAGAACTGCCGGAACATGGCTGTGAGCGCCGGGTCCAGTTCAACGTAGTCGAGCCGCTCAAGCGTTGGATGTTTCAGCGCTTCTGCAATGCCGCCGTTCACGGCGCCTCCTATGAGCAGAACCCTTCGCGGAGCGGGGTGTTCCAGTAGCGCGTAGTGCACACTTTCTTCGGCCGCGGCTGGGTCGGGCACATTGGCCAGGATGGAGCCGTTGTCATATATGCTCCGCATTCCACCTGCTTCCACCACCGTGAGCCTGCCGTAAATCGTGTCGCGAGAGCCCAGCACATGGAATCCGGTCCACAGATGCTGTTGCGAAGACTCTTCCAAATGTGGCGCAACGTAGGTCACGAGCGGGACGGCCACAACCAAAGCCATAGCAACCACGGCCACCATCCGCTTGCAACGCATCTTGAAGAGCAGGCTCAATGCCACGCACGCATTCAGCAGGACGACAATCGCCGCGATCTGGAATGACGAGAAAAAACGCAGCAACAGAATGCTGGTCAGGATTCCGCCCAATGCGGAGCCGGACGTCTCAAGCAGATAGGCATAACTGGTTGCCAGCTGTCCGGAGACGGCGCATGTCTGCTGAACCCACTGCGCAGCAAGTACGAAGAGGCATCCTAAGAGGCCGCAAAATACGCTGACGCAAGCCACAGAAACCAGCGCCATGGGCACCGGACCAAGCAACTCGCCAGGCACGGCCTGGAACAGGACCCTGGCTCCGCGAAGAACCCAGACCGTCAGCGGCAAGCTCAGGCCGCACAGGCATTCGACGGTTGCGATTGCGTAGCGGGTGTCGGCGACATTTCTTGCCAGCCGGTCCGTCAGCGCGCTCCCCGCCGCGGTCCACATCAGCCAGGTTGCCAGCACGACTCCCAGGGAGAGTTCGTTGCCGTTGAATAGAACGATCAGTTCCCTCATCAGAACGATCTGTCCAACCACCGCCGTGAACCCAACCAGGGCAAGAACCGCTTTTGCGGCGTACGGTGGTTGTGTCACCCACGAATTGGAGTTGGGTTGCAAGGGTTCTGCCATCGGGACAGGTGGAACCGAGCGCTGGGGCACGCCACCCTGGAGCTTACGCTTGCCGGCGCTTTGGAGTAAATGCTGCTGTGCAGAAACAGACCAGGGTGCGCAGTGAGAGAATTCATATCGGAGTTCAAGTCATCTCGAAATGAAGAGGATCGGATGAAGACTGCAGCGTCACTTCTGACTTTTTGCTTCGCTTTCTGCCTGGGCGTTTGCCCCGTCATTTCACAGGAGAGAGCGCCGGCGACACCGCTCATTACGCACGACCCGTATTTCAGCGTCTGGTCTACCACCGATCGCCTCACCGACTCCGACACCAGCCATTGGACCGGCAGCCCTCAGCCCATCAGCGGGATCGTGCGCATTGACGGTAGTCCGTTTCGCTTCTTGGGTCACCATCCCGACGCCGTTCCGGCAATGGAGCAAACCGGCCGATCGATCACGCCTACGCATACGCGTTACCAGTTTCGTCAGAACGGCGTCGCGCTGGAACTCAGCTTCTTCACTCCTGCAATCACAAGTGACCTGGATTTGCTTTCGCGCCCGGTTACCTACTTGGCGTGGAGCATCCAAGCTACGGATGCGGCCAGGCATCAGGTCTCGGTTCTTCTCGATGTCGATCCCGTGATTGCAGTCAATGATCGCAGCCAGAAGGTGCTCTCATTTCGTAACCAGACCTCGTTGCTCAATGTTCTCTCGGTGGGATCGCGAGATCAGGAAATTCTGAACCGCTCCGGAGACAATCTCCGCATCGACTGGGGTTATTTCCACTTGGGAGTTCCGAAGGACGAAGACGCGACTCTGGCGATCACGCCTCATCCTGCCGAAACTTTTGCGGCCCTGGGCAAACTCCCGGTGAGCGACTCAATCGGCATGCCCGAATCTGCCTTGCAGGAGAGCCCCCACCTGGCCACGATCCTGGATTTTGGTTCAGTCGGCACACAGCCCGTGACGCGTCACCTGCTCCTTTCCTACACCGAAGACTATGCCATCCAATATCTGCAGCGGAATCTGCGGCCGTACTGGCAACGCAACAATAAGACAGTCGAGGAAATGCTCGATTCCGCCGAGGGGCAATATGCAGCCCTCGAACCACGCGGTAAAACGCTGGATGCGGAGTTGACTGCTGACTTGACCAAGGTCGGTGGAGAACACTACGCCGCGCTTGCCATCCTGGCCTATCGGCAAACCCTGGCCGCGCACAAGCTCGTAGCCGATGCGAATGGCGATCCAATGCTCTTCGCCAAGGAGAATTTCTCCAACGGCTGCATCGCCACGGTGGATGTGCTCTACCCCTCCGCTCCATTTTTTCTGTTCTTTCAGCCAAAATTGCTTGAGGCTCAACTTCTTCCTGTCCTCGAATACGCATCGCTGGCGCGTTGGCGGTTCCCGTTCTCACCTCACGACCTCGGTCAGTATCCCCTGGCCAATGGGCAGGTTTACGGTGGCGGAGAACTGACCGAAGAAGACCAGATGCCGGTGGAAGAGAGCGGCAACATGCTCATTCTCGTCGACGCGGTGGCGCGCGCTGAAGGCAACGCCAAGTTGGCAGAGCGCTACTGGCCTCAACTCACCAAGTGGGCCCAATATCTGAAGGAAAAGGGCCTCGACCCGGAGAACCAACTGACCACTGATGACTTTGCCGGCCACGTTGCCCATAATGCCAATCTATCCATCAAGGCAATTGACGCCTTGGCTGCCTATGCTGACCTGGCCCACCTGCTGAGGCACGACGCGGAGGCCAATGAGTACAGCGCGACCGCGAAGACCATGGCAGGTAAGTGGGTCGCCATGGCAGTTGAGGGTGACCACTATAAACTGGCGTTCAACAGTCCCGGCACCTGGAGCCAGAAATACAACCTGATATGGGACCAGTTACTCGGCTACGACCTGTTTCCCAAAGCTGTGCGCGAAACTGAAATGACTTATTACATGGGGAAGATAAACCGGTACGGTCTCCCGCTCGACATTCGCGCAGACTACACCAAACTCGACTGGTCGCTCTGGACGGCCACGCTGGCGTCAGACCCCGCGCAGTTTAACGCCATCATCGATCCCATCTATCGCTGGATAAACGAAACACCCACCCGCGTTCCTCTCACCGATTGGTATGACACTAAGACAGGAAAGCAGATCGGCTTTCAAGCGCGCAGCGTAGTGGGAGGTGTATTCATCAAGGCCCTCTCGGACAAGCAACTCACAGCCAAGTGGCGCGCCCAGGCTGCTCAGCAGTAATCGCATGGGCATTCAAGCCTTTTTTGCCCGCGCGCCTCGCCAATACAAGATGAGGCCCAGCAGGATGGAGGCTGCCGTGCCTGCAACCAGTTTCAGTTCAAAGCCCAACTTGTTTGACGAGTCGCCGGGAGGCACGAGAGAAACCGCAATGCCGATCAGTACGACGATGAATCCCAGGCTGCCGGAAATCCACACCCCTGTAATCCCTCCGGGAACCAGTACGGCGTGAGGATTCTCGTTGCGATCGCGGCGGCGTGCCAGCTTGATGACGGCTGCGAACATGTAAAGAAATGGAATGAAGTAGAGAATAATGGCGGCGTCAATAAGAAACTGATAGGCGCCGCGTGTGGTTTCATTCACCTGGCTCCCCAGCAGAATTGTGCCGGACACAACCGCCTGCACAAGGATGGAGATATAAGGCGTCTTCCAGCGCGGATGAATCTTCCCAAAGGCGGCGGGCAGGTAGCGGTCGATTCCCACTACGAATGGGACGCGCGCAATGCCGGCCACGGTGCTGCCCACGCCGCCGGAGTTGCCCACCGTAACTAGGATGGCCGCCAGCACTCCCAGAAAGCCGATGCGCAGGGCCACGGATCCAACTGTGATGGCGTTGAACACGCCGCTCTGGGGGTCAATGCCGGCAGCGGGCACGAGGGCCAGAATTGCAAACGTCCCGGCAATGTACATCAGGGCAATCAGCGCCCCGGCGCCAAACACGGCCCGCGGTAGCGTCCGCCGCGGGTTGCGCACCTCTTCGCTCATGGCGGAGACAAGCTCCAGCCCGGTGAATGCAAAGGCGATCTGGGACCAGAAGTTTACCGTGTCCCAGTTCCATGCGGGCATCATGTTGTGGACGGTAAAGTGCGTTGCGGATCCGTGCCGCGCGCACACCAGCGCCGCGATTCCCGCCAGCATCAGCAGAGGAACGTACGTTCCCACGCCGCCGGCATTCTGCAGCCACTTGCCAATGTTCAACCCGACGATGTTCAGGAGCACTGCAACCAGAAGCATGGCAAGGGAAACTGACAGCAGAAATGTCCGGTTCTGCGCCAGCGCGGCGCCGCGGCTGCCCATAATGTATGCGGACATGGAGGCGCTGGCCAAAAGCAGGCCGGGGAAATAGAAGACCGTATAAATCCAGTAGGTCCACCCGGCGATGAATCCGTGAAAAGGTCCAAAGGCTTCTCTGGACCATGCGTACAGCCCACCCTCTTCAGGAAATCGCGAGGAGAGTTCATTGATGACCAGCGCGCCAGGCACAAAAAAGAACACCGCGGCCAGGACCCACAAGCTGATGGATGAGGTGCCGTTGTGTCCCGCGGCCGCGATCCAGCGAGGCCCAAGAACAGTGGCGATGTTGAACAACAGCACATCCCAAAAGCCCATCGTTTTGCGCAACTGCGATTTGGAATCGAGCGAGGTGGGCGCAGCAATAGTCATAGTGTCCCCTGACGTGCGGGAAGGCAGGCGTGGTGCATTGGGAAATCATAAATGGATGGGGCATACACGGATTCTCAAACCTCACTCGAGAGAGTGTCACCTCAACCCTTTTGGCCCACGCACCTGCTATTTGGCCGAGTCAGGCAGCAGAGTGGAATGCAGAATGAGCCTATTGTTCCCGAGTGCTCTTAAAAAGTGGGTGTGAGTCCAACAGGCTCACCGCAAATTATTGAGAATCATTGTAGACGCGGCTGAATTCGAACCAGTGACCAGTTCCACGGCGGCTCTCATTGCTACCGGCCGTGCAATTACTACGGGGTGGAACCTGTTGAAATCAGGAAGAACGGAGTCGGAATACAAATATCTGTCCGGGATCGTCATCTCCCCATGTTGCTCGGTCGGTAACTTGAAAGCCTCCGGCAGCGAAGAGTGCCATGAACTCGGACTCAGTGAAGTGATTGACCCACCCCAACTGACCACGACCCAGCTTTTCGCGCATCCTGCCCAGGATGCCCGTCCTTGGTTGGGCGCACTCATAAGTCACGATGCAAGTCTTAAAGTGACTGGCAATCCATGGAATAAGTGAGCGGACATCGGATACATACTCCAGCACGCCTGAGAACACTGCGATTTGCGTCTGCGTTCCGGTCAGGGTGGAGGGGGTGGCGATTCAAATCGATGGTCATCATGCCCGGTTTCCGCTCGACGATATCTGAAGAGGTCAGCCGGCAACTTGGATTCAGAAAAGGTTCCAGTCCGACAGGGCCGGTGCCGAATTCAAAAACATCTGAACCACTTGGTATGATCTCAGCGATTCGCTGCAGGCGAAATTTCCATTGGTCCGAAAACTCGTATCGTTCCCATGTACTGCGGTCACTAGTCCGCAAAGCATGGAACACAGCCGTCCGGGCCAGCTTCGCACATTGCGATAGAAGACCGGTCACGCTAGTCGCCCGGCTTGAAGATTGCGAGTTCCGTCAGTTTCTGCCACTTCGATCCTTCATCAGCCTGCCAAGATGTGCGTACGCGTTGCGCCCAAGTTCAATCTGCCGGTCGACTGTCTTCATCAGCGGTTTCCGGATCGAGGGTGCAACCTCCCAGGCGGTTTCGGCTTGTCTAAGCAGCGTCGCAGTCCATTCGCGTGCAGCCAGGTCAACCGGGAATACTCCCATGCCGAAAAGCGCCTCAAGACCGAGAAACTTATCCCGGTAGTAAAGCGCACAACGGGAGAAAGAACCGGACATTCTCGATGTTGGGGAACTGACCGGTCTTCTGGATGAACTGCCGGAACCCTATCGCACGATGGTATTCGTAGCGGCGGCAATGGGTTACGACGTGGTGAGTTCATCGGTCTCAAATGGGCAGACATAGACTTTGAGGCAAAGAAGATTCTCCAGTGTCGCTCAGTGATCAACCAGAACGTTGGCAAGCTGAAGACAGTGGCATCCGGTAAGCCGGTAGCACTGGACCCAGACTTGGTGGTTGCTCTGGCAAAACTCCAGGCAACCTCTCCGTTCAACCAACCGGGAGATTGGGTATTTGCCAGCCCCGCATCAGGCGGTAAGAAACCGTACTGGCCTGATATGGCTCTGAATCGCCATGTGCGCCCAGCCGCTACCAAGCTGGGAATCACAAAGCGAATCGGCTGGCACAGCTTCTGGCACACCTACGCAACACTGCTCAAGTCCAGTGGGGCAGATGTGAAGGTCGTACAGGATTCACTTCGCCATGCAAACGCGAGAATCACGATGGAGATGTACGCGCAGGCACTCTCTCAGGACAAACGCACAGCCCAAACCAAGGTTGTGCAGATGATGCTGCCCAAAGCCACTCCGCCTCTGGCAAAGGCGGGGTGATACGGGTTTTCCTTCACTTGGACCTTAGTGGACCCATTCTGGGGTGGGCGGAATCTAAAAAGTAGCTGTAAGCTATTGATAAATATGGTAGGCACGACTGGATTCGAACCAGCGACCTCTTCCGTGTCAAGGAAGCGCTCTAACCAACTGAGCTACGCGCCTGCGTGCGACAATTGCTAGTCTATCAGGGTCGAGTCTGCGGGAAAAGGCTGGGGCTTTCCGGGGCATTCCGGCATGCTGTACCATCGATGTCGCACGAGCGCGCCCGTATGCCGCCGTAGCAGGCTGCTCAATGATCGAGTCATGACGGACGTCTCGAAACCGCGACCTAACCCGTTCCGCGCCGCTCCCAACCTGCTTACGCTGTTGCGCATCTGCTTGGCGCCGATCCTGGTCTCTGCCATTCTTGAGGACCGGTATGCGCTGAGCTTCGTCCTGTTCATTGTCGCCGGTCTCACCGATGCGCTGGACGGCTTGGTGGCCCGCCTGCTTAAGCAGCGCACCATGCTTGGCCAGTACCTTGACCCAGTCGCAGACAAACTTCTGCTGAGCACGCTCTTTCTGACGCTCATGCACAAGGGACTCATGCCAACCCGGGTCACAGTGCTGGTCTTCGGCCGGGACGTTGGAATTCTCCTTGTTTCAGCACTCCTCTATGCCGCAGCTGGCCGGCGGGAGTTCCATCCCAGCATCTTTGGCAAGGCCAACACTGTGGCCCAGGTGGTCGCCGTGGCGGTGGTGCTGCTGCACCAGCTCTCCCAGGCGCCCTGGGTGGTGGTCATGCGTACAGCAGCGCTCGATGCCACGATGGTGCTGACGGTGGTTTCCGGCCTGCATTATGCGTGGCTGGTGGCCCACAGGATGGGTACCGCGCCAGCCAATGGACGCCCTTCTGGCCAGCCTTAGCTACCTTCAGCCGCACGCCGTCATCACGGGACCTCAGCCCCGGTGACATTGTCGGCACTCATTCGTCTAGGTCGTTGGCCACAGGGTCGGACTCCTCTATAGCCATGTCGTTAAATTCTTCGGAATCAAAGACTTCTCCACACTCCAGGCACTCAACGTACTCGACGTCGTCGTGTCGGGAGACAATTCGAACCCTTGGGTGTTTGCAGGCGGTCGCCATCGCTTTGGTATCGGTTGGAATCTAGTGCTCTTTCCGCAGATTGTAGCGGCCTTTTCAGCTTTTTCAAGCGCCAATTTGTTGAATCTTTCGCCTCCCTGGCTGCAGAGCCCATTTGGGACCAAAAGTGACGCCGTTGATTTGGACTTGAAACGCCGACATAATTGGTCGTATACTAAAAGCCGACCGAAGCAGTCGGATATTCAATGCTCAAGCTGACAAAGAAGGCCGATTACGGATTGATGGCGCTCAAGTATCTGGCCGAGCGTCCCGAGACAGTCGCGCTCAGCGCCAAGGATATCGCCGATGCTTACGGGATTCCTGCACAACTGCTGGCCAAGATCTTGCAGCAACTCACCCGGGCAGGTCTGCTGCGCTCCCACGCCGGAATGAACGGCGGCTATGCGTTGTCTCGGGAGGCGCGTGAAATCTCGGCGTACGAGGTGATTCACGCTATCGACGGCCCATTTTTCATCACTTCCTGCACCAAGGGCGCCAAGGGATGCGAATTGACGCCCAGTTGCACCATCAAGGAGCCGCTGGCACGGGTGAACGACACCATCGCCGGGGTGCTCAAAAGCATCAGCATTCAGGATCTGGCCGAGCACGAGCATCCCCACGGAAGAGGTCACGAGGTCAAAGCACTGGTTTCATTAACGCTGTAACGCAATTTTTTCCTCCGCGCCCCGCGGAGCCGCATTGAGGATGGAGACGAAGAGAATGAGCACAGTTGCCAGCCAAGTAGAAGTTCCGGCAGGCGTGAGTTTGCCGATTTACATGGACAATCACGCCACCAGCCCTCTGGACCCGCGGGTACTGGAAGCGATGATGCCCTACTTCACCACCAAGTTCGGCAACGCGGCCAGCCGCAACCACTCGTTTGGTTGGGAGGCGGAGCAGGCCGTGGAGAAGGCGCGGGAGCAGATTGCCAAGCTGATCGGCGCCACTGCCAAGGAGATCATTTTTACCTCCGGCGCCACCGAGTCGAACAACCTGGCTATCAAGGGCATTGCGGAGATGTACCGCGAGCGTGGCAACCACATCATCACCCAGGTCACGGAACACAAGGCGGTGCTCGACACCTGCAAGCGCCTGGAAAAGTATGGCTACCGCGTGACCTATCTGCCGGTCAAGGCCGACGGCCTGATCGATCTGGAAGACCTGAAGCGGGCCATGGACGACAAGACAATCCTGGTCACCATCATGGCGGCCAACAACGAAATCGGAGTGTTGCAGCCTGTCCGCGAAATCGGCAAGCTCTGTCATGAGAAGGGCGTCATCTTCCATACGGACGCAGTACAGGCAGTGGGCAAGGTCCCGGTGAACGTGATTGCCGACAACATCGATGTGCTGTCGCTCTCCGGACACAAGATCTATGGTCCCAAGGGCGTAGGCGCGCTCTATGTGCGGCGGCGCAATCCCCGCGTGCAGATCGCGGCGCAGATCGATGGCGGCGGCCACGAGCGCGGCATGCGTTCCGGCACCCTGAATGTGCCCGGCATCGTGGGCCTGGGCAAGGCCTGCGAAATCGCATATGAGGAAATGGACAACGAAGCGGCCTATCTCCGCGGCCTGCGTGATCGTCTAAAGAACAAGCTTGAATCGGAGTTGGACTACGTGCACGTCAACGGCTCCATGGAGCACCGGCTGCCCGGCAACCTCAACATGAGTTTTGTCTATGTTGAGGGTGAGTCGCTGCTGATGGGTATCAACGATGTAGCAGTTTCCAGCGGTTCCGCTTGCACTTCGGCCACGCTGGAACCTTCGTATGTGCTCAAGGC
Source organism: Acidobacteriaceae bacterium (assembly GCA_003165075.1). Lineage (GTDB taxonomy): Bacteria > Acidobacteriota > Terriglobia > Terriglobales > Acidobacteriaceae > Telmatobacter. The sequence continues at coordinate 17,972 of PLSM01000182.1, read as the reverse complement.
GCTGGGCTTGGGCGACGATGTGGCGCACAGCTCCATTCGCTTCGGGTTGGGACGCTTCAACACCCAGGCCGAGGTGGATTACGTGGCTGCCAAGGTAATCGACATCGTCAAGAAGCTGCGCGAGCTTTCACCGCTTTACGAGATGGTGAAGGAAGGTATTGACCTGACCAAGATCCAGTGGGCGGCGCATTAAGCGCGAGGGACGAATTCAAGGCATCGGCGGGCAGGCCTGCCGAATCAAACACAAGAACGGCGGCTTCCCCGCAGGAGGATTTAGGAAAATGGCATATAGCGACCGGGTAATCGACCACTACAATAACCCCCGCAACGTGGGCACGCTGGACAAGAGCTCGACCGAGGTAGGCACGGGCTTGGTGGGCGCGCCGGAGTGCGGCGACGTCATGCGCCTGCAGATCCGCGTGAACCCCGAGACCCAGGTGATCGAAGAGGCCAAGTTCAAGACCTTCGGCTGCGGCTCGGCGATTGCCAGTTCGTCGCTGGCCACCGAATGGATCAAGGGCCGCAAGGTAGAAGACGCCCTCGCCATCAAGAACACGGATATCGTGAAGGAACTTTCGCTGCCGCCAGTGAAGATTCATTGTTCGGTTCTGGCCGAGGATGCGATTCGCGCGGCCATTGGCGACTGGAAAAAGAAGAACGGCGTTGCGGAAACGGTGGAATCGACGGCCGCAGCGCAGTAAGCTTGTGCCGCCCGGCTGGAGTTCCGAGTGATTCGGAGTCCAGCCGAACGGCGATTGGGACAGGGAACGATGTCGAACATGGTGACAATTGAATCGAAGCCCGCGCAGGGCGCCTCCGCGGTGCTGCCCCAGCAGGCTCCCGCGCAGGCGCCCGCACAGGGCTTGCAGGTGACGGAGCGCGCTGTACAGCGCATTCGCAAGGCCATGGCCAAGGAAGGCGTCTCGCCTGAAGAGGGTGGACTGCGCCTGGGCGTCATGGGCGGTGGATGTTCGGGGCTTTCGTACTCCATTAAATTCGATACTCGGCCGCGGGAGCGCGACCGCATTTACGAGTTCGACGGTGTGCGCGTCTTCGTCGATCCCAAGTCGTTCCTTTACCTGCACGGCATGACGCTGGACTACGAAGAGACGCTGATGCGGCAGGGCTTCAATTTCATCAACCCGAACTCCTCGCGCTCCTGCGGCTGCGGTTCGTCCTTTTCGTCGTAGGTCTGGTCGCATTGGAGTTCAATCATGTTAAAGGTTCTCGATTCTGCAGTTCCGGTTGCGTGCTGGTCTTGTGCCGTGGCGCACAATGACGCCACGCTCTTCTGCCCGCATTGCAGCAAGATTCAGCCTCCTCCGGGAGGCGATTATTTTTCTGTCTTCGGATTGGTGCCGCACCTGGACTTGGATCTAAGCGAGCTGGAGCACGAGTTTCATCGCCTCAGCCGCAAGCTGCACCCTGACCGCTTCGCCCGCGCCGCCGACAATGAGAAGCAATGGAGCCTGGCTGACACGGCGCTGCTTAATGACGCCTATCGCACTCTTAGGGAGCCCATACACCGCACCGAATATTTGCTCAAGTTGCACGGCGCGGCCATCGGCGAAGAACATAGCGGCAAAGATCGCAAAGATCCTTCCCGCGTTCCCGCCGATTTGCTTGAAGAGGTCTTCGAGCTGAATATGCAGCTCGAAGAGATGCGCGCGGCTCGAAAGATGGGCGAGACGGACGCGGAGTTGCAGGCCAGCCTCGAGCAGGCCAAGCGCAAATTCGACGGCCTGATGGATGAGGTAGACCATGATTTGCGCGCGCAGTGGAAGGCGTGGGACGAGGGCGATGCCGGCGCGCGTGCGGCTGCGCAAAAAGCGATGGTGGCCCTGCTTGACCGCAGGCGCTACCTCAACAACCTGGTCCGCGATGTAACCGAGACCCTGGGGGCTTAATTAAAAGACATGGCGGAAGGACGCGTAGTCGGAATTGATCTGGGGACCACAAATTCCCTGGTTGCGTATATGCAAGGCGAGGCGCCGGTGGTCATTCCCGGCGTGGACGGCTCCAACCTTGTGCCGTCGGTGGTGGCGCTGGACCCCATGCCTGCCGGTGGTGGACGGCCTACGGTCACGGTGGGCAACAGCGCCCGTAAGTCGCTCATCGAAACGCCCGAGCGCGTCATCTATTCTGTCAAGCGCCTCATGGGCCGCGGGCTGCAAGAAGTGCAGAGCGAGTTAAAGCTCTTTCCGTTTCGTCTGGCGGACGATGTGGAAGTGGGCGAAGTGCCGCGCATCCAACTCGGCGAGCTGCGCTTTACGCCCTCCGAAATTTCGGCTTACATTCTGCGCCAGCTCAAACGCAATGCGGAGCGTTTTTTCAGCGAGCCGGTCACCCAGGCGGTCATCACCGTGCCCGCTTATTTCAACGACGCGCAGCGCCAGGCCACAAAGGACGCGGGACGCATGGCCGGCCTGGAAGTGCTGCGCCTGGTCAACGAGCCCACCGCGGCTGCTCTGGCCTATGGGCTGGATCGCGCCAAGGTGGGGACCATCGCCGTCTACGATCTCGGTGGCGGCACCTTCGACATCTCCATTCTCAAGCTGCGCGACGGCATCTTTGAGGTGCAGTCCACCAACGGCGACACACACCTGGGCGGCGACGACATTGACAACCTGCTGCTGGCCATCGCGCTGGATGAGATTCACGCCGAACACGGCGTAGACCTCCGCAAGCATCCGAGCGCCGTGCAGGGCCTGCGCAAGGATGCCATCGACGCCAAGATCCGGCTGTCTACTGAGGCCGTGGCGCGCTTTGATATTGAGTTGCCCAACGGCGACCGCTACCAGCGCGAGATTCCCCGCGAAGTCTTCGAGCAGTTGATTGAGCCGGTTCTGGAACGCACCGCCGGTCCCTGCAAACAGGCGCTGGCCGACGCGGGCCTCACCCCGGAGCAAATTGATGAAGTAGTGCTGGTGGGCGGCTCCACGCGCATTCCCGCTGTGCGCAAGTTGGTAGACGATCTGTTCCATCTCGCGGCACGCGGCAAAAAGCCGCACATTGAATTGAATCCTGACGAGGTGGTGGCGCTGGGTGCCGCCGTGCAGGCAGACATTTTGGCCGGCTCTTCGAAGTCCACTGAGGAGATGCTTCTCCTGGATGTGACGCCGCTCTCGCTGGGCATCGAGGCCCTGGGCGGTACCGTCGCGCGCATTATCCAGCGCAACTCCACCATTCCCGCCTCAGCCACGGAGCACTTCACCACCGGCGTGGACGGGCAGACCAACGTAGCTATCCACGTGGTGCAGGGCGAGCGCGAATTGGCTGCCGACTGCCGCTCGCTGGCGCGCTTCGATCTGAAAGGCATTCCCCCCATGAGCGCCGGACTGCCGCGCATCGAGGTGCGCTTTCTCATCGACGCTGACGGCATTCTGAAGGTTTCCGCCCGCGAGCAGCGCAGCGGGAAGGCAGCGCGCATTGAGGTCAAGCCGACCTATGGGTTGACCGATGAGCAGGTCGAGAGCATGATTCTTGACTCCTTCGATCACGCCGAAGATGACTTTGCCAAACGCCTGCTGATCGAAGCCCGCAACGAAGCTGAGACCATTCTTTCCGCGGTCGAGCGTGCGCCGCAGAGTCCTGCGTGGCAGCAGTTGCGCGGCGAGGAGCAGGGCGCCATCACTGCGGCGCGTGACCGGCTGGCACAGATCAAGCAGGGTGAAGACGCGGCCGCCATCCGCGATGCCACCCTGGCGCTCGATCAGGCCACGCGTCGCTTTGCCGAATTGATGATGGATGCCGCGGTCACCACGGCCATCCGCGGCAAGACGATGGAGAATGCCGGCGAAGAGATGGGCGATGCCGTCACCGCGCCCCACCCCATGGCCCAGGCGGAGTTTAAATAGATGAGGAAGGACGGAATCGTATGAGCGAAGCAACCGAAAAGACTATTCCCGCCGAAAAGCTTGTGCGGGTAACCTTCCTTCCCGAGGGCAGAACGGTGGAGTTCGAGTTCGGCACCATGCCCTACGAACATCACGGAAGGCCCATGTCGTTTCTTGACGTGGCTGAGAACTTCGGCGTCTTCCTTGACCACGCCTGTGGCGGCGTCTGCGCCTGCACCACCTGCCATCTTTGGATCAAGGATCAGCAAGGTATTAGCCCTGCGGAAGACGACGAACTGGACCGGATGGACATGGCCGCTGATCAGCAGTTGAACTCCCGCCTCGGCTGTCAGGCCATCATTACCGGCCCCGGCAACTACGTGGTGGAGATTCCCAAGTGGAACCGCAACTACGTTTCCGAAGGCAAGCCGCTGGCCCTGGCGGAAAACAAGTAAGAAACCGAGTGCCCCAGGCGGAAAACAAGGAATGAACTGGGTGCCCCAGGTGCCTCGCTTTTGGGCACCTGGGAAGCATGTCCTTAATCTAATTCTCTAAATCAAGATCGGGAGCTATCCCCATGCCGCGCGAGATTCACTGGACCGACGCCGAAGAGATCGGCATTCAACTACAGGAGAAATTCCCTGAACTCGACCCGTTAACGGTCCGCTTCACTGACCTGCACCGCTACGTCACGGAGTTGGAAGGCTTCGCCGACGACCCCACTAAATCCAATGAGTCGCGGCTTGAGGCCATTCAGATGGCTTGGCACGAGGAGTTTGAGGACGCGAAGGGATAAGTTATCGTTCAATCGCGCCGGTATTCGCTCCACCCGAAGGCGCTCTCAAAGTGCACGAATTCCTTTTCCTGACCCGGCACAAGATACACACTGATCACATCGAAGCGGATTTGTGGCGCCGGCTGCCCGGGTAGCTGGCGTACGTAGCGGCGCGCCAGTCGGCGCAGGATGTTGCGTTTGTGTGAGTCGACGGCAATCTCCGCCGGAGAAGTATCGCGGGCCGTGCGCGTCTTCACCTCGACAAAGCATAACATCGGTCCCTGCCATGCAATCAGGTCGACGTCCCCGGGAACGTCGCCCGACGACCACCGCCTTGCTACCACGGTGTAGCCCTTGCGCCGCAAATAGAAAAGCGCCGCTTCCTCGCCGCTGATTCCGGTGGCCAGGTGGGCAGGCAGGCTTGCCGCGCGGCCCCGTCGCCGTGCTACTGAATCCAGCCGGGCGAGCGTACGTTCAAGCCACGCACTCCGCATCTGCGCCGGCCACTCCATGGCAAACCATTCTCGGCTTCCGCGGCCAAAGGCGCAAATCTGCCGGGTGCCCCAGGTCCCGTGTTTGGGACCCGGGAAAGTACACCCTTGATTCTTTGAAGCAAGATCGGTAGCTATCTCCATGCCGTTGCGCGATTCAGGCCGTTGCCACCGCCAGCGTGGAAGCCTGCGCGTGTTCTGCTTCCGCCAGGGTGATCGCTTCTTCCAGTATGTCCAGGGCCACGGTGGCTTCGTGCTCGTTGAGAATGAGCGGAGGGCACAGCCGCAGCGTAGTTTCGCCGCAACCCAGCACCATCAGCCCACGTTCAAAAGCCAGAGTCTCCACGCGATTGCGCACCGCCGCCGCCGGTTCGCGCGTCGTTTTATCTTTCACCAGCTCGATGCCGATCATCAGGCCCCGTCCGCGCACATCGCCCACCATCGGATGCGTCTTGACCCAGCCGCGCAGCCGCTCCTGCATCAACCCGCCAACCCGGGTGGCGTTGGCCATGGCTTCGCGTTCGATAATGTCCATGGTGGCCAGTGCGGCGGCGATGGAAACCGGATTGCCGCCGAATGTGGATGCATGCGAGCCGGGAACCCAGTCCATAATCTCCGCGCGCGTCATGCAGATGCCCAGAGGCATGCCGCTGGCGATGCCCTTGGCCATGCACACCATATCCGGCTCCACGCCGGAGTGCTCGATGGCCCACCATTTGCCCGTACGCCCCGCTCCGCACTGCACCTCGTCCACCACCAGCAGAATGCCGTGCCGGTCGCAAATAGCGCGCAATTCGTGCATAAAGTTGTCCGGCGCCACTACGTAGCCGCCTTCGCCTTGGATAGGTTCAATAAAAATGGCAGCCACTTCTTCGGGTGCGAGGATGGTCTTGAAAAGTTTTTCCTCAATGTATCGTGCGCAGCCCATCGTGAAGGCTTCTTCCTCCTGTGCTCCGCCCGTGCAGCCCCGATACGCATAGGGATAGCGGATGTGGGTCACGCCCGGAATCAGCGGCGAAAAGCGGCGCTTCTGCTGCGGCTTCGAACCGGTGAGCGAAAGCGCGCCCATGGTGCGGCCGTGGAAGGCGCCCAGGAAGGAGATGATCTGTTGCCGGCCGGTGTGGTAGCGCGCCAGCTTCAGCGCGCACTCGATCGCTTCAGCCCCGGAGTTGCCGTAAAAAAACTTATGCGGTCCGGGCATCGGTGCCACGGCGGAGAGCCGATCGCCTAACGCAGTGATATGTTCGTCGTAAAAGTCCGTGCTTGAGATATGGATCAGCTCGGCAGCTTGCTTCTGAATGGCAGCAACAACTTCGGGGTGGCAGTGGCCGGTCGAAACCACGGCGATGCCCGCCGCGAAGTCGAGAAACTCGTTCCCATCCACGTCTTCCACGCGGATTCCCCGGCCACGCTTGGCCACCAGCGGATACGAGCGCGTGTAGCTGGGTGAGATCAGGCGGGTGTCCGCTTCAACGGCTGCCCGTGCCTTGGGCCCGGGCAGCGGACAAACCAGTTTGGGTCCGTATTGTGCGTGCAATTCATGCTTGGTCATCTTCTTAGCTCCTCGGCAGATCGGGTTATGCAGTCCCGGCTCCCCAGTTGCAGCAGCGATGGATGGAGCGCGGCCAGCGACCCCTGCGATGCGGGATCATCAAATTCTGCGGACCCTGGTCAGGTCCGGAAAAGCAGGCGAGGGTCTTCGGCGGAGCGGTACTAATCGCCGCCGAAGAGGCTAGGTCGAGTGCGGGTGGGCAGCACGCGCAGGTGCTTCCGAGGGCAAATGCAGCGCGCGCGCGACCGCGACCAGCGCCTGGTGGCCGGCAGCAGCATCGATCCTTTGGCCGCACGCAAATGCATTGAAGCCCCGCTGGCCATGAGGATAGCACGCGGCAATACGACATTTCCATCGCCGGGGCCAGCGTGCGCACAAGATGCGGAGTGCGCAAGAGCGTTCCGCGGACTACGATGGAAGTATCTTCATGCTCCGTCCCACAGCCCAGCCAGCCCTCTTCGAAAAGAGATCCGCCACCACGGCCAGCATCGTGTTGGCCTTTGCCAGCGTCTACTTCTTTTGGGGATCGACCTACACTGCCATTCGCGTTGGAGCCGCGGAGATGCCTGCGCTGTTGTTAGCCGGTACGCGCTTCCTTATCGCGGGCGCAATTCTGCTTGCCTGGTGCCGCTGGCGTGGACTGCGTTTGGTGGGGCCGCCCAGGACCATGCTGATTTTGGGACTCATCGGCTTGCTGCTGCTGGGCGGAGGCAACGTGTCTCTGGTCTACGCGGAAGAGACCATACCCAGCGGGCTCTCCTCGCTGGTGTTTGCGGTGGCTCCGCTCTATGTGGCGCTGATCGAGATGGCGTTGCCCAAGGGAGAGCCGCTGCCCCGGCGGGGCTGGCTTGGATTGTTGCTTGGCTTTGCCGGACTCGGCGCGTTGTTATGGCCCTCGTTACGCGCGGGTCTCAGTGGTGACCGAACGCTTCTGTGGGCCATCGCCGCTCTGCTCGCCGGGGCGCTCTTCTGGTCTGCGGGAAGCATCTTGTCCCGCCACGCCAGGCTCAAGGTGAACGTCTTTGTGGCGTCGGCGTGGCAGATGGTTGCCGCCGGGGCCTTCAACACTCTGCTGGGTACGGCGCTGGGCAATTGGCCTCGGTTCCACGTCAATGCCGCGTCTGTTGGATCGCTCGCTTATCTTGTCACTGGCGGGTCTCTGCTCGGATACACCAGTTTCATCTATCTGCTCGAACATGTGCCGGTAGCCAAGGTCATGTCCTATACCTACATCAACCCGGTGGTCGCGGTGCTGTTGGGTATCTTCCTTCTCCATGAGCGGCCCGGGCCGGCGGAGTTCGCGGGCATGGCAGCCATCATCATGGCTGTTTTCCTTCTCACTACGGCACATGTGCGTTCCAAGGGCACGCCACGGCCCGTCGAGGAACTGAACAAATGCCGGTAGAGTAAGGGCCAGGGCTGCTCACTGGGCCGGTTTCTTGTCCAACGCAGTGGCCGGAACCAGTGCGGGTGCAGTCTCCCCGTCGAGCGGCGCAGTAGTCTACCTCAGAAGCAGCCCCGTGATCCCTGCCGCAATTCCGCCCGCCGCAAACACCATGCCCAGGTACCAGTAAATCCGGCTGCGCGTGAGCAGCGTAACTGAAGTGATCACCAGCCCGATCTCCAGCAGGGCCTCAGCCAGGTCGAAGCGGTCCGCGCGGGCCTCGGCCTGCTCCACCTTGGTTTCCAGGGCTTCGGCCTTCTCCTTGTCCTCTTTGGTCTCATCGGCCCACTTGGCTTGGTGATCGGCATAGCTCTTGGCGATCTTGTGCGCCGCATTCTGGTCGCCAATGGTCACCACGCTCAGCATGTCGGCGGCCAGCGCCGTGTCGTTGGAGCGGATTTTGTGGGCCTGGTATTCGTTCCACTGGTCGGTGGCCTTGTTCTGGTCCAGCACCGCCTCCGTGTGGGTGCGGTGGCCCAGCACTGTGGTCACAGCCACCAGCACGGCCAGCACGCTCATGGTAAACGCAACCGGACGCAGTGACGACTCGTGTGCTCCGTGTTCGGCGTTCTCCTGCAACTCCTGTGCTTCGTTGGCTTCCATGGGGATGACCTCTCAAACCTTCATGGCTCTGCTCCGGACGGCTACTTCCGCTTCCAGCGTACACCGTCTTTCGCGTCCTCAATCACGATACCCTTCTCCGCCAGCTCGTTGCGAATCTGGTCGGCGCGCGCAAAGTTGCGCTGCTTCTTGGCCAGGGTGCGCTCGGCCACCAGCGCGTCGATGGCTTCGTCACTTAACGATTGCCGGGCCACCAGTTCAGGAGCCACTTCCGCCATCCTGCCGGCCTGCTCCGCCCATGCCAGCGCCTTCCGTGTGGGCTCGGCGTCGTGGTCCTCTATCACGTCAAAGACGGCGTCAAAGCTGGCCAGCACGGCCAGAATCGCATCCCGGTCCCCGGCCAGAAACTCTCCCTGGTCGATGGCCGTATTGGCGGAGCGGATCAACTCAAAGATGGGCGCGCGGGCCTCGGCGGTGTTCAGGTCGTTGCCCAGCGCTGCCAGGTAATCGGCCTGCGCCCTCTGTGCAGCCTCTTGGATTTGAGGGCTTTCGCCGGCAGCGAAGGCCCCTTTCACCAGCCGCTGGTGAAAGGTCCTCAGACGCTCGATTGCGTTGGTGGCCTCCATCAGCCCGTCGAAGGTGAAGTTCAACTGGTGCCGGTAGGGCACTGAAATCAGCGCCAGCCGGATCGCCGACGCCTTGTAGCCCTTCAGCAGCAGGTCGCGCAGGGTGTAGAAGTTCCCCTCGCTTTTTGACATCTTGCGCCCGTCCACCAGCAGGAAACGCACGTGCATCCAGTGGCGCGCAAACTGTTTGTGGGTCACGCTCTCGCTCTGTGCAATCTCGTTCTCGTGGTGCGGAAACATCAGGTCTTCGCCGCCCGCGTGCAGGTCGAAACTCTCGCCCAGGTACTCCATCGCCATCGCGGAGCACTCAATGTGCCAGCCCGGCCGGCCGCGCCCGATCGGCGTGTCCCAGGCTGTTTCGCCGGGCTTGGCGGCCTTCCACAGCGCAAAGTCGCGTGCCGAATCCTTCTCGTACTCGTCCACGTCCACGCGGGCGCCGTCTTCCATGCCGCTCAAGTCTTTCTTGCTCAGCTTGCCGTACGCCGGAAAAGCCGACAGCCGGAAATACCAGCTCCCGTCCTCGGCCCGATAGGCGGCGCCGGCTGCGGCCAGCTTTTGCACCAGTTCCACCATCCGCGGAATGTGCCCGGTGGCGCGAGCAATCTGCTCTGGCCGCTCGATGCGCAGCGCATCCATATCCTCAAAAAATGCTTCCACGTAGCGCGGCGTATATTCGCTTATAGGAATACCGGCTTCCGCGGCGTTGCGGATAATTTTGTCGTCCACGTCGGTAATATTCATAACGTGGTGTATCCGCATGCCGGTCAGCTCCAGGAAGCGGCGCAGCACGTCGATCTGCAGAAACGTTCGAAAATTGCCGATATGTCCATAGTCGTAGACCGTCGGCCCGCAGGCGTACATGCGCAGTGTCGCGCCGTCCATGGGGACGAGCGTGTCCAGTTGTCCCGTGAGGGTATTGAAAAGGCGGAGGGGCATCGGTCGTAGGTCGGTCGGCTTGCTCACATTCAAGGTCAAACGGGCCTGTTTTTTGGCCCTTCCGATTGTAGCAGTGGGCGTCGCATGGTACAGATTGGGTACTGAGCGAACGGTTTGGGTATTGAAGCAACAATGCAGTCGGATGTAATTCTTGTTAGAGGCCGGGGAGGGGGACAATGGAGCGCGAAGTAGTGTCCTTGCTCTGTGACCCGGATTCGCGTTTTTCGCTTGAATTAGTCGGCCATAATCTGCGCAATACCGTTACCCGGCGCACCTACCCCATCTACGACGGCATCCCGCTATTCGTCAGCACGGTGAGCGGACCGAACCTGAAACGCCAGATCCTCTACAACATGTTTGCCCCGGTCTACGACCTGGCCCAACTGCTTTCACGCTCGATCTTCCGCAGGCCTGACTGCCGGCGGGAGTACTTGAATGAACTTGAGATTCAGCCTGGGGATCGAGTGCTCGAAGTGGCAGTCGGTACTGGGGCCAATTTGCGCCATTTACCTCAAGACATTGAACTCTATGGGATCGATATTTCGTGGGGGATGCTGCGCAGGTGCCAGCGCAACCTGGAACGCTGGCGGCGACGCGCGTACCTCTTTCACAGCGTGGCAGAGAGGCTTCCCTTCAGCCGCGACGTCTTCGACTGCGTTTTTCATGTGGGCGGCATCAACCACTTCACTGATAAAACCCATGCCATCAGAGAGATGATCTGGGTGGCGAAGCCGGGCGCCAAGATCGTGATTGTCGACAGGGCGGAGAAGAAGGTCCGCGTGGACTATCAGCGCAACCCGGCAACGCGCCAGTTTATCGATCCCGGCGCCAACGCCGTTGATTGCCTTCTCAACTTGATTCCAAACGAGATGCAGGAGATCAAGGCAAAGGAAATCTGCCACGGCAAGCTCTTCTGCCTCACCTTCCGCAAGCCGGGTGCGCCGCAGACAGCGGATCCCCAAGCTGATTCTCACTATGCAATCTGAGTTCTCGTATGTCACACCAAAATAAAGTCCAGTTAAGTAGTTGATAGATAGATGTGGTTGTTATCTCCATAAGAATAAAGGAGTTGTAATCAAGAATAAAGGAGTTGTCATCCTGAGCGACCCGTAGCGACGCGAAGGGGAGTCGAAGGACCCGCGGTTGCTCTTTCGCTCCAGCCCCCGTTTCACTTCTTCTTCAACCATATTGGGGCCGCCAGCCTGCCCCTGAATCTCGGTACGACCCGGCTCTCACCTCCCCAAAGGCAGCGATGGGTCGCCAGTCAGGTCTGGGGTAGCGAATTCGCCCGCCCGGAAGCGGGGCCAGGCAGCAGCGGCGATCATGGCGGCGTTATCCGTGGAGAGCGCCAGTGTAGGAAAAGCTACCTGAAGTCCGCGGCGGGCGGCTTCGGCGGTGAACCGTGCGCGAAGCTCGCGGTTGGCGGCCACTCCGCCGGTGATCAGGATGCGGCTAGCGCCCAGTGCTTCGGCGGCGGCAAGGGTCTTCTTCATCAGGTCGCCGACAACGGCATGCTGAAAGCTGGCGATCAGGTCCAGGGTCAGATTGTCGCAGGTCGCCAGCGCCTGTTCGACGGTGGGGTGCGTGGGTGCGTCAGGGCCGGTAAAGAGCGCATCACGCCGCGCTTCCGCTTCTGGGCGCAGGTTGTGCAACTCCACGTAGCGCAGCACCGCGGTCTTGATTCCTGAAAACGAGAAGAGGAAGTGCGTATCGAGGGCGGCGATGGGGGCTGTCTTTGCCGCCTTGGTACGAGGGGGCTTGCCGCCCAGATGAAGTTTTGCCTTGATTTGTGCGAAGGCGAAGGGCACCGCAACCGGGTTGCCGAATTGGGCGAGGTTGTCGATCCATGGTCCGCCCGGGTAGCCGAGGCCCAGCAGTTTGGCCACCTTGTCGTAAGCTTCGCCGGCGGCATCGTCCACGGTGCGCCCAATAAGTGTGTAGTTCCAGGTACCGTTGCTCGGCCGGGCCAAATAAAGGTGAGTGTGGCCTCCGGAGACCACCAGGGCCAGCGCCGCTTCGTCCTCAAGATGGCCAATACCGTCTTCACCCATGCTCCCCATATTGTTTTCGTCCTGGGCGAGTGGAGCGAGTCGATGGACGTGCGGTTCGGGACCTTTCTTGGCCAGCTTCTTCTGCCTCTCCTCCAGCAGCACCGCGTGGATGTGGCCTTCGAGGTGGTTAACGGCGATCACGGGCAAGCCCTGCGCAAAGGCGAGGGCCTTGGCATAAGTAATCCCCACCAGCAGCGCCCCCGCCAGTCCTGGCCCGGAGGTCACTGCGATGGCGTCCAGGTCGGCGAGGGTGCAGCTCGCCTCGGCCAGTGCGGCCCGGACCACAGGGACGACTGCGCGAAGATGTTCGCGGCTGGCCAGCTCCGGCACCACCCCCCCATAGCGGGCGTGGGTCGCGATCTGCGACGCCACGACGGAGGAAAGCGTGCGCGCGCCGCGCTCCACCACGGCCGCCGCAGTTTCGTCGCAAGAACTCTCAATGCCGAGGATGAGCCCGGGTGCCATGCTTTCAGTTTAGCGGTCTCGAATCTCCCCGCAGAAACGGATTAGTCTCAAACCAAGCCATGTTGCCGCACACACCCCAATTCGAGTCGGCGTTAGAAATCCTCGCTACCCTGCGCGTTTCGGGCTATGAGGCCTATCTTGCCGGCGGCTGTGTGCGCGATCTGCTGCTGGACCGCGAGCCGGAGGACTACGACGTGGCCACTTCCGCTACGCCGGACGTGGTACTCGGGCTGTTTCCGCGCACCATTGCCGTGGGCGCGCATTTTGGCGTGGTGCTGGTCGCCGATGAGGTTGCAGGGCCAGAAGATTCAAGAGGTCCCGAGCACCCCACGGAGGTGGCGACATTCCGGTCCGATGGCGTGTACTCCGACGGCCGCCATCCCGATGAAGTTCGCTACACCACACTCGCCGAAGAGGATGTACGGCGCCGGGACTTCACCATCAACGGCCTGCTGCTCGACGCCCTGCGGGCCGCAGACTCTTTTGCAACACCCGAGGCGCTGCGATCTGCCGTAATCGACCATGTCGGTGGCCTGGCCGATCTCGATGCCGGTGTGATTCGCGCCATTGGCCAGCCCGAGCGCCGGTTTGAAGAAGACCAGTTGCGCCTTCTCCGGGCGGTGCGCTTCGCGGCTCGGTTTGGCTTCAGCATTGAGCCCGCGACCCACGCCGCCATCCGCCGCCACGCAGCGCGCATTCACGCTGTGAGCCGGGAGCGGGTGCGCGACGAGCTGACCAAAATGCTCACCGAGGGCCATGCGCGCAGGGCGTTCGAGTTGCTCGACCAGACCGGCCTGCTGGCGCAGGTGTTGCCCGAGGTGGCGGCCATGAAGGGTGTGGAGCAGCCTCCGCAGTTCCATCCCGAGGGCGACGTCTGGATTCATACTTTGCTCCTGTTGGAGCAGTTGCAAGCCGGTTGTCCGCTCACCCTAGCCTGGGGTGCGCTCCTCCACGATGTGGGCAAGCCGCCCACCTTCCGGCGCGCCGAGCGCATCCGCTTTGACGGGCACGTCGAGGTAGGCGTGGCCATGGGTGCGGAGATTTGCCGCCGTTTCCGCTTCTCCAATGACGAGACACGGCAGATTCTGGCACTCATCCAGAACCACATGCGCTTTGCCGACGCGGGGCGCATGAAAGCCTCCACGCTGAAGCGGTTCTTCCGCCTTGAAAGCTTTGACCAGCACCTTGCGCTGCACCGCATGGATTGCCTTGCGGCCAGCGGGAATCTCGACCACTGGGACTTTGTGCGCCAGGGCTACGAGGCGATGCCGGAGGAGGCGGTGCGTCCACGTCCTCTGGTTACCGGGCGGGAACTGATTGCGGCGGGATACACACCCGGACCGCGGTTCAAGGAGATGCTCCGCATGGTCGAGGATGCTCAGTTGGAAGGAGTTATTGCCACACCGGACGAGGCGATGAATCTGGTAGGGGAGCGGTTTCCCTTGGGCTGAACGGCCAAATGTGATGCGGCTCACCGCCAGGTGTGGTGGTGGATGAGATAAAAAGATATGGGCTCTTTGGCCCTGAGCGGTTTGTCGTATGCTTCCTCCCCGGAAAGTGAGCCACCATGGACCCCGCCATAGCGCGCGAACCCTTCGTTGACTTTCAGTCCAATTGGGCAGAGGTTGACCTGCCCGCTCATGTGCGTGAAGTCCTTGGCGCGGCGCCGCTGGTGCAAACCCCTGAGAACCGCCCGCAACTGCTGGATTGGGCGCTGGGCCGGGCCACCGGCACCACTGACTGGCGGCTGGGCAACCGGGACGACCACGGAGTGTTTGAGGCCGTGTTTCATGTGCCGGGCCAGGCCAACGGTGCGGCGCGCGTGGTTGAAGCGGAGGTGACCAAGGCCCGCAACGGGTTGGCCATCAACTTTCCTGATCCCGCCATGCGGCGGCGCGACCCCGACGCGATGGTTATTGGCGACTCGTTGCCCACTGACAAGCCCACCTATGCGCAGCGCTTCGGCGAGCCATTCGACAAAACCCGGCAGCAGACGCTGGACTGGCTCAAGACGCAGGAGCTGGTGGCGATGCCGTTTTATGCGGGCACAGACGCGCTGGGCTATGGCTCACTGCTGATTGTGCCCCGCCAGGCAGCTTTTTTCGCGGCGGCTCTGGCTGACCTGCAAGGAATGATCCCGCGCAGCCAGGTGCCCGCAGATTTCAAGATCACGGGCGGTGTACTGTTCGTGGCTCCGCCGTTTCGCCACACGCACTTTGATGGCCGCCAGGTAGTGGTGCACGACCGCACGGCTACGCACCAGGAGGTCTTTGCCTACAACCTTTATCCGGGGCCAAGCGCGAAAAAGGGCGTCTACTCCATGCTGCTCGACATCGGCGAGCGCGAGGGCTGGACCACCAACCACTGTGCCGCGGTGGCTGTTGTCACGCCGTATGAAAATCAACTGGTGCTGATGCACGAGGGCGCCAGCGGCGGCGGCAAAAGCGAGATGACCGAACACATCCACCGCATGGAGGATGGGCGCCTCTTGATCGGGCGCAACGTGGTCACCAGGGAAGAGCGTACCCTCAACCTGCCCGAGGCTTGCCACCTGCGGCCCATCGCCGACGACATGGCCTGTGCGCATCCCAAGTATCAGGGCGCGAGCAAGCGGCTCGTCGTAGCCGATGCGGAGAATGCGTGGTTTGTGCGCGTCGACCACATCCACAGCTACGGCACCGCGCCCAATCTTGAGCGGTTGTGCATCGACCCTCCGGAACCGCTCATCTTTCTCAATCACTACATCGTTCCCGGCGGCACCTGCCTTACGTGGGAACACGTTGAAGACGCACCGGGCCAGCTATGCCCCAACCCGCGCGTAATTCTGCCGCGGCGGATGCTTGACGACATTGCCGACGGACCCAGGGCGGTAGACGTGCGCAGCTTTGGCGTGCGCTGTCCGGCGACCCATCGCGACAGCCAGCTCTACGGCATCCTGGCCATGATGCACGTGCTCAGTCCGGCGCTTGCATGGCTGTGGAGGCTGGTGGCCCCGCGCGGCCAGGCCAACCCCAGCATCCAGGCGCAGGAAAGCCAGGAGATGCAGTCCGAGGGCGTGGGTTCCTATTGGGCCTTCGCTACCGGCCGGCGCGTGGACCAGGCCAACCTGCTGCTGCGCCAGATTGTAGAGACGCCTGAGACCCGCTACGTGTTGATTCCCAACCAGCACATCGGTGCTTGGCACGTAGGCTTCATGGCAGAGTGGATTGCGCGCGAATACCTCGCTCGCCGGGGCAGCGCAAAGTTTGGCCGCGAACAGGTGAGCGAAGCGGTTTTCCCGCTCCTCGGCTACATTCCCAACCAGTTACGCGTTGAGGGTTCGATGATTCCGCGTGTCTTCCTCCGCGTTGAAGAGCAGATTCAGGGGGGCCTGGATGTGTATGAAGAAGGCGCGCGCCAGTGGCGGGAGTTCTTTGCCCGCGAGCTCAAGCAATTCCAGGTGCCGGAGCTCGACCCGCTCGGCCACCGCATCATCGAGGCATGCCTCGACAACGCGCACCAGGAGGACTACCGCAAGCTGATTCTCCACCCCATGTTCCGCGACGACGCGGGTTAATCCGGCAGCCGCCCCGGTACCCCTCAACTTCCCACGAATTTGGGTGGGAGGCCACAAATGTCCGACTCGACCGCAATCAGTCAGATCGAAAACACTCGATGAAGCATCCCGCCGCACGCCTTCTTTGCCCACAGCGTCGCATACTTCTTCTTGTACTTCGGATCCTTTTCGAGTTCCGTTAACTGGGCCGCCGTGGCTCGAAGCGTTTCGTCTCCGGCCACGTCGTAAATGCGCCGCAAGCATTCCAGAATGTCATAGCGAATCAGGGTGCAGTTCTTCTCTGTAGCGCACTCCTTGAAGCGTACGGTAAGCCCTTCGGCAAGCGCCTTGCGCTGGCTCTCGCCCGCCACTCCGATCTTCCACAGAGATTGCATGCAGTGGCGCACGGTCACAAATCTCTCATCTTTCGTCACGGCCAGCAGTGCGGCGAGGTCTTTCTTCATACGATTTTGGGAATCGCTCTTGGCCAGACCGCACAAAGCCTGTGCGGCGATTGCCCTTTGCCTGTTGTCTCCAGTGCGCAGTGTTTCCAGCAGGTCATCCCACACACTGTAGGCCCATTCGACCGGCTCCCTGGTCGCTTCATGAAAGTATTGGTGGGCCTTGTTTCGCCGCTCATGGTCTTTCGAGTGCAGGTCGGCAAGGATGGATTGGGGCGGTTCCAACTCAATACTCATTTGCTTGTCTCGGTCTGTGCATTCAAGGTCATTCGGACCATCCGGTTCCGGCTATCCCTCACGAAACGATAGGCCGCGGCTGTGCAGACTGCAAGCCGCAAAGATCTACCCAGATGCCTGGGACTGTTGTGCGAAACTGTCTCCGGCAAAAGGGACCAAGGTATAATTTTTTCGCAAGTTGGCAGGGGGATAGGGGCAGATGCATTTTCAGCTTCCACTGGCTGGGCCAAACGGAGAACATTTTGACGTAGCCACGTTTCTAGCCAAGGCAGGAGTGGGACGGAGGATTATCAAGTTAAGGCCCAAACAAGTCTTCTTCTCGCAGGGAGATGCGGCTGACTCCATCTTCTATCTTCAATCGGGCCGCGCAAGACTCACCGTCGTTTCGCCGGACGGCAAAGAGGCCACCATCACCCTTCTCTCTGCCGGAGAATTTGTGGGAGAGGAGGCGCTGGCCAGCGTGGGCAGGCTGCACCTGGCCACTGCCTCCGCCATTACCGACTGCACGGCGCTCAAGATCGAGAGAGAGGAGATGATCCGCGTGATGCACCAGGAGCGTGCCCTCGCGGATCTCTTCGTGAAGTTTCTCCTGATTCGAAGCATGCGAACCCAGGCCGATCTTGTCGACCAGCTCTTTAACTCGAGCGAAAGGCGTTTGGCGAGAATTCTCGTCCTGATGGCCGAATTTGGCGAGCCCGGGGAGCCCGAGCCTCTGATTCCGGCCATCACGCAGGCAACCCTGGCAGAGATGGTCGGCACCACCCGGTCGCGGGTGAGCTTCTTCATGAATCGCTTTCGCAAGCTCGGCTTGATCGAATACAACGGCCGTATCCGCGTCCACAAAGCCCTGCTTGACCTGGTTCTGCACGATCAGTTCGCCGGCGATAACTCCGAGAGGCCTTCCATTTCGGCTCCTCAACGCAGCAACCCAAGGCGGCCAACGCGCGGCAAGCCACCCGCTGCGCGGGGCGATATGTAAGTGGCTATATTTTCAGATCTAAG
>PLSM01000018.1 GCA_003165075.1 Acidobacteriaceae bacterium | reverse complement strand
CTTAACCAACAAGGCGCGGATCGTGAAGTAACAATATTCTTTTGCTGCCCGGCGTTGCCAAAACACTGGCGCTGACGCTTCGCAGAGTGCGCCTTCCAGACGCCGCGCTTTCAGGTAGTCGTCGAGTGCAGCGCTCACTGAATTCGTAACCGGTAATCGCCGCGACTTGAAGAACTTCGTTTCGCGGATTTCGATCGTTTTGTCTGCAAGATCGATATCTCCAACCGTCAGGCGAACGATTTCACCGATGCGGAGTCCAACGCAGTATCCCAGCACTATCATCGTGTACAACATCAGAGGCCGCCCTGGAGCCTCTGGCGAGGGAAAAGACAGCGCCGTCTTCAACAGAAGGGATACATCCGATTCGGAATAGATATACGGTTTGCGCTGATTCCGCCGGACCTGCATGTTCAAGCGCGGATCCACTGGCGGGGTGGCAACTGTCGGTTCTATGCGATGCAATGCCCTCGCGAGTATTCTTCCCGTTTCTGCGCATTCAAAAAGATGTTGTGGGGTGGGATTCTTTTTTCCCCACTCCTCGACGATCATGGAAACGGGCCGTCCGGCAAGATCGGGGCGCTGTTGCAGAAATCGGTCGAGGCGAAGCAGTTGCAACTCTTGGGTGCAGTAGCGGAAACCCAAAGACCGCTTGAGGAAGACGTAATTCTGCATCACCGGACCAAGTTGACTTTCAAATCGTGGAACTGGTCTGAGGACCCCCAGAGCCGTAGCGCTGTCGGAACTAAGCAGTGCTCGGATGATGTGGGCTGTGTCCTTGGTGCCAAGATCTTTTCGCAAATCCTCCAGCGGATTCGAGACGATCAATTGGCGGTCGGCGAGCCAGTCGAGGAAACGATTGATTGGCCAAACCCGGTGCATGATCGTTTCTGCAGATGAAAAGCTCAATCGGTGGCTGAGCCACTTTTCCAAGATAGGCCGAGAGACACACTGCTCGGGCGAGTGATCCATCACAAACTGTTGAAACTCTGCCAGCATGGGCAGGTATGTCCTCACACTCGCGGGACGCAGCCGGACCTGTCGCAGGTGTTGGCGAATGACCGCGTTGTTGGCATCGGGCCACTTCGTCATAGGCTCACCCCCGCTGGAATCTCAAGCCCCACAGCACGCAGCTCCGACGTCGCAAGTTTCAGATAAATGGCTGTTGAATCGGGAGACCGGTGTCCCAGTACATCGCCGATCGACTTCATGGTTACTCCCGCATTAAGTAAACCGACTGCCCGAGCATGACGAAACGCATGGGGGCCGTGCTTGCGTTCCAGTATGACCTCCGCTTTCTGCAATCGGTGCTCGACCATGTGATATAGGCTCGACCCGGCCCGGAGCGATTGAAATGGAGCGCGGGCGCGCAGGAATACCTCGCGTGCCTTCGTTTGTGGTCTGCCATTGCGCAGGTATGCCAAGATGGCTTCGCCAACAGGAGCAATCAGCGGCAGAAAAGACTCACAACCGGTTTTCGAATGCCGAACGCGTAATTGATCCTTGCGCCAATCAATGTCATCCAAGCGCAAGGCTGTCACCTCGCCGGCTCGCAGCCCATAGGTTGCGAGCAAAAGAAGAATCGCCTGGTCACGTAGTCCTTTTGAAGTATGATCCTTCTGCGCCGACTGCAGCACTGCACCGACGTGCTCGCCGCGCAGCGCAGGTGGTATACCCTCAAACGCATACCGCCGCGGACTTACAACTGATCCAGAGAGATCCTGTTGAATCAGTCCCTGGATTTGGAGATAGCGCAGGAATCCACGCAGACACAACGCCAGATTTTGACGAGTGGTCCTCCGCAGTTGCGGAGCACGCTGCGTTAGGTAATGATCAAGGTCGGCAACGGTGATCTGGGCAAGGAGCGATTCATCTCCACCTCTCTCGCCCAGCGATTCAAGAAGCCGGTAAGCCTCTGCTTTACGGTTTGGGATGGTCGTAGCTGCCAAGCCGCGAACGTCTGACAGCCACTGCGCATATGCTGTGCAGAGATCCCGGCGGAATGTCTCTTGTGGATTCGCAGGCACTGTAGCGGGCGGCCACTTCCCTTGAGCCAATCGCATAACAATGTGCATGCCGCTGGTATAGCCCCAGCGCCAACTGTTCAGATCGTTCGGTCCATGACCATGACGTTTTCGGTAGAAGTTTAACTTGAAGGACAGGAACGCTTGCTCGTGCGCGCCAGTGGCGCTGCCAACATCGACGCGCTCCTTGGCTAGATAGAACAGGAATCCGCGTGCCGCGGCCATGCGCTTTTCCGTAGCTGACAGGCTGTATTCCGAGACCTTCAGATGGTATGCGAGTCGTTCAATCAATGGCTCATTGATCGTGTGTTCTTCAGTTGACATGTGTGCACCTCCTTTGGTGACCAGCCAAAGATCGCACACTCTGTGATTATTATGGGCAGGAAGTTCCCATCGGAATGCTGCCAGGCAGGCTCGCTGAAGCGTTCCTCCCCATTATTCGGTCCTGCGGATAAACCGGCCAACTGGTGCAACACGTCGGCGATGGCGAAATCGAAACAGCGCCGCAAATAGCGGACCGCGAATTCGATTGGAGCCATACGCTGAATTCGGCTGCGGTCGGCC
>PLSM01000037.1 GCA_003165075.1 Acidobacteriaceae bacterium | reverse complement strand
CAGTTCAACCTTGGAGAGGTGAATGCATCTTTTGCGGTGCGCCAGGCGCGCGCGCAACGCGGCTCCGCTCTTAGCCAACTGCTGCCGCATATGAGCAGCAGTATAAGTGAAACCGAAGCGAAGCTGAGCATGCAGGCAGAAGGGATGAGTGCCAGTACTTTAGGCAGTTTGGGTGCATCAATACCGGCCACAGTCGGGCCGTATCACTACTACTCGCTGCAGGGCAATCTATCGGCGAGCGCCCTGGATTTGACAAGCCTATACAACTATCGCAGCGCGAGCATGAATGCCAATGCGTCTGCGCTCACTGCACGTGACGCGCGAGAACTGGTTATCTTCGCCGTTGCGGGAAGTTATATGCAGATTCTCCGCGCACAGGCCCAGGTGCTCGCACAAACCGACCAGGTTCAATACGCGCAAGTTCTATACGATCAAGCGCGGGCGCAATCAGAGGCGGGCACGAAGGCGGAAATCGATGCTTTGCGAATCCTCGTGCAACTGCAAACGGAACAGCAACGGCTGAGGTCCGAAGAAAGCGATAGGAAGAAACAGTCCTTCGCTTTTGCGCGGCTGATCGGACTTCCCGTGAATGCGCGGATCACCTTTACAAGCATCCTCAATGAGGATGCTACAGCACCGCTCGGCGTGGAACAGGCGGTTCAACAGGCACTGGCTCGGCGGCAAGATCTACAAGCACAGGAAGCACAGGTCCGTGCCGCCGAAGCCACAGTAAAGGCAGCCCATGCGGAGCATATGCCGACCGCATCTATTAAGGGCTACTACGGCTTGCAGGGAATCAATCCAGACCAAGGGCGCAGTGTGTTTTCAGCCACGGCGAACATAAGCGTTCCAGTATTTGAAGGCGGCCGTATTCGCGCCGACGTGGAGCAGGCCAAAGCGGTGCTCGATCAACGCCGCGCCGAGTTGGATGATCAGCGCGGCGCGATAGAACTACAAGTTCGGAGCACCTGCGATGACCTTGTAGTTGCCACTACGCAGGTACAGGTTGCGAAGAACAATCGTGAACTGGCGTTGAAAATTCTCAAACAATCCCAGGACCGCTTTACTTCCGGCGCGACAGATTCTGTAGAGGTTATCCAGTCGCAGAAAACACTTGGCGCAGCCCTGGACGACTACGTCTCCGCGCTCTATGCAGCGAATCTTGCTCGTATCAGTCTGGCTCGCGCCATGGGCGATGCGGAGCAACAGATTCCGGCACTTCTAAAGGACAAGTG
This sequence comes from Acidobacteriaceae bacterium, assembly GCA_003165075.1. Taxonomy (GTDB): domain Bacteria; phylum Acidobacteriota; class Terriglobia; order Terriglobales; family Acidobacteriaceae; genus Telmatobacter. The sequence continues at coordinate 5,542 of PLSM01000037.1, read as the reverse complement.
ACATGACCGACCAGAAACAGCAGGCGACCCCAGACAATGAAAATCCGACTTCCGGTATGGATGCTACAGACAGGTCGGCCGAACAGATGGACTCCGACGGAAAGCGAACTCTACGCTTTTCGATCATCGGCATTGCCATTGCGGTTCTCCTTGTTACCGGCATTCTGTTATATCTGCATTCACGGGGATATGAAGAGACCGACGACGCTCAGGTCGATGCACATCTTGCCCCTATCGCTTCGCGGGTCGATGGGACCGTTCGTGCTGTCTATGTGGAAGACAATACCTACGTAAAAGCCGGGCAACCACTCGCCGATCTCGATGCCGCAGACAGCCAGGTTGCACTGCAACGGGCGCAAGCAAAGTATGACCAGGCTGTAGGCCAGCAGCAAGCTCAGAATCCGAATGTTCCGGCGACGCAGGTTAACAATGCAACGAACATGGATACGCAGGCTTTCGAGGTGCAGAACGCAAGAGCAGCACTCGCATCCGCAGAGCACGATGCGGACAATGCTGCGGCCATGCTAAGCCAATCTGAGGCCAATAATGCACGAGCGCAGGCGGACTACCAACGTTACAAAGTCTTGTACGAAAAGCGTGAGGTCTCGCGCGCAGATTATGACAATTACGCCGCAACCGCGGCGGCACAAGCGGCAGCCGTTGAAGGCTACCGATCCTTGCTCGCGTCTGCAAGAAATACAATCGATCAGCGCAAGGCGCTGGTAGCTGAGCAGAAAAGTAAATTGTCGCAGTACCAGCGCAATGCGCCACGGCTGCTGGCCATTCAACAATCCAACAATCTCTCCCAGGCGGCCAACGCCGAGGCATTGAGGGCCGATCTTGCGCAAGCGCATCTCAATCTGCAATATGTTCACATTACCGCGCCAGTCTCGGGTTACACCACACAGAGGAGCGTAGAGGTAGGAAGCCGCATCAGCGCAGGTCAACAGCTCTTAATGATCGCGCAAACGGACGACCTTTGGGTGACAGCCAATTTCAAGGAAACTCAGCTTGCACACATGCGCGTCGGCCAGTCCGTTTCGATCCATGTCGATGCGCTGAAACGCACTTTCAGCGGGACAGTGGAGAGTATGCCCACCATTACTGGAAGTCGTTCCAGCGTCCTGCCTCCCCAAAATGCGACTGGGAACTATGTAAAAGTTGTCCAGCGCTTGCCCATGCGAATTCGCTTCAACAAAGGCCAGCAAGGACTCGAACAGTTATGTCCTGGAATGTCCGNNGAGGCAGAAAGGATGAGTCGATGAACGGCAAGACGCCAGCGACACAACATGTTTACAACCCTTGGCTGATCGCAATTACGGTGACGCTCGCGACGTTTATGCAGGTGCTCGATAGTTCTATCGCGAACATCGCCCTACCACATATCGCCGGCTCAGTAGGAGCGAGCACACAAGAGAGCACATGGGTTCTAACGAGCTACCTCGTATCCAGTGCTATTATTCTTCCTCTCAGCGGGTGGCTTACCACCGTCATGGGACGTAAGCGATTCTACATGATATGTGTCGCAGTCTTTACTGCCAGTTCCGTGCTTTGCGGACTGGCGACTAGCCTGCCTATGCTCATCCTCTTTCGGGTTCTTCAGGGCATTGGTGGTGGCGGTTTGCAACCTTGTGAACAAGCTATCTTAGCAGACACTTTTTCCGTAAAGCAGCGATGTATGGCCTTTGCCATTTATGGTATGGCAGCCCTTGTCGCGCCTGCCATGGGTCCCACAATCGGCGGTTGGATCACAGACAACTATAGCTGGCACTGGATCTTTTTCATCAATGTGCCGATTGGTCTGCTTTCGCTGTTTATGACGCAGAGGGTGGTCCATGATCCTTCATGGATAAGGAAGGAAAGATCGGGCGGCATAAAGACGGATTACGTCGGCATTGGCCTCATCGTAGTGGGCGTAGGCTTCCTTCAGTACGTCTTGGACAAGGGGCAGGAAGCTGACTGGTTCGGGTCGCACATCATCACTACGTGCTCCATTATTGCTGCCACTGCGCTCATTGCTCTGGTCATACGAGAATGGACCCACGACAACCCCATTATCGATTTGAAGCTGCTCCGGAAAAGGAACTTCGCGACCGCGATTCTCTTCAGCTTCGTACTGGGTTTGGTGATAAACGGAGCAACTATTCTCATCCCTCAATTTCTACAGAACACCATGGGCTACACCGCCGAACGTGCGGGTATGGCACTCATGCCAGGAGGCATCGTCATGATGATACTGATGCCAATAGCAGCCATTGCGGCCACTCGTATTGACCATCGTCTATGCATGGCTTTTGGTTTCGCCGCGCTGGCTCTCGGCATATATCACCTTACCTCCATCGACCTCGATGTAACTTTTAAGCAAGTTCAACTTCTACGGGTGATCCAGATGATAGGTCTCCCCTTCATCTTCGTGAACATCACGACAATGAGCTACGTCGGCGTTCCACGGGAGAAAAACAACCAAGTCTCAGGATTAAGTAATTTCTCCCGAAACATAGGTGGCGCTATCGGTATATCCATTCTCAATACTTTCATGTTTCGTCAATCGCAGATTCAACGCACGAATCTCACAATCAACACGAACCGCTCCAATCCATTCTTTGAGCATCTACTTGCGAGCACCACACGCGGTTTCGCTGCTACCGGGTCTCACGGCATCGATGCGTCGAGAAAAGCGCTTGCGCAGATTTCCTCAATGATCGACCGCCAGGCAAGTGTACTTGGCTATATCAATTCGTTCTGGCTGATGGCGGTCGTGGTTGCCTGTATGGTTCCTCTTGTCTTCATCCTCAAGAAGCCTGGTAAGGTTGACGAGGCATTCATCTCAGACGCTCAATAGCTTGGTGCAGATAAGCATGAGTAATATCCAAGCAATCAGCAGTCCGCAAACTTCGAGGTAAGACCAATCCTCTCGTTGGAAATCGCTATTGCTGACAACCTCAGAGGCGGACAAATATTCGCCATGAACCGGCTGCCGGTGCATTTACGAGCGCTGCCATGCCGATCTCGCGTTCTGCGCAAATGTTTGGAACGAAATCGGTGGCCGTCCTGTAATCCGCTGAACTTCTGTTGTGAGTTGCGCCTCGGCGCCATTGGCAATGGCGCGATCAAGCGAAGCCAACAGGACTGCAAATTCTTTCGGGATTCCGCCTTTTTCAAAGTTGCGGGCCAGTTCCTCTTCCGTGAGCGGTTGATGATGGACGGGATAGCCGACAATAGAGGTCATGATAGTCGCAACGTCGGAGTAGCTGAGTAAATCCGGCCCTGTGAGCACCGTATCGCCGGACGGAAAGATCTGGCTCGTCAGCGCTTCGGCAGCCACCGCCGCGATGTCGCCCGCGTCAATGAACGGGATCTTTCCGCTCCCGGTTGCAGAGAAGATCAAGCCATGTTGCCGAATTGTCTCTCTGTGTTGTTGCTCTGAGAAGTTCTGCATGAACCAGGAGGGCCGCAGCACCACCCAGGAAGGTGCGTGTTGGTGAAGATATTGGTGCACCTTTCCAAAGGCCGGAGCTCCCTCCGGCACGAGCGACGAACTGAGAAAGACCAGGCGTTGTACGCCGGCATTGAGCGCTTGATCGATAAAGGGTTGCATGATCTTGAGGCAGTCGGCTACGCCCAAGGGGGCCAAAAGATAGACGCTCTCAATGTTCTCCAGCGCAGAAGCGAAGGTCGAGGGATCGAACCAGTCAAAGAAGGTCTGGCCCAGTTGGGGATGGCGAGAAGCGATGCGAGTCCGCACGTTGCGCGTCGCAAGTTGCGCGGCAATGCGGCTCCCTGTTTTTCCTGTTCCCCCGGTAAGCAGGATGGATTCGAACATTTAGTTGCTCCCCTGTCCTGTCGAACGTCCGGCACCCATCGCTTCCAGGACAACCAGAGGATTCCAGTAATCCCGATAATGAACGATGTGGCCATCGCGAAGCGTGATGACGGAGATGTACTGCTGGTTATAGGGCTTTCCTGTGTGTGTGGCCACTCCTTCGCAACTGGTCTCAAGCACAAATCCATCCGGTGTCGGGTGAATCACTGGAGGCGCGAACCGCTCAATCTGCAGGTGGCCACTCACTTCTTCCATGTATTTCGCAATGGTGGGTTTGCCATCCAGACGCTTGATCGAACCGGGAGGAGCATACGGGAATTCCATGATCGCGTCCTCGGCCAGCATGTCGATGAAGCTGATGGCGTCGGCGGCGAGCCGATCACCCATGCAGAGTCGCAGGCCCTCTGCGAAGTGTTTCATCGTTTTGTTTTCTGCCATATCCTTTACCTCCAAGGATGGAACGGATGCGTATCGCCCTAATGTGAATTAAGTGTATAGTTGGGATTGGATGAAACGCAACCGTTCCGACGTGAATAACGCGAAAAAACGGAGCCCGGCTGGCGCGGCTGTGATGCAGCCTCGCGTCACGGAATCCCTCACGCGCGCCTTGTTTGTGGAGTGGGCGCGCCATGGGTACGCAGCTCTCAGTCTTGAGGCAGTGGCAAAACGGGCAGGAGTTGGGAAGGCCGCGTTATACCGCCGATGGCCATCGAAATTCGCCATGGTTGTGGAGCGGCTGGAGTCCGTGGGATTGGACATCACCGAGGTTGCCGACACAGGATCGCTTCGGGAAGATCTCCTCGCGAATCTGCGCTCACTCAGAAGCGCTTTGCGCCACCGCATTGTGCGGCAGATTCTCGCCGATCTTCACGCGGAGATGTCTCGCAATTCCCCACTGGCAGAGCGGGTACGGAGCCGTTTACAAATTGAACGGCGGAATCGCGGGAAAGGCATTTATGAACGGGCGATTGCACGCGGCGAACTGGTATCCGGCATTGATTTCGAACTTCTCAATGATCTGGGGGCTGCCACCCTCTATTGGCGTCAAGTCGTTACCGGAGCGAAGACAGACGACAACTATTTGAACTCGCTGGCAGAGATCATTTTGGCGAGCGTGTGCCATACTCAATAATCTTTCTCTCAGCTGTTGATCGGTGATAACAGAGCGACGGAGACATAACGGATGCCCACGAAGAGTGACTCGAAGTTTCGAGAAGACAGGAGAACGGAATGATCCTGAAACTTTATGCAAGGTTCTTCACCAACGACACAGACAAATCGCTGAAGCTTCTCCAGGTGATCCTCGGTAGAGAGCCCGACTACCGCTTCACCATGGGCGATCTGGAAATCACAGGCATTGGCGATATATGCCTGGTGTGCGGAACCGATCAGGCACTCGCGCCCTATCGCGACTCGAAGGGTCCGTTCATCGTGGATGACCTGGACGCCACACGAGAAGAACTGATCAGGCTAGGTGCGACGATCACACGCAATCAATTCCAAGCGGAGACCGGAAGCGTGTTCTTCGCGAGGCACCCGGACGGAACAGAGGTCGAATATGTGCAATGGAAGCCTGACCTTGTCGAGCGTTTTATTTCCCACTAACAAAATCGACCATGTCCCCTGCTGCAGAAAGAACAGATGAGCGTGGATATGCGAAAGTGACTAGGTCGGTCCGGATGATCGTGCAAGCTTTTCGTCAGAGTCATTAGGAACGCG
>PLSM01000078.1 GCA_003165075.1 Acidobacteriaceae bacterium | reverse complement strand
GCGATAGACGGTAGCCCCAGGCGTAAGCCTGGGGAGAGCGTGGGACCAGTATCGCCAGCCCGCTTTAGCGGGCGTAAGAATCTTCAATGAACAAGATTCTGACACCTCCGCAACAATGAGCCTTTTCCCCCGCCATAACGCCTACACCCTTCTCGCCGCCCTTCTCCTATGCGCTCCTCGCCCCGGCGTCGCGCAAACCCTCGCCCCTCTGCCCAACGCCAACGAAATCCTGCAACGCGCGCTTGCCAACGAGCGCAAACTCGCCTCCGAGCGCGAACGCTACGAGTGCCGCGTCACCACCACCGCCATCGAAACCGACAGCAGCGGCAACACCAAAAAGAACACCACCGAAGTGAAGGACCAGTTCTTCGTCAACGGCATCGCCATCGAGCGCACTCTGCAAAAGAACGGCAAAGACCTCACGCCGGAAGAAACCAAAAAAGAAGACGACCGCGTGATGAAAGAAACCCTCAAATACTCAAACCAGGCCACCGCGCAGAAAGAGGAGAACAAGCAGAACCAGGAGCTTGCGGATTTTTTAGAGGCCATGATGCTGGCCAACGGCCGCCGCGAGTGCATCAATGATCACAGCGGTGGCCGCAGCGTTCTCTTTTACGACATTCTGCCCAATCCGCGCTTCGAGGCCAAAAACCTCAACCAGCGCCTGGCCCAGGTGATGCAAGGCAAGATTTCCATTGATGAGCAGACCGGCGAGCCCGTCGATATCAACGTAAAATCCGTCGCCGACTGGAAAATCGGCTGGGGCCTGCTTGCGAATGTGCACAAGGGTCTATGGCTGCACATCCACAACCATCCTGAGGCGGACGGCGTATGGCTCACCGACTTCGCCGAAGGCTCAGGCGACGTGCGCGCCGCGCTCTTTCTCCATCCCTACATCCACTTCAAAGAGGTCACAGACAACTGCCATCTGTACACAGCGACCGCGACGCAGGTTGGAACGCCAAAAGTGGTCAAGCCGCATTGAGGGCGCGCCCTGAACCTTGTAGTAGGTCAGATTGAATTCAGAACCGGCCTGGCGTTGAAGTGAAGTATCAATCTCCGAGTAGCCGACCATCCGACTCGAAATTGCTAAGCGAAGCAGACAGCAAAGGCCATCATTTCTTGGAACAAGGGAAGGCTTCTCTAGCCGCGTCGAACGCTACCCACGGAGAATCGTCGTTATATCGTTCAGGATGTTTTTCCGCATAGCGCACAAATATAGCAATCATCTGGTAGCGAGTATGTTCCTTCGGTAGACAGACACCGAAGATTGGTCTGCGTGTTGCAGCGTCTATTGCCATCAGCATTTGGTCAATGGTCGCAAACGCTCCCCAGCAGAAGCCCGACTCAAAGTCTGCATTCATCTCCACAGCGCCGCTGTTGGTCACCTTAGCCTGAGTGACGGGGCGGCAATCAGAGAGCAGTTTCTCCGTCGTCTCTGCATTGAGGTCGAGACAACTGACGTAGAAGATTCCTACGATGAATAAAATGGTGAGCTTTTTCATGCGAACATCATACCCCGCTCGGGATACGGGTACGCTCCGAGCACCGGGAAGGGCGGATCTTTATGGGAGAGTACGGGAAGCTGTGGTGGTCCTATCGGGATTTGCAAACCTGTTCCCCTGCCGCCGAAAGCGATTAGGATGGCTGTCACGAGGTCAGAAATGGCAGAAAGCGAATCGAAAAGTCTGTGCCAATGCGGCAGCGGTTTACCGCTTCGTCGGTGCCACGGTTCTGTGCTCAAGAGTCCAGGGGACATTCCCGCTGGCAAGGGGGACCCAAATGCGCCCGAAGAGCGCGTGCCGCTCCTCGGTTTTCCGGGAACCTATCAAACCATGCACGTGCTCTATAGGTTCAAAGGAGACGATCCTCGCAATAGTCTTCCGTTGGGGGGCAGCCCCGGGCTGTACGAGGTTACCTTCATTCTGCATCGGCCTGGATACAAGCTCCAGCAGGAACATCAAGTCTCGTTCTCTTCAGGCCTAAGGGGCGATTCTCACCTTGCGATCAGCAAACCCGCCTTCCTGCCGCCTGGCAACGCCGACGCCGACCAGATTCTAATTGTTGGTGCGACGGAGGATGGCCAGTTCGAATTCATCGGGCTTCCGAATGAGAAGGGGTACTTGGGCAAGATCATAACTAAACCCTTTCGAGCAGATAACCGAAGTCACGCCGAAGAGATTGCTTATCGCGCCTTGGCAACGCCCCTGAGCAATATGAGTCTCCACCTTGACATACCACTTGAAATCGGGGTCCGAGAAACCAAGGAGATCTCTAACGGGAGTCTCTCCATGAGCTTTGTCTCGCCGTATCTCGAAGCGCCGATGGCGATTAACGCGACGTCAAACTTCGGAGCAGAATTTCGCAGTTATGCAGCGCTGTACAGAGAAGCACTGAATACGAACAGCCCGGTATACCAGTTTTTGTGCTTGTTTAAAATCGTGGAAGCTCTGGGAGCGCGGAGAAAGCGACTGGCCAGAGAGGCAAAGAGGAAACACACAAGCTACATTTCACCGGATGAGGTGTTGCCGAATACACCTGCCGAAGTCAAGAGTTGGCTGGAGGGCCTCTTCTATATTCGACGACCGCTCGATCTCTCCGCCCTCGATTCCGCCGTGCCGCAAGATTTCCGAGGGCGCAAGGCGACAGACGTAATTGAAACAGACCTAAAGCCACTGCGGGACAATGCCGCTCACGCGCTCTTCGGAAGCGGCGGAGAACTTCCTCTTTCATCGGACGATCTGGCTCACACGCATTCGATCACTAAACGGCTGCTGGCGACCAAATGTCTGGTGCGAAGAATCCTGAAGAACGATTTTTCAGCGGACTTCCTGAATCATCTACCGGGCTAGAGACGACCACAGAGGTATCGAAGGACGCCATGGCGTTGGGAATGTCCCGCTCAGGGACTCGCCGTGCAGGCCTTCAATCTTTTCTAGGTTCCGCGATCGAGCACCGGCAGCGGCTGCCCAGCCCGCATTCACGGATCCTCTACAGCTCCTCCACATGCGCCCCATCCCCGCGCCTGAGCAGCCGGCTCAAGATCACATACAGCACCGGAATAAATACCAGGTTCAACAAGGTCGAGAACAACATGCCGCCGACGATCGTAGTTCCAACCGACCGCCGTCCCAGCGATCCCGCTCCGGTGGCGAACACCAGCGGCAGCACGCCGAGAATAAATGCGAACGACGTCATTAGTATCGGCCGCAAGCGCAGTTCACCAGCCTCAATCGCAGCATCGGCAATGGAACGCCCTTTTCTGCGCAACTGCTCGGCAAATTCGACAATCAGAATCGAGTTCTTCGCCGCAAGCCCGATCAGCATCACCAGTCCGATCTGGCAATACACATCATTCGCGTATCCACGCAGCGAAATCAGGCCCAGCGCGCCCAACACCGCCATCGGCACGGCCAGCAGAATAATGAACGGCAGCGCAAAGCTCTCGTACTGCGCCGAGAGCGTGAGATACACCACGAGAATGCCAAGGCCGAAAATCAGCATCGCCTTGCCGCTCGATTCAAGCTCATCGAGCGTCAAGCCTGTCCACTGATACGTCATGCCCTGCATCATGTTGCCGCTTGCCAGCTTGTCCATGCTCGCCAGCGCCTGGCCGGAACTGTATCCGGGAGCCGCCGAGCCGTCAATCTCTACCGAGCGGAAGAGATTGTAATGCGAAATCACCGG
>PLSM01000134.1 GCA_003165075.1 Acidobacteriaceae bacterium | reverse complement strand
GGAGATGTTCATTCCGCTGACGCATGCGCCGGGCGAAGCACCGGCAGACTTCGGCGAAGCGCTGGTGGTAGTGGCAGGCGTGGAGACGATCACGACGAGCCCTACATACCGTGAGGCAATGAAGCTGCGCCGCTGTCTGGTGCCCGCTGACTTCATATATGAGTGGCAGAAGGCTGATGTGAAGACGAAGCAGCCTTATGCAATCGGCATGAAGGATGGTTCGTTGTTCGCGTTCGCCGGGTTGTGGGAGCGCTGGACCGACAAGACGACCGGACAGGCTTTGCAGACATACACCGTCATCACCACGGACCCGAACGAGCTAATGGCGTCGATGCACAATCGAATGCCGGTGATCGTAGCGCCCAAGGACTATGAGCGGTGGCTTGAGCCGGGTGAACCATCAAGATTGCCAGTTGACCTACTGAGGCCGTACCCGGCGGAGTTGATGACTGCCTGGAAGGTGAGTTCGGCCGTAGGAAATGTGCGAAACAATTCTCCAGAGTTGTGCCAGCCTCTTCAGACAGGCGCGTTTGCGCAGAACATTCCAGCTCTGGACGTGTTTGCTGGCTGCATTCCGCCTCGCCGCAGACTGACTGCGGAGCACACTATATTCTCGACGGGCCGTTGACCAGTTGCGTTTGGCACGATTGTCGATTGATCCAGGAGCACGAGCGTGGCATCAGGGTTTCGGTCAGCTTGCCACTTGAGGATCATCTGCTCCGCCTGAAGGAAGTTCGCGAACTGCGGTGGCCCGAATTCTCGATACTTGCCATTCGCCAGGTGAAAGACACCGACAATCGCACCGCAATTGTGGGCGGTCCAAGCCGAGTCGAAGCCAACGAGTAACATCGTCATCTTGCTGACTGAGGATCAAGTGAAGCACTTAATAAGCAACCGCGTACGAGCTATCGGCAAGAGCGCTCAGTCTTATCCTTAGCCTTGCCTTCAGCGATTGTTTGCCACTGCATATTTGACGGATCGTCAGCGCCGCCGCACTCCAACGGCTTTACGTGGTCAATCACGTACCCCGGACATGAACCAGACCCTCTTCCGGTGGATGGGCAGCGCTGTTGCCGTTTGAAGGCATCCTTTGCTGCGGCGCTTCGTTTGATCCTGCCATGCGAGTCGTAGCCTGATGCGATTCCTCTGCTTCGATAATTATGGCTAGATGTAGCCGATCCCAGGGGACTGCGTACGGCTGTTCCCGAACTGCGACGTTCGTGGGGAGCCACGTACGTCCCGTCCTTCTTCGTATAGCTGCGGACGTACGTTGATCTCGATGCGGCGGAAGAATGATGGGTGCTTCCTCCACTGGCGTAGGTCGCCGAGGAGAGGAACGAAACGGTTAACAAAAGGAGACAAAGCTTCTTGAGCATCGGGCACCTTACAAAACACATTTCCGAATACCAATAACTTCTGTCACACAATGATCCTAGATGTCCATGTCCGAAACCATGAAGCCCTTTTCGGCCAACGCGAGTCTTCGGGCGGAGTATCTCTCCCTTGCTATCTCTAGTGTCAGGACTCTCTCAGTCTCGATTTCGTCCCACATGAATTGGCGATCCACTTCGCTCCAGGTTGCGCGTGCCTGCAAGATCATGTGCCCTGGTCTCCAAATATCGCCGGATTCGTAAAGACGCAGCTCATAGAATTCCTGATCGTGCAGAGAGACGCCGGGCTGTTCGATCCTTGAGAACACTTCCTGCATGGGACAATTATGCCGAATGTGGACGCCGGGGCTGTGCCCGAGAGCACAGGATTTCCTCAGGTAGACTTTCGCCATTGCTTTGCTTATCCTTCTTCAGCGATGGCATTCGGAATCCAGGAGCGTACGCAAACGTCTGGCTCGGAGTTACGGTCGACGATCGCAAACATGGCTACCCGCGTGTATAGGCGCTAACATCAGGGCGCAAGGTGCTGCACTGAGGGATTCGGAGATCGAGTTTATCGATCATTCCGCCCCTCATCCTCCGCCTGCAGCAAGAAGGTAGGCGGCGTCTGGCTGGTGAATGGCGGGTGCTTAAGAGTCATCTCGCGCGGACGCCGCGCCAGACCGAGATCGGCGCCAACCTCGGCCCGTCAAACTTCATCCTGCAGCAGCGTTCGGCCGCTGTCGCCGGCTACCTCGGTCAACACCTCGGCCGTGCCCAGGCCCGCCCCGGTTCCATGGGCTGCTTTACGGCATGATGGAGCAGCAATCCGCCTTGATGGCCTACGTGGACGTCTTCCGCTGGACCGCGCTCCTGGCCTTCTTCTGCGCCGCAGCCGTGTGGCTCTTCAAGAAGCCCATCAAACCCGCCGCCCCGCGTCCTGGCGTGCATTAACGGCATCGGGATGCGTCGCACTTAATTATAAGTATAATTATTTCAATAACTTATAGAGATAAAAAGCTCATCTAAACCTTCCTATTGGGACAACTCCCCCTCTCGCGACCGCATCTTCTCATCTATACGTCTGAGTGCTTGCGTCCGTGCAATCCGCGCGTACGAAACTGAAAACCTCGCAAGCATAAATAGGATTAGGGGGAAACCAACCGACATGATCAAGAGCCTCAGCAAGCCTCATCTCCTCATCTTCTTGCTCGCCGCATCCGGGCTCACTTTTCAGGGCATGGCCGCTGCCCAGGAATCGAATCCCACGTCCACGCAGACGCGGCCGAACGGCCCTCCGCCGGGGCCGGTCGGGACCTACGACAACACTCCGCTCTATAGGTTGCAGGTAGTCGGGCGTGATATCCCCGCGGTCAACTACTTCAATCGCAGCAGCGCCACAAAAATCGGTTTCGAGGGCACGAGTCTTCTCCCCGCCGCCAAAGGCTCCGCCAAAGTTCAAAGCAAGGGCGGCCGGACCGTGATCGACGCTGAATTCGAGGGTCTGTCGCCGGCTAATGGCTTCGGTGTGGAGTATTTGACCTACGTCTTGTGGGCTATTACCCCGGAAGGCCGGCCCATTAACCTCGGCGAGGTACTTCCCACCGGCTCCAAAGACAAGAACCAGATCACCGTGACCACCAACCTCCAGACCTTCGGTTTGATTGTTACGGCCGAGCCTTACTACGCAGTCACCATGCCCAGTGACGTGGTCGTCATGCAGAATTTCGTGATCAACGATAAGACGGAAGGTGTCATCGAGCAGGTGAATGCCCATTACTCTCTGCTTCCTCGCGGGGCCTATGAGGAAACTGCCGGCCGCCACACCGTGCTGCATCCCATCACCCGTGATGAGCGCTCGCCCCTGGAACTCTACGAGGCTATGAATGCGGTTCAGATCGCCGACGCCGCAGGCGCAGAAAAGTACGCCGCAGACTCCATGGCCACCGCCAAAACTGCCCTCCAGAATGCGGACGATACAGACCGCAAAAAGAGTGATCGCAAAGAGACCATCACCTACGCACGTGAAGCGGTGCAGGCATCCGAGGACGCTCGCATCATCACCATTCGCAAGATAAAAGCCGAAGATGACGCCGCCGAGCAACAGGCACGCGTGAATGCCGAACAAGCCGCCCAGCAGTCGCAACTTGCCGCCCAACAGGCGCAAATGGAGGCACAGCAGCAGACCGCGCAACGTGCACAAGCCGAGGCTGCCACTGCCGAAGCCGAAGCCCGCGCACAAAAGGCGCGCGATGCCCAGCAGGCTGCTGAGCAAAGCGCGCAGCAGGCCGCTCAGCAAATCGAGCAGGCGCGTGAACGCCTCAAACAGCAGCTAAACCAAGTGCTGCAAACCACAGAAACAGCCCGTGGCTTGATCGTCAACATGTCCGACGTCCTCTTCGACTTCAATAAGTACACATTGAAGCCGGAAGCCCGCGAAAAACTGGCTAAAGTTTCTGGAATTCTGCTCGCCTACCCAAACCTGAAGCTCCAGGTAGAGGGCTACACCGATAACATCGGTTCCGATGAATATAATCAGAAGCTATCTGAGCAGCGCGCCGACGCTGTCCGGGACTACCTAGCATCACAAGGTGTTCCGGATGCAAATATCACGGCTGCGGGCTACGGCAAAAGCAGCCCCATCGCCGATAACTCGACTAACTCTGGACGAGCCCAGAACCGCCGCGTGCAGATGGTGGTTTCAGGATCCTCGATCGGCGTCCAGGAAACCGGCCCCGGCGCGCAATCGCAGACCCCGCCGTCGGAAATGCAGCAGCAGCCGCAAGGCTCCGCTCCTCCTCCGCAAGCCGCTTCCCCTGCGAATCCGTCAGGCGTCGCAAACCCTCCGCAGTAGTGGGCTTGTTGTCGTGAGCAACGAAAGGGCTGCGCCAGATTCCTCCTCCTGAATCTTGGCGCAGCCCATTTGCTTCGAAGCCGTCTGAGTTCTCTTACAGCGCACTTCCCACATCGTCTCCATACGTCGGGAAAGGCACCGGCTCCGTGCTGGTCGGCATTGTCTCGAGTATTGCCAGATCTGCCTGAACCTGCGCCCACTTCCGGGGATCTTTCTTCGTCGTGATCGGCTCCTCCGGATTGGCGTAATACGCCTGTTATCGCTAGTTGACCGCCCAACTAATGGGATGGTCCGCAGCCTTCAACCCGCATTGGCCGGGTTATATGGGTGAACGAGGAGGATGTTCGCGGTCAGTTGCGCGGTCGGTGTCTTCGGCCTGCTTTTCTAAAGCGCGCTTGGAGCGAGGCTGGAAGAGCGCGACTGGCTGAACAACCACGCAGTGAACTTCCTTTCTACGGGCAACGCGGCGGGGTTTGCGCTGGGCTTGTTGGCGCTTTTTCCTCAATTCCTGAGAGGGTAAGTTCGTGTTATCCCATCCGGTACCCGAGGTTGACCCCGAGAGACCTCTTTCCTCGACCACTTGTACGAACTCGATCGAAGCCTGCCAGGAGCCCCTAGCATGGGCACAATTGGGCAAATTAGAGCTGAGTGTTGTAGCACTCAAATTACCAGGAATCACGCTCGCGCAGAAATGGCAGCAGGCTTCTCCACGGCCGGTGCAGCCTGGACGCTGAAACCATTGCGGACCGACTCGGTCAGTCGCGGACGGTCCATCTCCTTTTTTACGCGGGAGACAATCTCTCTTTCAATCTCGATCCGGCTTTTCTTTTTCATGAAGCGGTCCTTCTTTGANNGGCAGCCGCGTTAGCGCCGCCAACGCGAATATCCCCAGCCCCCGCCTCCGAGCAGAAAAAGCACCAGTAAAACAATCAAGATTGTTTCCATGTTGTAACCTCCCTCGCAAGACGAAGCGGACCAGCCCTTGAAACGACTGTCTTACTTCTTCCCTACACATCATCCTAGGAGCGGCCCAGACGGTTGTCTGGTCACATTGGAGCACCTTGAGCAGGGCGCTCCAGCCTCGCCTCTGAAACATGCAAACCCTGCCTGCTGCGCGAAGCCATCATCCTGAGACTGGTAATTGTCGCGTTCGGCACAGTACGCCATGCTTCATATCCACAGTGCATAGAGCGAACGTTCGATTTTGACCAACCCAGTGGTCACGGCGCGCATAGGATTGGTTTTACATTGGCGGTCGCGTCCCATTCGGAGTGACTGCACACGGTATCCNNTTGACCGATTGGAAGCTGCCCCGGCCGCCAAATGTATATCCAGAACTCAGGGAATGTCGACAAGGCTACCGAAGAGGTCCTAATGGCAGATCACACGTCCACACTGACACGCCGAGAAGAAGTTGCGGAAGGCACAATGGCCTTTCACTTCGAGAAACCGTCCGGATTCAGTTTCAGCGCGGGCCAGTTCGCCGATGTGACACTCACTGACCCACTGGAAACTGATGCCGAGGGGAACACCCGCACGTTTTCCATCGCGAGCCCTCCATTTGCAAACGAGTTAGTTTTCACCACACGCATGCGTAATACCGCTTTCAAGCGCTCGCTAAAACAAGTGATGTTAACCGCGGAAGTGAAGATAAGCCCAGCCGCAGGCTCCTTCACTCTACACAAGAACCTAACAAAGCCAGCCATATTCCTTGCAGGCGGAATCGGAATCACACCATTTCTTAGTATGGCGCAACAGGCTGACCGGGACAGGTTGTCGCAAAAGTTATTCCTGTTCTATTCGAATCGGCGGCCTGAAGACGCTGCATTCCTGGATACTCTGAGGGCTTTGGAGACGACAAATCCCAATTTCCGCTTGATCTGCACCATGACAGAAATGTCGAAATCCAAGGAGGAATGGAAGGGTGAAACGGCTCTGATAGACAAGGAGATGTTGTGCAGGCATTTGGCCAACCTGCAAGGACCCATCTACTACATTGCCGGGCCGCCCACTATGGTGACGGCCCGTTGCTTTCGTGACCGGCTGCGGCACTGAGAATGCCTTCGAGCTTGGACTCGAAGGCACGTTTGTGGAAGAAGAAGAGAATCCTCTTCCAATTGGAGTTGAGAGGACCGGACTCCTTTGAGGCCGGAGTGCTGGTGGTTCGGATGATTTCCAACATGGTGTTGCTCCTTTGTATTGAGTTGTGGCATGCGAAGGGGATCGGGGGGATTTAACCCCCGGTGGGCTCGAAACAATTGCAAGTCCCGAGCCCTCCTCCACATAACCTGGTGTCTGGTTTCAGAGAACGTTTTCGTCCGCGCGCGCGGGACGGATATACACAGGGAATTAGTGGGAAGGAGCGGTGCGGCACCTGAGCAGCCAGGGGGGCTGTGTGCGCCCTACTCGCTCTTGAGAAGGCAGGGGAGTCTGCAGGATAGGAGTGAAGCAAATGCCGGTTGAACTCGAGCTCAACTACTTACTTCGGCCGCGCTCGGCGCGCCGAGTTACAAGCCACATGCTCGTGTTGGACATAACCCCGTGTGAGACATTCCGTGAACTTGGCTCCTGTGGAAATCCCGTGCCTATACTAGACAGTCATGAAGAGCAAGGAATGCGCTCAGGAGTTGGGGTAAGAACGGAAATGTAACATTGCCCGTAAGTTACGATGGCTAACCACGGGTCATCCTGGCGCCCATGGTTGAAAGTGCCATCAATGGTCAACTGCAAGCATTGCTGGTAGCAGGCCATCCGGTGCGGTTGCCGGGTGCATGACCCAGAATTCGGACTTTTTCTGATCAGTGACCCCACCATCTAGAACTGCGCAAGGCCATCTCCCAAATTGAAGTCGAGGTCTCGACTCCCGTCAGCCACTTCACCAGTTGGCGAAGTGACCTTCCTCCCCTATCCTCCGAGGGAAATCGGGGGCTGGTTGCCCACTCGCTGATTTCCGCCGACTTCACTATGATGCTTCTCATGGTCTCGCTACGATGCTTGAGCCGACGCCTCTTCATTTCCTTTGTGACCGTCGTTCTCTTGGGCCCCTGGAGCGCAGTCAGTCAAGAGAAGACACAGGTGGATCCCGGCCGGATCGCTCTCGATCACGGGGACTACGCTTCGGCTGAAGCTATTTACAGGAAAGCTCTGCTCAAATACCCCGCATCTCCCGAACTGCTCACCAACCTGGGGATTGCGATGCAAATGCAGGGGAGGTCAACCGACGCGATTCATGCCTTCGAGAAGGCATTGAAGCTGAAGAACCTACCCCGCACCTATGCGCTCCTCGCTGAGGAAAAGTGCAAGACCCTCGATTTGGAAGGCGCGCGCCCCATGCTCGCCAAGATACTCAAGGAAGATATCGCTGACCTGCAGACCTTAGCTCTTGTCGCTCCCTGCTACCTCGAGCTTAATGAACCGGTTGAGTCGGTTGCAGTCTACAATGCCTTGCTCGCGGATACTTCCTTCCCCAATGATCTGGCCTTGATTCAGCTTGCGAAGTCGTATCTTCTCTCTGCACAGTTCTTCATTACACGCCTCGCGGCCGCGCCGGGAAACGCGCCCTATCTTCAGGCGATAAAGAATGCGCGGGATCAAGCGTCGCCCGATGCGCGCGGTGCCTTTGCAGTGGCTGCCCAGAACTCGCCCCACTTCAAACCCAGCCTGTCTTTTCAGGTAGCGGTCCGAAGTTGGCGTCAGCATCCCGAAGACACGACACTGCTTTATCTGCTGAGCGTGCTGAGTGGTGAAGAGAGCATGCGTGAAGTGGAGATCTGTGACGACAAGTATCCCAGTTCTCCTTATCTCGACCAACTGAAGTTTGAAATGCTCGCGGATCAAGGGCATGTGGATGAGGCGATTCAGGGATATGAACGCCTGCTGCAGACTCATCCCGAACTTCCAGACCTGCACTACAGCCTTGGCATGCTCTATCGAAAGCGCCGCATGTGGGACCGAGCCTTGGAAGTATTCCGCGCGCAAGTAGCCTATGACCCGCAAGATGAACGTGCCGCAGCACGTGTGAGCGAGGCCCTGGTTGAACTGATTCAATGGAACGATGTGCGTGACTTTCTTGAACCGCGCGTGAAAGGGAGCAATCCTCCGTTATGGGCGGTGCTTGACTTGTCGGAAGCCTTGCAAAATCTGGACAACCCGCAACGGGCAATCCAGCTTCTGGCCGCCGCTGAAAAGGAAAATATGTCGAATAAGTCCATTCACTTTCGCTTGCTGCGCCTTTATAGAAAAGTCGGCAACGTCGAGCAGGTCCACGCAGAGGATCAATGGCTTCGATCCGCTCCCAAGTGAGGTTTCGTGTCCAACGGTTACGTTTGGATGATTCGCATTGCCCCTGCAAGGGCTCGGGTTTCCTTCCCACATGAATAGGGGAACTTTGGAATCCGGATTCCCTCGAACAGCCGAGAAACCCTTCTGGGAGGGTTGTTTCACGTAATCCAACAACTTCATGAATCCAGTGACAAACAACTCTTTCATATTTTGCAGTCTATCCGATCACTAAAATGCTTAAAATAAGAAGTTTAAAAGATAATAAGTACAATGGAGTCTGTTTTACTAAGTAAAACAATATGGATTGCGCCTTTTCTTCTTGTCATCTCGACCAATCCGTCATACGTTCTCAGTCTATTGGTGAAATGCTTAAGTGAGCACCGGATCAATCCCCACGATCAAAAGGGCTGACGATATCAGAGTTTGGTCGTATGAGTGCATCTTCCTTGCCGGTGTAATGCAAGGCACATTTCCGATTCATCGAAGAAAAGGCTGTCTCTGCGGAGCAGATAAGGGAGCGTGTCCAGCGGGAACAATGGAAATCTGAACAGGCGATTTAGTAAGGCTTCCATCTCGCGGGGGGTAAGCACAAGACCATCCGGTGATAGTTCCCAGGAACTGCAGGAAGAAACTGTCTCACTTGGGAGTCGCTGATGGCAACCAAGACACAGCTTTCGAAGCACGACATGTCAACAACATTGTCTCTATCGGGAACCGACGGGGCTCAGGCCCCTTTTCTAAAGGAGGACTCGACGATGAGCTGGACACGGAGAATTTGGAAGGTCGCGATCTACGCAATGGTTGGTGCTATGTGCGCGGTTTCTGCACTCGCGCAGAACGCCACCGGCAGCATTGTTGGAAGGGTGACGGATCCGAGCGACGCTGTCCTGGTTGGACTTGACGTGCAAATCGAGAACGTTGGCACCTCTGAAGTTCGTGCTGCCAGGACGAACGATTCTGGCGACTACACGGCCCCTCTCTTGAGCCCTGGAACTTACAGGATCACGGTCGCGGCCACTGGCTTCAAGACCGAAGCGCGATCCAACATTACCCTCCTGGTGGATCAAACCGTGCGCGCCGACTTCAAGCTGACTCCCGGAGCCACCGCAGAGAGAATCGAGGTTTCTGCACAAGCCATTGCTCTCGATACGGATTCGGCGTCAGTCGGTGAGGTGATCGGGGAGAAGCCTGTCGTCAACCTGCCCCTGAACGGCCGCGTCTTCCTCGACCTCCTGTTCCTTACCCCGGGAGCAGTGGAAACGGGCGGAGAACAGTCCACGTTCCGTTACAACGCTGGGGATGCGATCGCCATTGGCGGTGCGAGAAGTTCCTCGAATGGGTACACCGTCGACGGGACCAGTATCATGGACACTGGTTACAACACGCCTGCCTATAATATTTCCCTCGATGCGATCCAGGAGTTCAAGGTACAGACTGACACCTACTCTGCCGAGTTCGGCTACAGTGCCAATCAGATCAATCTCAGCACCAA
Source organism: Acidobacteriaceae bacterium (assembly GCA_003165075.1). Lineage (GTDB taxonomy): Bacteria > Acidobacteriota > Terriglobia > Terriglobales > Acidobacteriaceae > Telmatobacter. The sequence continues at coordinate 33,889 of PLSM01000134.1, read as the reverse complement.
GTCTGGAACGAACGAGCTGCACGGATCGGCATTCGAATTCCTGAGGAATGATGTTCTCGATGCCCGTGGCTATTTTAACGTAGCCCCGTCGCCCGTAAACCCACTCCGGCAGAATCAATTCGGCTATTCTTTCGGCGCTCCCGTAATCATTCCAAAGCTGTATAACGGTCGAAACAAAACATTCATTTTCACCAACTACGAGGGTGAGAGAATTCGGCAGGCCACTACGGCAGTAGGCAATGTTCCCACGTCAGATGAGCTACAGGGACAATTTCCATTTGCAATCACTGATCCGTTGAATCCCACTCAGACCTTCCCTGAGGTGGGTGGCATCACCACGATTCCAGCAGGCCGTATCTCGCGATATGGACAGATTGTTATGAGCAAGCCAACGCTGTTCTTTCCTGCGCCCAACTCTTCCGGCGCATTTAACTATAACGGCTCAGTGAGTTCACCGGCCAATACGGATCAACAGAACTATCGCATGGATCACAACTTCAGTGCCAAGGATTCCGCGTTCTTCCACGCTGCGATCTCGAATATCCTTGCCACCGTGCCGGGATCACTGACTGCCGTGGGTAGCGTGATTACAACACAGGATGCACGCAATTACACGTTGACCTACACGCACATCTTCACGCCCAATCTCGTCAATCAGGCCCGCTATGGATACCTAGAGGCGCTCTCCATTCAAAACCCCTATGTGATCCCGAGCGCAGATTTGGCAGCGCTCGATCTAAAGGGCGTCTTCGCTCTTCCTAACGCCGGCTACCCCGGTATCGCCTTCGGCACGTATACGCTCCCGAATGCCGGGACTTCCTACGCCGGGTCGGGCAGCAACGGCCTGACTCCGTTAGGGAGTTTGGAGGGGATGAACGACTTCGGGGATTCGTTGTCGTGGTCAAAACGGGGTCATACTATCGGTGCCGGCATCGGCGTCCGCACGTGGGGACTCTCCCTGACATCCTCGAACCGTCCGCTTGGAGGCTTCAATTACGATGGTGAGTTCTCAGGCAATCAAATATCGGACTTCTTGCTCGGAAACATAAGTTCAGTATCGGCCAACGTCGCAGGGCCACTGGGCAATCAAACGACCGGAATCCATCCCCACTTCCACTGGAGAGATTACGCGCCGTATTTTCAAGATGACTGGAAAGTGACGCCCAGGCTGACGGTCAATCTCGGTTTGCGCTATGAGTTCTTGCCCGGGCCATATGAGGAACAGAATAACTTCTTCTGGTTTGATCCCAACATTGCCGGAGGCGGCCTTTATGCCGGCAGTCAGAACGTCGTAACAAAATACGGCGGGGGGCTCTATGCCTACAACGGACGGCGCGGACCTGGCCCGACCCCGAAGAACGGATTCCTGCCGAGGATTGGAGTTGCGGTTCGTCCATTCGGAGACAATAAGACTGTCATTCGGGGCGGTTTTGGAATGTTTTATGACAGCGTACAGCTCAACGAGTACTTTGCTTCTGGCTCTTTCTGGCCTTACTCGGCTTCAACAACCCTTACAGCCTCAACGGCTACGGACACACTCCTCAGTACAGACGATCTCTTCCCCGACCTGGGTACGGGTGTTGTCACCGCGGCAGCTCTAACCTTTCCAGAAGTGCAGCCGGCTAATACCAAGAATCCGGTTGAGAAGAACTGGTCCTTCGGGATTGAGCGCGAGGTCCTCAGGAACACCGTCCTGAATGTGAACTATAACGGGGCTAAGGGAACAGACTTAGCGAACCGGAGCAATCCGAATCAGCCCACAGAATGCAACGCTGCGCATAACTGTGACCCGCTTACGCAAACACCGGCTTCAATTGCTGCGCGTGAATCTTATCCGAACATCGGCACATTGGTCATGGACAACTTCGATGGATACTCCAACTACAATGCCCTGAACGTAATCGCGCGACACCAGAGTAACGGCGTCTCGCTGCTGGCTGCCTACACATGGTCCAAGGGATTGGACATTCAATCCTCAACCTCGGGCGTGACTGGAGATGCGGGCGGGTTCATAGGTGTGCAGGATAACCACAATCCTCATGGTGACTATGCACGCTCTTCGTATGACGTAGGCCAGCGTCTCGCTGTGAGCTTTGTGTGCGCAATACCAGTGGGCCGGGGAGGGAAAGTGCTGCAAAACGCTCCTAGGGCTCTTGATGAGGTCATTGGAGGATGGCAGTTCGATGGAATTGCCATTTACCAAGGTGGATTCCCATTCTCGATAACGGCCACTGATCTTGGCTTTGTCAATAAGGCCTATGGAGAACGGGCGGATAAGGTCGGAAACCCCTATCCTTCAGGGTTCCACAAGAACCTCACAGAATGGTTCAACACGAGCGCATTTGCTCAGCCTGCGGCGGGAGACTTCGGGAACTCATCACGTAACATAATCCGAATGCCCGGCGTGGCCAACTGGGACCTTTCGCTGCTCAAGAGCTTCACTCTGCCGGAAAAGGTCTCGCTTCAATTCCGGTTCGAGTCGTTCAACGCGTTTAACCATCCTGAATTTGGTCTTCCCAATCAAAGCGTGACCAGCGGTACATTCGGGACGATTTCAACGCTGAATACTTACCACCCTGCAAGAGAGGACCAAGTAGGCCTTCGACTCACTTTTTAGCGTGTCGAGGGCGGAGTAACAGGAATCCACTGCGGTGAAGTAACGCGTACGGCCGCGTGCGTGGCTGGCGTTTTCCGGTTCAGGGCCTTCGTTGGTGAAGTCTTGATGAAGTGAGACGAAGGCCCTTCTGGACGGCTGGTACACTTCGGTGACAAAAGGGACAACACGCTGGGAAGACCAAGCGCAGCAGAGAACGAATTAAATAGCGCTGGCCGAAGCCCAGGGTTTTGGATCGGACAGGTCCGGCGTACCTTGGAGCGTCTTGAGTGTCTTCTCAGCTAGGGGCCTTCCTTTATCTCGCACTCCCCTGGATTACGGTGCAAAGTCGTTCATAAAGCACGCCGCGGAGAGTCTCGTGCACTCAAAGTGCTCCATCTCTAACCATCAACAGGGATACCAAGACAGAGGAGAGAGTTACATGCCACGGTTAGCGAGATCGGTATTGTTTTGCGCATCACTAGTGCTTCTTTTGGCTTATCCAAGAGGAACTGCTCAGCAATCATTATTGCCAATTCCGGATCGCCTGGTTGTCATGACTATCGACGATGGCACAAAGACCGATATCACACAGGTCGCGCCAGTCTTAAGACGCTATGGTTTTGGCGCCACATTCTATGTTACCGATGGCCTTCGCAGCATAAAGCGCCAAGACGACTCATTAACATGGGACGACATCCGTGAACTCAACAAAGAGGCCTTTGAAATCGGCAACCACACTGAAAATCACCCGGATGTTAGAACGCTCTCAAAGAAGCAGCTTGTCACGGAGCTCGAAGGAATCGAGGAGCGCTGTAAGCAAAACGGAATTCCCGTACCAACGACTTTTGCCTATCCAGGCTGGCAATTCAATATCCAGAGTGCACAAGTGCTGCTTGAGAAAGGCTATTTGTTTGCGCGCCGCGGTGTCGCACCTGAGTTCCCAGATAAAGGCTGGGGAGCTCGAGGCCCTGTCTATGATCCGGCCAAGGATAGCCCTCTGCTTATCCCTACAACTGGTTACGCTGGTCCGAAATGGGGAATGAACGACTTAATTTGGGCTATCGACCAAGCCAAGGGCGGAAAGATTGCAGTTCTCGCATTTCACGGGGTTCCGTACCCACGTGCCCCCTGGGTCAGTACCTCACCAAAGGACTTTGAGAGCTACATGAAGTATCTGCACGACCGGGGCTGCACGGTGATTCCACTGCGTGAGCTAGCCAAATATGTTCAACCGGCTAGCGTGTCGCATGTGCCGCTTCAGCAGCCGAAGGGATCTTATCGATCCCTTCTCAGCGCGGAGCCGAAGCCATCTGTTCAGCCAAAACCATAGCCGTCGTTTTGATGTTATGGACTGGGCCATGTAGCGCCGGATATGACATTTCGATATCCGCCCGAATTCCGTATGATGACTGGCCACACCTTCGTCCAAAGACAAGGTGAGTAAGGACTCCGATGACTGGAATACACGAACGACCTCGATTCGGCACTTTGAATTCCGACTCCACAATCAGCCCTGCTCAGAGTTCAACGAAAATCAGATCGATCTATATTTGCGGTCTGATTCGACGACTGGCCCCCGCCGCTCTTCGGTACTCGCTTTGTGTACTTCTGCTTTTTAGCATCCACGCATCGGCCAAGGGGGGAGCGCGCCTCGGGGCCTCCGACAAAATCGCCGGCGAGCAGTCACAGATGTTGGCCACCGAGCTTAAGACCGAACATCTGAAAGATCCGTTGGGAATCGAGACGCCTCGCCCGCGGTTCAATTGGTTGCTTGCATCTGAAGAAAGGGGCCAACTGCAGACTGGCTTCCAAGTATTGGTTGCGGGCAGCCTAGAGAAACTGCAGGCTGATCAGGGCGACAAATGGGACAGCGGGAAGGTCTCCTCCGACAACTCAGTGGAAGTGGTGTACGGAGGCAGCGATCTAGCGAGCGGTGAAAGGTGCTACTGGAAGGTCCGTGTCTGGGACAGGAATGGCAAGTCGGGCGCCTACAGCTCCCCATCCTTCTTTGAAATGGGATTGCGCAAGGCGAGTGACTGGCAGGGCAAATGGATCGCTGCGAAGAAGGGTGTGTCTTCCCCACTTTTTCGACGTACAATCTCGCTCGACAAGCCGGTCCGACGCGCTCGAATTTATGTCTCCGGTATCGGGTACTACGAACTTTTCATTAATGGAGAAAAGGTCGGAGACCGGGTACTCGAGCCGGCCTCTACGTACTACAACAATGATCAGCCCTTTAAGCTAAACACACGCGTGCTCTACGCAACCTACGATATCACCCAAAACCTGCAAAGTGGCTCCAATGCCATTGGCGTAATGCTCGGAAATGGATGGTATAGCGCAGAAGCAGACGTGGCACCGTCGCCAGCGGGAAGAAGCCCTTATGGCGACCGGCCACGCCTTATTCTTCAAATGAACGTTGAACTTGAAAACGGCCAGCACCTCAGCGTCGTATCGGATTCCAATTGGAAAACATCTGTCGGCCCAATCACTTATAACGATCTCTTCAATGGAGAGACCTACGACGCCCGACTTGAACAACCTGGTTGGGATAGGCCTGGTTTCAACGACTCCTCCTGGGAGAGCGCATCACCCGTAGAGCCGCCGAGCGGTACTCTAACCGCGGAACTGCTACCTCCTTGCCGCGTATTGCAAACCTTGGCGCCGGTGAAGATGCTTACCCCGAAGGAGCCAGAGGCCTTTGACTCAACGTACGTTTATGATTTCGGCCAACTTTTCAGCGGCTGGGTCCGAATCCGCGTATCCGGTCCGCGTGGCACGAAGGTTGTCTTGAAGTACGGGTCACGGATATATCCCGAAGACGAGACACTGGACAATCGCAGTAACATGGTGCCCGGTTCCGAGGCTCGGCAGACCGACACATACATCCTGAAGGGTGACGGAACAGAAGTATGGGAGCCTCGCTTCACGCTGCACGGCTTCCGCTACGTAGAAGTCAGAGGATTCAGAGATGCCCCTTCCGTTGAGAGCATCGAGGGCCGGTTTGTACACTCAGCCTTGGAATCCAGCGGCTCCTTTTCCAGCTCCAACGAGTTGCTTAATCAAATTCACCACAACATTCAGTGGACTTTCATGAGCAGCTTCCAGGGATTGTTGCAAGATGCTGCTGACCGTGCCGAGCGGCAATCGTGGCTTGGAGATCCCGGATTTGTTGCTGAAGACTATATTCACAACTTTGATATGAACGCGTTTTGGGAAAAATGGTTAAATGACATCCAGGACAGCCAGAAGGAAGATGGTGATATACCTTTCGTGAGTCCGCTCCATTGGCGTTATGCAATGGACGCCTACGCGATGTGGCCGTGTTGGAAGAGCACGTATCCACTCCTAACCTGGTACCTATATCAGCAATACGGTGACCGGCGAGTTCTGGAAGATCACTATGCCAGCCTGAGGAAGCTAATTGACTTCTTAAGTACCAATGCCCGCGGTTTCATAATATCCGGTGGCTTGGGCGATCACATGGAGCCGCAAGAGAACGGGTTCAGTCACTTCTCGCCGAGGCATACTCCCGCTGCGCTCACCTCTACGGCTTATTACTATTACGATGTTTGGATTCTTGCGCGAATTGCGGAGGTTCTCGGCAAGTCAGAAGATGCCAAGCGCTATTCTGAGCTGGCACAGAACATCAATGCAGCTTTCAATCGCAACTTCCTAGATCCCAGCACAAATCAATATGCAACTGGAAGTCAGACTTCCAATGCGCTCCCTCTTTATCTGGGAATGGTTCCTCCAGCGGACATTCAAGCGGTGGTGAAGAACTTAGTTGACGACATCAATACAAGACACAATGGACACCTCTCCACCGGGATAATTGGATCCAACGCTCTCGCCCAAGCATTGCCTCAGTATGGCGCGACGGATGTTATGTACCGGATCGTCACACAAACCACCTATCCGAGTCTTGGCTATCAGGTGATGCAGGGTGCCACTGCAGTTTGTGAAACCTACGAATGCGGCCCATGGCTCAGCCAGAACATGAAGATGTTCGGTAGCGCCGACAAGTTCTTTTACCGAAACCTTGCCGGGATCAATCTAGGTAGTCCGGGTTATCGGCGAATCGTGATTCGGCCTCAGCCTGTTGGCGATCTCCGGAGTGTCGCCGCTGCGCAGCGGACCGTGCGGGGTTCGATCAAGGTGGAGTGGATCAAGGGCGACACCTCACTCGACCTGAATGTTTCCATTCCCGCCGGAACTGAAGCCGATGTCGCTATTCCGAAACTCGGGTTGACGGACCTGATCATTACAGAGAATGGGACGACTGTCTGGCGAGCAAACATTTATGTCCCCGGCGTATCCGGGATAACGGGCGGTACCGACGCCCCTGATTCGGTTACTCTGCGAGTCGGCTCGGGATCGTACAAATTTGCGATGATTGGAGTCCTCTTCTGAAGCCGAGTCGGAATTGTAAGAGACGCGGAGTGAACTTGTGCGGGCGGGTCACAAGAATGCATTTATTGGCTTGTTGAAAACCACAAGCTACAAGCCGTCGATCTGACCTCAAACTTGGGAGGAACAACCATGAACAAACTAGACGCTAGAGTTCCACGTCCCAGAATCGGGCTCCTTCCGACCGGACACAACTTCTATTGGGATCAGTTCCCGAACCTGAAGGAAAAGGGCCAGAAGATGTACGGGGAGTTGCGCAACCGCCTAAAGGCGTTTGGAGAGATCGTGTCACCAGAACTGGTCGATACTCCTGAGAAGGCCGTTGCAGCTGCATCCTTTTTCAGCGCGAATCAAATCGATATTCTCGTCGTTTTTCCGTTCGGCTATACGACGGGGATGTGCGTAGTTCCTGTGGCTAGGTCGGTGTCGGTTCCGATAAGGCTCCTCAATGGCCATGAGGATAGTACTTACGACTATACTTCGGCTGATACATCGATCTATCTTCATCATGAAGGGGTTTGCTGCATTCCGGAGTATGCAGGCACCTTGATAGACCTTGGTAAGTCGTTCAAGGTCATAACCGGCCACTTCGGCGACAGTCGACTTTGGAATGAACTGAGGTCTGACTGCATTGGGGCTGCGGCCGCACGTGTCTTCCGGTCGTTGAGCTTTGGCGTCATCGGCAAGACGTACGACCATATGACGGACATGCCCATAGACGAACACCGCCTATTGAGAGCAACCGGCAAGTTGCTTAAGCGCCCGGAGGTTGAAGAAATCAAGAATGCCTATGAACGCGTAACCAATCAGCAACTGGAAGACATATACCGCCAGTTTCGGGAGATGTATGACATAGATGAAACAGTTACCAACGGTCATTTGCGGTTCTCTGCCCAGACCGCTGTTGCCTTTGATCAAGTAATAACGAAACACGACATCAGTGCATTTGGATACTACTGGTGGGGGGAAGAGGATTTCATAACCCAGCTGAGGGCACAGTCGGCACTCGCAGTGTCCAGGCTTACAGCGTTGGGTCGCCCGGGGGTGACGGAAGGTGACGTTAAGACGGCTATGGCACTTAAACTCATGGACTTGCTCGGTGCCGGGGGAATGTTTGTGGAGTTCTTTTCCATGGACTTCGAGGACAACTTCTTCTTGATGGGACACGATGGGCCAAGCAACATCAACGTCGCTGACGGGAAGGCAAAGCTCCAGCACCTGACGGTGCATCACGGCAAAACGGGCCATGGCTTGGGGATTGACTTCAGAATCCCGCAAGGGCCCGTTTCCTTGCTGAACTTGACTCAATTCAATGCCGGTAAGACGTTTAAGTTAATCTACACGATCGCTGACGCGATTCCGGGAGCCATTCTCAACATAGGTAACCCCAATTGTCGTGTACGTGTTTCCCTGCCCATACATGAGTTTATGGACGCCTGGTGCCAGCAAGGGCCAAGTCACCACATTGCCCTAGGGATTGGAGATAAATCGAGAGAGATTGAGGCTTTCGCTGAAGCTGCAGGATTCACTTGTGTAAGAATTTGAGTGCCAACAGGCGGAGGCAATATCGAGAATAGGTTGAACTATGGCATGTGCACTCGCTTTAGGCTCCAGATCAATGTCCAATTCCCACTTGCGGTGTAAACACCACCGGCCTTCTATCGCTGCGCGACCGTTGGGTGCCTATACCAGCGAGCAAGGCGCCCAGTGGTTCAACGTGTTCGTGCACGAGAAGGCGAGCCTCATAGTCATATGCACGGCGGAGATTAATTCATGACCCGTCCTCCGAAGGCAGAGGTCGAGAAATTGGATCCTCCCCGACGTCTCCGTCGAGTCTTGAAACTCCGCGACCTAATCTTTTATGGGATTGTTATCATCACCCCAATTGCGCCCGTTCCCATATATGGCATAGCGCAAGAGCTCTCGCACGGACATATTCTTATATGCATTCTATTGGCAGGCGTTGCCATGATGCTTACGGCATTCAGCTATGGGCGCATGGCGAGTCTCTATCCCTCTGCCGGCTCGGCCTATGTCTACGTTGGACACGGCCTGAATGCTCACCTCGGCTTTGTCGCCGGCTGGGCCATGACGCTGGACTACCTAGTTCTTCCGATTGTTGCGATCATCCAAGCGGCACTGGCGATGGAGCGGCTTATACCGTGGCTGCCGTTTCCGGCCTGGGTCGCCATTTTTATTGTGCTGATTACCGCGCTTAACCTGCGCGGAATCCGTGCCACTGCCCGAGCGAATATTGTGTTGCTGATCGGAATGTTTGTAGTAATTGGCGCTTTCCTTCTGGCAGCGGTTTGGTATCTATTCCATCAGCAAGGGTTGCATGGCCTATTATCCACTGCACCTTTCTACCATCCAGCCACTTTCGACTTTCGGCTTGTGGCCACAGCAACTTCGTTCGCGGCGCTTACTTATATCGGTTTTGATGGAGTCACGACACTCGCAGAAGATGTTGAGAATCCACGACGTAATGTATTACTTGCTACTGTTTCAGTTTGTCTATTCACTACCATTTTCAGCTGCATTCTCGTATATCTGGCGCAACTTATTTGGCCAGATTATCGGACCTTTCCCAGCGTAGAGACAGCCTTCATGGATGTGACACGTCGTGTTGGCGGATCCCTGCTATTTCAAGGGATGGGGGTCGTTGTAATTCTTTCAAGCCTCGGAGGCTGCTTGGCTGGTCAAGTGGCTGCTGCACGAGTTCTGTTTGCGATGGGCCGTGATGATGTGCTACCGCGCAGGTTCTTCGGCTACCTGGATCCAGTATCAGGCAATCCCATCCTGAACGTTCTGTTGGTAGCACTGGTCGCTTTAGTTGGGTCGTTGCTATTGAGCTTGGAGCATGCCGGCGAGCTCTTGAACTTCGGAGCCTTCTTGGCTTTCATGGGAGTGAACTTGGGGGCTATTCGCCAGTACTACTTTTTGCAGAGCAGGGAAAAGCGACGACTGCTTGTAGATGCAATGGTACCCATGTTTGGCTTCTTGTTCTGTCTAGGTATTTGGTTGAGCCTCCCTTTACTGACTAAACTTATTGGAGGCGCTTGGCTGCTGGCAGGGATCATTTATGACGCGGTGAAGACGAGCGGATTCCGGACACATCCCGCTTTGCTAGATTTCGGCGAGGCCCAAGACGATAATCCGTTGGGAGGCTAACTGGTGTTTTGAACCGGCGCAGCGCCGGCGAGTTTAGATCCCTCTTTTGCTGCGGGGCAGGATAAGTCGCAATCGTGTTGTAGCAAAAGGCGAGGAGGCTGATGCCGAATCCCATCCGAGGCAATTGGTTGCCCGTATTGGGGCGGCGCGGTTTGAGCAACGACTTCAAATCCGGCCCTCGCATGATCCAGTGCATGGCTTCCGGAACCCTCTTCCGCCGCTTCTGCCGCACGTACTTCGCGAAACTTCTCTTGGGAAGCAAAGGTACGCTGCCGGCTTCCTCAACTGCCTATAGCATAGGTCGCCATCGCTCATCAAACTAAGCGTACCCCATCAGCTTGTCGTTGGGGTAGAACCGATCTACGTTGTCCGCGGTAATGAGGGAGTGCTTTATAAACAGTGCAGGTGGGACGCTCTTCTTATTGAGCAAGTCGAGAGCGATTCGAATTAACGCATTCCCATATCGCTCAGGAAAATAACCAACAGATCCGATCAGTCGCGTTTCCTTGCGCCTTAGTTCGAATCGTGCCTCTGGCGCGGCGTTTTGACCCACTACCGCACAGCCGTCCGCCCGCCCGACTTCTTCAAAGGCTCGCAATGCACCTAGAGCGGATGTGTCGTCCAGCGCTGCCACAAGAACGTGTTTGCCTTTGCTGAAGGCCAAATGTCTTCGCACTGCAACGAGGCTTTTCCCGAAGTCGCTATCACCGTCAAGATTCACCACGCGGCAATTCCGGGCGCTGGGTAGGACGTCAACTAAACCATCGATGGATCCTACAAGCCTAACCTGCGGGATCGGCCCAGCTCGGCGCTGTTCAATAAGAATGACCTCATCAACCTCACCGCCCCACCTAGCCTTCGCCCAGCGTGCCAGGCACCGACCGGCGATCAGTCCGGCCTCGTAGTTATTAGCGCCGAAATAGATGGCTCCTGGATGTGGGATCTCCACGGCAATGAGCGGAATGCCCCGGGCAGCGCATTTCGAAGCTATTAGTGGAGCGATGTCGTAAGTTGATTGATACTCAATTATCAGATCGACACTCTCTTTGAGAAGACGGTCGATAGCACGAAGCGAGTGTTTGCCGCTGTATTGATTGTCCACTATGAAAATGTCCATGGCGGACTCGGCGGCGGCTTGTGTGAGGCTATTTGTTACTTCTCTATTGAACAGCGATTTATCTCCGCCCCCAGCGAACCCTATACGATATCTCTTCCGTTTGTTGAAGCTGACTGGACAGCTATATTTCTGCGTGCCCACTCGATCGAGGAAGCCACACTCACTTAACGTTCGAAGCAGCCGGAATGCCGTACCTTTGTCGAGTCCGGTAATACGAACAATGTCACATAATCGCAGGATGTCGCCTGGGTTCTGGAATGCCCTTAGGACGTCAGCGGCCCGAACGATTGATCTGATCATATACCGGCTAGTAACTGGCGGGGCCATGCAATACCTCTCCCGACGATCATTTCGCGTACTATACCAAAATCGTGAGTTTAACGACTTCCAGTTCTATCGTTACCGTAGCGTTACCGCGCCTCCGAGCAGTTATGACACGGGCTTTGACCATGTAACCGTCAAATCTGAGCGAATGCCGCCGCTTGGGTTGGCCACACAATAAGCACGTACCATTTGACCCCGACCACTGCCGCGTAGCTGATATTCTGCGAAATCCATTTTCGATCGCCAAGGTCTTTTTCCAGCGACTTCGCCTCAATGAGCAGGCACTCTGTGCGGTTCAAGAACAGCGCGTAGTCCACTGGGTTGTCCTGCGGCTTTCGCCGGTACTCCCGGCGAACTTCATCAATTTCCTGGAGATCCCACCCCAGCGCGGACAATAACGGATCAATTAGAGCCGCTTTGGTATTCTGCTCGCCAATCAGTTCCTTCCGATCGCGGACCTGCCGGATTCGCTTCCGGATTACTTCAGTCGCAGATTCCAACTTTGATGTCTGCTGATCTATCATTAAACTCTCCCCAAGAGCACTTTGCTCACAAAATGGCAGGTAGCGGCCTGCATCTATGCGCGCCGGTGCAAAACTAGGCCACAGTGCGCCGCGTACCCGTGTAAATGTCGTGGTCTAGTACGACGTCACCAGTTACCAGGATCATGTTCATCTCCCCTCTCCTCTTGCCCCAGCACCGGACAAGGGTCTGAGAAATCGATGACCCAGTCTAATGCAAGTAGGAGACTTCTGATCAGGTTGCAGCCCTGAGCGAGTTTCAAAGGGCATTGCTAGGAGCAAAGAAAGCCCCTTTTCAGCGGCCGCTCACTCGGCGCTGAGGCTGTTTTGGGGTTCTGGCCTCCTCCCGAGTACGAGGGTTTAGTGTGTGGTCAATGAGGAAGGCAGTTGCGACTTTTTCTGGCGAACTCAGAATCACAGAAGGTATTCGCTCAGCGAGGATTGGTCGCGCGATCGCCTGCGGACATTCCGGTTACGGGTCTGGTTCTAGCGCCTATCGAGTACTATTCATCTCGCGGAAAGAAGGAGAACGCGGTCAGGCCAGCCTCCGAGTTGCTCATGCGCTTCGCATCGGAGTTTGGCGTAGACCTTCGGCTGGCAGTTTGGGACGCGACAAATTGTGAGATTCGGAACCTGCAAACCGACGGCAGCCCTGGTCGAGTCTGATCACGCGAGCACCTCTCCGCAAAGGGAGTCCATTACGACCTTGCAGCGTAATGCCCGGATTTGCCCACATCAGTGCGGACGCAGTCTTCGGCAACCATCCACCCATTTTTACGGGCGGCTTCCCTGCACCGTGCTACTTGCTGCGCTGCGGCGGACTCTTCGCCGGGTTGAGGGCATGAAGGATACGCGCATAGATCGCGCACCGTACAGCCTCCTTGGGTAGCACTCCTGAGTTACTTGAGTTCATGCGATTCTTCCTTTCGTTACACTGTGACGGGCAAGCGGTCTTCCGGCTTGCTTCCTTAGTAAAGGGTTCGGTATCAAGTTTTCGGTCATTCACTTCCACACCATCCTCTCCAGTGACCGAGCATGCATTATGGAAGTGTGAGTCGTGGCCTTGGCACAGCTTGCGATCTGTTCAGTGCATCCATCGCGATTCGTGCGCCATAAACCTGAACGTTGCCATGGCGGCTCGGCAGTCTCTACTTTGTATATACAAAGCTCCGGCGTTTTTGGGGACTGCAGCTTCGATTAAATGTGAGAAAAAGGCTGTGGGATCGACCGTGCTTGGCTGCGTGCCACTCGAAAAGGCGCTCTAGCAGTGAAAGCTACGCGGTCGGTAATGGGAATTCTCCGAGTGGTATGGGGTGGTGGCCGACGAACTCGAAGTTCTGTGGTTTCGCGGCGAATGATTCACCGCTCGGCAGGCTTCGACATCGGGTGTACCCCATGCCGATCCAGCCGGATTTAGGCATGAAGCGGCCTGATGATTTAACACCACCCGACCCGCCTGTCTACAGTGTGATTTCCCCCGCGCCCCGAAGTGGCCACAGTTCACGCCGATGTCAAGGGATCAGCGTCACCACACACAACTTTTTCATCAACGCCTCGTTCTTCAGGCGTTGTTGGCGTCTGAGCTTTGATGGCCGTTCCTTAGTCGATTTGGCACCGGGCGGGTCGATCCCCGCATGGGCTTTCGCAACCGCGTGTACCCCGATGCGGCGCACTTCCCGACCATTGGTTATGGCCACAAGCTGACAGCAGGGCAGGCCGATTTGGACGTACCCCAGAGTCACCGGCATTGCGCGGGACGCGCCACGGGCCTGTGGCGGCCTCGTTCTTGATGAAAAGTAGCACCAAGAACAGAAAGCGGAGAACCAGAGCCCTCCGCTCCCAGCTCACGGTCTACGCCGATGCCCAGGGTTCGCTGTCACCGCACGTAACTTTCCCCTCATAGGAGACTGGGGGCTCCTGAGTCAGAGAGTACACTTGTCCTTGTCCAAGATTCATGTAAGCGAAGAGCCGGCTTTCGGAACTAATGGGCCAGGCCCGCAAAGGGCCACTCTAAGCCTCGCAAGCTGGCGCCAGAGTTTGAGTTCTGAAGCGACGAGTGACAGGGGTACCCGGCCTAGACATGGAAAACCCGTTCTTTGAGCACCCAATCCTCAATTCTCCCTACGAGTGCCCAGCCCTCCATTGGGAACTGGATGCCGACGGCCAGCCAACACAACAGACCATTGAAGCTAGGCGCGTAGCGAAGTACATCACGCCGGTCCCGAAACCTCGCAAGAGAAAGAAGGGGGCGGCGACCCAGGAGTCGCTCGTCTTCGATGAAGGAGCCGGGGTCTCCACGGCGGAGCAGCAATACGATCCCACGCCCATCATCAATGAACTTCGCTATCAGGTAGACCAGTGGAGGAAGTGGCCCGATTCAAAAGACTGGCATGTAACTCCTGAGACGGAACGTCTACTCAAGCACTGGCGGCACCACAAGTTCTCTGACATCCGGCCGTTCTTCTGCCAGATAGAAGCCGTCGAGACAGCCATCTGGCTGACGGAGGTCGCTCCAAAAGCCGGGAAGGCTGGCAAAGGGTTCCTGGAACATCTGGCGAACGCGAATGCCGCTGCGAACCCGGAACTCATGCGCCTCGCCCTGAAGCTGGCCACCGGCGCCGGCAAGACTACCGTCATGGCCATGCTGATCGCCTGGCAGACCGTGAACGCCGTCCGCCGCCCAGGTGGACAGCTCTTTACCAAGGGTTTCCTCGTCGTTGCGCCGGGCCTCACCATCAAGGACCGGCTCCGCGTCCTCCAGCCCAACGATCCTGACAGCTATTACAAGAGCCGGGAACTGGTACCCCCGGACATGCTGGATGATATCCAGCGTGCCAAGATCGTCATCACCAACTACCACGCCTTCAAGTTGCGCGAGCGGCTGGACCTCTCCAAGGGCGGACGATCCCTCCTTCAGGGGCGGGGTGAACCCCTCAGGACGGAGGAGACGGAAGGGCAGATGATCCAGCGGGTCATGCCGGACCTGATGGGACTGAAAAATATCCTTGTCCTGAATGATGAGGGCCATCATTGCTACCGGGAGAAGCCCGGCGATCCTCTGGAAGAGGATATTGCCGGTGAAGAGAAGCAGGAGGCAGAGAAGAACAAGGAAGCGGCCCGCCTTTGGATATCCGGGCTGGAAGCCGTCAACCGCAAGCTCGGCGTCGCCCGAGTCATCGATTTGTCGGCCACCCCGTTCTTCCTTCGGGGTTCGGGATATGCCGAGGGTACCCTCTTCCCTTGGACCATGTGCGACTTCTCCCTGATGGATGCGATTGAATGCGGCATCGTCAAGTTACCCCGCGTGCCGGTCGCCGACAACATTCCCGGCGATGAGGTCCCCGTCTTCCGCAATCTGTGGGAACACATTCGTGCCGACATGCCAAAGAAGGGGCGGAGTAAGGGCGAGTCCCTTGACCCCCTTAAGTTGCCGGCCAAGCTGTGCACTGCGTTAGAAGTCCTCTATGGGCATTACGCCAAAATCTTCGAGACTTGGCGTGAAGCCAAGATCGCTGTGCCGCCCTGCTTTATCGTTGTGTGCCAGAACACTTCGATATCCAAGCTGGTTTACGACTATATCTCCGGCTTTGTCCGCACCAACCCGGATGGCTCAAGCAAGCCCGAAGTTGGACGGCTTGAACTCTTTCGCAACTCCGACGAACATGGCAACCCGCTTCCCCGGCCTCACACATTGCTCATCGACAGTGAGCAGCTCGAATCCGGCGACGCTCTGGACCCCAAGTTCCGGGATATCGCTTCCGATGAGATCGACCGGTTCCGCCGGGAGATTATGGAGCGTACCGGCGACCGTCAGAAGGCTGAGAACATCTCGGATCAGGATTTGCTGCGTGAGGTCATGAACACTGTGGGCAAGGTTGATCGGCTCGGTGAAGCGATTCGCTGTGTTGTCTCGGTCTCGATGCTCACGGAGGGTTGGGACGCCAACACTGTCACCCACGTTGTCGGGGTACGTGCATTCGGCACTCAGCTTCTCTGCGAGCAGGTCATCGGACGCGCCCTTCGTCGCCAGTCATATGACCTCAACGAGGACGGCCTCTTCAACGTCGAGTATGCCGACGTTCTGGGCATCCCCTTTGACTTCACGGCCAAGCCGGTCGTGGTGACACCACAGCCGCCCAGAGAGACGATCCGGGTCAAAGCCATGCGCCCTGAGCGGGATGCACTCGAAATTCAGTTCCCAAGGATTCTGGGTTATCGCGTAGAACTGCCTGAAGATCAATTGACCGCCACCTTCACTGACGACTCGATCCTGCGCCTGACCCCCGAACTTGTCGGGCCAACCATAAACGTGAACTCCGGCATCATCGGCGAGGAAGTCAGCCTGACGGTTGAGCATCTGGCCGGCACACGCCCTTCAACGGTCCTCTACAACCTCACTGCACACCTGCTCTCCACCAAATGGCGTGACCCCGGCGAAGAACCGCGATTCACCCTGTTCGGCCAGCTAAAACGAATCACCAAACAATGGCTGGATACCTGTCTCATCTATTCAGGGGGTACCTATCCCGCGCAGCTGATGATTCGCGAGCTGGCCGATATGGCCTGCGAACGGATCACAGCGGCAATCGTTCAGGACACAGTGGGAAAGCTGCCCATCAAGGCGTTGCCGGACCCCTACAACCCGATTGGTTCTACCATGCAAGTCAACTTCACGACATCGAAGACGGATCGCTGGCAGACGAAGCCCGACCGCTGCCACATCAACTGGGTCATCCTGGATAGCGACTGGGAAGCGGAGTTCTGCCGCGTAGCCGAGTCACACCCTCGGGTCAAGGCTTACGTGAAGAATCATAATCTCGGGTTCGAGGTCCCTTACCGGTATGGTTCAGAGAGTCGTATCTACCGCCCAGACTTCATCGTGCTCGTGGATGACGGTCACGGAGAAAACGACCTGCTCCATCTGGTAGTCGAGATCAAGGGGTACCGCCGCGAGGACGCTAAGGACAAGAAACTCACCATGGAAACCTACTGGGTACCCGGCGTGAACAACAGCGGCAAGTTTGGCCGGTGGTCTTTCGCCGAGTTCACTGAGGTCTACGCCATGGAGGCGGACTTCGCGGCCAAAGTTGAGGCAGAGTTCAACAGGATGATCGACAAGGTTGCCGGAGTGACGATTTCCTGATGGCGAACAGAATGGAAGCATTCCACGCCAAAGTCAAGGAACGCGGGTGGGTATGTCCACAGCCGCAGAAGTGGCACGCGATGTGGGAACTGCTACCTAACAAGTCCAGAAAGGGTGCCGGCTGGGAGCCACCTTTGCCTCTTATCCTCGCAGCCTGGTGGGAAACCTCCAATCTGGAGAAGATGCTTCGCTTTGATCAACACCTGCGATGGGCTGTCGATCACGGCTCAACTGAGGCCGTATTGGACTACCTGGAAGCACTGACCCCGGAGGACTGGCATAGCCTATGAAGACCAAGAGCACGAAGGCACCATCAACGAAGACGGTTGAGACTCTTACTCACGATGAAGCCTCGCGGCGGAACATCCCCACTGCGGAATATCAGTCTGTGATGCGGACGGACGAGCAGACGCCGATCCGTGTGGCCTACGAGCGCCGTAACCGCGACCTGGACCCGCAACTGGTTTGGCGTGGGAAGGATGAGAAGGACTGGTCCGATCTTGTGGTAACAGCGCCGCCACTCTACATCCAGGAGAAGGTCCACCCCAAGGTGCTCATCGACGACCTGCGCAGGCAAACGGAGAAAAACACACCCAAGAATGCTGCTCCGCAGTTCGACCTGTTTGCTGATTTCAACGGTCTGCCCAGTGAGGATGCCAAGACAGAGTTCTACCAGCACGATGCCCATTGGTCGAACCGGATGATCCTCGGTGACAGCCTGCAGGTGATGGCATCGTTGGCAGAGCGGGAGGGCCTTTGTGGCAAGGTGCAGTGCGTTTACATCGATCCGCCATACGGCATCAAATTCAACTCAAACTTTCAATGGTCCACGACTAGCCGAGACGTAAAGGACGGTAACGTAGATCACATCACACGCGAGCCAGAACAGGTAAAAGCCTTCCGGGACACATGGCGTGATGGTATTCATTCCTACCTTACTTATCTTCGAGATCGGTTAACCGTTGCACGGGACTTGCTCACGGATTCTGGCTCAATTTTCGTGCAGATCGGTGATGAAAATGTACATCGGGTGAGAGCACTGATGGATGAAGTGTTTGGAGATGACAACGCTTGCTGTCTGTTTACTGTCCAGAAGACAGGCGGATTGTCTCAGTCCCTTGTCCCAGCAACCTCAGACTACCTCCTCTGGTACTGCCGCGATAAATCGGCCGTAAAATTTCGGCCGATATATATGGAGAAAACCCGAACATCTGTTGCCGGTTATAACTTCATCGAAATGCCAAACGGATCGCGTTCATCTATTCGCTCAGTCGAGAACGCTGGCGAGGATGCAACGGTGGGAAAGATATTTCAACCTACATCAGTGGAATCAGCAAATCCACGCTATGATTTTGAGTTTGAGGGAAAGACGTATGGGCATAGGTGGAAGACTCACTCAAGAGGTTTGACCCGCCTTGCAAGCGCATCGAGGTTTCACAAGACAACTAATGGTCTAAGATATGTGCGGTTCATCGATGATTTTCCAGTAATTCCTGTCACATCCGTTTGGACCGATACTGGATCAGGCAGTTTCCTCGAAGAGCAGATATATGTAGTTCAAACCGTTAATAAAATTGTCCAGCGTTGCATCATTATGACGACTGACCCGGGCGATCTCGTTTTGGACCCCACATGTGGTTCTGGTACGACGGCCTATGTTTCAGAGCAATGGGGCCGTCGTTGGATTACGATCGATACCTCCCGCGTTGCGCTCGCATTGGCCCGTGCTCGCATAATGGGTGCGCGGTACCCATACTACTTGCTTGCAGACTCAAGAGATGGCCAGTTAAAAGAAGGCCAGGTTACCCACCGTGTGCCTTCCGAGGCCCCGACCCACAATAGTGTCAGACATGGTTTTGTCTACGAGCGTGTTCCCCACGTCACACTAAAATCTATCGCTAATAATACTGAAATAGACGTGATCTGGGACGAATATCGGCTCATTCTCGAACCGCTACGCGGGAAACTGAACGCGGCTCTCAAGAAGAATTTGCAAGATTGGGAGATTCCCCGCGAGGCTGGCGAGAGGTGGTCACAAAGCGCCAGGGACATCCACGCTGAGTGGTGGAAGCTCCGCATCGCCCGGCAGAAGGCGATTGACGCATCCATCGCGGCCAAGGCCGAGTCCGAGTATCTTTACGACAAGCCATACGAGGACAACAAGAAGGTCCGTGTCTCTGGCCCATTCACTGTCGAGAGTCTCTCTCCGCATCGCGTTCTGGCAGTGAATGAGAACGAGGACCTGATCGATCCGCCGGGCAGCACCGACGTCGATGCGCGGGGCGCACAGGACTTTGTTCAGGTGATCCTCGATACGCTGAAGATCAGCGGAGTACAGCAAGCCCACAAAGAAGACAAGATTGCCTTCTCCTCAGTTACCCCCTGGCCCGGAAGATTCATCTGCGCCGATGGGCGCTACACAGACGCTGATAGTACTGAAAAGCGTGCGGCCATCTTCATTGGTCCGGAGTTTGGCACGGTCTCTCGCCCCGACCTGGTTTCTGCAGCACGCGAGGCCGGCGATGCGGGATTTGATGTGCTGATTACCTGCGCCTTCAACTACGACGCGCACTCTTCGGACTTCGACAAGCTGGGGCGCATCCCCGTGCTCAAAGCCCGGATGAATGCCGACCTGCACATGGCTGGCGACCTCAAGACCACAAACAAGGGCAACCTCTTCGTGATCTTCGGCGAGCCGGACATCAAGATTCTTCCGGTTGATGGCGGGCAGGTTCAGGTGAAGGTGAATGGTGTGGACGTCTTCAAGCCTCACCTGGGCAAAGTCGAGTCGAGCAGCCCCGATGAACTAGCCTGCTGGTTCATCGACACCGACTACAACGAAGAGAGCTTCTTTGTGCGCCATGCCTACTTCCTTGGAGCCAATGATCCTTACAAGGCGCTCAAGACAACGTTGAAGGCTGAGATCAACGAGGAGGCATGGGAGACGCTGCACAGCGACACCTCCCGGCCCTTTGACAAACCGACGTCGGGCAGGATCGCTGTGAAGGTGATTAACCACCTCGGCGACGAGGTGATGAAGGTTTTCAAGGTGGATTGAGGACGAGTGCCGATGGAATTCCGGATTGCGGACACATTCACTGACAGCTTAGCCAAACTCACTGGCGAGGAGCAGAAGGCTGTGAAGACCACAGCTTTCGACCTCCAGTTGAATCCCGCGCATCCGAGCCTGCAATTCCACAAACTCGACAAGGCGAAGGACCCCAATTTTTGGTCGATCCGTGTAGGTCGCGACGTCCGGCTAATCGTTCACCGAACTGGGACAAGTCTGCTGCTGTGCTACGTGAACCACCATGACCAGGCATACCAATGGGCCGAACGACGGCGGATGGAAACGCATCCGAAGACGGGTGCAGCACAGTTGGTGGAGATTCGGGAGCGGATAGAAGAGATTCCAAAGTACGTGGAAGTGGATCAGCCCGCTCCGCCCAAGCCGCGCATCTTTCACTACATCTCAGATGGGCAGCTCCTAGCCTATGGGGTACCCCCGGAGTGGGTGGACGCGGTAGGAGAGGCTACTGAAGACAGTCTTCTGGAGATTGCTGGGCACCTGCCCGCTGAAGCTGCTGAGGCATTGCTGAACTTGGCGACCGGCGTCAAGCCGCCCCTGCCCGAGCCAGTGGCGGCGGGAACCAATCCCTTTGAGCACCCCGACGCTCTGCGCCGCTTCAGGGTGATGAAAAACGTCGAGGAGCTTGCGCTGGCACTCGAGTACCCCTGGGAGCGCTGGGCAGTCTTCCTGCATCCTGCGCAGCGCCAGATGGTTCAGAAAGACTACAGCGGTGCGGCCAGAGTGGCCGGTTCCGCGGGTACAGGGAAGACGATCGTCGCATTGCACCGGGCATTTCACCTCGCCCGCACGAAACCGAATGCACGGGTACTTCTCACAACATTCTCCGAGACGCTGGCCAAATCACTTGATGAAAAGCGTAGGCTACTGCTGACCGGTGAACCGCGCCTTGGCGAGCGCATCGAGGTCCACTCGATGGACTCCATCGGCCGGCGTCTCTTCGAACTGAACATCGGCAAACCCCAGATCGCCCCACGGGAAAAAGTTGAGAATTTCTTGAAGCGTGCGGCTGCCGAAGTCGAAGGAAGCAAGTTTTCGCACATGTTTCTGATGGCCGAATGGGAACAGATTGTCGATGCGCGGCAGTTGGATGCATGGGAGGATTATCGCGATGTTGTCCGCCTCGGGCGGAAGACACGGCTCCAGGAAGCACAGCGGGCTATCCTCTGGTCGGTCTTTGAGAAGGTGAGGGCTGCGCTGAGAGCCCAGGGGCTGATCACCATGTCAGGGCTCTTCAATGTACTGGCCAGCCGATACAACAGTGGTACCCCGTCTCCATTCGACTTCGCGGTAGTCGATGAAGCGCAGGACATCAGCATCGCTCAGTTAAGGTTCTTGGCTGCTCTGGGGGGCGGACGACCCAACAGCCTTTTCTTCGCCGGCGACCTCGGCCAGAGAATCTTTCAGCAGCCCTTCTCCTGGAAGGCTTTGGGAGTGGATGTGCGCGGTCGTTCGACGACCCTGAAGATCAACTACCGAACCTCGCATCAGATTCGGTCACAAGCCGACCGCCTGCTCGGTATTGAGGTATCGGATGTAGACGGCAACACCGAGGAACGCAAGGGAACGATTTCGGTGTTTGATGGTCCGTCGCCCAGCATCGCAGTTCTTCCGACGATCGAGGAAGAGATAAAGGCAGTCAGCGATTGGCTGGTGGACGTGACGAAGGCGGGTGTTCAGCCAAATGAGATCGCGATCTTTGTGCGTTCTGCCGCTGAGCTAGACAGGGCCAAGACTGCGGCGAAGAAAGCTGCACTCAACTTCGGGGTACTTGACGATGGCGTCGAAACAACTACGGAGCGGCTGACGATCAGCACCATGCACCTTGCCAAGGGCCTGGAGTTCCGAGCGGTGGCTGTGATGGCTTGCGATGACGAAGTGATTCCCCTCCAGGAGCGCATTGAGACTGTCGGAGATGAAGCGGACCTGGAGGATGTGTACAACACCGAGCGCCAGTTGCTCTACGTAGCCTGCACCCGTGCCCGCGATTACCTGCTTGTGACGAGTACCGCGCCGGCATCGGAATTCTTGGACGACCTGGGGCGTTGATGTCGCACACCATGGCGGGGCTGCGGGAAGTGAACTGTCTGATGACGCAGCACATTGTGTGAGAAAGATGACTGTAACCTAGACTGCTGGGTGCAGTATCGGCCGAGCGGAGACAACTGTTAGCGAAGTCGCCCCTCTGGTCATGGCAACATATAGGTTCTTCATATCCAGGGCTGCGGGGTCAAGAACCACGGCGTGCGCAAATTCTAGTCCCTTCACACGAAGAGTGGTGCTAACGGTACGCAGGCCGAGGCGTCTGCCGACATGGCGCGTCCGATCGCGAATAGCCCAAGCAGCATCCACGAGCGTCGTGCATTTCCCGCCGATCACGGCACGGACCGCCCGATTCATCTCATCGAACAACTCCCTCCGATAAAGCACACTATGTGGATGTTCGCCCAGGCAGCCCAGGCAATCGAGGACCTGATCGAATCCGCCCTGCCGGGCAAGCTCGCAGCAGACCTCAACCTGCTGGGCGATATCCGTGCGGCGACCATGGGGAAACCGCTCCTGTCGAAATGCCGCTTTTGTGGTCGCTAGGTCGGCGCCTACCTTCGTCAGGCACTCACACGCGAAGTCCATCAAGGCAACCGCCCGCATGAATCCAGAACTAGCATCGATTGCGGCAGCGGCTTTCAAGAGGGCTATGCACTCTGCTTCTTCGATGGATGTATACATTCCGTTCAGGCGCTGAGCTAAAGCGTGACCTTGTTGCGGCCATTTGTGGATTGCGATGACCGATCCAGCTCGGTTGCCAACATCCCGACAGATGGCGAGTTGGGCCTGCTGAGCATTGCCCGCCCCCAGCGATTTCCACGAAACCGGCGCTCTGCGGAGGTCGATGTCTTGTCCAGCCAAGAGACTAGACCTCACTCCCTGGAGCCAGGTGCCAAGCGCGGCGTTGGAGTCCAGCCAGCGCCATGGAGTCGTGCCCTCGAACTGCGAATCGACATTCGGCACGACGTCACGATCCCAGTTCACAGTCTCGCCGAAGGAGAAGATTGCTTGGAGCGGATCGCCCAGAATGCGACATGGAACAATCTCAGCAAGCAGCATGACAACAGCATGCTGCGCCATGGTGCAGTCCTGGTATTCGTCTACCCAAAGGCCATCGTAGGACTCGGCGACTACGGATCGAATCGCGGAGGATTTCAACAACAGTGCGGCTGCCGCGTACACGGTTTCCCACTCTTCAGCGGTAGGGCGGGCAGAAGCGAGTTCCGAAAGTTTAGGGAAACTCGATGTCATGCGTAGACACCAGCCAGCAATCGTCTCGATCCGGTACCGCCGGGGATCGGCTTTGAATTTCTTGAGGCGAGTCCGAATGGCATCGACACCAGCGTGTGTGTGTGTTAAGACCAACTGCCTGCCGTTTCCCTGATAGGTAGAGACGGCCTCCGCTATCAGGTGGGTCTTTCCGCATCCAGCGGGAGCCACGAAAGCGACGCGATTCGCGTTCAGTAAAGCGGCTGCAAGGTCATCCATTCTGGTCAACCCAAGTGCGAAGTTCATTTATCGTCTTTGCAAGGTTCGATGATGGAATTGAGTCCAGCCATCGCGTCACCGGCTGTGCTAGTGCCTCGCCGTAATCAATGCGTTTGAACCATCCAGAACCCTTCTTTGCCGCCTTCCCTAAAGCCACTCGAAGCTTGGCTTCGTCTCCTGAAGCTCTGTCTGGCCATTGACGGGGATCGGCTGCTAGGTCGGGGACGGGGACGCCTAATTCTGCCGCAAGACCATGTAGAATCTGGTCTCGTCCCTTCTCTTGCATGGCAGCATCGACGACTTCTATCACTCCGCTCCATGGAAGGTCTGCGAAGATGCGCTCCTCGATGGAAAGGCCATCCGCCCATTGCAGGACCCGGATGCCCTTAGCCTCCATTTCCGCCACCGTAGGCTTCAGGGGGACATCGGAGTCTACGAGGAACGCAACGGCATAGCCCAAGCAAGAGAACTTCACAGCATGCGATGGGGAATTGGTTCCCCCGCCCGTTAGGTCAGTGACTGGGATGACGCCTTGATGCGCAAAGCAATGGAGATTCTTACGGCTACTCCAGTACTCGTCCAGCCCGCGAACAAAGCCCAACTCCGTCTTTCCCTCACAGACAAGAATCCGGCTACCCAACATCGCTTCAGGGAATTTCCTAACCATGTCTTGCATTCCGGGTTCGACGTCGAAGATATCCGTTTTCCCGTCTTTAGAGCGGACGATACTGATATTCGCGGCTGGAACTTCCACCAGAGCCGCGGGGGAATGGGTCGTCATAATCGAGCCGCCAATACGGGCGGCTTCTCCATCTGTGCTCGTCAAGTCTTTGCAGAGCAAGTGGACGAGTCGCCCAACGCGATGTGGTTCCAAGCCGGACTCCACTTCATCAATGAGCGTGAACCCGCCCGACTTGGCCACCTCTCTTTGAAGCGCGACAGACAGCAATCGGCGGCTGCCGAGGCCGACCTTTCGCAGCGGGATGGCACCATCGTGTAGGGACACACCACCCAGGCTGACGTTGACAGATTGAAAATCCAAATGTGGCTGGTACTGCTTGCTTGCGGATACACCAATTTCCTGAGCGAGTTTTTGAGCCTTCTTGGCGGCGTCGGCGAGGGCTGTAAGTTTCCCGGGTTCAAACCCGTCGTGCGCAGCCCTTGCGGCATCGGCAAGAATGAGCGCTATACCTTCCGCTTTGTCAGCGCCGACATCGGTGATCCTGGATAGCAATGAACCCCGTCGCCAAGTAAGGTGCCAATCGAATGAAGCCCCAAGCCTCGCTACACTCAACCGATCGCGGTCCTTGTAGGAGATTGCGCGACCATCCGGCCTCCGGTCATTGATCACCGTCCACTTTGGTTCCAGTGAGTCGTCGACGATGAGGCGGATTGAGAGCACCGGGGTGTCTCCCTCCAGCGGTTCGTCATGAAGTCCGTCTGTCTCACTCCATCCACGAAGCTCCAGCCCGAACTCCTCCTCGTCCATGAACTTTTTGGGGAGATCGCCGACTGTTACCGTGATCGAAATCGGTTTGGAGGTGTCTGTCGCATAAAAGTCGGTGTCGTCGAAGGATTGGTTCCAGCGAGGCAATAGCGCCAACTCGATCGCGTCGAGCACCGTGGACTTGGTAGAATCTCCGGGACCAACGAGGCAAACGAGGTTGCCTCGGACCTTCCAGTCTAAGTGCTCAATTCCCCTGAAATGCTGGACCTGAAGATGATAAATGCGCATGGGTTTCCACCCTCAGCATATGCCATCGTAGCGGAGAGGGGCTTCACTGAGTCCGACATGGACGTGGTGTAGCAGAGTCAACACTGCGTGAATGAGGGCGTGACACAGCGATGCGTCATGGTTTCTCCAGGAAACCTAGTGCCCTGGTTCGACTGAAAAGGGAGCTTCCCTATTAGTAACTATCTCCACTTAATCGAGTTCACTGCAGTCTGCACGCTGGCACCCTCAGCCGGGCGAAGGTAACGCATCGTGCTGGCCAGATCACCGTGACCCATCATCTTCTGGACAGTGACGATATCAAGGCCCGCCTCCATGAGTCCCGTCCGCTCATCGAGGTGCGGACGCAGCAAGTTGGTGCAGTAGGTGGCGCGGAATTTGTGCAGGAACCAGTTCTCGCACTCAGGTGGTGGGAGCGATGGCGCGTGCTTTGCGTTGCGACGCCTCCTCGGAGGAGTCACGTACGTTTGCAGACAACTGTCGCAGTGACCGCAGTTCAGGCCGGCAGCACGCACCAGTTGCTTGAGCGTCCGCAGCATGTGTCCGTCTGGCCCCCACTCTTTCTTTTTCGTGTTCCACTTCCCCAAAATCAACGGCCCCTGATCCGGGTGGGCTGCGCGGTAGGTCTGCAACTCCTCCAGCAGTTCCTTGGAGAGCGGGAGTTCGCGCTGCTCATAGTCCTTCATCTTGAAACCCCAACGGGGCTTCGCCCGCAACTTGAGCGTCTTGGTCGATGTGTCGATGTCTGACCACTCCAGGTGCATGGCCTCCTGTTCACGGACGCCGGTCTGGAGATAGATGTCGAACATGAGCTGGTGCTTGTCTTCGCGGAGAGAGTTGAAAAATACTCTCATCTCCTCAAATTTGTAGATTTCAGGGGTGGTCTTTTCGAAGCGGGGGGTCTTCGGCGCCAGCGTCTTGGTGTCCAGCTTCAGGTACAGCAGGAAGGCCACCACGTTCTTGTGCCGGTTGGCGATGGTGCGTGCAGCTAGCTTCCTTTTGGCCAGCGCCTTGTGGTACTTCACGATGTCATCAGGCGTGATCTCATCCGCGTAGGTCTTATCAGCGATAACCTTCAGGAATTCGTCTCCCGCCAACTCGTAGACCTCGGCAGCTTCCAGCGATCCCCTGTCAACCGCAGCGCTCAGGAAGTCCTTGTATGCCTTCGACAGAAGCTTGCGTCCAGGCTCCTCGACGATCTTGGCACCGGCTGCGGCTGCCGATTGTCTTGCGTCACGAAGATGGGTGGAACGCTCCAACGCCGCCAGTGCATCGCTTGGGTTGTTGCCCAACTTGGTGTATACGATCTGATCGCCACTGAAGGACCGGAGTGCGTAGTACCCCTCGGGGTACCAGACCTCCGCACCCGCCACCGACACGACGCATGGTTTGAGCTTCCCTGTCTTGCCGATCACCGCTGGATAGTATCGCCAGCCTACGGGCGTCTTACAGCGGCGCACGAGAGCCACTTTCTTGTTCGCCACCCGTCCACCCCCTCAAGAACCTTAGCAAAACCTTAGCACGGGTGGACTTGTTATTGTCAACTTGTTTATTTTCAATGAAAACTTGTCTATCAGCTACGAATCGTACTCTCTCCGCCAGAACTTCCCCCATCTGCTTGAATCTAAATGTAATCATAAGAAAATAGGAACCTTATGAAGGTTTACTCCTGTCACATGCTTCACCTCTGTAGACCTCATTTCTACCTAAAAACCATATCAACCATATCAAGAAAATGGCCCGCGAAAAGGACTCGGAACCCATGACCGAATCCCCGAAAAGCCCAAGCGTCTCCTGGTGTGCGTTATTGAATGTGGATATTTCTCGCCTTTTTCTTTAACCGCAGTGATTGCAAGTCCGACAAGGCTGATCGCCACCGGTTCGCTGACTGACGTGAACCCATGGGACAGGCCTGCGACACCAATGGATCGACAAATACCTCTTGCAAGCCTTTTGGTACACCTTGCACGAGGCTTTACGGCTTGGGGGTAGCTCTGCCCCGCTTTCGCACGCCGGATGTGTTCCTGGGCATCGCTTTAGCCATGGCGAATGCAGCGGCGGATTCCCCTTTCAAAAGGGCAACCGATGAAGCCGAACGGAGCATTCGGTACCAGGCGGCAAGCGGTGGAAGCGAGGCCGGTTCGTCGGGCGCTTCGAGTCTGCCGATGGATTCCAGCCGTTGGGCCGCAGATTGGCGCAGAAAATCTGAAGCCAGCTGCCGGTCGCTGCCAACCCGAAGGGCCAGAAGTGCCACTCGAAGGTCAGCGTCGAGATCGCCGCTCGGACCTTGGTCGATCAATTCTCGCCAGCCATTCTTCAGGCGCTTTCGGCCCGCTGCCGTAATTTTGTGGTCAATTCGCTTGCGGGAGCCGGGCTCTCCCTGGACTATCAGTTCCTCAACCAGAAGTCTCTGGAGGACGGGGATCGTTGCCCCGGGAGAGAGTCCGGCGGTCGTTTTGAGTTCATAGGGGGTCGAAACACCGTCTGCGATCAGCGCGAGCACGAACAAATCGAGGTCATTCCGGCGGCGTTTGTCACGGGTCTCAGACACGTCCACCAGTATATGGGTAATGCAAGCGTCATCGAGGTAGATCCGGGCACCGTTCCTTTGCGGCGCCCGACTTGGGGGTTGGTCTTGCTAGTTCTGATGCCGGCGCTTCCTGCGCAGCGGCAACTGTGAAAACTCCGCCTGCCGCGTCTTGGCGGCATACTCGACCAAGAGGGGCTTCAGACGGTGGGCCATGGGGTTGAAGTCGGCTACGTCTGCCGGTGTGTATCTCTGTTCATCCCAGATCCGTATCAACTCCTTTCCGATCTCCTCCACCGTTGGTGACCAAGGGTGGAGAAGCAGTATCGCCACGTTACCGCCGAGGAAGTAAAGGAAGCGATCAGTGATCGGAAGCTGAGCAAAGGGCACGTGAATGTCACTATTTGCGTCCATGCCTCTTTTCTACAACGAGCATGATCTACAGCCAAAGGCCGCCAGGTTTCACTGGAACGCAGCCCGCATACGAAGCCCTATGTCATGACGTGGGGCCACTGATTTGCTTGATCAACGACAATTCTCCCAGAGCGTCGCGCGGGTTCGTTTTCCGACGCAGTTTCGAGTGTCTGATGTATGCCTGACCCCAACGGCCTGTTAGGCAATTCTGTCAGGCGAGAGCAGGACGGTACTATAACCTTCCCGATTGCTTTCCGCCTGAGTGCCTCCACCTTCTCGGCACACTTCCCGCGCACTGACCGGCACAGTACATCGCGAATCTCGCGATCAGAAGCCGCCGGCTGGCTGATGCCGGATCAGCATATCGATCGTGGCGAGTCCGAATCTGGCGGCCTTACGGGTAATACAACTCTCACAAAAGGATCTATTGTTCCATCCGCCCCGGCTACCCTTTCCGAGCTAGCGAAATTGCGAGAAGAAACTCTGGTTCTGTTCAGATTGAGTCTTGATCTCAAAGCTGAAAAGCTATCCGTTTGAAACGATTCCCCGCATATCCATTGACCTCGAATCCGGGCTGCGGCCACTCCTCTATCTGTCTCCCAACCCACACCCCCGTCAAAATCCCATGACCGAACAGACGAGATGCTTCAGCGGCATGTTTTTTGAGAGTCGCTTCTTGTATTTCCAAATATGGAGTGATATTATTCCAATATTGGAGGACACATATGGCTGCCGCTGCTACCATTCCCCAGATCGCCGGCTACCGTTTCGACGTGGCCGCGGATCTCTCGGACCCCTCGACCAGGAAACGGCTCAGCCCGATCGGGATCAAAGCCTTCTTAGCAATTGCGGAGAAGTGGGGTATCAAGGACCAGGATGCACGGGACCTTCTCGGCGGCATCTCTTCTGGAACATTCTACGGACTGGAGAAGTCGCTCGACACACGCGTTCTCGATCAGGATACCTTGATCCGGATCTCTCTTCTCGTTGGAATATTTAAGGCGCTCAACATTCTCTATAGCCAGGGCCTCGCTGATGCATGGATGACGCTTCCGAACAGCAACCCGATGTTTCGGGGCTCTACGCCACTCGGGTATATTCTCCGTCTTGGGCAGCCCGGAATGTTGAAGGTGCGACAGCTGTTAGATGCCCGCCGCGGAGGCCAGTGAAACCGCCCAGTCGTGAGTGTTCCTTTTCAGACACACATCGTCTGATCCCATCGAAATACAGCCCAGAAGGGACGGTCTTGAGTCGGCTCAGTGCCAACGACCTGGAGCTGCAAAGCCTCATTGAACTGGACGGGGCGACCAACACCAGATTGCTTGGAGAGGAGGGGCTGCTCCCGGACATCAGCGTTCACGAACTGCTCTACGGCGTTGCATTTAGCGAAATCGTGAACGCGGCGTTTACCCACGCCGCGCCGGATGGCGGAAGGTTCAACAGCAGCGGACGCGGTGCCTGGTATGCGGGTCTCGAACAAGAGACGTCCATCGCCGAAGTTGCCTTTCACAAGATCGAGCAGCTTCGGGAAGTAGGCTGGAAATTCGAAGAAACTTCCACCTATGACGATTACCTCGCCGACTTCGCCGCGAATTTTCACGATCTGCGCGGCGACAGTTCGAGGCTTCGGAGGTACCTCAAACCGAGCCCAATCCCGAAGTGCTATCGAGACTCGCAGGAGTTGGCATTGGACTTGCTAATGCGCGGCTCTAATGGGATCGTCTATCCGAGCGTGCGGCGTGATGGGGGAACCTGTGTTGTCTGCTTTCGTCCAGCTCTTGTTTACCACGTGCGCCGGGCCGCTCGTCTGGAACTTCGCCTTGATGCAGCGAGCGGCGTCACTTCGGACAGAGTGCGTGAAGTGGAGTATCCAAATTCCTAGCCGTTGATCAAGACAACCGAGAAACCAATGAGGAACTGGTATCCCGGGAACTTGTCTGATTCCTGCGAGCATTTCCTTGCTCGAATGAAGGAAGAGTTATAGGCCACTTGGAGATACGCTCCAAAGGAGCTGCCGTGGTATGTAGGACCGTCTCCCAACCCACACCTTATGGAACAGCCGGATCGGTGAGATCCGGCTGTTTAGTTTGTGGGGTTTAGCAGGCCGGTTTTTCCAGGCCTTTTGTAACGGCGTGGATCTTTCGGTGGGCGTCGTTCAGAACGCTGCGGTGTTGGGCGAGAGTCCGCTCGATGCTGCGGCTGCCGGCGAGGATCTGATCGACAGTGCGGCGGATTTCGCAGAGGGCCTCGATAGCGGAGGCCCTGCCGCGGCTGGAAACATATATAAGGACCGCCATCAGGGCGATGACCGCCAGGCAGCCAAGCAGGATGATCGTGCTTTCAGTCATGCGACTTGCTCCGATGAAGCAGAAGCGTGCTCGTGGAGCACGCGGTGGATGGTAGTTCGGGATGCGCGGTGTTCCCTGGCCAGCTGGCCAAGGCTCATGCCGCGCTGCCGGTCTCGACGGATGCCCATGAAGCGGTCGTACAGATCGATGATTTCGTCGATCAGCGTAGAGCGCGTATCGAGGATCGTCGCCACCAATGTTGCGTAGCGGCGGGCCGGTTCGAGGTCGCGCAGATGCTGCGCGGTCGTCTGCCCGCCTTCGCGGGCGAGTTTCAGGAGGCGGTTTTGGTGGACGGTATGTTCCAATTCATCTGGAACCAGCAGTTCGCGAAGTATCTTCAGTCGCTCCAAATGAGCCAGAATATGCTTGGGCTTGGGGGGACCGGGAGACTGACGCAGCCATGTCAAGA
The DNA here is from genome assembly GCA_003165075.1 of Acidobacteriaceae bacterium. Classification (GTDB taxonomy): domain Bacteria; phylum Acidobacteriota; class Terriglobia; order Terriglobales; family Acidobacteriaceae; genus Telmatobacter. The sequence goes on along the minus strand of PLSM01000134.1, from coordinate 2,555 downwards.
CGCTGTATTGGGAGCCTTCGCGATTTGCCAGTACGCCGTCGAGTGCATGGCGATGATGATCGGCCAGCGGAACTGTCAAAGCTTTGTATACTTGGCGGGTGCCGCGCGTCAGCGCTTCGCCGCACACGCGTTCGATAACATCGAGCGCAGGCAGGATGATGCGTTGCTGCCGCAGCATCTCGACCAGCGTTTCAGCAAGTACGATGCCCCGGTCGGTTTGTTGGGCCAAATCAGTGAGGTGGTAAACGACGCGGCGATAGTCCGAAATAGAGAAAGGCGTCAGGCCCAGCCAGGACTGCAATTCCGCCAGGTGCTCGCGCCGCGTTTCCGGTCGTTGCGCGTACTGCGGCCAGATATTCGGATCTATGTGCAACTGTCGGCCAACTATCGCCAGTAAAGGCATGGGCGGCGCCGCGTCAGTTGATAGTCCGAAGCCAGGACCAGGATAGCGTAAGTAGCACAACTGAACCGCGAAACCGATCCGGTTGTGATTGCCGCGCCGTTGACGGATCGTCGACATATCAGGTTCGGAGAATGTGTAGTGCCGGATCAGTTCTTCTTCGGTATCAGGAAATGCCACCAGACCTTCCCGCTCGGCGGCAGACAGAATCGAACGACGGGGCATTGGCGCTCCTCCCGCAAACGAGGGATTATGAGAAGACCCAGGCCGCAGCTATGCTGACTCTAGGAATCAAGGACTTCAGATTCTCGTAAATGGTTCTTGAAATATAGTTCTCAAACCTCTATCATGGCAATGAGTTTCAAGAAGGAGTCCCCCATGGCGGATTTGGACCGCATCACGCAAAGCCCGGATATGATGAGCGGCCGTCCCTGCATCCGGGGAATGCGGGTTACAGTCGGCATGATCGTTGGCCAGATCGGCGCCGGCGTCAGCATCGATGAGCTTCTTACCGACTATCCGTATCTGGAACGCGAGGACATCATGCAGGCATTGCGCTACGCAGCATGGCGCTCCGATGAGCGAGAAGTGTTGCTGGCCAGCGCATGAAGATTTTGATCGACATGAATCTCTCGCCGAGCTGGGTCAGGGTGCTGAACGAGGCGGGGATTGAGGCTACCCACTGGTCCCAGGTTGGCCTCGCCACAACGCCGGACCCGGCCATCATGGCTTATGCCACAGCCAACGGGTTTGTCATCCTGACCAACGACCTGGATTTCGGAATTGCTCTAGCTATTGCAGACAGAGAAAAGCCAAGCGTGGCACAGATACGCGGAGAAGATCTCAGACCCCTATCCATCGGAAATCATGTGGTGCTGGCCCTGCGCCAGATGCAGGTGGAACTGGAAGCCGGAGCCCTGCTGACGATTGATCCCAAGCGAGCACGGCTTCGGCTTTTGCCACTGCGAAAGAGGGAGTAGACGAAGATCATGTTGATCGGCTATGCGCGCGTCTCCACCCAGGACCAGAATCTCGGTTTGCAGATAGATGCCCTGACCAATGTGGGGTGCAAGAAGATCTTCCACGAAAAAACAAGCGGCAGCCGCGCGGAACGCCCAGAGTTCACAAAAGCGCTGGAAGCGTTGCGCGAAGGCGACACGCTCGTCGTTTGGAAGCTGGACCGGCTGGGCCGGAGCGTCAAGAACCTGGTTGACTTGGTTAGCGAGCTCCACAAGCAAGGCATCCAGTTCAAGAGTCTTACCGACGCGATCGATACAGATACGCCTTCGGGCCGCTTCTTCTTTCATGTCATGGCCAGTCTGGCACAGATGGAGCGGGAATTGACCGTCGAAAGAACCCGCGCTGGTCTTGAAACCGCCCGGAAGCTGGGCCGCAAAGGAGGCCGTAAGCGGCGGATGACCGACAGCAAGATCGAATCTGCAAAGCGACTGCTAGCCAACGGTATGCCGCCCCGAGACGTAGCCCTGAACCTCAGCGTGTCCATTCCAACGCTTTACAGGTGGATTCCAGCCTCTACACAGCCTTAGCGATCGCGGTAGGGACACTCATTGCTGAGCGCCCCCGCACAAATCCCGGCGGCCGCAATTCGCGCACCGGGCTTCCACCTCGGGTGATTGACGGCAAAACGCTCATGTGGCCAAGGATGAATTATTCGCACGGCAGGCAGAAATGCTGCCAGGAGTTGTGTGATACGGTCCCACGTTGTGCAATCTCTCTGACTGCGTCGCCGAAGCGAGCGTCGCCAGAGGTCAGTGACGTGGTGCCGGAACGCACATAGGCTCTTGGTGTTGGTCGGCACTGCATGGTACGCAAAATAGCCCCGCACCACTTGTCCCAACCATCTGCCCTGCTCTGGAATAGGTTCGTGCATACGTCGCCGTAGCTCTTCTTTAATGGCTCGTAATCTGGCCCGCATCCGATCTCGGCGCGTTTTGCGTTCGAGAAGGAAGTAGCCAGTACGTGAATGCCCACAGACGTGGGTAAAGCCTAGAAAGTTGAACGTCTCTGGCTTGCCAAGCCCCCGTCGTGCTCGACGGTCGGCCGCGAAGCGACCAAACTCAATCAAACGGGTCTTATCCGGATGCAGCGATAACGCGAACTTCTCCAGCCGTTCGCGCAGATCAGCTAGAAATCG
>PLSM01000062.1 GCA_003165075.1 Acidobacteriaceae bacterium | reverse complement strand
AAAGGGGCAAGAATTCGATGAAAAGCAAATACGCAGTGATTCTTGGAAACCTAGGCAATACCAAAGATCGTTTTTGCGGCGGGTATAAGAATAATCCACCGGCGATGGAAATGCTCAAGGCAGCTGCAAAGATCCCCCACGTCTCTGGGATCGAGCTTGTCGGCGATTGGGATATCCGTCCTGATAACGTCAACGAAATGTGTCATGCGTTCAAAGACTACGGCATGAAATGCGTCTCGATTATCCCCAATCTTTTCGGAGACAAGATCTATTCCAAGGGCAGCTTCTCAAGCTCAGATGCGGCGGTTCGGCGGCATGCGGTGGATCACGTCCGTGCCATGTGTGATGCCGGTGTGGAGTTAGGCTGCCCGCTCATCAATCTGTGGCCTGGTCAAGATGGCTACGACTATCTGCTGAGCGCCGACTACGAATCTGAACGGGCGTGGTTGTGCGAATCGATTCTGGAACTCGCTGATCTCTACCCTGATCTCAAGTTTGCTCTTGAGTACAAGCCCAAGGAGCCGCGTACACATAGTTATATGGCGCGAATGGCAGATACGTTGCTTCTTGCCATCGAGACCGGTGCGTCAAATGTTGGCGTGACGATTGACACCGGCCATGCGTTCGTAGGCGGCGAGGTTGTGGGCGAGTCCATCGTGCTTGCAAAGAGAGCCGGAGATCGCCTCTTCCACATGCACTTTAACGATAATCACCTGACCACCGACGACGACATGATCGTGGGATCGGTGCACAGTGTATGCTACCTGGAAACCCTCTATTGGCTGGATCGCTGTGGTTATTCCGGCTGGCTCTCCATGGACCAATATCCTTACCGCGAAGACGCTGCCGGAGCGATTGGCGAGAGCATACTTTGGCTGTGTCAGTTTGAAGCGATATTGGAACGGAACCGCGAACGGATCGATAGTCTTGTGCACCAGCAGGACGCGATTGCCACGTCTCGCTTCTTGCGCTCGGTCCTTGCCCCAGTCAACGCGTAGTAAGGCATTCCCGAGGCGTGCGACGCATCCGTCGGGAAGGGGGACAGTTACGGCCATTCTTTAACGGGAGAAACCACCAGAGGTTTGGGGGTAGCTCATACATACTCATGGAGCTCGCCTTTGGTGTGACAACGGAATCCGATTGTTTTGGAAGGAGAATTGGGAATATGAGGCATCCTCTCCGCAATCTGCTCTTGCTCATTCAAATCGCTGCTTTGGGCGTCTTATGTTCTTATGCTGAAATCAAGGTCACGGATCAACGATGTGAATCTTCGGTGAATCCCCTGGGTCTTGACGCAATAACGCCAAGGTTAAGTTGGATTCTTACCTCGAGCGAACGGGGGCAAAGACAAACCGCTTATCAGATCCTCGTTGCAAGTGACGAAGACAAGCTGAAGAATGACCAGGGCGATATCTGGGATTCTGGCAAAGTTACCTCTGACCAATCTAACCAGGTGTTGTACCAGGGTTCGACACTTACTTCGCGCCGGCGCTACTTCTGGAAGGTTCGCGCATGGGACAAGGATGGTGTAGCGGGTCCCTACAGTGAAACCGCATTTTGGGAAATGGCGCTTTTGTCCCCCCAGGATTGGAGGGCGCAGTGGATCGGATACATGGGCGGCTGGGCCGGACGAGCCTTGTATTTTCGATCAGACATCACGGTCAGCAAGCCCGTTCAGCGCGCTCGCATCTACGTCGTCGGGCTCGGTTACTACGAATTGAGACTGAACGGCTCCAAGGTCGGAGACCATGTGCTGGATCCGGGTGTTACTGAGTACACAAAGCGAGTTCTTTACTCGACCTACGACGTCACAAGTCAGTTGCAGCCCGGACCAAACACGATCGGCGTAATTGTCGGTAATGGGTGGTACGGCGTACCCAGACTTCTCTTACAACTCGAAGTGAACTATGTTGATGGCTCTCAAGACACCTTTTATTCGCACCAGGGGTTCTCTGCGCAGAACAACGGGCAATGGCGTGTCACAAGTGGCCCAATTCTCGAGAACAGCATCTACGACGGTGAAACCTACGACGCCCGTCTCGAAAAGGATGGGTGGGACACCAATGCGGGCTATTCCACCTTGGACAAAGAGCCGATCGACCGAACCGAGGGCTGGGCAGCTCCACACAATGCGCCTCCACCCGGGGGAAAACTAGTCGCCCAAGCTGTCAATCCCATAAGGGTCATGGCGACAGTTCAAGCGAAAAAGATCAGCGAGCCAAAGCCAGGCGTCTTTGTCTATGACCTCACGCAAAACATGGCAGGGTGGGTTCAACTCAATGTAAGCGGGGAGCGTGGCACGCGCGTCACGCTCAAGTTTGCCGAGAACCTGTCACCGGACGGAACTGTCGACCAAACCAACCTGATCAAGGCAGCCGCGACGGATGTGTATATTCTCAAGGGCGGTGGTGCCGAGTCGTGGGAGCCGCGTTTTACTTATCACGGATTTCGCTATATTCAGCTTGAGGGAGTTCCTGGGAAGCCGACCCTCGATACTCTTACGGCCAAGGTCGTTCGCTCCTCAGTCGAGCCGGGCGGAACGGTTGAGACGAGCAATGATTTGATCAACCGGATTCAGAAGATGGTCTGGTGGACGGAGGCCAGCAATCTCCCCAGCATACCTACAGACTGTCCGCAGCGAAATGAGCGAATGGGGTGGATGAACGACCTCACTGTGCGTTCGGAAGAGGCGATTTACAACTTCAACATGTCACGCTTCTATCCGAAGTTCCTTCACGACATTCGCGATTCTCAGGGCGAAGACGGCGCTATTCCGGATACAGTGCCCTATGGGTGGGGGAGCCGCCCAGCCGACCCGGTATCGGCCAGCTATCTCTTGTTGGGGTGGTTTGTCTACCAGCATTACGGCGATACGCGCACAGTAGCTGAAGAGTTCGACGGCTTTAAAGCCTGGACAGACTTTCTTCGTAGTAAGACCAAGGACAACATTGTGACCTATGGCTATTATGGAGATTGGTCACCCCCGAAGGCCTTTGCTATTCCCGGAAGTGACGGTTCCGGCGCCGTATCGAAAGATACACCTCTCCAGTTCATGTCAACGGGATATCTCTATTACTGCTCGCGGCTCGTTGCCCAAATGGCGCACGTGCTCGGCAAGCAGGACGACGAGACTAAGTATGAAGACGTGGCAAGGCAAGTAGCTATTTCATTCAACAATAAGTACTGGAACGAAGCGGCTGGAGGATATGGCTCTAACAATGAGTCGATGAATTCATTCGCGCTTTTCCTTGGCGTCGTTCCTCAGGACAAGATGCAGCGTGTAGTTGCGAGCTTGGTCAAAGCTGTACACGAGAACCAGGATCACCTTACAACCGGAAACCTCTGTACAAAGTATGTCCTTGAAATGCTCACTAAATATGGATACGGCGATCTGGCATTCAAGATTGCCACTCAAGAGACTTATCCAAGCTGGGGCTACATGTTAGCCAACGATGCCACAACTCTTTGGGAGCGCTGGGAGCCGCTGACTGGCGCCGGCATGAACTCGCACAACCATCCAATGATGGGATCGGTTAGCTCATGGTTCCAAAAATATCTTGGCGGAATCAACCCCGATCCAGAAGGCCCAGGCTTCAAGCGGATTGTAATTCGCCCATATGTTTTGGGTGACCTGACTTGGGTGCGTGCGGAGTACAACTCTCCCCATGGCCTGATCGCCAGCTCCTGGCACAAAGACAATGGGACACTCACACTGAGGGTAACAGTGCCCGTCAACACTACGGCAACTGTTTATGTACCCGTGGGAGCCGCTGCCAATGTTACTGAGGGCGGAAAGCCTGCGTCGACGTCGGCGGCCGTCAAGTCGCTCGGCAAGCGGGAAGGAGCGGCCGTATTTGAGGTGGGGTCGGGTGACTACGAATTCGTAGTTAAGTGAAAGACG
>PLSM01000137.1 GCA_003165075.1 Acidobacteriaceae bacterium | reverse complement strand
GTGGCAGATGCCCATCCCCGGCGGTACAGCGCTGAAGTTCCTGAAAGCCGTCTGTCCCCACTTCAGAAACGCGTACCGCTCGCGATTGCGCTGGAATTCGAGCAGCGCATTGGCCTCGTAGGCCCCCGCAGTGCCAAACTCGTCCACCTGCACAGAGTGGTCGATCACCAGCTCTGCCGGGGCTAACGGGTTCACCAGCTCCGGGTCGCCCCCCAGGGTCTTGATCGCGTCGCGCATCGCCGCCAGGTCCACCACTGCGGGCACGCCGGTAAAGTCCTGCATCAGCACGCGCGCAGGCATGTATGCGATCTCCCGGCTGGGCTCGGCCTTGGCATCCCAGTTTGCCAGGAACTCGATGTCCCCGGCCGTCACGTTCACTCCATCCTCGCGGCGAAGCAGATTTTCAAGCAGAATCTTCAGGCTGAAGGGCAGCCGGCTCAGGTTGAAGCCACGCGCTGTCAAAGCGGGCAGTCGATAGATGGTAAAAGAACGATTGCCGGAAGCGAGAGTTGCACGGCTGGCAAAGCTATTCATCGGGGAATGCCTTTCTCTCCGCAAATGGGCGGACCGAAATCGAAAATCCAATTGGGATCAACCTCGCACCGGCAGTTGAGAATACCGCGGGGTGCAAAGCCGGGTTGGTCAAGTCTCACTCTTTGAGGCTTGGAAAACCACAAATCAACGTGAATAGATTACTCAGCGTGAGAGGCAGCGTCCACGGTCCGGTCGTCCACGGCGAAAACGCTTGAGCAACGGTATGGTGGGGATAGTCAAACGGCAGCACATCGAGTACGTAACAATCTTATCGCGGATCCACATGGTAAGAAAACGAGTGTCGGCGATTCAATATGGTAAGCGGCCCGGTTCACCCGTCCTGCGGGGAGGCGGGGTGGAAGAGAGGCTTGGCTGCGGGTTGTAGCTGGGGTACAGTGCATGTATATGCGCACCGTTCCACTCGTGATTGCGGCCACGCTCCTGTCTGGCATCGCTGCGGCGGGCCAAACGAGTCCTGGGTCGGCCAGTTCGGCCCCCGCTACTCAGCCGTCGGTGCCCGCGGCCAGCGTATGGCCCGCAGTCGGCGGAAACGTAATCCTGCCCAACTTCCGATTCGGCAGCGGCGAAACTCTGCAGCAGCTCAAACTTCATTACCTCACCCTCGGCACACCCCGCCGTAACGCCGCTGGCCGCACCGAGAATGCAGTTCTTCTCCTGCACGGCACCGGCGGAAGCGCACATTCGCTGATGAACCCGCTGTTTTCAGACGTGCTCTTCGGCCCTGGCGCGCCTCTGGACATCACGAAGTACTTTCTGATCCTGCCGGACGACATCGGCCACGGCGAAAGCTCCAAACCCTCGGATGGATTGCACGCACATTTTCCCGCCTATGATTACGACGACATGGTGCGCAGCCAGCGCATGATGCTGGATGCAATGAAAATCGATCACCTCCGCCTCATCCTGGGAACCTCCATGGGCTGTATGCAGACCTTCGTCTGGGGCGAGACGTATCCGAGCTTTGCCGACGCACTGGCGCCATTTGCCTGCCTTCCAGTGCAGATTGCGGGCCGCAATCGCATGATGCGCTACATGGCAATCGAGGCCATCAAGCAAGATCCCGCGTGGATGAACGGCGAGTACAAGACAGAGCCGGTCGAAGGCCTGCGCACGGCAAACGAAATCGTGCTGGTGATGGGGTCAAGCCCCCTGCAGATGCAGAAGCAGGCCCCCACCCGTGAACTGGCTGAACAGTATGCCGATCGCTACCTGGCACGGACGATGGCCAGCACGGATGCCAATGACCTCATCTTCTATTTCAATGCCAGCCGCAACTACGATCCCAGCCTCCACCTGGATCGAATTACAGTGCCCGTGCTGTGGATAAACTCTGCCGACGACTTCATCAATCCACCGGAGTTGGGTATTGCCGAGAAAATGGTGAAGCGCATGCCGAACGCGCGGTTCATTCTGCTCCCCATCTCCGATGCCACCCGGGGGCATGGAACGCATACGGTTGCTGCGGTGTGGAAGGACCACTTGGCGGAGTTTATGCGGACCACCGAGCCCAAGCCGTAACCTCCAACCGCAATCCGATTCAAGAGGCCTTGCTCATGGCGGCAAGGCCTCCTGAATTGAGAGTATTTCCTACCGATCGTCTTGGTCGCCGTCGAAATCCACCGGCGGCGTAAGCCCGGTAAAGTCACCGATCTGTTTAGCGTCATAGGGTCCGTTCAGCAGGTTGAAACCATCACCTCCGAAGTTGGTCATGCCTTGCTGGAAGACAATGTTGCCGGCGCGAGTCACTTCGATCACGCGGTTGTTGAACTGGTCGCTGATTAGGGTGTCGCCGTTGCGCAAGCGGATTCCTCGGGTTGGCGCCGGGTTCGGGTTGCTGCCTAGTCCGGTGTTGGTTAGGTACTGCCAGACCACGTTATCACCGTCGTCAACCTCCACAATGCGGTTGTTGTTGGAGTCGGATATGAGTGTGTCTCCATTAGGCAAGCGGCTGGCGAATGCCGCTCCGTTCACCGTTCCCTTGGCGGTGAAAGTCTTCACAATCCGCCCCCCCACAGTGATCTCGATGACCCGATTGTTGCTCTCGTCAGCAACGAGAATGTGGCCATTCTCAAGCACCTCGGCACTGTTGGGATTGTTCAGTTCATTGGGGCCGGCGCCGGCAACCCCAGTGGTGCCGTACTGCCACACGATCTTCCTGTGCAAGTCAACCACAATGATGCGCTGATTTCCCTGATCGGCGATGATCACGTGAAAACCCGGGTGTTGCGGAAACCCTGAGAGAATCGCAGCCTGTACCGGAGTATTCAATTGGTTGGGGCCTGACCCGGTGAAGCCAGCCTGACCGTATTGCCAGAGGATGTTGCCGCCCATCCCGACGATAAACACCCGATTGTCTGGACAGCCGTTCACTGAATCGGAACAACCCGGGAGCGCTGGACTGCTGGGCGGAATGCCGGTTCCGGAGATGAGTGTGAAACTTCCGAACCTCTCCGCGTCGTTGACGCCGACCACGCTGTGCGGACCGGGTATGTCCGAGCCGTTCCCAAAACGCCACACAACTTCGTGAGTCCTTCGATCCACTGCGATGACACGATTGTTGAACTGGTCAGAAATGAGCACGGGACCCTGGTCATTGCCGGTAAAGGCTTCCTGGGCATTCGCCTGGTTTAGAGAGAATGTTGCCAAGAGCGCTATGGCCGCCATCATGCCTGCCCCAAACAGCAAGCGAGAGACTGGCCTCCAACGGTCGATCTGCATACGAGTACCTCCTGGTGCGCCGCTGCCGCATTTGAATCCCAGGGGTTCAGGCCGCGACGTTCACCTTGCAACTTAGACTCATCACCGTCATAGAAAGGCTTCCGTTAAGACCGTGGAAAAAGGTGAAAAACCGTTGACTGTTGCCACGTGAAGCCCGTTTACGCTTCGACTTCCGGTCCCTTACGTCACTTTTCACGAACTCCATCGTGTTTTGAAAGTAGTGCAGGACCATCACGCCCTGGGGCTCGCGCCGGCCTGAATCCATCAGCTTCACTCGACACCCTTTCTGAAGATTGGTTCGCGGGCGGCTCCGCAGCGAGGGCAGTTGGGGATTTTCGTTTGCTCCTATACTGAGATTGTGGAGAGTCCAAGCGATGGGCAGGCGACGGAATCAAGCTACTGGGTTGGCTTAAGGGGTCTGTACGCGCGCAGTCTGGCCTGGCTGATGCAGCGGATGCCAAACGAAAGGCAGCGGCTGCTGGCGGTCACCATTCTGGCCGGTGGGTTGTGCGGACTGGCGGCTGTAGCTTTTCACATCAGCGTCGGCGGCGTTGAGGCGTTGCTTATAGACCATGCCGCTACCGCTTCCGGCCGCTCCTGGATCTGGTGGACAATTCTTACCCCTGCTCTGGGCGGCCTGGTATGCGGCCTCGGCCTCTATTACTTGGTGCCGGCAGCGGCTGGCAGCGGTATTCCCCAGGTCAAAGTGGCTTTCTCCAGGCACTCTGGCTTTATCTCAGTCAAGGAGACTATCGGCAAGTTCATCCTCTGCGTGGTACAAATCGGTTCCGGTGGCTCGCTGGGCGTGGAAGGACCGACGGTTCACATTTGCGCCGGCGTCAGCAACATCCTTGCCCAGGTTGCCCACTTGAGCCCCGTAAACTGCCGTCGAATGGCCTCGGTGGGCATGGCGGCGGGCATCGCCGCGGCGTTTAATGCGCCCATTGCCGCCGTCACTTTCACGCTTGAGGAGCTGATTGGCGACCTGGATCAAACTATGCTTGCCGGAGTGATTGTGGCCGCTGCCTTAGCTGCAGTGGTCGAAAACAGAATCCTCGGATCCAATCCCATCTTTCATGTGCCGCGAGCATTTACCCTCGGCAACTCCTCATCACTCGTTTGGTATGCCCTGCTCGGCATTCTGGCAGCCATTGCCTCGGTTGCATTCACAGACTCTCTGCTTGGCTTGCGCGGTTGGTTCAAGCGGCTCTCGGCAGTTCCTAAGTGGGTACAGCCAGCCATGGGTGGCGCTGCGACCGGGAGCCTTGCCGTGGTGGCGCTGCTGCTATTTCACCTGAACGGCATTGCTGGCGACCCCTACAAGACGCTGACCCTGGCCTTTACCGGCGGCTTGCCGGTGCTGGCGATGGTGGTGTTGTGCGTGTTGAAACTGGCCGCCACGGTCACTTCCTATTCCAGCGGCGGCGCGGGCGGCATCTTTGCCCCTGCGCTCTTCATGGGCGGAATGTTAGGCGGCGCGGTGGGATACATCGACGTAACCGTCTTTCACCATCCTGCCGACTCCATCGGCGCCTTTGCGGTGGTCGGCATGGGCGCGGTTTTTGCCGGGGTTGTGCGCGCGCCTATGACCTCGGTGCTGATTATCTTCGAAATGACAGGCGGATATGGCTTGGTGCTGCCCCTCATGATCGCCAATATGAGCGCATTTGCCCTGGCGCGTCACTGGCGGCGAACTCCCATCTACGAAGCACTGCTGGAGCAGGACGGCATCAAGCTGCACGAGTCGCCGACACCGCTCGATCTGCCTGGTACCGTGAACGACGTCGAGACCGAGTCTTCAGTCGAAGTGAACGAATGAAGCAGCAGGTCAGCAAGCTTGGGGATGTGGGTGCTGGAAAGTCTAACGCTTGCCCAACTTGCCAACTGGCCTGCTTCCTCTTACTGTGACGGTTCCACGTTATAGAAAAATATGGCCCTTAGTTCCAGGAACGGCCCATGGAATTCTCGAGGCAGAGGAGGATAATTTGAGCCCGTTATCGCCCCCCAAGCCGCTCGATCCAGCGCCGTATCACCCGAGCGGCCCTCAAGAAACATGCCGTTGGGTTCCATGATCCGCCCATTAGGCAAGACCTTGAAGCGAATGACAACCACTCCCTTTTTAAGGATCGGAGGATTCACTTCGTCGGGAATCAAGGGATCCCAGGTGCGTTCCGTCTCCCGGTGCCAGCGCGCCAGCCAGGAGTTGAAGTCCACGCCCTGCGTATCGGAGAGAACCTGAACGCCACCTCCCGCGCCGGGATGCATGGGCAGGCCACTGCCGCCACCGGATGGCACGCCGCCACCGCCGGATCCTTGGTTGCGCGAGGCTCCACGCATCGCATCACGCAGTTGGTCGGCTGGATTCGCGGAGCCCATGGCAAAGTTGGGCCGGGCCGGAACCGCCGCCGGGCGCGGCGCTTCACTGAGCGACTGAGTGGGCGGGGTGGGCGTCGCCGGTTGGGGCTGGACAGGATTCTGAACCTCCGGCTGCTTTTCCGGCGCTGGTGCGGGTGCGGGCTTGTTCATCGCTTCCAGCGTCTGTTTGTCGATCTGCTTTTGCTTCTCCGGCAGCGGCTTGATCTTGACCTTGGGCTGCAACTCGCGCAGAGCGTCGGGTGGCAGGTCGAGATAACTGAGGTCCTTCCGCTGCTTGATGGCGTCGAAAGGATCGATGACCGCGGGAACCCTGAGAACATACTTCGGAATCCACGTAATGGCCGAAAGCAACAGCATGTGAATGAGGATGGCGAGCCAGATGCCCTCGCGCAACCGCGCCCAGCGCCGCTCGTCTTCGAGGTCGCTGATCATCTCCAACAGTTCGTGCGTGTCGTAGTCGATCCAGCGCGAGGTGGAAACGACGTGGCGTTCCTGAGGAGGGATATCCTGGCCGGCACCGGCCTCTTGTGGGCCGGTCCCCGATGGCTCGTTGGGCTCGTTCTTTGTGGTTGGTGTTTCGGTGATGGGCATGCGTCCGACTGGAGCATGAGGGAGACACCCGCATGCTCCTTTTCGAATCCTTCCTTTCTATTCTCTCATCCCCGACGAATGCGGCAACTCATTCGCCGTCCATCGCGGGGGCCTTCCGCCGGAACGTACAATGATTCTTCCTGTATGGACGGTTTTCGAGCCGGAAAGGGACTTGTTTGAAGGCGCTTTTTGCACGATTGCTGGTCAAGTGGAAGATCGCTCTGGTACTTTTGGCCAAGTTTGGTCTCTGGGGCGCGGGCGGGGTCGCGCTGCTTGACTCTTCCACCATCCCCGTTCCCATGGATCTCTTCATCGCAGGCTGGGTGTGGAACGACCGCGCCCATTTCTGGCTCTATTGCCTGTTGGCGGCGCTGGGGTCGGCATTGGGAGGACTGGTGCCTTACGGGCTGGGGCGGGCCGGTGGCGAGTTCTTCCTGTTGAAGCGCGTCAACCGAAAGCGCTTTGAAAGGATGCGCGACCGCTTTGAACAGCAGGAGTTTCTGGCCATGATGATTCCCTCCATGATGCCCCCGCCTACGCCCTGGAAGGCCTTTGTTTTTGCGGCCGGGGTCTTCGAGATGCGGGTGGCGCCGTTCATGCTTGCCGTGTTTTGCGGCAGGATGGTGCGCTGGCTCTTGCTGTCGCTGCTGGTGCTAAAGCTTGGTCCGGGGGCAGTAGACATGGTGGCGCATCACGCGCTGGCGGCATTCCTGACGGTGAGCGGGCTGGCATTGGCGGGGTTTGGAATGTGGTGGATTCGCAGGTGGCGGGCGGGCAAGACGGAGAAATAGCCGAGGACACGCAAGAGTATCATTCCAAAGACATTCTCCAGGTGTTTTGCGGGGTCAAGCCTCTCCGATCTGGAGAAAGTGTGTGCCTGCATGGACACCAAAAAAGAGGAAATTGGGACAATTTGGCTTGGGCGCAATCGGAGACAAACCGATAAAGACAGCTCAAGTGCAGCCTGCCGACTAGGGGCGGAGTCGAACACGGCGGGCCGAGGACCGGCCCGCCGATGAACCTACTTGGCAGCCAGGGCTGCTTGGGCCTGGGCACCGTTGAGACGACGCAGCAACACCGGCACGCCGAAGGCCAGTCCTGCAACAACCGCGGTCGAAAGCAGGTCGTTGCGGTAGAAGGGCACGGCAGCGGCGTAGCAGACTCCGAGGCCACCCAGGGTGCGAGGGTACATGCCACCGGCGATCCAGACCGCATAATTTGAAACCACGAAAAACGAAGTGGGTCCCAGCAGCGCGCCCGAAGCAACGCGGACGAATGTGGTGCGGCTGCGCAGCAGGATCTGGCCGAGAACCATGGCCGCCACATACCAGCCCCAGGTGATGACGTAATTCTGCCAACGGAAGGTGTAGTGGTAGGTGAAGACGGTCAGGCAGTAGTCGGTGGCCATGAGCGCGGCCAGCGGGGCCAGCATCTCACGCCATGAGCGACGCGCGCCGAAATAAAGCAGGGCACCGCCAACGGCGGTAAAGTTCAGCCAATCCGGGTGGGGCATGAGGCGGCTCAACACAGCAACGATCAGCAACAGATAAGCGGGCATGGACACCTCAAATGCTGGATTTCCCAAGAAAGCTCTTCCTGGGATGTGGAAGCAACACACCTATTCTGAGCGGGTATGCGACCCCCGGTCAACCCGATCGAGTTCGCCGGGTAAACAAAAATTTTCATTGGGGCAAGTGAGCTGATATCTGGCTCGTGCACAGAACCTACTTTTGCTCGCGGCCTTGCATAGCCTGGCCAGCTTCATCGCGTCCGTCGACGATGTAGACCCAGCCACTGAGAGGGTGCGGATCTGAGGCCTGGTCCGCGCCGCGAAAGGAGTAGGCAAAGCGCAGGTCGGTGAACTCCACGGTGGTCCACTGACGATTGGGCGCGAGTTGCGGCGGGTCGATTCCGGGCACCGGCTGCTGTCCGATGTCGCGCACCACGGCCCACCTGCCCCAATCGAGATACACATGGCCCAGGAAGGTGGCCTTGGCGGCTTCGACGGCGGGGGTATCTGTGGGCTTGTAGAGCACATCGCGCCGAGGGTCACTGTCGATGGAGCCTGTGTGAGTGTCGATTTCCGCGGTCTGGTAGAAGTCGGCTGTCTCAAGGATGGCGTGCCAACGGAAGGGGTTGACCGGATAAGGCTCGACGGCGATGCGCCTGATGGGCTCGCTGGTGATCTGGGTATTTTCCAGCATGGCCAAGGCTTGCGCGTGCTCTGCCCAGCGCCAACACCACAAAACCACCATGCCGCAAAGGGCAAAGATAGCCCATCCGCGACCGCGAAAGAGCGGGCGGCGCGCGCCAATCTCACGATCCGCCAGCCCCAGCACCCAGGGCATGAGGAGGGCCAGCCCAAGCAGGGCCCACAGGACCGGCTCAGCGATAAAAACGAAGCTGCCCTCATACCAGCGGGGGTTGAAAGGGAAAAAGGGGCGGACACCGTAGTTGTTCGTCCAGTCGAGCAGGATGTGGGTGAGGGCGGAGATCAAGGCGGCGGCATAAATCCATGCCCAGCGAACCGGCACCGGGGACGCCTTTACGTTTTGCAGTGGAGACTGGACGTGGCGAAGGCGACGTTGACGGCGCCAGCAGCCGATGCGATGAAGGAGCCAAACCGCGCCCACGGCTGCGGCTGCCACCATGGGCGCGCCGATCAGGGTGTGAGTGATGCCGCGGTGATGCTTCAGTTCCTCGACCGGTCCGGCAAAGCCCCATAGGATGTCGAGGTCGGCAGCCTCCGCAGCCAGCACCGCAGCCAGCGTGGCGTAGGCTGATTTGCGATTCAGGCCGGCACGGCCGATGCAGGCTCCGGTGAGGAAGTGGGTAACTGGCTCCATGACGTGCTGCAAACCATACTAACGCCTGCCCATGGCTAAACCCTTCTGGGGCGAGTTGGACACCACCCGGGTATGTTGCGCGCATCCTATAATCCTGCCCATGGACGAAAGAAGAAAAGCGGACTCTGCGTCGGCGGGGCGGGCTGAGAAACTGCGCGCGGATTTGCGACGGCACGAGCACCTGTATTACGTGATGGACGCGCCGGAGATCACCGACGCGGCCTACGACGCGCTGATGAATGAGTTGAAACGGCTGGAGGCGGAGCATCCAGAACTGGTGACACCCGACTCACCGACGCAACGCGTGGGCGGCAAGCCGGCCGAAGGCTTTAAAAAAGCGCCCCATTCGCGGCCCATGCTGAGCCTGGACAACGCCTACTCCGCGGAGGAACTGGCCGACTGGGACCGGCGTGTGCGCGAGTTGGCCGGCGGGCTGCCTGTGGAATACACGGCGGAGCTGAAGCTGGATGGGCTGAGCGTGGCGTTGCGCTACGTGGCTACCGGAGATGGCGGCGCACGGCTGTTCGCCGGCATTACTCGCGGCGACGGGCAAACTGGCGAGGACGTGACGTCGAACATCCGCACCATCCGCAGCGTGCCACTGACCATCTCAGCGGAAAGGGTAAAGAAGGCCGGTGTGCCACCGGCATTTGAGGTGCGCGGCGAGGCGGTAATGCCGGAAGCGGGCTTTCTGCGGCTGAACGAAGAGCGCGAACAGCAGGGGTTGCCGGCGGCTGTGAATCCGCGTAACGCGGCGGCGGGCACGCTGCGCACACTGGAGCCCAGCATTGTGGCACAGCGGCGGCTGGATTTCTACGCGTACTTTCTGCTGGTGGATGGCGAGTACCTGGCCCAGGGCCAGAGCGCCACGCTGGATGCGCTTACGGCGCTTGGGTTTCGCGTGAATCCGCATCGCGGGCGCGTGCATTCGGTGCAGGACATGGTCAAGTTCATCGATGCGGCCGAGGGACAGCGGGCCACGCTGGGCTACGAGATTGACGGCGTGGTGCTGAAGGTGGACGCGCACACCACGCAACAGCGGCTGGGCTACACGGGGCGCGCGCCGCGCTGGGCTATCGCTTACAAGTTCACGGCCAAGTCGGGCGAAACAGAGGTGCGGGAGATTACGGTGCAAGTGGGCCGCACGGGCAAGCTGACGCCGGTGGCGGAACTCAAGCCGGTATTCATCGGCGGCACCACGGTGAGCCGCGCCACGCTGCACAATGCCGACTTCATTGAACGGCTGGGACTGCGGCTGGGCGACACGGTAAAGGTGGAACGAGGCGGGGACGTGATCCCAAAAGTGGTGGAGGTGGTGAAGCACGCCGAAGACAGTGGCGAAAAACGGCGCTTTGTCTTCCCTTCAAAGTGCCCCGCGTGCGGAAGCGATGTGGTGCGCGCAGAGGGAGAGGTGGATTACCGCTGCGTGAACGCAGACTGCCCGGCGAAGCTGCGCGAGACGCTGTTGCATTTCGGTCGGCGCGAGGTGATGAACATTGAGGGGCTGGGCGAAGCGGTAGTGCAGCAACTGCTGGAGCGCGGCATGGTGCACGGAGTGGCCGGACTCTACAAACTGACCGTGGAGCAACTGGCCGAACTGGATCGCTTTGCAAAGAAATCGGCGGCGGCGCTGGCGGAAGAGATCGAGCAGTCAAAGAAGGCGGGGCTGGCGCGGGTGTTGATGGGACTGGGCATTCGCTTCGTGGGTGAACGCACCGCCGAGTTGCTGGCCGAGGAGTTTGGCTCCATCGACGCGCTGATGGCGGCGAGCACCGAGGAACTGGAACGCGTGGAAGAGGTGGGGCCGCGCATCTCGCAGGCAATTCTGCAGTTTTTTGCGCAGGAAAAGAATCGGGAACTGGTGGAGAGCCTGCGAGCGGCAAACGTAGACATGACGGCGGAAAAGAAGCAACGATCCGCCCAGTTGGCCGGGCTGACTTTTGTACTGACAGGGACACTGCCCACGCTGACGCGCGACGAGGCCAAGCGCAGGATTGAGGCAGCAGGCGGCAAGACGGCGGGATCGGTGAGCAAGAAGACCAGCTACGTGGTGGCGGGCGAAGAAGCGGGGTCCAAGCTGGACAAGGCGCGGGAGTTGAAGGTGCCGTTGCTGGATGAGGCTGGGCTGATGAAGCTGCTCGAGGCCACAACAGAAGCAGGTTAGCGATTTCGCAAGTCGGCGCGCTGGCGCGTCAGGGTGTGGGCCAGTTCGCGCGGCGCTGTCAGGCGATGGAGCGGCGGCGGCCGGCGGGGAGTCGATTGGTGGCGCGCAGTTCCCTTTCGCGTTCCCGTTTCCAGGCTTCGGCGCGCCAGTTGCGCGAGGAGTTGCCGGGTTGCTCATCGACGAGGGCGTCGTGTTGACCGGCGACTAAGCCGGCGGGCGCAGCGGGCAATGCCACGGATGCAGGACGCATTGGAAGAGCCGGATCGGGCGACGGGATGAGGCGCGCGGAAGACTCGAATTCATCGTTGTAGATGGTGGCGGGATTGGTACGGACCGGGACTGCGTAGGCCGAAGCCGAGGTCAGGCTGGCGTCAGTGGGAACAGCGGCGGAATGCGGAACGCGCTCTTTGGCTGTGTTTTTTGCCTCAGCGGCCGGCTGGGTGCGCGCTGACAGGGTGCGGGCCATGAAGTCGTCCACCAGCTTGTGCAGGCAGATTTGCCCGCACAGGTGCTTGGCGCCGGCGCGCAGGCTGGCACGCGAGCTCCAGGCGCAGATGCGCAGCTCGGCCCCCTGGTCACTGGCCACGAACCAATGGTTGGTGTGCTGCTTTTCTGTTCCGCATATGTCGCACGATACAGCCTGCCGGATCACCGTATTTCCCCCTGTCCGCACAGTGTTGCCGCGGCGGGACCTGCTCCAATGGCGGTCGCCTTCAACCTATTTCATCGTGGAATCGCGGCGGGCGACGATGGCGGACGAGGAATAAATCGAAGGCTGGGACAAAAGCGGCAGACTAAAGCGGAGAAGTTCTGAATTGGGACAAATGAGGATCCCCATCCTCGCAGCAGTTTTCCATGGGAGAGTTGCGCAAAGGATGGGGTTGGGGCGGAAGTGCGCTATTCGCGCGGCGCGAAGTAACCCTTCTTGGCGCGCACCTGGTAACGGCGGTCGTTGCAGTAGAGATAGATCGTCCGGAAGGAGCCGTCGTATTTGAAATCTGCGGGGGTATAGGTGAGGGCATACTGACTGCGCAACTCTTCTTCGATTGACTCGAAGCTTGCCGTCATTTCCTCCACCGAGGGCGGGAAGAGGACCTGTCCGCCGGTAGCCTCTGCCAAGTCAGTGAGCACCTTGTCGCCCTTGCCGCGGCTGGGGGTCCAGTTGGTGCTGATGGCGTAGATGATGGTCTCGGCGCGCTCGCACATCTTGATAGCTTCATCGGGGCGCACACGGCTCTGATTGTCGTCGCCGTCGGAGATGAGGATCATGGCCTTGCGTACCGGCTCGACGCCGCGCGAGGCGTCGAGGAGCTTGTCGCGGCAGGCGGTGTAGACGGCATCGAAGAGCGCCGTGCCGCCACCGGGGCGGAGGCGATTGATGCCGGTCTGGAGGCCGTCGATGTTGTTGGTCCAGTCCTGGGTAACCGTGGAAGTGACATCGAAACCCATCACGAAGGCGCGGTCACGCTTGGACTTGAGGACCTGGAGCAGGAACTCGCTGGCGGACTGCTGCTCAAACTCGAAGCGGGTGCGGATGGAGGTGCTGGCGTCAATGACGATGCCCACGCGCAGGGGCAGGTTGATCTGCTGGTGGAAGGTGTTGACTCTCTCCGGCGCCTTCTGGTCGTCGAGCAGGGCGAAGTCGCTTTGCTGCAGATTGGGAATGTAGTGGCCGTGCTTGTCGGTGACGGTGAAGATGAGGTTGACCTCGTTGACGCCCAGCCGGATGATGGGCCCGGTGTCGGCCGGCTGGTCGGCGGCGGGCGCGGACTGTTGCGCGCCTGGGGCTGGAGCGGGCTGCTGCGTATCGGTGGGCGGCGTCTGCTGGGCCGGAGGCGGCGACGCAGGTTGTTGTGCTTGCGCGGTGACCAGGGACAAAACCACCCCAAGTACGAGACCAAAAAGCTGTCGGTTCATATCTTCCTTATTTTACCAATTCGGCCTTTGGATGGCGGCTGAGAAACAGGCTCGAGGATGTCCACAGTTTGGTTCCCTTCCAGGCGGGCGAGAAATGCCTCCAGTTCCTGGGGAAGCGGCGCCTCCAGTTGCAACGGCTTGCCAGTAACGGGGTGCTGGAACTCAAGCCGGGCGGCATGGAGGAAGTTGCGGCCCAGCCTGAGTTTCTCAGGGTCCGCCTTGCGGCGCGCGGCTTTGGACTGGGCGGCCTGGGCAACTACCTGGTCGGTGAGTTGACCCGCCCCGCCGTAGAGCGTATCTCCCACCACCGGGTGGCCGATAGACGCCATATGCACGCGGATCTGGTGGGTGCGGCCTGTCTCAATGCGGACACGCACCAGTGTGAACTTGCCAAATCGCGTCATAAGCCGGCGCACCACCTCGTAGTGAGAGACTGCGGTGCGGGCGTTTTCGTTAGGTTGCACAGTCATGCGCGTGCGCCGCACCGGATCGCGGCTTACAGCGGCGTTGATGGTGCCTTTTTCGCGCTCCACGGCTCCCTGCACGAGAGCGAGGTAGGTCTTTTTGATGCGGCGGCCGGCAAACATCTCTCCCAGGGCAGTATGGGTACGATCGTTCTTGGCTACGACGATCAGGCCGCTGGTGTCTTTGTCGAGACGATGAACAATGCCGGGACGGAGATCGCCACCGGTAGCCGAGAGAGCGTGAAAGCGGTGAAGCAGCGCGTTGACCAAGGTGCCGCGGCTGCGCGCGTCGTCGTTTTGGCCGGAGCCGGCGTGGACCATCATGCCGGCGGGCTTGTTGACAACGGCGAGGTTCGCATCTTCAAAGATCACGTCGAGGGGTATGTCTTCTGCGATGGCGCGGAGAGGCGCGGGACGGGGCTCACCAGTAACGTCGATCCGCTCACCACCGCGGAGTTTGAGCGAGGGCTTGGGCCGTGCGCCATCGACCAGAACGTCGCCCTGTTCCAAAAGGAGTTGCACGCGGGAGCGGCTGACGCCGTCGAGTTGGGCGGCCAGGAAGGAGTCAATGCGCTGGCCGGCGGCTTCGTGGGGCACGGCGATGGTGCGCAATTCATCCATGGTTGACCTCGCTTGTGGCTGTCTGGCGTGCAATGCGGCTGCGAGGGCGCTCGCGCAGCAGCAGCCCTGCTGCGAGTACCGATGCAACGGCGGCCACCTGCGGCGAATCGAGAGCGCCGTGCAACAGGCTGCCGCGGCCTTCGTGGTCACGCCAGAACTCCGTAATGTAAATGGCCGTTCCGGTAGCCAGAAGCCACAGACCAGCCATGTCTCCCTGCTGGCGGCGATAGGGCAAGATCACAAGAAGCAAAAACGCGATGGTGAGAAATGCGAGCGCGGCATAGGCCTGCACGGGATGAACAGGAACCCCGAGTGGAGCGCCGCTCCAGCGCGCGGCCAGTGGATTGGTATAAGTGATGGCCCAGGGAGCAGCGGTTTCTGTACCGAAGCCGGCGCCGGCCAGAAGCGCGCCCATCTGTTCCATAGCCAGGCCGAGCGCCAGCGGCGCAGCCAACGCGTCGGCCGTGGCGCGCAGCGGCAGGCGCTGCCAACGTGCATAAAGGACAGCCGACGACGCGGCCAGCAGCGCTCCGATTGCGGCCAGCAGCGGATGGTGAATCATGGACAAGCCAAGCAGCCATGCGGGATGGCGGCGCAATACCGTCCAGTTGACGACAATCAGCAAGAGCCGCGAACCAACCAGCGCCGTGAACAGGGAGAGGATGCAGAGATTCCAGACCGGATTGGGATCGACGCCAACCATACGCGCCGTACGGAGCGCGAGCAAGAGGGCAAACACGACTCCCAACGCAGCCACAGCGCCATAGGCTGGGATAAGAACAGAACCGACGTGGAAGAGGACGGGATACACCTGAGCAAGGATACGGCATTGGAGCGGTTCTCCAACGCTCTTGTCTTTGCAGGCCCTTGACAAGACTTCTGCTATCTCACAGAGATAGAGGCACAATTACCGCAGTCTCGGGAGCAGGTCAACTGAGAATTGCGGTGCGCCGTCCGGCGAGGCCAGGGCGCGAATGTGCGCTGAGAGTAGAATCCGGCCCACTGGGCCGTGGGAAATGCGCCGGTGAACCCGTCCTAAGNNTGCAGGCCGGTTTCTAATGCGGATAGTATGGGGACCGGCCGGGAATTACAAGTCTTGTGCGGGAAGGGCGCGGTGTGGTAGGGTCTTGCGCCGCTGGTTTTGGGAATGATGTTTCCAATCGGGCGTGGACCAGGATCAGCGTTGAACAGCGGGGCCGCGCACCTTCTACGAGCCTGTAGGACGGTCTTCCACGAGGACTTCGTCGAGCAGGCCGGTGAGGCTGGCGGCGCGCGCGTGGCCCTGGCGAGCATCGGCGCCAGTGGACTGGGACAACTCGTCGGCCAAGTTGAGCGCGGCCAGCACGGCTACGCGCAATGAGTCCACGGTATGGCCCTGGGCGGCCACAGCGCGCATTTTAGCGTCGACAAGCGCGGCCAATTGACCAATGTGCTCCGGGTCCTGGCCGGTGAGGTGATAGGCCTGGTCGTAGATGGTAACGGTGGTATATCCGGCTACTTTGCCGGGCTTTTTGGGGGCCATTGCCGACCTCACAATTCGAGTGAATCGAGTTGGGAAAGCAGCCTATCGACGCGCTGGCGTACGTGATCGCGTTCTGCATGCAGGGAGCGTACTTCCTCCTGCAACTGGGCGACAAGTGGCGCCTGCTCACCGAGTTGCACCTCGGCTTTTGTGGCGCGATCCTCGGCGGCAGCGCGCAACTGGCGCTCGCGTTTGACGAGTTCGACGGCACGCACGATGCGTTCTTCGAGAGCAGAAAAGTCGTCCGCGCTAAGAGCCAGGGCAACCGGTTCAGCCTGCAGATCCATGGACTGCTGCTCCGGTTGCGGGTCTGAAACAACTTCGGATTCCAAAAATGAATTAGCCATAAAAAAGAACCTCCGCACCAGCACCTTGTGGGTGCAAGTATAGCGCCAACCAGGAAGGTGTCCGAGCCTAAGTGCGCAGGCGCGCTCCGCTTTTGGCAACAGCCGCAACCACGCGCGTTTGGAAAGCCTGCAACTCCTCTTCGCGCAGGGTACGGTCGGCGGCCTGGAAGGTAACACCCATCAGCAGCGAGTACTCGCGTACCCCGAGGCGCGCATCGCGAAAGATTTCACGCACCCGCCAATCGACGAGTTCGGGGATATCGAGGCCGGTCAGAGCCTGGTCGATCGTAGCCCAGGGAATGCTCTGGTCCAGGATGAGAGAAAAATCGCGGCGCACAGGCTGGAAGCGCGAAATATCGCGCGCGACGGGCTTGCGCAAGGGCAGCTTGTAAAGACGATCGAGATAGAGCTCACCAATCAGCACAGGCTCTTTCAGCTTGCGCGCCGAGGCTTCGTTGGGATGCAGTTGGCCGAACCAGCCCACGGTGATGCCTTCCGCCGCAACGCGTGCGGCACGGTAGGGATGGAGCCAGGCGGGGGTGAGGCCAGCCTCGGGCGGGAAGCGGTCGAAATAAACAGAACGGTGCTGAAAGCGCGAAAGCAACTGCTCGATAACGCCCTTGAGATCGTGAAATTCGATGGGCCGCGCCGGGTGCAGCGCGCTCTGCTCCGCCAGGCTGCCCACGGCGCCCAAGGCGAGGGCGGGACGCTCCTCCACTTTTTCCGTGGCGCCGCTGAAGACGGTACCCAGTTCGAAGAGGCGCACGTCGCTCACATCGCGATGCAGGTTGCCGGCGATCATAGCCAACATGCCTGGAACGAGCGAGGGACGCAACACGCCGGCCTCTTCGCTGAGGGGATTGCCCAGAGGAACGGCCAAACCCGGTTGCGGCGCAGTAAGAGCGGCTTCGGCGGCAGAGCAAAAAGTGCTGGCAATGGCTTCATGAAATCCGGCGGCAAGCAGTGTGTTGCGCACCGCGGCTTCGCTCTGGGCCCAGGGCAGCGCCTGCACGCCCCGGTCGAACGACGGAAGCGTATTGGCAAAGCGGTTGTAGCCATAGACGCGCGCGACTTCCTCGATAAGGTCTATTTCGCGTTCGAGATCGAGGCGCCAGCCAGGCAGAGTTACCCGCCACTTACTATCTTCGCGCGCTGCTGCTAACTTGCCCGCCTGCTGACTTACTAAGTCGCATCCCAGCGCCCTAAGTACATTTTCGACATCGGAAGCGGTGATGCCTTCCTGATCGATGGTTGTGCCCAGGATGCGATGGACTTCACTGAGTGCAAGGGCGATGGGCTGGCGATGGGCGGTGCGAGACTCGAAGGCGGGGACTCGGACATCGACGAGGCTGCCCTCGATGGAGCCGCCGTTGGCCAGCAGGATGCGGCTGACCAGTGCCGAAGCCACAGGAGCGGCATTGAAGTCGGCGCCGCGTTCGAAACGGTGACTGGCGTCGGTGTGCAGGCCATGGCGGCGCGCGGTGCGGCGCACAGCCATGGGCTCGAACCATGCGGCCTCGACCAGCACATTGGTGGTGGCCGGGGTGATCATCGTGTCCCAACCGCCCATGACGCCGGCAAGCCCGAGCGGCTTGACATGATCGGCCACAACCAGATCTTCGGGGTCGAGAGTGCGCTCGATGCCGTCGAGGGTCTTAAGGCGCTCGCCCGGGCGCGCGCGGCGGACGATGATGCCGCCCTCGATCTTATCCAGATCGAAGACGTGCGTGGGCTGACCCATGGCGAGCCATGCGAAGTTGGTGGCATCGACGGCGTTGGAGATCTGCTTCTGCTCCAGCAGGCCGAAATAAGTGGCCACTTCGGCGCCCGCGAACCAATCGCGCGAGTCGCCGATGGTGACGCCGCGCAGCACGCGCGCCGTGAAGCGGCCGCATGCATCTTCAGCCTCGATGCGTACGGGGAAGGGCTGGGCGGACGGTAGGGGTGCAGGAAGCGCTTCATCAAGCGGCTTGAGTTCCAGGCCGTAGATTGCCGCCGCCTCGCGGGCGATGCCATAGTGGTTCATGGCGTCGACGCGATTGGTAGTGATATCCATCTCGTAGAACGAACCGTTGCCGTCCTCGAGCGGAAAGATGCCATCGACTGCAATGCCGCGCAGTGTCAGGTCTTCGGCGAGTTGGGCATCGTTGGCGGGGAGATCACTCAAATACGCTCGGAGCCACTTTGTAAGTATCTTCATGCACGAAGCCTTTTTGTAGCGGAGTTAGCGGAGCTAGCGGAGTTAACGGCTGGCTGTGTGGCTTGTTCGTACTGACTAAGTGAGGCCAACAAGCCGTTGATCAACCGTGCTACCTCCGAACTCTGCTCCAGTAATTCCCGTACACTTTCGTTGTCAAAATACCCAATGTCCGCGGCCAATTCAATCTGAGTCTGCAGTTCATACAGGGAACCACGTGCATTCCCTAGAAAATGTCTAAATTGCAAATCGGTGAGTCTGCCGTGCCCTTCGGCAACGTTGCTGGGCACCGAGACGGCTGCGCGCCTGATTTGTGTAAGTAGCCCGTAGGTCTCATTTTTAGGTAAAGTCATGCTCAACGCATATGCCTGACGTGCCAACGCCATGGACTTCTGCCAAACAATCAGATCGCGATAGCTCTTTGGCCTCGCCATTGCTGTTTACTCCTATCGAACTAGCTCCGCTAACGCCGCTCATCGCGCTAACACTGCTTCTACGCGAACTGTCCCAGAAAACGCATATCGCCGGCGTAGAACTGGCCGATTTCGCTGATGCCGTATTTCATCATGGCGATGCGCTCGACACCCATGCCGAAGGCGAAGCCGGAGATCTTCCTGGGGTCGTAGGCGGGCTGCTTCAGGGCCGCAAAGGCGAAGACCGCGGGGTCGACCATGCCACATCCCAACAGCTCAATCCAGCCTGACTGCTTGCACTTGCGACAGCCGTTGCCGCCGCAGAAAATGCAACTGATCTGCACGTCAGCGCTGGGCTCGGTGAAGGGGAAGAACGATGGAAAGAAGCGCGTCTTGACCGAGGAGCCGAACAGGGCCTTCATGGCGTGGTCCAGCGTGCCCTTGAGATCGCTGAAGGTGATGTTGGTGTCCACACAGAGGCCTTCAACCTGGTGAAAAATCGGCGAGTGGGTAGCATCGGCAGCGTCGTTGCGATGAACCTTGCCGGGGATGACGATGCGCACAGGGGGTGGTTGCTGCTCCATGGTTCGCATCTGCACCGGGGAGGTGTGGGTTCGCAGCAGCAGCCGGTCGCGCAGGGGGCGGCGCTCCTGATTGGCGACCACCAGCGTGTCCTGGGTGTCGCGGGCGGGATGGCCGGGGGGGAAGTTCATGCTTTCGAAGTTGTAGTAGTCGGTCTCCACCTCGGGGCCTACGCCGACGGAGTAGCCCAATGCCGCGAACACCTGGGTGATCTCGTTGAGGGTGCGGGTGATGGGGTGTTCGGCTCCGGTGAGGCGGCGCGTGCCGGGCAAGGTGATGTCAATGGCTTCGGCGGCGAGGGCAGCGTCGGTCGGTCCGGCGCCGGCGGCCTGATCGAGCAGTCGCTCCACCAGTTCTTTGAGGGTCTTGAAGCGCTCGCCTACGGGCTTTTTGGCCTCTGGCGGCGCAGCTTTGAGCCAGCGGCTGGAGACCTCGCTGAGCAGGCCCTGCTTGCGGCCCAGCCAGCGCAGTCGGAAGGCTTCAACAGCCTCAGGACTGGGGAGCGCGGCTGCGTCGTCGGTTGCCCGTCTCTCCAGTGCGGCAAAGGCTTTATCGAGAGCGGAGTCATTGAACTCCGGCAGATCAGGGATTGCTTCGTTCGTCATGCGTAATGTTCAGGATAAACCACTCACGCCTGAAGCATTTGAATCGAAGGGCGATTTGAGCAGATCGTGGAACAGGGAGAAAGGAAGAATAGTGCCTGGCCAGATGCGGCCCTTGATTCAGAAGCGAGTGAACGGGTATAGACCGGCCGGATGTCCGACGTTTTAATGTACGCAGGTCGAGGAGATGATCTGCAAAACGGGACGGATCGGCGGTTTAGGGTCGAGATGGGCATTTGCGGCATGCCACCCAAATTGAAAGAGGGGGCACCTGAATCTCTGTGAACACTTGAATCGAAAATGCGAACGGCCTGAAGCTGGGCTCCAGGCCGTTGACTCACTGCACCAGTCCGGGTGTTGTCTTTATGCGGCGGCCTTGGCGGCGACGGCGGCTTTGGCTTGCTCGGCCAGCTTTGTAAATCCGGCGGCGTCGTGGACGGCGATGTCGGACAGGATCTTGCGGTCCAACTCCACGCCGGCCTTCTTGAGGCCATTGATGAACTGCGAATAGCTGGTGCCGTTCAGCTTGGCGGCGGCGGAGATGCGCACGATCCACAAGGAGCGGAACTGGCGCTTCTTCTGGCGGCGGCCGGTGTAGGCGAACTTGAGGCCGCGTTCGACGGCTTCCTGGGCTGCCTGGTAGAGCTTGGACTTGGTAAGAAAGTAGCCGCTCGCCCGATCGAGAATCTTCTTGCGGCGGTCACTGCGCTTGGTACTGCGTTTTACGCGGGGCATAGTATGGTCTCCATTTTGCGTTCAATAGTCAGGCGGCTGGAGGCAGGAGGCGCTCCCGTTGGGGCGGCGCGGTCAACCTCTTCACTCGCTCTCATCAAGCCTCGATCTCTCGACGGTCAAGACAGCGGAACTGTCTGGACTGCCGGGGGCCCTTGCAACGCGTTGGCGGGGGCCCTGGGCGGTTACAGCCGTCCCGCGGCGATTGGCCGCGAAGCAGCTTAAACCACGCGATCAGGCGTAGGGAATCATGCGCGCGACCTTAAGGTAGTCCCCATCGGAAACAAGCACCTTCTTGCCGAGCTTGCGTTTCGTTTTGGGTGACTTGGACGAAAGGATGTGCCGAGTCTTCGTCTGGTGGCGGACAATCTTGCCCGTACCAGTCTTTTTGAAGCGCTTGGCCGCGCCCGTATGGGTTTTCAACTTGGGCATTTTTCTTCTCGTATTTCTTTTCGTTTTTCTTCCGGGTTTGGAGTGGGGTGTACCCCGCTCGGGCACCAAACTAGACAGGGACTTCCCTGCCCTGTTTGGGCTTTGTCCAGTATACCGCAATGCCGGTCCCGGGGCGACCAGCGGTCTTAACCGGCGCGGAATCGCGGCTTGTGAGCGGGGCCAGGCTGCACGAGTGACGGCCCGCTATTGAAACCGGTAGAGCTTCACCTTTTCGGTGTTCAGGGCGCGCGAATCGAAGCGCCAGCCCTTTCCCTGGTCGTTCTCATCGCCGTTGAGGCGCCGCCCCGGTACCCACTTCCCATCCTCGAAGCTGCCCTCGTCCACCGCGGCGATGCCTACCTGGGGCCCGTCGGCAGTGCGCGACATAAATGAAACTCTGAAGCCCTTGCCCGCGCCGAGGAACTCATCCGGCCCGGTGGCCATGATGAGCCCGTAGCCATCTTGCGCCTGGTCGCCGAAGATTTCGTCGCGGCTGACATGGAGGGTATAACCGCTGATGGTGAAATCGACCGAGGGATGGGTTTTGTCGAGCACAAAGCCGTGCACATCGCCCGCGCCCTGGTGCTCCAACAACATGGGCGCAAGCGTGGCAAGCAGGTGATAGCTGGCAGCCAGGTCGCCTTTGGCGCCTATCTCGTCTTCGATTCCGAAGGGCGAAAACCCAAACCCCGCGTGCTCGCCGAGAGCATAGAAAACGTTCGCAGCCCCGACCGGGCCGCCCCGGGCTTCGGGCATGAAGAGCGGGTTGCCTTCGCGGTGGAAGCGCCGGCACCACTCAGCAAAATCGGCTGCATAGAGGTCGGGCGCATAAAAGTCCAACGAGGAGCCGGCGGCCTTCCACACATCCACAACCCACGGCTCCGGACAGCCGCTGGGAAAGTCGCCCGGAGGCGTGTCTTGACCTGCCAGCCAGGTATTCACATACATGGGAATGTCATAGGCCGCTTTGCCCCGCGCGGCAACAGCCTGGATGAAACGGGCATAGTGCCAAGCCATAAAGACTTCGTCGGCCTTGGCGGTGTCTCCGAAGACTTGAGCCCAGGTGCCCACGGCCTTGTCGCCATTCCGGTCCCACAAGGCGCGCAGGTCTGGATAGAGCGCGTCGTGGTGAGCCTTGAGGTAGCTTGTCAGTTCTTCAGGCACTGCGGAGGCAAAGGCGTGATCGGCAGCGGCAGAGTGGTCGCGCGAGTCGCCCAGAACGCCCACCTCGTTCTCCACCTGCATCATTAGTACGGTGTGCTGGCGGCCATCCACCTGCTTGAGGTGCTGCATCAGGGCAGCGTATGCGCGTCCATCTGCCTCCTGGGTGGCGGCGCCGAGGGGACTCAGGATTTCCACCTCGCTGCCGCGCTCGATCACGCGCGGAAAGCGACGCGTATCCTGTTTGACCCATACCGGCGCATAGCTCGACATGCCGTTCTTCCATGAAGCGAGCCACAGAAAGACGATACGCAGTTGGCGCTCGCGCGCCTGGGCCAGCAGGCCGTCGACCAGTGCAAAATCGAAGCTGCCTTCGCGGGGCTCAATCAGTTCCCAACTAAGCGGCGTCACCACCGTGTTGAGGCCCATGGCAGCCAGCCCGGGCCACAGCGGCTTCATGTAGTCGAGACTGGAAGAGGAAGAGTTGTGCAGTTCGCCGCCCAGGATCAGGAACGGTTTGCCGTCGACGATGAGTTGGGTCGCGGCACCACGTTTTTCGAGGTGCGGCAGGACAGAGTCCTGCGCTGAAAGCACAGCGGTTTGGAGGCCAGCAAAGAGCAGAAGCATTGGCAACGCGTACGGTCGGATTCGCATAACGACAGGGAGTCTAGCACAAGGGATGAAGACGATTTGTGACGTGCACCGCGGCGGGGAGATGGAGGGGACGTGCGCGTTGCCGGCAATATTCGGCGGAAGAAACGAAGGCCGCCCGGCGGGGGCGGCCTCAGCAAAAAAACTGCGTGAACGGAAGGCGGCTTACTGGGCCTGAGGGCTGGGCGCCAAGGGAGGAGGCGCGGGAGGCTTGGGCTTGGGCGCTTCCTGCCTTTTGGATGGGGCGAGAATGGCGTGCAGGATGGTGCCTTCCATGCGCGGCATGAACTCCACGGTGCCGGCGTCGCCAATGTCCAGAATGAGCCGGTTAATGATGGCGTAGCCGAGATCGCGGTGGGCCATCTGGCGGCCACGGAAGCGGAGGCTGGCCTTTACCTTGTCGCCACCAGCAAGAAAGCGCACCGCCTGATTCTTCTTGGTCTGGTAGTCGTGCTCATCGACCGTGACGGAGAATTTGACCTCTTTGAGGGTGATGACTTTCTGCTTCTTGCGGGCAGCGCGCTCACTCTTTTCCTTCTCGTAGAGGAAGCGGCCGTAATCCTGAATGCGGCAGACGGGAGGAACGGCGTTGGGCGAAACCTCCACCAGGTCGAGCCCACGCTCGCGGGCGAGCTTTAGCGCCTCAAAAGGGGGCAGGATGCCGAGTTGCTCGCCATTTTCGTCGATGACGCGGATTTCGCGTGCACGAATGCGATCGTTGATGCGGATAAAGGACTTGGCCGAACGTTTGTCGAGTGCGATGGTGCTCCTCCGGAAGTCGTCGCGCCCGCCACCGGGGTCTACCGGTATCGCTGCGGATGCACGACGCACACTGAGTATAGCATTGGCCCGGCTGCGCTGGCGGCTTGTGTTTGCAGGCTTTAGAACACAGCCCTAGTGGCGTGGAGCGCGCCGTCAGCGGTCAAGGCGGCGACGCGGACGCGCAGAAGGCGATTGGCGGGGAGCCGGGCATCGATCTCGACGGGCAGAAAATTCTCAGTGAGGGCGGCGGTACGGCCCACAGCGGCCAGCGCAGCCGGGGTACGCAGGGTGATGGCATCGAGATCGCGGCCTACGAAACGCGCGCGATGGGTACGCGTCTTCTGTGCCGCGAGGGAGCGGAGAGCCGCCATGCGCTCTTCTACGATGGCGGGCGGGACCGGCAGCTCGCGGTGAAGGCCCCAGGCCCGCGTGCCGGGGCGCGGCGAAAACGGAAACAGGTGCAGATAGCCAAAGGGGAGGGAGCGAATGAACTCCATTGTCTGCTCGAATTCGCGGTCCGTTTCGCCGGGGAATCCGGCCATAACGTCCGCGCCCAATGTAAGAGCGGAACCGGCGGCGCGGACCAGCGCGGCGACCTTTTCAACATAATGCCAGGGACGATAGCGGCGGTGCATGCGACGCAGCACCGCATCGGAGCCGGACTGGAGGGGCAGATGGGCGTGGCGGGCAAGACGCATAGGGCCATTGTTGGGGCTGGCGAAGTCGACAAGCAGCGCAATTAAATCGGTGTCCCAATCCATGGGTTCGATGGAACTGAGGCGGAGACGGGACAACCCGGTCTGTTCGAAAATCTGCCGCACCAGCGCGGCCAGGGTAGGGCGAGGGGCACTGCGGGCGGATGCCAAATCGCGACCCCAGCGACCCAGATTGATGCCTGAGAACACCAATTCCTGGCCGCCAGCGGCGACGAAGCCCTGGACCTGGCGCAGAATGGCCTCGACCGGCAAACTGCGGGAGGAGCCTCGCGTCTGGGGAATGACGCAGAAAGAGCAGCGGTTTCCGCATCCCTCCTGAATCTTGAGGTTGGGACGAGTCTGCTCGCCGGGGATGAGTTGCGCCTCCTCAAGAAAAGAATGGGCGAAGCGGTCGTCCGCCAGAATCAGGGCCGGGCCAGCCAGCAGGGACTCCACGCTGACCATGGATGCGGTGAAAGCGGACGGGCTGGAGCGGGCTTCGGGAAGAGCGAGATGGAGCGCGATTTCAGGGGCGAAGGCCTTGTGGCTGTTGCCGACAACCGCGGCCACCCCGTCGAGCGCAGCCAACTCGTCCGGGGCGCGCTGGGCATAGCAGCCGGTGGCGACGATACGCACCTGGGGGTTGAGCCGGTAGGCACGGCGGATGAAGGCGCGGGCTGCGCGGTCCGCTTCGGCGGTCACACTGCAGGTATTCACGACGACTAAATCGGCGGATGGGGACTGCCGCTCGCTGAGGCCGGCGGCGCGCAAACGGCCGGCGATGGCCTCGCCGTCGGCGCGGGCGGCACGGCAGCCGAAGTGCTCGATATAGAACGAAGGCCCCATGAAATCAGTGTATGGCCTCCCTGCTGCGGCGGCCACCGGTGGCGCGGGCAAAGGGGCAAAATCCGGTTCGATATACTAGGGACTGGCCACTCTTCTCTACAGTCCAGTTCCCGACGAATGGAAACTTCCACTACAGCCAGCGTTGCAACTCCGGCTACCGATGCCTCGAAGGGCGGGACGTGGCACATTCTGAGCTTCACCTACTTCACTTTTGTCAGCTACCTGTGCATCGGGTTGCCACTAGCTACTCTGCCGGCGTATGTGCATCTTCGCCTGGGGTATAGCGCGGCAATGGCGGGGCTGGTGATCAGCATTCAGTACATTGCCACCTTTCTAAGCCGGCCTTGGGCAGGGCGCATCTCAGACGATGCGGGGGCCAAGGTATCAGTGCTGTGGGGCATGGGGGCCTGCACCGTGAGTGGAGTGCTGCTGGTGGGTGCCGCTGCTTTGCAGCGCAGCCCTTGGCTGAGCGTGGCAAGCCTGATTGCGAGCCGGCTGCTGCTGGGCGTGGGCGAGAGCCTGGGATCGACCGGAGCAGCGCTGTGGGGCATTGCCGGCACGGGGCCGCAACACACCGCACGGGTGATTTCGTTCAACGGCATCGGCACCTATGGAGCGCTGGCGCTGGGTGCTCCGCTGGGCGTGGTGCTGGAGCAGCAGTGGGGCCTGATTTCTCTGGGACTAGTCACGATTGTAGTGGGCGGCGCGAGCATTCTGGTGGCCCTGAGCAAACGGCCGGAAGCGGTGTTGCTGGGCGAGCATCTACCGTTTGGCCACGTGCTGGGCCGCGTGATGCCGCATGGCATGGGGCTGGCGCTGGGCGGCGTGGGTTACAGCGTGCTGGCCACCTTTGTCACTCTTTTCTACGCCAGTCGCCACTGGAACGGCGCGGCGCTTTGCCTGACCGCCTTTGGGGTGGCGTTTATCGCAGCGCGGCTGCTGTTTATCCAGGCCATCAACCGGTGGGGCGGATTTCCGGTGTCGATCGTTTGCCTGGCAGTGGAGTCGGTAGGGGTGTTGCTGCTGTGGCGCGCCGGGTCGCCGCAGATGGCCCTTGGTGGAGCGGCGCTGACGGGGTTCGGCTATTCGCTGATTTATCCGGCACTGGGCGTGGAAGCAGTGCGCCGGGTGACGCAGCAGAACAGGGGCACGGCGCTGGGCGTCTACACGGTCTTCGCGGACTTGTCGTTCTTTATGGTGGGTCCACTGGCCGGCGCGGTCATTGGGAGCTTTGGCTACGCCAGCGCATTTCTGTTCGCGCTGGTGTGCGTGGTGGCGGCGCTGGCGATTGTGGTGGTGCTGACGGTGGCGACGGATACCTCCTCAGTCGATTAGTTCCTCTTGGTTCGCTGCGGCAGCCGGGAGCCTGCGCAATGGGCTCAACTATCCATGGGGATTGCGGGGCATGGGGATTGCGGGCATTCAGCTTTGTGATATGCTCTTGAGCCGAAAGCAGGGGGAGCAGATCGTGCGCTTTTTCCGAGCCATGGTGTGCGCGGGACTTGCAGCGGCGGTGGCCACGGCTGCTGCGCAAAGCGATAGCAATGCTGCTGCTCAAAACAACGGCGGCGCGCCGGCACAAACCGACGATGAGGCGCCGCCGAAGTCCCCGGCCTGCGTGCCGACCGACCGGATGTATCAGTTTCACATTATCTACAAGGACAGGCCCTATTCGGGGAAGCGGGTCTCTACATGCAAGGTGCGCCTTGAAGACGGTACTACGTTCCGCGCGACGAGGACCACGTGGGAGTGGCGCGACTCCGAGGGAAGAAGGCGAATTGCGCAGAGAGAGATTTTTCCTGAAGTGAGCAATCGGTACCACGTGACGGTGTATGACCCGGTGGCGCACATTTCGTGGACATGGAGTGAGGGCGAGGGCGTGGACAGGACTGCGGTGCTTTTCCGCTACAACCCAAAGGCCGATTTCATTGAGCCTGAGATTAACCGCCATGTGCAGCGGGACGGAAGCCTGGACCCGCCGGTTATCGCCCGGATGTTGAATCCAGATTTACCGCGCCAGAAGCAGGTAATCCTCAAATCGACAACCATCAACGGTGTGTGGGCAGAGGGCGACCGCCTGTATCAAATCGCGAATCCCGGCGAGGGCAACAACAAGTCGGATCATCAGGAAGCGGCGATAGACGAGTTCTGGGACGCAGACGAACTGATGGAAGAAGTGCGTCACATCTCGGACGATCCTGAGCTGGGAAAGACGACCATCAACCTGGTGGACATCGATCAGTCAGAACCGGATGCCGCGTTGTTCCGGCCACCAAAGGGATATGGGGTTCTGGAGGCTACTCCGCAGGAAGATGTGCCGCAACCGAGTCCCCTCATTGTGGTTCCGGCGAAACAATAACAGCTATTCCAACCACGCGGACGTGAAGCTGGACCGGAATCCCGCGTGAACCTACAATGCACAACGGCCACCCCGAGGGGTGGCCGTTGTGGTTAGATCGGCAGCAGTCGCGGATTAGCGCTCGCTCTTCCAACTGATGAGATCGCCAAGCGTGGTGGTGGAACTGGAGACGGGATGCTTGTGGCCTTCCGCCTTGTAGCTCTCGACCGTGGCGCGACTGGCTTCGTGGCCCACCGTGCGCAGGCTGAGGCCCACCTTCTTCTCTTCCACGTTGATCTTGATGATCTTGAATTCCTGCTCCATGCCCTGCTCGAGCTTGACGGGCACACCATCGTCACCAACTGCCTCGGAGACGTGGCAGAGACCTTCAACGCCCTCGGCGATTTCAACAAAAGCGCCGAACTGCGCAGTGCGAAGGACCTTGCCGTGGACCACATCGCCCACGCGGTG
This sequence comes from Acidobacteriaceae bacterium, assembly GCA_003165075.1. Taxonomy (GTDB): domain Bacteria; phylum Acidobacteriota; class Terriglobia; order Terriglobales; family Acidobacteriaceae; genus Telmatobacter. The sequence goes on along the minus strand of PLSM01000137.1, from coordinate 3,484 downwards.
CGCAGCGAAGAAGCTCTCCCAGACGTCGGGCTGAAGCTGCTTGATGCCCAGGCTTAGGCGACGATTCTGGGGTTCGACGCCCAGCACCACGGCCTTCACCTTTTCACCCTTCTTGACGATCTCAGAGGGATGCTTGACGCGCTTGGTCCAGNNTGAGGTTGCGGACGCGTCCCTCGACCACTGCACCGGCCGGATAGCGCTCGCTCAGGTTTTCCCAGGGATTCTCAAGGAGCTGTTTCATGCCCAGCGAAATGCGGCGGTCGGCAGGATTCACGCTGAGAACAACAGTATCAACCTCGTCGCCCGGCTTAACCAGCTTGGAGGGGTGCTTGAGNNGTCATCTCAGAGAGGTGAACCAAGCCCTCGATGCCCTGCTCCAACTCAACAAACGCACCGTAGTCAGTCACGGAGAGAACGCGGCCATGGACGCGCGCGCCCACGGGATAGCGCTCGGAAGCATCCAGCCACGGGTCGGGCGTCAATTGCTTGAAACCCAACGAAACGCGCTGCTTGTCCTTGTCGNNACTTGAGCACTTTGACCTGGATCTCGTCGCCGACGTTGACCAGGTCACGGGGATGGGTGAGGCGGCCCCAGCTCATGTCAGTAATGTGCAGCAAGCCGTCAATGCCACCGAGGTCGACGAACGCGCCGTAGTCGGTGAGATTCTTGACGGTGCCGGTGAGAACCGCGCCCTCGCCCAGATGCTCGAGAGTGCTGGACCGCTTGGCGTTCTGCTCTTCTTCCAGGATTTCCTTGCGGCTTACGACCACGTTGCCGCGCTTCTTGTTNNATCTGCTGGCCGAGATAGCCGTCGAGATTGCGGACGGGGCGGATTTCAAGCTGCGAACCGGGCAGGAAAGCCTTCATGCCGATGTCGACAGTAAGTCCACCCTTGACGCGGCTGACAACCGTACCCATAACTGGGGTCTTCTCGTTGGCGGCTTTCTCGATGGTGTCCCACACGCGAAGGCGCTGCGCCCTCTCATAGCTGACGAGGTAGCCGCCTTCGGGCTCCTCGCGCTCAATCACCACATCGATCACATCACCCGGCTGGAATTTGACCGCGCCGGTGTGATCGACGACCTGTTCGAGGGGCACAAGGCCCTCGGACTTGAGGCCAACATCGACAACCAGGTGCTTCTCAGTCTGCTTGAGCACGGTGCCGGAGACTACCTTGTCGCCATAGGCTTCGACGGCGGCTGCTTCGGCGGCCTGTTCCCGTTCGAAAGCCGCAAGCGCGGCGGAAAAATCATCAGCGCCCTCAGCGCTGTGTTCGGAAGGCTTTACCGGAGACGGCGCGACTGCGGCAGGGGCCTCGTCCACGTGGCTTTCAGCGACGGGCGGGGCGACAACTGGCGCGGCGGCAGCGGGCGGCTCGGCAGCGGGCAGAGCTGCAACGGGGGCTTCGACAGGCAGTTCCGCAGCGGGCTCGGCGAGAGCCGGGGCCGGTGTTTCGGCTTCAGCTATAGGAGATTCGGCTACAGGACTGGTTGATGAAACATCGGCGTCCAGCGCGGGTGAATCGATTGCGTCGATTGCGGCGGCGGTCTCAGGGTTGGACGTGGATTCTTGCAACGGCTGCTCAAGCTCCGTCGCAGGTTCGAGTGTGGGGGTTTCCAATTCGGTGTTCAGGGTTATGCTCTCGGGTTCGGGATTGAGGACGTTTGCCATGCCAGCAGCTCCGGGATTCCGTGCGCCCGCGACACAAATTGCCTGTCGCTGGGAGAGGCGCCCTCGCTCGTACAACAGTCAACAAGGGATGCCAGAGACCCGTTGCCCGCGCCGGAACCATGTGAGAAAAGAGTTTTCGCAGAGACAGTCTTCCCAGCCGGCAGAGCTGGCATGGAAAGCGACTCGTCTCCTTGGGAAACACCAAGCGCACATCGGTTGGCTGGACGGCGGCCGCAGCCCCCGGCTGGAATCCGCGCAGGAAGCTACGCTTTCAAGTGTAGCAACCCCCGCTTTCCAGCGTCAATGCAACAGCTTGGCAAGTGGGCGTTGAGCCTGTGATTAACACGGGAAATTCATGAAGGCTGACTGGCGCGAGACGACATCGATACAACGTGCGCAGAGCGGGCCAACGGGGCCCACTATACTGATTGCCAACGGCTTTACTCTTATGGACCTGCTCTGGACTCCCTGGCGCTATGCATACGTCACATCGGCGGATGGAGCGGCGCGCCCCGGCGTTCCCCCTGCGCTGGCTGCGTGGCCGGGCGACACCGGCTGCGTGTTTTGCAACCTGAGGGCGGCGGTGGATTACGCCATTGAGCACGGCATGAGCGCGGACGAGGCGGAGGCAGCGGGCGGGCTGGTGAAGCGCGGAAAGCATTGTTTCATCTGCCTGAATGCGTACCCCTACACCTCAGGGCACGTGATGGTGATGCCCTATGCGCACCTTGACCGGCTAACCGCCCTGCCCACGGAGACGGCACACGAACTGATCGATCTGGCGCAGATGACGGAGCAGGCGCTGGAGCGGCTCTATCGCCCGCACGGCCTGAATTTCGGCATGAACCTGGGCCAGGCGGCGGGCGCGGGCGTGGCCGGCCATCTGCATCTGCACGCCATGCCGCGCTGGGTGGGAGACACCAGCTTCATCACCACCGTGGCTGAAACGCGCGTGCTGCCTGAGGATCTGGCGACGACGTGGAAAAGGATGCGGGAGGCGTTTGCGGAGCTGAAAAGCTAAAGGGGGTTAGCGGAGCTAGCGGAGTTAGCACGGCTTGCTTCGCCACGAGTTGCCGTAGCGGCGCAAGGGCAAGATGGCGCAGAGTGCCTTGTTCCCGGGTGCGGGACTGATCGATATGATTTTTGCTGCGAGGGAAATATGGTGCAAACCGGATCCAATGCGGCTAGCCGTCTCCCTGAGATATGGCCCGCGCTGCCCCAGGACGCGTGGGGCGCAACGTGTGCCACTCTGCAGCTCTGGATGCAGATCGTAGGCAAAGTGCGGCTGGCCCTTACGCCGGCGATCAACCACTGCTGGAACGTGACGCTCTACCCCACGATTCGCGGGTTCACGACTTTGCCGATGGCACATGGCAGCCTGATGGTCCAGATCGACTTCAATTTCCTCGAACACATTCTTCTGGTCGAAACCAGCGCAGGCGAACGCAGGATCATTCCCCTGCGACCGATGACGGTGGCTGCATTTTTCGGGCGGCTGATGGCAGAGCTTGAGGGCGTTGGTGCTCCTGTACACATTTGGCCCGTGCCGGTTGAGGTGGCGAATCCGATTCCGTTTGAGCAGGACGATGTGCACCAGGCGTACGACGGCGAATTTGCGCAGCGCTTTTGGCGCATCCTGCTGCAAACGACGCGGGTCTTCACCATTTTTCGTGCGCGTTTCAGGGGCAAGGTGAGTCCAGTCCACCTGTTTTGGGGAGCGCTCGACCTGGCTTGCACGCGCTTCTCCGGCCGCACGGCGCCCCAGCATCCCAGCATGCCCGGGCTGCCCGATCGCGTGACCCGCGACGCTTA
>PLSM01000114.1 GCA_003165075.1 Acidobacteriaceae bacterium | reverse complement strand
GCACCCTTGCCGAAAACTCACGGTCTTTTATTGAGCTAGTTGGGCAGGCACACCAAACTCATCGACTTGCCAATTACACCCAACATATTCATGACTCCCGCCTCTACCGATAGACCTCAGGAATGAAGTTCTGTTCGTGCATCGGGGGACGCACGTATTTCGACTTCTCCAACGGAGGCAGGGCCAGTGGCTCAGGAGTCAGATCGCGATAAGCAATCATCGACAGCAGGTGGCGGATGACATTCAGCCGGGCACACTTTTTGTCTTCTGCGTTCACCACGAACCACGGCGCCTGCTTGATGTCGGTCACCGCGAACATCTCGTCTTTGGCTCGCGAGTATTCTGCCCAATGTTTGCGCGATTCCAGGTCCATGGGGCTCAACTTCCATCGTTTCGTGGGCTTGTTCATGCGGTCCTGGAAGCGCCGTTCCTGCTCGGCGTCGCTCACTGAAAACCAGTATTTGATGAGGATAATGCCGGAGCGAACTAACATGCGTTCAAACTCCGGGCAGGATTGCATGAACTCAAGATATTGCTGGTCGGTGCAGAAGCCCATCACGTGCTCCACACCGGCACGGTTGTACCAACTGCGGTCAAACAGCACCATCTCCCCTGCGGCGGGCAGGTGAGATACATACCGCTGAAAGTACCACTGGGTCTTTTCACGCTCGGTAGGCGTGCCGAGTGCCACCACCCGGCAAGCCCGCGGATTTAGCGATTCAGTAATGCGCTTGATCGCGCCACCCTTGCCGGCTGCATCGCGCCCCTCAAAAAGCACCACAACTCGCAGGTTTTCATGGCGAACCCACTCTTGCAGCTTCACCAGTTCAATCTGCAGCCGGCTCAGTTCGCTCAGATAATTGCAGTCTCTGCCCAGTTGCAGCGCGTTGCCGTTGCACGGGACTAACCTCACATTGCCCCGCTTCTTACTGCCCAATGACTCCTCGTTATTCGCTTCGCCCTGCTGATTTCTGTTCCCTTTGCCCGCCATTTATCTTCCTCCAACCACTTCGCAGGCCTCTCTGCCGGCGCTCTCCGGAGAAATAACTTGCACACGCTGACCGTAGTCAGTCAGATATTGTATCGGCACGCCACGGGTCAACGACACTCGGAGCGCTGCGGATTATCGATGCGGATGTGGGCTTGGAGAATGAGGGGAACGCAGAGAGGATGTTTCGCCGGGCCTGAGAGGCGTGGCTCAGTCCCCTAGGCTCTATCGGCATATAACTCTTCACTAAGTTGTTGATAATTAAATTCTTGATCTGTCATCCTGAGCGAAGTTGGGAGCGTTCTTTGCTCCCAATGCAGTCGAAGGACCTGCGGTTTGCCCGGGAGCCTCAAATCCTTGCTAGAATCCAGCCTTTTACTCACCAGTGAACAAGCGATATGTCGATACGGCCTTAGAACTTGTCCAAAAACCAACAAGGCCGGATACGGCGAAACTCCCCCCTTCGGACCCGGAGAATGCCTGCCCTTTTGCAGGGAATTAAGTGCACGCGGCGCATAATGGAATTTGAGTTGGACGCCGAGTGATCGATCGCTCTGGCGGGGAGCATTACCAGTCAAGTCAAGCGTTCGGAAGCTCCGCACCGGCAGGCGCGGAAGGGGTTCGCCTTCGTGTATTTGGCATGTAAACTATCCCCCCGCGCGTCCAGAGAGCGATCTAACTTCTTTAATGTCTATATTCTGCGAATAACATCTGCAGAATCAATATTTTGCAGCGCAAGCCACACCGTAAACCCATGAAAATAGAGATTTTATTTGCAGAATAGGGGGAGGGGGCACCCACTTGGGTGGTATGGGCCGGCGACTCTCGGCGTGCTGTGCTCGGAGCACTCCCCGATGCCGGCCCCTGTTCCCGCAGCGGCACTGCCTTAGTTCTTGGACAGCCTTTTAGACAGGGCGGCCGGCCTCGGCCAGGGTTGCTGGTGAAGTCGAGTGGAGTTCGGGCCGCAGAAATGCCCTATGCGCCGCGCCTGGTCAAGTCAAAGTCCGGTCCGGGAGCGCCTGCTCACGGCCCTCGGTGGCTTCGCTTTCAAAGAGAAGCCACCCTTGGCGATTCCGTGTGTATTCGGAGAAGGTCTAGCCAGCCTGCTGCAATCCGGCGCGTTCCCGGCTAAAACCCCGGAACCTCAACGCACTCCGGACACGCCGTTGGAACGGATCCGATGTCAGCTCGTCCAGATCCGGCAATGGGACGGGAACTTGTTGAAATGAGTAGGTCGAAGGGTCAGCGGCGGCTTGAGTTGCCACCGGTTCCGGCTCCACCGCCTGCTCCATTGCAAAGGGCAACGCCTCCACGGCCTCTTCCTCCGCGGCGGGTTCCTCGACTTCGAGCCCTAACAGCGGCCTGAAAGCCTCCACAAACTTCTCGATGCGATCTTTTCTTTGGCGGAGTTGCTCAACCCTGCCAATGATCTCGTTCAGTTCCGCTGTCGCCTCGTCAAATGCCAGCCGATAGACATCTTGTCCCATAGGGGCCTCCAGGGTCGTAGTGTACCAAGGAAGTCACCTATTTGGGTCAAAGGTAATCACCCAATTGGCCACTAAAGTAATACCACGCCCCGGCCATAGCAAAGATCAGGCTCTCGCATTGCGCTGGAGAAGCAATCGCGCCACATCTCATTCTCTTGTTTAACGTATTCATTATCAAATAGTTACATAGAGCATAAGCCCCGACCACACCATTGTAATCCAGCCTCCACCCCTCATGGAGATTTCCGCTGTCCAGGTTACCCCGCCGCTCTGAGCGTCGGCTACTTCTTCTCCTCAGCGGCCGGTAACCCCTCTTCCACGTGCTCCACGCGCACCTTGCTGATGCGGCGGCCCTCCATCTCTACAACCGTCAGCCGTCGGCCCTCAAATTCCACACTTTCCCCACTCTTGGGAATGTGGCCCAAACGCATTAACAGGAAACCGGCCAGGGTTTCCACTCCGCCCTCGCGCGGCAGCCTCCACTGCATCTGCGTCTCCAGGTCGCGCAGGTTCACGCTTCCGTCCATCAGCAATGCACCCGACGCTGTCGTCAGCACCGGGCGTGCCGGATCGTCGAACTCATCTTCCAGTTCGCCGGTCAATTGTTCGATGGCGTCTTCGGCGGTCACCAGCCCTACGGTCGAGCCGTATTCGTCCACCACAATGGCCATCTGCCGCCGCCGCTGCTGGAAGGCCCGGATCAGGTCAAGTACCGTCTTGGTCTCCGGCACCACCAGCACGTCGCGCATCACCTGGCTCAGATGAAGTTCCATAAACGTCGTAGCGGCGAAGCGAGCGGCAGTGGAGCGGGAGTCTGTGGCTTCCTCCGTCTCATGCGCGGTGTCCGCGGCCGGTTTTGACGGCTGATTTCTTGGCCGGAAGAACATCAGCCTCGCCAGGTCCTTGGAGTAAACCACCCCCACAATATGTTCCGGGCCACGACTCTCGTCGTAGATCGGTACGCGGGAATATTGACGATCGATGACGCGTTCGCTGGCCTCCTCGATGGGCAGATTCGAAGGTAGCGAGAAGATTCGTTGCCGTGGCGTCATAATCTCGCGGATCGACACGTCGTCCAGTTCCAAGGCTCGATGGACCAGTGTCTCCTGATAGGCGGGCAGAATACCCATGCGGCGGGCCGCAGTGGCAATCAGTTTCAGCTCCTCCGGCGAGTGGACTGCGGCCCGGTCGGTCATGGGAATATCGAAGCCGCGCAGCACCACGGCCGCTGAGTTGCGCAGCAGGCGCACTGCCGGCCGTGCCAAGGCCATGAAAAGCAGCATCGGCGGAGCCACGGCTACTGCCAGCGCCTCAGCCCGGCGCAGGGCCAGCGACTTGGGCACCAACTCGCCCACCACCACGTGCATATAGGTGATGAACGCGAAGCCCAGCGCCACGGCAACCAGATTCGCATACACCTGAGCATGGGGCAGCGAGCCCATCCATCCCTCAAAAATCGCCGCCGCCAGAGGCTCGCCAATCCAGCCGAGGGCCAGCGAGCAGAGTGTCACTCCCAGTTGCACCGCAGGTAGAAAGTCATCCAGATCGCGCTGCAATCGGCGTACGGCGCGCGCCCCGGGAACCCCGGCGGTAATCATCTGTTCTATGCGCGTGTCGCGCACACTCACCAGAGCAAACTCCGCGGCCACAAAAAAGGCGTTGGCCAGAATCAGCATGGCCACGGCGACAAATTGCAGCAGTGGGAGACCGTGCATCTCGCCTGTGAGAATAGCATTCACCGGCGACGCAGCGAATGCGGCATACTGATTGCATTCAGCCCTTCTCCGCGTCGCCGGAACTAACCTGTCAAACATTGCGTATGAAGATGCAGCAGGAACTCGGCGCAGCCTTGGGCCGTTCCGCCCCGCGGGTGGAGCGGTGCGAAACCTCCTGGTTACCCCTGGAGTTGCATCATTTCCGTGGGCTGGCTTCGACATTTCATTTATGTTGAAGGGTTCGGGAGCTGCGGCTCTCCGCACGTCGTGGGAGGTACCTGGTGGCTGCGTCGCGAAAGAGCAAGCGCTTCTGGATCTGGATGGGAATCGGGGTAGTGCTGGTTGTGGTGGTTGCGGGCTTTGCCCTCACACGCCTGGTCAAGGGCACGCAAATCGATCTCAACCGTATCGCCACAGTCACACGCGGCGACGTAGCGCGCTCGGTCGTGGCCACGGGCAAGATCCAGCCCATTACCAAGGTCGAAGTCAAGTCCAAGGCCTCGGGCATAGTGGAGAAGCTCTTTGTGGACATTAACAACCACGTCAAGAAGGGCCAGCAACTGGCGCAGCTCGACCAGCAGGAAATTCAGGCCGAGGTCGATGCGCAGCGGGCACAACTTGGCGCCGCCGAGGCCAACGTGTCCACCTACCAGGCCAACATCGCCCAGGACAGAGTGAATGCCGCGGCCCCCGACCTGCCTATGTACAAGGCCACGCTCGATCGCAACATTGAGATGCAGAAGGAAGGCATCGTGAGCCGGCAAGTTCTGGACGACGCGAACAGGGACTATCTGGCTGCCCTTACCCGGCGCGATTCAGCCAAAGCGCAGATCGGCGTCGATAACGCCAAGTTGAAACAGGCCCGCGCCCAGGTGCAGCAGAGTCAGGCCAGCTTGAAGCAGCTCGAGGAACAGCTCAGTTACACCACCATCGTGGCTCCCATGGATGGTGTGATTCTGTCCCGCGATGTGGAAATCGGCGACGCGGTCAGCTCCATCCTCGTGCTCGGATCAACGGCCACGCTCATCATGACCGAGGGCGACACCACCCAGGTTTATGTGCAGGGCAAGGTTGACGAGGCCGACATTGCCCACGTGTACATGGGCCAACCGGCGCGCATCAAGGTGGAGAGCTTCCGCGACCGCGTCTTTGGCGGCAAAGTGACCAAGATCGCGCCACTTGGCGTGGAAAAGGACAATGTGACCACCTTTGAGGTGCGCGTCTCTATCGACAACCCTGGCGGCGAACTCAAAGCCAACATGACCGCCAATGCCGAAATCATTCTGGACGAGCACAAAGGCGTGCTCCAGGTCCCGGAAAACGCGGTCAACTACGACAACCAGAAAAACGCCTTCGTCGAGGTCCCGGACAAGAGCCAGAAGGAAGGTACGCGCAAAATCCCCGTCACCGTGGGACTGTCGAATGGCTCGGTGACCGAAATCGTCAGTGGCCTGAAGCAAGGCGATCAGGTCGTATTACAGCAGTAATGAAGGCAGGCAGCACCATGAAGCATCTTCTGGCAATAACGGCGGCATTGGCTCTGGCGGCACTCCCGGCGCTGGCAACAGAGGCCACATTCGAACGCAATTTTTCCGTCAGCGGACGCGTGGAGCTAAGCGTCTCTGCCGGCTCGGGCAATGTCCATCTGACCCGTGGCCCAGGCAACCAGGTGCATGTCGTTGGGCGCGTCAAATCCGGCTGGGGAGTGAGCGATGAACGCGTCCGCGAGATCGCGGCGAATCCGCCCATCGAGCAGACCGGCAACATCATTCGCGTCGGCGCGCGGCATGAGAATCTGCACAACATTAGCATCGATTATGAAATTCAGACTCCGGCAGACGCCTTTCTCAATGCCAAAACCGGCTCCGGGGCCCTCACCGACGACGGCATCGGCGCCAATGCCAAGCTCTCCACCGGCTCCGGCAACATTCATGCGACCGGATTGCAAGGCGGCTTCAACGTTGACACTGGCTCTGGCAGCATCTACGCAGAACAGTCCGGCGAGGGCGATGTAAAAGCGCAGACGGGCTCTGGCAGCATTGAGCTGCGCAATCTGCACGGCGGCCTCCGCGCCGGCACCGGGTCGGGCAACATCAAGGTGACTGGATCACCAGTCTCGGAATGGAAGCTTCAAACCGGCTCGGGAAGCATCGAGTTCTGGCCCGGAAACACCGGCTTCGCACTGGATGCATCCACAGGATCAGGCACCGTACACACCGATCGCGAAATGCTGACCCAGGGCTTGTCCGACCGTCATCATGTCACCGGCAAGATCGCCGGCGGCGGCCCCACGATACGCATTGAGACCGGCTCAGGCAACATCCGCATTCACTGATCGGCCTAGCGATTTCTCTCTCAGACGAGGCCTGTAGGGCTCCTGGGATGGCCTCGCCTGTCCTTTGCCCGCGCAGCTTTCTAAGCCTCCGCCAGCCTACTCGCTCCCGCGGTTCAACGCAGCCACGCGAAAATACGGCTTGTTCTTCTCCGCTGGGTCCGCGGTGAATTCCTGCGCCGTCTTCGCAGCATCGTAATCCTGCCACAGCCAGATCATCTCTTCTGGAAACTCCGCGGCCCCGTGCGCTGCGTTGTGCGTTCCCGTGCCAAAGCTGAAGTGGAAGTCGTACTCCTTGGCCTTGAGCGCGTTGGCCATGCGAATGTTGGCCAATGGCCAGCTCCCGTATCGGTTGTTTTCCTGGTCGTTGGCCCCATCCTGCAGCCACACCCGCAGGTTGCGCTTGGGCTCGCGCAACACTTTCTCCGGGTAATCCTGCCCGCCGTCGGAATTGGCTGGATTCTCCTTCCACTGAATGCTGGCAAAGCTGCCAATCCAGCTGATGACGCGGCTGAACTCGTCCGGCATCTGCCACGCCGCGTTGAAACTGCAAATCCCACCCGAAGAGAGCCCCGTGATGGCGTGACTGTATGCGTCCTTGCGCAAGTTGTAGTGCGCGCTCACGTCGGCCAGAATCTCGTCGCGCAAAAAGCGGACGTAGCGGTCGCTCACCGTGTCATAGAGGGTGCTGCGCATCGAGTCCTTCAAAGTGCGATGCCACTTGTCCGAGTAGCCCTTCACAAAGTTGTAAGTCGGCGTGCCCGGCGCGTCCGCAATGTCTCCCGGGTTGATGAATACGCAAATCACCACCGGAATCTTCTTCTCGGCGATCAGATTGTCAATCACGTTCAGCGCCGGATTGTTCCCATTGCGGTCCGTGTACCCGCCGCCATCCTGGAAGACCATCAGCGCGGCAGGCGTCTGTGGATCGTATTGCGCCGGCACATAGATCCAATACTCGCTCTTCATCCCTTCATAAATCTTGCTGGTATGGACGATCTTGTCAGACAGTTTGCCGCTTGGTACGCCAGGCTGGAGATAGGAAAGCGGCCCAAAAGCCGGAACATCCAGCCGTCCGCCGAAATTCGCGCTATTCAGCACGTAGTGAAACTGGTGCAGCCGGCCGACTGCATCGATGTGCGCGGCAGCAAACCAGAGATCCGAGCCCGCAAGAGCCTCCATCGGCTGCCCCACCCCTTCATCAATCACCAGCGATGACGCGGAAGGAGCTTCGACCGCAAAAAAGAACTCCTGTCCGCGTCCCGCCCACGCCGTACCCTCCTTCAGATCCTTGGCGTCAAAGCTGGCCTCAATCGCGGAGCGCAGTTGCGGGTTGTGCGTCTTGGCCAGAGCTATCAACTCCGGCGCAGAGAGCTTGTCTGCCGCCCACAGCGACATCGCAAACGACAAAAAGAAGGGGAAGAGCCACAATTTTCTCATGCGGGTCATAGTACACCGAGAGCATCGCCGTTCGATCCTGGCGCCACCACCGTCAGTTTCCGGCCACCACCCGCTCCTCGCCACGGAATGCCTTCACTTGAGGAAGTAAAATGGATCAGGATACTTCACCGAGTATTCCGCCTCCGGCTTGCCTTTCAGGTCGCTCCACTGGTCGCCGACATTGAGAACGATCCGGTAGCCCTGCGCTTCGATCCTCGCCCGCTGGGCTGATTTGTAGTCCCGCGCGGTCAAATTCGCCTGCGCAGATGAGCGCAGAATCAACTGCTGCCAGGCGTCGAAACCCTGGGCGCGTAGATTTCGCTCCGTCGCTGCCCGCTCGGCCTCTGCCCTTCCTGTAACAAAAAACACGCTCACTCCCAGCCGTTGCGCCTCTTTGTAGAGCCGCAGCGTTCCCGGAATCGCCGGCGCAGCAGCCGAATCTACCCACGCGCCAAAAGCCTTGCTGTCGTATGCAAAATCAGCTTTCGTCATCTCCGCGTAATTCGACAGTGTGGTCTCATCAATGTCCAGCACCACAGCCAGTTTTTCTTTCAGGCAACGATGCGCGGCGCGCTGGCGCAGAAAAGCGATCGCGCGGTCCGCCTGCACATCAAGATCCCGCGCATAGCAGCCGCAGGTGCACTTGCAGTCGTGGTACTGCCGCAGTTGGTCCTTGAGCACATCGAGGTTTGCAATCCGCTCCCCCGGCGACAGGGCGGCAAAATGTGTTGCAGTCTCCTGGGCAGAGAGACAGTGCGGAACTGCCACGACGCTCAGAATCGCGATTGCAAATGCAAGATGCTTCTTCAAGATGGGAAAACTCCTCTTGGTCATCGGCGAACGCCCCAGTCTAAACCACGCCACACGAAGATGATTCCGTATAACGATGTCTGGTACCATCAATTTATCCTCAGTACAGGAGAACTATTATGGTTATCGAAAACCTCGACGAACTCTCCTGCTTTCGAGCGCAGCAGTAAGCGCCGCAAAGGCTATCCCTCAGAAACCCACGTGAAACGCGGCCTCCGGGTTGTTCGGACCGAGAAGGAGCTTTGCGAGAAGCTTGGGCGCAATGATCTCTGTCCATGCGGATCCGGGCGAAGCTTTCAAAAACTGTTGCCTGAAATCGGGCAGACTTGATGGCTCAAACCGCAACTACTTTTTTCCGCGAGTAGATCACGACACGGGGCCAGGCGCTCTTCATGCGGACCGGCCCCCATTACACTGGAGTCATGATCCACGTCTTTCGCCCCATCCCCGTCGAGTCCCTCAAACTCCTTGTCTTCGACCTCGACGGCACCCTCATCGATTCTGCCCAGGACCTGTGCAACAGCGTCAACGCCACGCTGACCCACTTCGGCTGCCAACCATTGCCTGATGAGTTGGTGGCAAGCTTCATCGGCAACGGCGCCAAGGTGCTGGTCGAGCGCGCCTTTGCCGCACAAGGCGCCTCCCCTCTCGACCAAGAGCGTTTCGCGCTGGCCTACAACTATTTCCTTGATTACTATCGCGAGCACAAGCTGGACTACACCTACGCCTATGACGGCGTACTGGAGGCGCTGGCGGCGTTGCGCACCGTCCACGACCAGCCCAACGTGCCCGCCCGGGTCATGGCCGTGCTCACCAATAAGCCCGTCCGGCCGGCCCAGGCCATCTGCGAGGCGCTCGGCCTTGCGCCTTATTTCCTAAGCATTTACGGCGGCAACAGTTTTAACACCAAAAAGCCGGATCCCGAAGGTATGCGTGTGGTGATGGGAGAAGCGGGCGCGCTTCCCGAGGAGACGGTAATGATCGGAGATAGCAAGGTCGACGTCCAAACAGCGCGCAACGCCGGAGCCTGGTCCATTGGTTGCACCTTTGGTTTGGCGCCCGGCAGTCTTGAAGTCATCCCGCCCGACGTTCTGGTGGACTCGCCTGCGGACTGGACAGCGGCGCTCAGCCCTGCGAAAATCGATTTAGGGCAGTAGCTCGAGGGGCTGCCGTATGCATAAGCCAAACGCCTTCGCCGTTCCATCCACTGCGTTGCGCGCTTCGGCGCTTGGTTGCGTCCATCTCATGTGCGGACACCGTGCGGGAGACGCGTTTTCACTCTCCGGCATCCAACTGGCCACGGATGCGCATCGAGCGAAAAGCAGCACTCATTTGGGAAAGCGGCATCGTCGCCGGAGAAGCACAAGTTCAAGTGCTTCTATTAGTTTGCCCGATTATTGCCCTGGAGCCTTCTTTATCATGCGTTCTTTTTTCCTTATCCTTCTTTTGCTCACGTCAGCAGCCGCTGTTGCCGCTACCGCTTCCAGCCCATCTCAACCCGTTCTGCCGCCCGTCCAGGGCGTGGTGGCTGACGCCACTGGAGCCATCGTCCCCGGTGCCGAAGTCGAACTTGTCGACCCCGCGGGGACTGTTGCAGGCAGCGCACACTCTGCCGACGACGGCACCTTTCAACTGACTGCGCCGCACATCGGTAACTACATCTTGGTGGTCTCGGAACCAGGCTTTGAAACGGTGCATACTCCCGTTGTCGTTGCCCCGGCCATCGCTCCGGCGGGTGCTGCCACCACTCATGCACTTGCCGCGACCTTGCGCATCAAGCTTCCTATTGCTGGCGTGGCCACCAACGTACGCGTCAACGGCGACGCTAGCGAGGACCTGACCGCGCCGGAAGACAACCACGACACATCGGTGCTGAGTTCGCAGGACCTCAAGTCCATGCCCATCTTCGACAACGACTACGCCACTGCCATGAGCGCCTTCCTTGACGATAGCGCTACGGCCACCGGTGGCTCCGGCCTCATTGTCGATGGCGTCGAAGCCAACCGTGCCACCGTCTCCGCTTCGGCCGTGCAGGAAGTGCGCATCAACCAGGATCCCTACTCGGCGCAGTATTACTGGCCTGGCCGCGGGCAGATGGAAATCGTAACCAAGTCTGCCGCCGACCACTATCACGGCCAGTTCAATTTCTATTTCCGCGATTCCGATCTCAACGCCCAGAACGCTCTCGCTCCCTCCAAACCCTTTGAGCAGCGCCGCATCTACGAGGGCAGTGTCACCGGTCCCATTTTCTTCGCGCCCAAGAGCAGCTTCCTGGCCTCCTTCAACCGCGCCGAGGAAGACCTGGATTCCGTGGTCAGCGCAACCATTGAGCCCACCTCTTCCGACCCCACGGGCGCCTTCCAGGCCAACGTCCCCGCGCCCACCCGCGACACCGAGTTCAGCCTTCGCGCCGCGCATCAGTTCGGAGAGCACCACTCCGGTTACGCGCAATACAGCTACCAGGACTGGACCGGCCAGAATCAGGGCGTCGGCGGACAAACGCTGGCCGCCGCCGGTCTCAACGTCGAGTACCACGAAGACGATGTCGTCCTGCACGTGGACTCCACCCTGTCTGCGGTGATGCTGAACCAGATTTCTCTCGTCGGCGAGCATGACTATAGCCGCAGGGTGAACGCCATAGAGGCTCCCCGCGTCTCCGTTTCCGGCGACTTCACCGGCGGATCGAATCAGGGCGATTCACTGGCTTCAGAGAACAACCTTCGCCTCTCCGACATGGTCACGTGGACCCGCGGACGCCACATGGTCAAGGTCGGCATCGGCATCCCCCACATCGACCGCCGCGCTTACGACGACAACACCAACGCCCTCGGTTCCTACACCTTCGGCCCCACCCTGGCCGCAGACGGCGTCACCGTGCTCCAGACTGCGCTCCAGAATTACGCCGCCAACCTGCCCTCCGGCTTCTCCCAGAACACGGGCGACGTGCACTTCATCTATCACCAGCAGGAGATGGGCGCTTTCATTCAGGACCAGTTCAAGCTCAACGACCGCTTCTCGATTACGCCCGGCCTGCGCTACGACTGGCAGAATTTTCTGGCCACGCGGCGCCTCGGCTTTGCCCCCCGCGTTTCGTTTGCCTGGGTACTCGA
Source organism: Acidobacteriaceae bacterium (assembly GCA_003165075.1). Taxonomy (GTDB): domain Bacteria; phylum Acidobacteriota; class Terriglobia; order Terriglobales; family Acidobacteriaceae; genus Telmatobacter. The sequence goes on along the minus strand of PLSM01000114.1, from coordinate 5,663 downwards.
TCCGGACTCCAAAGCCGTGGTTCGCGGCGGCGGCGGCATCTACTACGACCGCTTCGGCTCCGGTCCACTGCTTGACCTGGTGCGCTACGAGGATGCCCGCCGCCGTTCCGTCCAGTTCTCTTTCGACCCCTCACAGTTGCCGGCCTCGGGCTGCGTTCCAGTCACCGAATGCGTCACCACCACGGCGCAGCCACCCAACCTGGCTCAACTGGCCCCCAACGCCAAGATCCCTTATCAGATTCAATACGGTCTCTCCGTCGAGCGGCAGTTGGGCGAAAAGGCTACCGGCATCGTCAGCGTGTACTCCGCGCGCGGCATCGATGAGTTCCGCTCCGTCGACGTCAACGCCCCGACGCCCGAATCCGGCTACACCGTCCGGCCCAATCCACAGTTAGGCCTCGTTCGCCAGATGCAACCCGCAGGCTTCTTTGAGGGCAGCGGCCTCGACATCTCCTACCGTGGCCGCCTCAACAAGTACTTCACCGGCTTTGGGCGCTATACCTGGTCCCACTACGAGGCCAACACCGGTGGCATCGGCTGGTTCCCGCAGAATCAGTACGCCCCCAACGACGAGTGGTCAAACGCCGGCTTCGACCGCCGCCAGCGGCTCGGCATGTATGCCATGTTCAACCCCAAAAGCCTCTTCAACCTCTCCACCGGCGTATTCGCCAACACCGGCAGGCCCTGGACCATCCTTACCGGATCCGATGTCTACGGCGACTCACTCTTCAACACCCGGCCTGAGGGTGTGGAGCGCAACACTGAAACGGCTCCCTCTTATGTGGATCTCGACCTGCGCTGGGGCCACGACTTCGCCATTACCCCCGACAAAGGCGAGGACGCGCCACGCCTGGGCTTTTCCGCCGGCGCCTTTAACGTGCTCAATCATGAGAACCCGGCCAGCATCGACACGGTGGAATCCTCGCCTGAATTCGGCCAAGTCACCGCCGTCAACCCGCCCCGCCGCGTTCAAGTCGCGATGCGCTTCGAGTTCTAATCCGCATTGCAATCGCTGAGCGAGACAGGCGCAGGCATAAACTGGAGGCCAACGCTGAGAGGGCTCACTCAGTTGGCTTGGGAACTTTTCCAGGCCTTCCCTCGTAACGACTGGGGAGGAGTCGCCATGATCCACCGCATCCCTGCCAGTTGTCTGCTGCTCGCCACCCTTGCGTTTGCTGCAACTCCTGCCCGCGCCGATCATGACGCCGTGCAATTCGGCAGCAACATCACCGTGGCACAGGATTCTTCGGTGCACGACGCGGTCTGCTTCTTCTGTAGCGTCAACGCACAGGGCACAATAGACCACGACGTTGTGGTCTTCTTCGGAAATATCCACATTGCCGGCCGCGCCAACCACGATGTGGTCAACTTCTTCGGCAACATCAAGGCCGACGACAATGCCACTATCGGCCACGATATGGTCAGCATGTTTGGAGTCATTCGGCTGGGCGAGGACGTCACGGTCGGCAATGACCTGGTCGCCATGTTCGGTTCCCTCCACGCCCCCGATTCCGTCATCATCCGCAAGGACCGAGTTGTCCAACCAGGCTGGATTCTCTGGATCCCTCTGTTAATCCTCGCCACCATCATCATTGTCGTGGTGCGCGAGATCCGCTCCTGGCGCCGCCGTCAACTCATCAACGCATATCCGTTTCCGCCCCAGCCGCCGCCGCCGCAGCAGCCTCAGCCATAAAAACGCTGTAGGCTAAGGCCATGGCATCCAGTCCAGCCGCGCCCGTGCGCCCTCTGCGCATCGTTCTGCCCGGCGGCAGCGGACAGGTGGGCCAGGTGCTTGCACGCCACTTTCAGCAGCGCGGCCACCACGTCACTGTGCTTACTCGTGGCCCTTACACCGCGCCCTGGCAAACCGTGCATTGGGATGGCGACCAAATCGGCCCCTGGACCGAACACCTTGAAGGCGCCGATGTCTGTATCAACCTGGCCGGCCGTAGCGTCAACTGCCGTTACACCGCGGCAAATCGCCGCGCAATCTACGGCTCGCGCATCCGCACCACAAGCTTGCTAAACAGTGTCATCGCCGCTCTCGCCGACCCGCCCAAAGTCTGGCTCAACGCATCCACAGCCACCATCTACCGTCACGCGCCCGACCGCCCCATGGATGAAAAGACAGGCCAACTTGGCGGCCATGAGGCTGGCGCTCCGGATACATGGAACTTCTCCATCCGCGTGGCCAAAGACTGGGAGTCCGCATTCTTCGCGACCCCCACGCCGCGCACCCGCAAAGTGGCCATGCGCTCCGCGATCACCTTCAGCCCCGCGCCGGGCAATGCCTTTGCGATCTTCTCTAACCTGGTCCGCGTGGGCATGGGTGGCTCGCAGGGCGGCGGCCGCCAGTTCGTTTCCTGGATTCACGAATCTGACTTTGCCCGTGCCGTCGAATTCCTCATTGCCCGCGAAGACCTTGACGGCCCCATCAACATTGCCGCGCCCCATCCCCTTACCAATCGCGATTTCATGGCCACCCTGCGCGAGGCGTGGGAAGTCCCCAACGGTTTGCCCATCCCGTCGCTGTTTATGGAGGTCGGCGCATTCTTCTTGCGCACCGAGACTGAGTTAGTGCTCAAGAGCCGTCGCGTCATCCCCGCCCGCCTGCTCCAGGCCGGTTTTCAATTCGAGTTCCCTTACTGGTCCGATGCCGTCGAAGACCTCGTCCGCCAGTGGCGCCGCAGAGACGATTGATGCGCCGTCATTGCGCCTGCAACCGCATGAACCCTGTCAACCAACTCTCTGGCTCCAGATCATTGCCTTCCCGGCGTAATATCCGTCACCGGCAGATCCCAGTGCCCCGCCAGAATCTCAAAGCGCCTCTGCTCTTCCTTCTGGTAAGTTGCCTGATCCGGCCATAACTCCTTGATGAACGCCTCTTCGTCGGGGTTGGAAGTAGTGGCAACGGTGGAGTCTTTGTAACGGATCGTTACGCGATAGTCCCAGCGCCCGTCTTCCGTAGTGTGGTAAGCCGGCGACTCAATCTTGAGCGAAAGAATTCGTCCGGTCGCCTGAACTCTCTTAAGCAGCGGGAAGTGGTTTTTAAGGAAGAGTTGCAGGAACTCGGCCTGGTGGCCCCATTGCACCTTGTAGTAGTACTCCACAGTGTAGGGCTGACCGGCGCCGCTTTGGGGTGGCGCCCCCTGCGCCAGCAGCGGCGCGGCAACACCCAGGCCAATGGCCAAGGCGAGAATGGAAACAAGAATCCTGCGCATAAAGCCTCCACGAAAGTGATGGTTGTCATTGTATCGTGGAGGCTTTACGCGCAGTCGTTCAAAAGGGGAAGCTGTTCCCACAGCAGCGAGCCGGAGGAAAAAAGGGCGCCGCGGGTAATGAATGCATTATGAATTTAGTACCCGGCCAAACCGTGGAACCACGAATTAAGTGGCTTGGGCGCTGATAACGCATCTCAATTTACGCGCCCACCCCGCCATCTTCGAACTTGCCCTACCGAATGCCTCTAGCCGCAGGCATAATTCTCCAGCGCCGTCCGGCTGGGAATAGTCACCGTCGATCCGTGATACGCCACCAGCCGGCGATTTTTGAAATTGGTTAGGGTCCGCGTCACTGTCTCGCGCGAAGCGCCTATGAATTCGCCGATTTCGCCGTGCGTCAATGAGAAGTGAAACCGTGTTCCATGCTCGGTCTTCTGCCCATTCTCGCTCCAGTCCAGCAGCAGCCGGGCCAACCTCTCCGGCGCCGTGGCAGACAGACCCACCCTGCGCAGTTGCTCGCAGGCTATAGCGTATTCGCGGCTCAGTTCCTCGCCCAACGCTTGGTAGACCTCGGGATGGCGCATAAGAAAGTTCGTAAAATCGCGCCGGCCGATAGATGCAAGCTTGGCTGGATAGAGAGTCTCGGCAGTCATTTCGTAGGGCTTGCCAGACAGCGTTGAAGCCAGTCCCACTATCTCGCCCTTCCTGGCGATGCGAAGGCTCAGGCGCCGCCCGTCGCTGGAGTTGATTGACAGCTTCACTTCTCCCTCCAGCACCACAAACACTCCACCCGCCGGGTCCCGCTCTGAAAACAGGATTACGTTGGACGGATAAGATGATGGAAGAATCATCGACCCAAAATCCTTCCACGCTGCCGGTGACAACCTCTTTGCGAATTCCCCAGAATTCTGGGACTGGACCCCGTAACAACCCGCCTCACTCCGCATCGTCTGCATTCCCGGCCTCCTCGGTCATACCGTCTGCGCTGTCGTTTGCCAATCCGTTGGCAAGGTTTTGAGTGATTGGAATACTGCCGGCAAGCCCGATGCGGGTCTGAAGTTGGATACCATTTCGCATCTCCTTGCCGCTCACATTCGAATAAGTCACGTTGAATGAATCGAACCATTCCCTTCTCGATTCCAGGCCTTGGTCCGTTCCTACCCAGAGAAAACCAACTTCCCCCGCTTGGGGCCCCACTATACAGATCTCCAACCTCATCGCCATTGCCATCGCCAACCCCCATCATCCTCTTGAATCCTGCTTTGCAACCCATCCCAACTTATCGTGCGTTAGAAAACTCTTCTGTGAAACAAATCTTGCGATCGGTCGGTGGCCCGCTTCCACCATCCCTACGGAAACATCACGTGTGTTCAACTCGCCAACGGCCAGGACTTCATCGCGCTCGAAAGTTCAGGCACTACGGCAAGTTCCGCAATTTCGCCTGATTACGCTATTCAATTCCCGCATTTTCCGCCCCCTGCCGAGTAAGATCCTTTTCATTGCCCCTGACTTGCCCGGCAATATATTGACTCCACGGTGTGCTGGCAACCAGCTCTGCGCCCGTCGCCGAAGAGATAGTCCTAAGCGCCGAATTGCCCCCGGCATCCGCGTAAGTTACGTTGCGCAAATCGAGCACCAGCTTTCTCGTGCCCAGGCGAGGGGCCGCTTCCACCCAGACGCGGCCAAGTTCTTCCGCCCACGGCCCCACGACTCGCCCTTCCAGCGTGATCGTCATCCTCTGCTCATCGTCTTGGATCGTGATTCTTAGCGTATGCTGGCTCATCCTGCGCCATGCCATCACTAAGGCACGTTACATGCCAAACTCACCAGCGAGCACGCCAGCACTCGCCACAGGTTGAGAAGAAAGTAGTTAGGAGGAAAAGCTTGAGACGAGCAAAAAGCCGAGGAAGGCCTTGGTGACGATGTGGCGATGACGAAATTCCGTCACCTGGACTATATGTAGTCACTTCGCTCGATGCCGAGCTTCTTCATTTTGGAGTTCAGTGTGGTCCGCTTCAGGCCCAGGCGTGCTGCTGCACCGTCTGTACCGCCGATCTGTCCTTTGGTTTCGTGCAATACCCGCAAAATGTGCTCCCGCTCGGCCTCATGCAGCGTAGAGAACTCCGCCCCGTCGTCAACGCCCGGTCCCGGTTCGATCTCCAGTTCTGCCAGCGGAACGTAGAGCACCGGACCGCGGGTCAGAATTACTGCACGCTCCAGAAAGTTCTCCAGCTCGCGGATATTACCTGGCCACCGCCAGCGCGCGAGTGCTTTCATCGTCTCGTCCGGGATGGTCTCAATGACCTTGCCCATGCGCCGGCTGTGGGTAGTCACAAAATGCCGTACCAGCACAGGAATGTCGCCGGTCCGCTCGCGTAGTGGGGGTGCAAAGATAGGAAAAACCTTTAGCCGGTAGTAGAGGTCGCTGCGGAACTGCTTCTC
>PLSM01000132.1 GCA_003165075.1 Acidobacteriaceae bacterium | reverse complement strand
ACCGTGCGCCAGTTGGACGTGACCATGAGCCTGATGCTGGATCCCGGCGGCGCCAGTGCGGAGTCTCGTTGGCATCGGCTGGTGGCTGCACTCGGCAAACCGGCCGGCCTGGAATGGGACGGCGACTTGGAAGCGATGGCGGAACGGCTGATCTTTGACAGTGCCAACCACGCCTCGGTCACTTATTGCCTGAACGCCGCGCGCGAAAATGCGCGCCAGGTGCGCGAGGAAATCTCCACTGAGCAGTGGCAGCGGCTCAACCGCCTCTATCACCAGATGCAATCCCCTCACGCCCAGACGCAGGCCCGCTCCAACATCAGCGATTCGCTGACCGCCGTGGTGGATGGCATCCATCTCTTCAAGGGTGTAAGCGACACAACTATGATTCATGGCCAGGGGTGGCAATTCATCCGCCTGGGCCGCTACCTTGAACGCGCCTACGCCACGGCCACGCTGCTTGAGGTCTATCAGCCTGATTTGTTCAGCGAGCCGGACCACGAACAATTCGGCTACCAGTATCTTGAGCAGGTGGGTCTCCTGCGCTGCTGCACCGCATTTGAGGCGTACTGCCAGGTCTACACCGCCGACTTGAGCCCTGACCGCATCCTGGAGTTCCTGCTCCTGAACCGTGACTTTCCCCACGCCATCCGCTACACCGTGGAATGCATTCGCCTGGCCGTCGATTCAATTCAACGCACCGGCGGACGCCGGTCTCCGGACGAGTTGACCGCGGTCATCGGCAGGTTGCATGCCATGCTCGGCTACACCACCATCGGCGAAATTCTGGCCGGCGATACGGCGGCCTTTCTCCATACCATCCGCGAGCAGTGCATGCGCATCCATGAGTTGATCTACCGCTACTACGTCCACTATTCCATTCAGTCGGCGTTGGCCATCTAGTCAGGTCTCTGACCGCTTGATGTTGTATCAATGTCGGGTGCCTCAGGTCTCGATTTTGAGACCTGGGAAACCACAAATCTCAGGAACGAATTCATACGGTCAGAGACTGGGAATACGAATGAACTTTTACTCCATCCGGCATCTCACGCGCTTCCGCTACTCGCACCCCATCAGCGAGAGCATCATGGAGACGCGCATGCATCCGCGCTCCGACTCCCATCAGCACTGCCTCACGTTTTCGCTCGCCGTCAGTCCCCGCTGCCGCGTCTTCAGTTACCGCGACCACCTGGGCAACAATGTGCAGCACTTTGATATTCCCGGCGAACATAATCAGCTGGTCATCATCGCGGAGTCCGTTGTGGAGCAGCAAGCGCTGCCCGACGTGCCCAGCTTTCTTGCGCCCGGCGCCTGGAGCGAACTGGATGCCCTGGTCGAGAGCGGCGATTACTGGGAGATGCTGCTGCCCAGCACTTTCGCCGTGGAAACTCCGGCCCTTACTCTTTTGGCTTCGCAGTTGGGCGTGGTCCGCCGCGACGATCCGCTGATGCTGGTCCATGAGTTAAACCGGCGACTTTTCGAATACTTCGAATATGTGCCCCGCCACACCCGCGTAGACTCGCCTATCGACGAGGCTATTGTCAGTGGCAAGGGTGTATGTCAGGATTTTGCCCACACCATGATCGCGCTCCTGCGCCACGTGCGCATCCCGGCCCGCTACGTCTCCGGCTACCTTTACCGCAGTCGCGAAGACCACGACCGGTCCACGCCCGACGCGACTCACGCATGGGTGGATGTGCTGCTGCCGCATTTGGGATGGGTGGGCTTCGACCCCACCAACAATCTGGTTGCCCACCACCGCCACATCCGCACCGCCGTGGGACGGGATTACGCGGACGTGCCGCCTACGCACGGAATCTTCCGCGGAAACACCGAAAGCGAGCTTTATGTAGCCGTGCATGTCGAGGCCAGTGAGCAGCCGCCGGCGCTGGATCGCAAGCTGCCCATCCCCGATGATTGGAGTGTGCTGGTAGAGCGCGCTCAGCAACCCCCGGCGCTCCCCATGCATCTTATCGACTTGCAGCAAATGCAGCAGCAACAATGACTTCGCCAGAAACATATCGCATCTTCCCAGGCGTTTTCTGTTGCTGGAACGCAACATCTTATTGAATCTTTTGTCAATAACCTGCAGAATGAACTAACTTCATCGCCCGTGGCCCCCTCCGCTGGCGTCTTTGCCTACCACTTATTTGAAGAAGCTACGCCTCGACCCGCCGGGGAGATGCGCAGCCCTCGATAGGTAGTTTTGCCGGCAGATCCCTACCTGCCGTGCGTCGGTTGAGACTTCAACAAAAAGCATCGATGCCCAGAGTGCGTACTTCACGATCAACAAGGGAAACCTGATTGGAGGAAGTGACGTGAAACAGTCCCTATGCGGATGGGTGCTGCTCAGCACTCTTTCCGCCGCCACCTTCGCATTTGGCCAGACCGCAGCCACCTCGCTTCGCGGGGTTGTGAAAGATCCCAGCGGCGCATTGGTTCCTGGAGCGACGATTACCCTTGTGAACAAGGCCAACGGAAATGCTTCAAGCGCCACTGCAAACAGCGCCGGCTCTTATGTCTTTCCGCAGATTGCTCCGGCAAGGTACTCCATCACGGTTTCTGCAAGCGGCTTTGGTGATCAGACCAAGACGGCCGAACTGCTGGTCAATCAGCCGGCGACCGTCGACTTTACACTATCGGTCCAGTCCAGTTCGGTAACTGTCGACGTCAGCGCTTCGGCTCAGACGTTGAACACCGCCGACGCCACCCTGGGCGACTCCTTCGGTAACGCGACCATTCAGGCAATTCCCATGGAGGGCCGTGACCCGGTGGCGCTGCTCACCATGCAGCCCGGAGTCCTCTACCTGGGCAATCCTGAAGAGAACAATGCGATGGACAGCCGCAGCGGCTCCGTGAGTGGCGGACGTTCTGACCAGGGCAACATCACCCTCGACGGCATGGATGACAACGACCAGATTAATGGAACCGCCTTCACCGGTGTGCTCCGTTCCACCCTGGATTCGACTGAGGAGTTTCGCGTAACCACCTCCAACGGCAACGCCGACTCAGGCCGCAGCTCCGGGGCGCAGGTCTCGCTCATCACCAAGAGTGGCACGAATCAGTATCACGGCGCGGCGTACGAGTACTATCGCCCCACCAATACCGTGGCCAATCAGTGGTTCAACAAATTCACCCAACTGTATCTGGGTGAGCCGAACATCCCCCAGAAATACGTCATGAACACCTTTGGCGGCGCCGTCGGTGGACCCGTCAAGAAGGACAGGCTCTTCTTCTTCTTCAACTACGAGGGGCAGCGTCAGGCCATCAACGAAGTCGCGACCCGCATCCTGCCCACGCAGCAGTTTTACAGCGGAGAACTTGGCTACCAGGATGTAAACGGCAACACAGACTGGCTGAGTGCTTCGCAGGTGACTGCGCTGGATTCCGGGTGTTCCACCAATGTCGCGTGCGGTCCAAACCCCAATGTGCTCTCCTACTACGGTCCGGTGGGCGCCAGCAAGTTCTACGGCATCCTGAACACCGTCGGCGATGGTGTCAACAATGCGGGCTATGTCTTTGCCTCGCCTGCTCCCAAGACGCTCAACACCAGCATCGTCAAGATTGACTACGTTCTGACCGGCAAGCAGAAGCTCTTCTTCCGCGCCAACCTGCAAAAGGACACCGGCAATCTGCCCACCAATCCTGATTCATGCCCCGGTCTTGTGAATACCAATACCTGCGGCCTTGAAAATCTTCCCGGCCAATCGCTTGCATCGTGGTCCGAGGACAACACCAAGGGCTTTGCCGTGGGTCACACCTGGACGCCCACCCCCAACATCGTCAACGATCTTCGTTACGGCTATATCCGCCAGGGTTACTCGACGCGTGGAGCGGGTACCGGCACGGGCGATTGGGTGACCTTCCGCTTTCTCGATCAGCCCACCTCCGATGCGCTCTCCATCGCGGTCAACGTGCCGGTCCAGAACATCACCGACAACCTCACTTGGACAAAAGGCACCCACACCCTCAGCTTCGGCGGCAACTGGCGCGGCATCCAGAACAATCGCGGCACCGACGCGAACTCCTATTCCAACTCGAGCACCAACCCCTATTGGCTGAGCGACGCTCCCAACGATCCATCCACGCTTGATCCCAGCATTCCGGCAGTCGGCAGCGGGTTCACCAACTCCTACGAGATTGCCTATGACACGCTGGTCGGAACCGTACCCGAGACGACTCAAACATACAACTACCAGGTGACCAGTCCCACCAGTGGATCTCTCTACCCCGACGGAACCTTCATCAACCGTCATTTCAAAGCCAACGAGTTCGAGTACTACTTGCAGGATTCCTGGCGCGTCACGCCCAAAGTGACGCTGACGTTCGGCATGCGCCACTCCTTGCTTCAGGCGCCCTACGAAGCCAAGGGTCAACAGATTGCGCCCACAGTCGATACCCACGAGTGGTTCGTTCAGCGTGGCCAGGCGGCAGCCCAGGGCAACGTCTTCGAGGACTTACTTTCATTCGCGCCGAGCGGAAAGGCTAACCATCGCCCAGGTTTTTGGGCCAAGCAGAAAGCAAACATTGCACCTCGCCTTGCCGCCGTCTACGCTCCCAACAGCAAAACCACCATTCGCGCCGGTGCGGGCATCTACTTCGACCACTTCGGAGAGGGCATCGTCAACTCTTTTGATCAGCAAGGATCCTTCGGCCTGACCAGCGGCGTTACCAATCCAGCCGGCGAATACAGCATAGAGGACGGGCCGCGTTTCACTGGTCAGCACGCGATTCCAGCCTTGGCCGGTTGTTCGGGCGCAACACCCACCGTCACATATCCCTTCACGCCGCCTACCGGTCCGAATTGCGGCTTCGCCATCACCTGGGGTATCGACAACCACCTGAAGACGCCCTATGCCTATGCCCTCGACTTTTCCATTCAGCACGAACTGCCGGGTGGGTTTGTCTTCGAGGAGAGTTACGTCGGTCGCCTGGGACGTCACTTGCTCGAGCAGTTGGATTTGGCGGAGCCGGTCGATTACAACGACCCGAAGGGCGGCGGCGACTATTTTCATGCCGCCGCCCAGCTCTCCAGGATTTCGGACCAGAATGGCGGCTGCAGTCCCAGCTCAGCCACTCCATGCAACGTGCCGAATGTCCCCACGATCCCGTTCTTTGAGGATGTCTTCCCGGGCTTTGCCGGTTATGATGGCGCGGGCGAGAGCGCGACCCAGGCCATTTACAACAACGAGTGGGCTCCCTACCGCTATAACTACGGCGAGACAACCTCTCTTGCCGACATCGACTTCTACTGTCCCATCTACTACGGTCCTCCCATCTGCAACGCACAGCCGTTGTTCTGGCAGAGCCAGTTCTCTTCTCTTTACGCGTGGTCTTCCATCGGTACCAGCTCTTACCACGCGCTCCAGGTCACACTGCGTCACCCCGCCAGTCATGGCCTGACCACAGACATTAGTTACACATTCTCCAAGTCCATCGATCTGGCATCGGAAGCCGAGCGCGCCAACGAGAACTCCAATGATGCATTTGGAGGCGCCAGCGCCATCCAGAATAGCTGGAACCCCAAGCTGAACAAGGCCGTTTCGGACTTCGATACCCGGCACCTGCTCACCGTCGATGCGGTCTACCAGCTTCCTTTCGGGCGTGGCAACGCGGCTCTGGGCAAAGTAAGCCGCGTTGGGGAGACTTTGGTCGGGGGCTGGCAGCTATCGGGCTTGAGCCGCTGGGCCAGCGGCCTGCCTTTCTCTGTTTTCGAGCCGGGTTGGTCGACGAACTGGCAGCTTGAGGGCTTTGGGGTGGTGACGTCCCCCGTGCAGGTGAAAAAGCACCTTGTCTCGGGCATCCCGCAGGTCTTTAGCGGAAACTCTGCGAACACCATCAATAGCGGCGTATACACCGGTTCTCCGATTCGGCTGCCTTATCCCGGAGAAGCGGGTCAGCGCAACGTATTCCACGGCGATGGATACTTCGACATCGACTCCGCATTGGCCAAGACGTGGACTCTCCACGAAGATCTCAAGCTGAAATTTGCTGCTGAGGTTTACAACGTGGGCAACGAGGTCCGCTTCGACGACAGCCCGCTCAACCTCAACGAAAGCCTGACCAGCGGCACCTTCGGCGCTTACGGGGGAACGCTCAGCACTTACCGCCGCATGCAGTTCGGCCTGCGCCTTGACTTCTAAGACTCGAGTTGCAGAACGCGGATTCCGGAGGAAGCCGGGGCTAAACAGGACAATAATATATTTGACAAAAACTAGGGATGCTTTGATAGCTTGCCTATCGCGAAGAAGAAAAGAAACGCTACGACCGCAAATAAGACCAAGAACCACGGTTGAAGCACGAAATTCATGACCGGAGAGTTCAAGAAGCTGGTTGACATGTGAAGATCGCCCCTATTTCGTCAAGTATATTATTGCCCTAAACAGGCCGCGAAGAAGCGCAATCCGGAGGGAGCCGGGGACTTCAGCCCCCGGAATGAGTGCGAAATTACAGGGCCTTCAGGCCCGGCCCTTTACTGCTTTCATGGGCCGGGAGGCAATTACAACTGTAGTCTCAGTTGGCTGGTTTGCCCGCATCCGCGCCCAGCGCTTTGAGGCGCATCTGCGCCAGCCGGTAGCTCGAAGTCGGAATGGCCAGGGCGATCTTTGGCTTCTCCAGCTTGCGATAGTCGGCGATCGCGATGTCGCGCTCGCCGTACTGCTCGGCGATGCGGCCAAAGGCGTACCAGTAATCGTCGTCCGGCTCCTCCAGGTTCAGTTCATCCATGCCGCGCAGAAGCAAGTCCCGCGCCTCTTTGGTCTTGCCCGCTTCGGCATAAAGGCAAGCCAGTGTGTGCAGGATCGCCGGATTGTCGCGAGCCATCTGTGAGGCCTTGATAGCCGTGGCGATGTCGGCCTGTTCCACCTTGCCCGTGAAAAGGGCGAGCCAGGCAAGAGAATTCAGCAGGGAAGCGTCCTCCTTGCCCTGGTCCACCAGCTTTTGCGCCCAACCGCGGGCGGCGGAATAATCGCCGCGGGTCGACTCGATCTCCATCTTGGCGCGTAGGGCGTCGGCGTCGCTGTCCAGCAGCTTGAGCCTCGTCTCCGCCAGCCCAAGAGCTTCGTCGTAGCGGCCCAGTCCCAGCAGGGCCTCGACGCTGTCGACGAACGCGATCTTCGACTCGGGAACCTGCTTCAGCAACTCAGAGGAAACCGCAAAGAGCTTCTCGTAGTTGCTCTGGAGTCCATATCCGGCGCTCAGTGCCAGTGCGATGTTGGTCTTCTCACGCTCCGTCGCGGCGGCTTTGCTGGCTTCCTCCAGCAGCGCCACTCCCTGGGCCGCGGTGGGCTTTGTACCCACCAGCAAAGCTGCGGCGGCCAGTTTCATCTTGCCGGCATCGGCGGCTTCGCCTTTGATCCAGAAGCGGGGAAAGACGGGTCCGCCCAGCGGATCGTCGCCGCCCTCTAGGTGTTGGTCCTCGCGCAGCCAGTCCAGCAGGGCTTTGGCGCCCGGCAAGTCTCCAGCCTTGACCCGGTCCAGTGTCTCCAGCGCGATTGCGTTGGGCTTGTCGTTGGTGTCGAGCAGCTTGTACTGCCCGCCCTCCTTCACCACATAGAACGTCGAGTTGGAGCCGCCCGGAATCTGCGCCTTTAGACGATAGCCGGTGGCATCGTTGCCTTCGCTCTTCGGCTCGAATGCCTGCGCCACGATATCTGCTGTCACGTCCAGCGAGGAATCCTGACGCGCCAGTTGAATGCTGAGCTTCTTTCCGGTCTCCAGCATGTGCTTCATCTCGTCGCGATCTTCAGCTTTGATCACGGTCGCCGCATTGCGGCTGGCGAGTGCCAGTAGCTCGTTCTGGGTCAAGTTTGGATCCATGAAGCTCAGGAACATGTGCTTTGCCAGGTCCTGCGGCGTATTGGCAAAGTGCAGGTCCTCATGGTGCTGTGCACCCCGCAGCATGTTGGCCAGTCCCATGGTCTGCGCCGCATTGTCGCCTGCGGCGCCGGCCTGCAGAAACTCCGCCGCAATGGGATATTGGCGGGAGTTCATCAGCATCTCGCCGGCCACACGCGCCGTCTCCTTGTAGGCGTCGTCGTCCGTGGAGCGTTTGTTGGCTTCGCCCAGCCCGGCTTTGGCGCCCTGCATCATGGCCACGCTCGCCGCAATCAGCGCCTTAGGCTCAGGGTTAAGCTGCTGTGCGGCTTTGAACGCTTCGGCATACTCGCCGCCATAGAACAGTGCGAACGACAGGTTGTTGGTCAGGCCCAGGTCCGCCAGCTTGTCCTGCCCCAGTTTCTGGTATTCCGCTATGGCGTCCTTCATCTTGGAGAAGCGCCCATAGCGCCTGCCCACGGAGTCGTACTCCAGCAAAATGGCCAGATCGCCCTCAGTTCCGTGGTCGTCCGGGTCCAGCTTGATGGCGGCTCGATACGCGTCGGCTGCGCCATTCATGTCGCTTCCGGCACGCATGTTTCTGCCCACCAGGTCGTGCTTCAGAACCTGTGCCAGGGTCTTCTCAGCCAATGCGGAGTTGGGTTCCAGCTTCACCGCCAGGCGAGCTTCGGCGCGGGAGGCTTCGCCCATGCCTGCCTCCAGCAGCACTTTGGACACCTGCAGGTGGTGTACCGCCTCGTTGGGGTGCAGGGCCACCATGCCGCGATAACTGCCCAGCGCCTCCCGCACCTCCCCCTCGCGCAGCAGAGCCTCGGCCTGCGGTTCAAAGTTCACCAGAATCGCCGGACCATTCACAAGTTCTACGATCTTGTTGCGCAGATCTGTGGCCTCGGCCACGGTGTAGCGTTGCTTGACCGAGTCGAAGGTCAGACGGGCCAGAACGGCTCCGTTCTTTTCGGCGGAAAACTCTTCAGTCAATAGGGCCGGGCCAACCGAAATCCTGGCGTCCGGCGGCAGCGCCTTGGGGATAAAGCCCAGGGGAGGAACAGTCGTGTATTGCCACTCGGCGGTGAAAGGCTGAGGCAGCTCCCAGTCCGCGGTGCGCGGCTTCTTCGGCTTGTCCTTGTCGTCCTTCTTCTTCTCGTCCGAGTCGTCTTTCCTCTGCAGTTCAATCGGAAGGCGCTGGAAAAGCGAGTCGACACGAATGGCGGCTTCCGCGCTGTCCAGGTCGGTGTAGCCGCGGCGCGCCTTCTCACAGCCCAACGTCAACTCAAACTGCTTCGACAGGTCGGAGGGATCGGTCCGCTCAACTTTGGTGAGCTTTTCTGAGACGTATTGGGCTTTCACATAGCCCTCAAGCCCTTGGCGTGTGTCCTTGTCGGGCTTGTCGGCGTAGTAGTTGCGGTACTCGCCCTCAAAGACGCCCGTTGGCCTGGTAACCTCCACCACGTTGGCCGGGCCGTTCTCGGCCAGGGTTATTTCCCGCAGTTCAAGCAAAACATTGTCCTTCGACTTGGACTCCGGAGTCTTGACCAGGGCTGTGGTTTCGGGTCGCGCAATCAGAGCCAGTCTTCCCTGGTCCCCTGCCGGCAGTTGGCCCAGGCGGTCGAACGGGTCAGTCGCGTCAATCCACACCGCTGGTTGTCCATGCGCGGGGTCGCCGGGCGCATACACAATGGCGTGATCGAACAGGCCCATGCCGGGAAGATCTGCGGGTACATCCAGGCGCGATCCGGCATTGAGCAGAGCCACGTAAGCCGGGATTCCAGCCGCGCGCAGCATGGTCACCAGCAGGGTTGCCTTGTCCTTGCAGTCACCGTATTTATGCGCCAGCGTCTCGGCCGGATCGTGGGGCACAATCGCCGCCTCGTCGAATTCGATTCCGGTGTAGCGAATCTCCTGGTCTAGATAGCCAAGGACCGCCATCTCCTTGTCGCCGACTGCGGTTTTGCCCGCCACCAACCTGTCCACCAGAGCCTGCACCGCCGCTGGATCGGTTTGGCTGTCCACGATCTTGCCGTACTCCGTCGCCATCACCTGCCACGATGCCCCCGTGGAGAATTCGACCATAGGAAAGTGTGAAACATCCTTGGGGAGGTTCGGTTCGGCTGGGTCAAACGCGTCGAGAGACCCCTGCTCGAAGAGTAAAGTCACACGGCCGTTGGCTTCGCTTCGCTGCGGCTTCATATCCCGCAGCATCACCGTATCGGTGCGTAGCGGCAAGGATGCCGGGACATCGAACAGGGCCACACTGTGGGCCACGGGGACCCGTTCGCGCCCAAAGATCACGCGGCCCACATGTCCCGCCGCAAAGAATGGCGCCGTCTCGGCGGTGGTGAACTCCTCTTCCACCACAACGCCCGGGCCGATGGCTGGAAACGGAGCACGCAGCGTCTTTCCGTCGCCATAGGTCTTGTACTCTCCCCCGCGGGATGGCGCCTCGGTAATCTGTTTGGGATCGAGGGTGTGGACTGAAAGGTCGGGCGCAATAACTCTGACCTTGATTGAAGGCCGGGACTGGTGCCAGGGCTCCCAATCGACTGCGGCCGAGTCCCAGGCTTCGGCGCCCTTTTGACTCAGCACCTTGTACACCACATACCCGGTGTGAACGCTGCGCCCTGCCTCGTCAAAGCTGTAACTCTCATCGTCTTCCAGGATGGCCACATCCTCGTTTTCCGGTGCGGACACCGCAGAGGCGGCCTGGTACAAGGCCGTCGGATCGATGGAGAAGTGCGGCACTTTCCATGGTTCGACCTGTTGCTGAGTCTGCGCACTCGCAATGGCCAATACCAGCAACATGAGCGGAGGAATGCAAAGTGCGCGAAGGCACAATGACGATGGAGGCACGAGGTTCCTCATTGGGAAACGGAATACGTTCACGGTAAACCCGGCGCGAAGCGATATGCAAGCAAGGGCTGCCCGCATCGGAGAGCTCGAGAATTACTCTCGTCAGCTCAGCCTTCGCCCCAAAATGACAGCGAACCTGTCGAACCATCCGGCCCTGAGCCCGTGCTCAACTGGACTTCCGCACCTGGGCCGCAATCTTCCTAAGCTCGGGCAACACCTTGCCCAGCGCTATGGGCGCCGCATCCCGCAGGCCGAGAGCAAAATATACATCCCGATAATGCCGGTAGAGCTGTTCGTAGATTGCGGCGGACTGGGGGTCGGGCTCGACAGTGCGCAGCGGCAGGCACACCGCGGCCTGTGCTTCTTCGATGGTCTTGTAAGCCCCTGCGGCTAGCAGCGCCATGATTCCCGAGCCCAGGCTGGTGGGGATGCCCGCGGGCACCAGCACCGGTTTGTTGAGCACATTGGCGTAGACGCGGTTGAGCACTTCGCTCTTTTGCGGTATGCCTCCGGCGTTGATGACGCGATCGATGCGCACGCCATGCTCGGCCATGCGCTCCAGAATGATGCGCGTATGGAAGGCGGTACCTTCAATGGCCGCAAACAGTTCGTCCTGTGCGGTGTGAATCAGGTTCCAGCCCAGCGTGACGCCGCCCAACTCGGGGTTCACCAGCACCGTGCGGTCACCGTTGTCCCAACTCAGGCGCAGCAATCCGGTCTGTCCGGCCTTGAAAGCGTCCAGCCCTTCAGAGAGAGCGGCCACCGAGGTTCCGGCGCGGCGGGCTATGCCGTCAAAAATGTCTCCAACGGCCGACAGGCCCGCCTCAATGCCGGTGTACGCCGGATGTACGCTGCCCGGCACCACTCCGCAAACACCGGGAACCAGTTGTGCTTCGCGCGCCATGGCGATAATGCAGGTGGATGTGCCCACCACGTTCACTGCGTCGCCTTCGCGGATGTTGGAGCCGAGGGCATCCCAGTGTGCGTCGAATGCACCCACGGGGATAGGAATCCCCGCACGCAGTCCCAGCGCCTCAGCCCACTTTGGCGCCAGGTGTCCGGCCAGATGATCGCTGGTCAGGAATTCGCCGCCGATTTTGGCGCGCACCCCGGCAAACAGCGGGTCCACGGCAACCAGAAATTCTTCCGGCGGCAATCCGCCCCACTTCGGATTCCACATCCATTTGTGGCCCATGGCGCACACGCTGCGCTTCAAATCGCTGACCGTGGTGACGCCGCACAATGTGGCGGCAACCATGTCGCAATGCTCCAGTCCAGTGACAAAGCGGGAGCGCTTCTCAGGGTTGTGGCGCAACCAGTGCAGTAGCTTAGAAAAGCCCCACTCGTGGGAGTAGACGCCGCCGCACCACTCAATGCCCTCGAATCCCAGTTCGTGTGCCTTGAGGGTGATCTCCTCGGCCTCGGCGAAGGCACGATGATCGCACCAAAGGTAGTACTCGTCCAAAGGTTCGAGCCCCTCGCCCACAGGAATCACGCTGGAGCCCGTCGTGTCGAGGGCGATGGCGGCAATGGCGTTGCCGTCCACACCTGTGCTCTTCAGAACTTCGCGGGTTGCGGCGGCCAGAGCCGTCATCTGATCCGCGTGAGCTTGAGTAGCAAAATCAGGATCTTCGCGGCGGCGGTGCAATGGATAGGAGGCAGACGCGGTTCCAATGGGGCCGCTCTTGCTGTCCACCAACGTCACGCGCACACTCAGCGTGCCGAAATCTACACCGGCGACAATCGTCATGGGAACCCCTAGTAAACGCTTTCCAATCCGCTCACCAGAGTACACCATCCCAGCCTTGGCCGAAAGGATCTCGCCCTGCTCGTTCCCGTGCTTGGATCTCGCAAGAGAGTGCGCCTTGTCCGGAGAGCTCTTCTGGCGCCGCACGGAGTGAAGCGCTGCCGGTCTACTTCTTTCCTCCGGGAATCAAGCCCTTGACCTTTTCCATCAGGCTGGGCTGAGCCGCTGTGGGTTTGGTTTGCGCCGTCGTGCCAGGAGAGGAGGTCTTCGCAGCATTAGCCGCGGGCTGAGGCGGCCCCTGCAGATTGGCTGTGCCATGTGCTCCATTCGGGCTCTGCTGGATTGCGGTTGCGGCAGACGACCCACTCAATATCTTGACGCCCTGCAGGTTTGGCAATGGACCTTCCTGGTTCTTTACCAGAATGGAGACTCGCCGGTTGGATGGGTCATACGGATTGCTCTTGACCCGCAAAAGTTGGTCCGCGTAGCCGCGCACCTGGGTCACCTGGTCGGAGCGCACGCCGTCCTGCTGCAGCAGTCGCCGAGCGGCGTTGGCTCGGTCGGCGGAGAGTTCCCAATTGGTATAACTGGCGTCGCTCGAATACTGCGTGGCGTCGGTATGGCCTTCGATCAGCAGGTAATTGGGCAGCGTCTTCAACTCCGACGCCACAAGTGCCAGCAGTTCCTGTCCACTCTCGCTCAATTGTGCGCTTCCGCTTTGGTAGAAGATGCCATTCTTGTCTTCGATGATTTCAATGCGCAATCCCTCGGACGTGATTGTGATCTCAATCTGCTTGGAAAGCTGCTCCAGGTCTTTTTTGGCCTTGATCTCCTGCTCCAGCTTTTCTTTCAGCTTTTGCATGTTGTCGCCAGTGCCGACCGTAACCGCCTCACCGGTTCCGCTCATGGTGGTGCCCAGCAGGCTGCCGGTCCCCTTGGGGTCGTTGAAGTAGCCCGCCACCGCCTTCTTCACCTTGTCGCTTGAGCCCATCAGCCACAGCACGATGAACAGAGACATCATGGCGGTGACAAAGTCGG
>PLSM01000156.1 GCA_003165075.1 Acidobacteriaceae bacterium | reverse complement strand
GCTCCGCTGTTTCAGACGGGCTGGTTTGTTGAGTCCATCATGACGCAGACTCTCATCATTCATATCATTCGCACGAATAAAATTCCTTCCTTCCAGAACCGTGCAAGCTGGCCGTTGTTGATCACTACATTCACCATCATGGCCTTCGGAGCGTGGCTGCCTTATTCTCCATTAGCTTCTTCGCTGGGCCTCACTCACCTGCCCGCGATGTATTGGCCGATCCTCCTGCTGACGCTCCTCGCCTACACGGGCCTTACGCAAGGCGTCAAGGTTTGGCTGCTGAGGATGAGATGGATCTAGGACAGGGCAGGTCAATCACGCGTTTAGGCAACTCGATGGAATCCCACGGGCGGTCGAACAGCAAGAACGCATTTCGACGTTTTCAGAAGTTCCTCGTCCGGAAGCGCTTCAAAATGCCGGGGCGAAGCAGAAGGCTGCATCGCACCGGCGGCATCGGGCTTCTCCGGGCTTCTGTTTTGGGCGCGTATGCTCGCGATGAACTCGGTATCTCCGAAAAGTTCCGTGCGCGCCCATTGCAGGCATCCCTTGCCGCTACGTGCAGCTTTGCTCTCGGGGCCATGATGCCCCTCATGGTCACTGCGATCGCACCACAGGCGCGATTGATCCCTTTCGTCTCTCTATCGTCGCTGGCAGTTCTCGCACTGATGGGCGGACTGGCTGCACGCGCGGGTGGCGCAAGAGTAATGATGGGCGCAATTCGCGTGACATTCTGCGGTGGCCTGGCGATGGCGATGACCGCCGGCATCGGTTGGCTGGTTGGGGCAATTGCGTAAAAGCAACCAATTGAACTTCCCCAGATACGTCGCGCGGTATTCAAGGATGGCCTGGTAGAGCACTGAGTTGATGGGGATCGTCCTCTCCTCCCCGGCTGCCGTCGTGCTCTCTCCCATCTGGATCTAGTTCTTGTCCAGGTGAATCTGGCTCCAGCTAAGCGACTTAATCTCAGCATCGCGCATACCGGCGCTGAGGGCCATCATGGGGGCCAGATGGATGTGCGGAGAGCGAGACTTGCGTGAAAGTTGTCCCATTGTCTGGGTCTCATCCGGCTCATACGCCTTCCCGATTTTGCGCCGAGCGGGCAGTTTGAGCTTCTTCTTCTTGCAAAGCCTCACTCGAATCACATCGCAGGCTTCCCCCATCATGGTCAGAAGGAACCGGACCTCTTCATTGATGGACTTCGGTGCTGCGGACTCTTTAAGGCGCGCGCTTTGATAGCCGAGGACCTCCGGTTCGTCGATGTCGACCAGTAGCTTCTCACCAGGCAGTCTCACCACGTGGCCGATCGCATACTCGGCGAAAGTGATTCCCCGAAAACGCAATCTGTAGTCCGCCAGATATTCGTCAGCCACATCCCGCAACTGCCGAATCCGAATCTCTCTCCTCTGTTTCAGATTGTGGAAGCCTTGTTCGAGTTCGCGCCGTCTCTGGTTCTCGGCGTCCTTGGCCACGGTCTTCGAGGTTGACTTAGCCGACTCCCGAATGAGTTGTCCGGCGAAGTAGAACTTGTACCACCAGACTCTGCCGCGTGGGAAAACTGCCATAGATCGCTCCTGTCTCTCGGTGGGCTGTATTACCCCTTAGGACGGTTCGATGAAAGCGCCAAAAGTTCGCCTTTATATCCGCGTTCGTCAATCGGATGGGCGCTACTCGTACCTCGATCCAGCATGGAACAGAAACCGAACGCTTCGGGCGGGGTACGCTCTTGTCGCTGGTCTCCCTGAGCACCACCCCGAAGCAGTCCATTACCTGCGCTTTCTTCAGGGCGACAAACGAGTTTGGCAGTCTGTAAACGTGACGACTGTTGCCGACCGGCTAAACGTGGAATATGACAAAGGCAATACAGATGAGGTTTTGATATTCCCGGTCAATGGTCAGCGCCAAGTGGTCAGCAGTGTGAGATTACCCCCGGCAGAGCCGCCGTCCCACGCTCCTGCTGCGACAGCCAGCGCAGCCACGGCCCCGCTGCGCGCAACCGCTTAAATACCCCCACGGAGCTGATTACGCCCAACCCCGAGGCTTGAGCCCGCGCTGCGGTCTCAGCCAAAGAGCAGCCGTTCGCCAAGTGCAGCAGAAGAATGCGCAGCACTGACTCTGGGCTCTTGATATACCGGGCTCGCCGCATCGCCCCACTCAGTCGGGCTTGCTCTTCCCATCCCTCTGGAAGAAACCTCTCCAATACATCCCAGTTTTCAAACTCACCGTCTGAAGTGAGGGTTTTCATGAGCAAGATGGTATTTCTATTCGCAATGAAAAACAACCGTTAGGTTAACGCTTATTCGGCAGGGCCGGGGGATCTCCTCACCCTTTAGGCGGTCATCCGGAAGTTAGGCTCACGCTTGAGCCCCGTCGGTTGATGAAGCAGATGCCAGACTAGGATTTTCGAGCCCTCTCTTTCAATGGTCCAGATGGACAAAATCTCTGGGTCGCATCAGCTGTTCAAGGTACCGAGACTTCATTTGCCTGCTCGCCATGATTTGCTTGATCGGGGGGAGTTTCAGGATCACTCCCAGGATGGCGGCCATGGCGCGATGATTCCAATGCGCCTGATTGTCGAAGATGAGGTTCTGAAGTTGGTCCCGCTCAATGGCCATGAGCACGGCGCGATGGGCAGTGGTGACCGGGGTTATCACACGCGTCTTCCGGAATCTGAGCCTGATCCCGCGGTTGCGACACGTCCGTACGCAGACGCCGCAACCCAGACAGAGGGACTCGTCGATCCGCGCCTTTCTGCGCGTAGGCTTATGTGGGTCGCCTGCAGACACGAGTCCCATGGCCTCCACTGGGCAGGCCGTCACGCATTTGCCGCAGCCGTTGCACGAATCCGTACTGACTTCCGGCAGGAAGTTGGTAGTGGCGATGGGGTTTAGGACGGCGAAGCGTTTGGCCGCGAGCATAGCCTCACAGCAGCATCCGCAGCAGTTGCATATGAACGCCACCTTCTGCTGTACGTTCTCCCCGAACTGCACGAGATTGTGCTCCAGAGCCTCGTCCAGCAGATCCATGCCCTGTTTTACATCGACCTTGCGCGCGATGCCGTGCTTGATCAGCGACTGGGCCGTCCCGCTGAAGGTCATGCAGATGTTCATGGGAGCATCGCAGGATTTCCCCATGTGCTGCATTTTATGTCTGCAGTAGCAGGCTCCAACGCCCATATGCGAGGCCGTGTGGATCACCTCGCTGGCTCTTTCGTAGTCCATCACCGCCAACGTTTGGTCCGTAGTCAGAGCCTCCTCATTAACAAACGCACGGCCCAGTTGCGTTTCGCCCCCGGAGAAGAGGTTCTTCACAAAATCCTCTTCCACGTTCAGGTACTGGTAGAACAACTCGGCCAGCAGCTTCTGATCGTATCCGTTGCCTAGGCGCATCATTGAAAATTCGAAGAAGCCAGCCATGGGCGGAGGCAAGACAAAGATCTGCTCCCCCTGCATCTCCATGTCAAGAAGCATCCCGCGCGATGCGAGACCCTCAAGAATCCTTCGCGATTCGGCAACCGGCTTCTTCCATACCCTTGCTGCCGCGGCAATGTTGAAGGGTTTGATCGGAAGCAGCGCCACCAGCGCTGCTTCGTCTTTGGTAAACAAGACCTCCAGTATCTGGAAGAGAAGCTCGGAAGGCGGTGCGCCTTGCGGAAAACGGTTGAGCCGATTCGATAGCGCCAGGTAGCTATTCCTGAGAGTCACATGAGCCATTGAACGCCTCTGGCAAGCGAGGATTGTGTAGGCCAATTATATGCGCGCACACACCGGTTCACGCATTGCTGTCAACAGCCAATCCATCCCTGACGCGACCAAGTCCTGTATCCTCGCCGACTCTCCCTTGCTCTGCGCGGTGCCTTCCAGAGATTCTGGAAAGGGCCAAAACCGGGTTGGGGAACGAGCTGACGGATCCTCCCGGAACTGCGCGTATGCATCGCCACGCCTCACGGAATGCCGTCCGCCAGAGGATTCTTGCTGTGTATCAGAACGCTCAGTTTCCTCTTTGTCCGCTGGAAGACAATAGGGACCGACAATGTCAGCGGAGATCTTGATGTGCGTGGCATGAAAATCTTCTGACCGTCGAGGTGGCCCATTTCCACTCCCTCTCCGGAGCCCGTAGCTGTCGGTTCGTCTTCCGAGAACTGCTCACACATTAAGAAGCTCGGCTACGTCGTGGGTAGGAGCGTTGCATGAGAGCATCCTCAATATTTGCATCTACCAACAACAACCTCTCTCACTCCCGCTGACACCAAATTCGTCGGGCACTCCATCCATACCGGTCCAACGCCTGCGCATCCGATATCAGATTTCCTGGCGAAGCGATGAGAGAAATGCACGTTGGAATCCGCCGATCGATTTTTCGATCCGGTCCAGGGGAATTGTCAGCGACAGACGGATGTAACCCGAGCGTCCAAAGCCAGCGCCCGGGACAGCAAGCACGCCTTCATCCGCAAGCAGCCTGGTAAACGCAATGTCGTCGGGGATAGGGGTCTTGAGGAAAATGTAGAACGACCCCTCAGGCCGCCTCACATCGTAGCCGATGCCCGCCAGCGCATCGCACAGGACATTTCTCTTGTGCTCGTACGGTGCTGGGTCGATGGTTTCGTCCGCTGTCTCCATCATCACCCACTGCCAGATTGCAGGCGCGTTGATAAAACCCAAAATGCGATTGCTGAAGGCACACGCACGGCGCATACCGGCAACATCTTCCAGTTGCGGCGAAAGCGCTAGGTACCCGATGCGCTCTCCTGGCAATCCCAACGATTTTGACCACGAGTTGCAGATTGCCGTATTTGCGATGTGCGACGCCACCTCGGGCTGTTTCTGCCCGTCATAGACGTAGGATTTGTACGGCTCATCGCTGATGACAGTAATTGCCTGATCGGCGCGCGCCAGAATCGCTTGCAGATCGCGCAGGACACTTTCGGGGTAAACACGACCGGTTGGGTTATTGGGCGTATTGACAATGATGGCGCGCGTGCGAGGAGTGATTGCCGCTGCAATGCGCTCCACATCGGGCAGGAACGAGGCGTCGGTTTCCGCGGGAACCATGCACCCGCCGTGATTCGAGATATAGAACTGGTACTCAGAAAAATAGGGGACCAAAACGATGACCTCGTCCCCTGGATCGAGAATCGACTTCAGGATCACGTTGCAGGCGCCCGCGGAGCCGACCGTCATAAAGACGTCCTCGGCGGTGAAGTCCAAACCGGTCTCTCTGCGCAGCTTTTTAGCGACGGCCTCGCGAACCTCGGAGTAACCGGGATTGGGCATATAGCCATGCGAGCCCGGACGATTGCCGGCGACAATCCGCCGCAATGCATCCACGACCGCAGGCGGCGGTTCAACGTCAGGATTGCCGAGCGAAAAATCGAAGACCGCGTCAGCCCCGCGCTCGCGCTTGAGCCGTGTGCCCTCCTCAAACATGCGACGAATCCAGGAGGCGTTTTCGAGTTGTCTGGCGATGATTTTTGAGATGGGCATGATCGCAGTCCTGCTATAGATTGAGAAGTTCGTTGGACTCTAGCAGATTAATGCCTGCTGTTTCCATATGCGCAATCGCCGCATCGGGATCGGCGAAGCGGAAAATCAGGATCGCCTCCTCTCCGCGACGACAGGGAAAGGCATACATGTACTCGATATTGATGCCGGTTCCCTCCAGGGCTCCCACTACGTCGGCCAGGCCTCCCGGATGGTCGGCCACCTCGACGGCTAGAACCTCCGTCACTTTGGCAACGAATCCGTGGGCTTCAAGAATCCCGGCAGCCTTCTGGCAGTCCGAGACAATCATCCGCAGTATGCCGTATTGCTGGGTGTCTGCCAGGTATAACGCCCGAATATCGACGCCTTCCTGCGCCAGCAGGCGTGCCGGGGCGGCAATGTGTCCCGGTTTATTCTCGACAAACAGCGATATCTGCTGAATCTTCATAGTGTCCGCCTGTCAATCACACGTTTTGCTTTGCCCTCACTGCGCTCAAGAGAATGTGCTTCGACGAGGGCCACACGCACGCGGATTCCCAGCACATGATCGAGCGCGCCCTGAAGTCTTTCGTGGAGTCGCTGCAAGGCGCCGATCTTATCGTTAAACATTTGCGGCGTTACTTCGATCTGCACTTCCATCTGATCCAATCCCTGCTGACGGGTAAGCAGGATCTGGTAATGCGGCAAGACGCCTTCAATCTCGAGGAGCGCGGACTCCACTTGCGACGGAAATACATTCACGCCGCGAATAATCAGCATGTCGTCGCTGCGCCGTCCGATGCGGCCAATCCGCCGCAGCGTGCGCCCGCAGTCGCACCTTCCAGGCAGCAGCGCGGTGATATCGCGGGTCCGGTAACGGATCATGGGGATGGCCTGCTTGCTTAACGTGGTCAGCACCAGTTCGCCCTCGTCTCCGTCGGGCAACGGAGTTCCGGTCGCCGGATCAACAATCTCCGGATAAAAGTGATCCTCGAAGATGTGCAAGCCCTGATGACGGCGGCACTCGCAACCCACGCCCGGACCAATGATCTCAGAAAGGCCGTAGATATCAAAAGCCTCGATGCCGCTCGCCCTTTCAATGTGCTGGCGCAACGATTCGCTCCACGGCTCGGCGCCGAAAACTCCTGCCCTGAGCGATAGTTCTTTCATTTCCACGCCAAGTTCGGCAGCGCGCTCAATCAGGTGCAGGAAGTAAGTTGGCGTGCAGCACATCGCAGTCACACCAAAGTCCTTCATCAGCATGATCTGCCGGTCGGCGTTGCCGCCCGAGGTTGGGACGACCGCCGCGCCCAGACCTTCGGCACCGTAGTGTGCACCCAGCCCGCCGGTGAAGAGGCCGTAGCCATATGCGACCTGAACAATATCTCCGCGATTTAACCCGCAGCCGGCGAGACAGCGGACCACGACCGAAGTCCACACCTCCACATCTTCCTTTGTATAAGCCACCACAATGGGTTTGCCCGTGGTTCCGCTGGAGGCGTGGAGACGGACAACGTCTTTCATGGGGCTGGCAAAAAGCCCAAACGGGTAGGTGTCGCGCAGATCGCTCTTCTGGGTAAACGGCAGCTTCGCGATGTCCTCGAGCAAACGGATATCTTCCGGCGCGAGCCCGCGTTCATCCATGCGGGAGCGGAATAGTTTGACCTGCCGCCACGCCCGTGTAACCACGGATTGCAGGCGGCTTAACTGCAGGTCGCGGAGTTCAGAAACCGGAACATAATCAGGCAAACTGGCGGGATGACAGTCCGTAACACCGGTTTCCAGAATCGAATTCATTTTCCTTGTCCCATGATTCGCTCATTGGCTCGCCCGATCGAGAACGCCATGAGATTCGCCTCGTGCAGTCTCTCGGGCAGATTGCGTTTGAGAGCGGCGGTCCATGCTTCGACCGAAAACTGCAGATGACGGCTCAACACGCCAAGGAGCGCCACGTTGATGCTCTTCTTGTTTGACAGGCTGGATTCGTCGATTTGAGATGGCTCAATGAGAATGCCGTTCTGCCCAAGGACCGCTGCGTTCACCTCGACCTGGTCCGGCGCGATTACGAGCAGGAAATCCGCTTCTTTCTCCGGAACCATAGGGCTGAACACACGCTCGCCAAAGCGCACATCGCTGGAGACGGAACCGCCGCGCTGGCTCATCCCATGCAACTCGCTCTTCTTGACGTCCAGACCTGAGCTGAAGGCAACATCGGCCAGGATGTCGGAAGCCTTGATCACGCCCTGCCCTCCCAGGCCCGCGATCACAACGTTAGTTGGTTTGCTGCTCATTGCACCTCTCGTATTCGCGGATCGCGCGGGTTGCGAGCAAACAGTCCCGGCGGGCAATCACAACTGAAAGCTCCGGAGTATCCAGACATGCTTGAATCAGTTCCTGAAATCCTGCCGGGTCCGGCGCAGGATCGACGACGTGCACATTGCGCACGCCCAGAGAACGCACCAGATCCTCAAAAACAACCTTGCCCGTCTTGGCATGAGCCAGCGTGCGGCCTGTTCCGGGATGCTCCTGCATGCCTGTCATGGCCGTAGTTCCGTTGTCGAGGATGAGCACCACATGGCCGCTGGCGGGCGGGTTATAAACCATCTCGACCAAGCCGGTGATTCCACTGTGGACGAAGGTACTGTCGCCAATGACGCTGACCACTCGCCTGGCCTCTTCAGGCGGCAGCGAGTGGCGCAACCCGAGGCCCACGCCGATGGCCGCGCCCATGCACACCAGCGTGTCCATTGCTTCGAAGGGCGGCAGCACTCCAAGGGAATAACAGCCGATATCGCCGGAGACGATGCAGTTCAGGTTCTTCAGGGCTGTATAAACAGCGCGATGCGGACAACCGGGGCACAGAGCCGGCGGTCTGCCGCGAACGGGCTTCGGTTCCGGCGAATCATCGCTGTCCAGAATGCGGCGCACTCGACCGCTATTGAGTTCGCCGAAGCGGAATATCTCCGGCTTGGCCTCGACTGCGATGCCTGCGGTGCGCGCGCCCTCGACCAGGTATGGATCTCCTTCTTCGATGACAACGCAGCGCTCGACGCTCGCGGCAAAAGAGCGCATGCGCTCCAGAGGAAGCGGATAGGTCATACCCAGCTTCAGCACGCTTGCTTCGCCCGCGACCTCGCGCACATATTGGAATGCCACGCCCGAAGTGATGATTCCCAGCGAGGATGAGCCTGCCACGAGCTGGTTTGGCCCCGCCTCGTCGTTCCAGGCTGCGATCTGCGCGAGCGTTTTACGCAGTCGTAAATGCGCGGGACGCGCGTAGGCCGGAATCATGACTCGAGAGGGAAAATCGTGCTCGAAGTGCGCCGGACGCGGAGGAGGAATCGCAACCGTCGCGCGGCGTACGACTGTTTTGGAATGACATACGCGCGTGGTCATGCGCAACAGGACCGGCACTTGCCAGCGCTCGGAGATATCGATGGCGCGCAACGTGAACTCGTACGCTTCCTGCGAGTCAGACGGCTCCAACATGGGAACGCCGGCAGCCAGCGCGTAGCGCCGATTGTCCTGCTCGTTCTGACTTGAGGCCATCGCGGGATCGTCGGCAGAGACCACGACCAACGCCCCATCCAGCCGGGTATACGCCACGGTGAATAAGGGGTCTGCGGCAACGTTCAGCCCCACATGTTTCATGGTTACAAGCGCGCGCGCACCGGCAAAGGCGACGCCGATCCCAACTTCCAGCGCTACTTTCTCGTTGGGCGACCATTGCGCCCTTCCACCCAGAGATTCGAAGGTCTCCAGTATCTCTGTCGATGGAGTGCCGGGATATCCTGTACCGAGTTTCACCCCGGCGTCGAAGGCGGCCATGGCAACCGCCTCATCACCGCTAAGCAGTGACAGCGCATGCTGTTGCTGAAGAGAGTCCAAGCTGAGGCCCTGTGTAATTGATTATTGGGTTAAGTGTACACGATCGGGAACCCCATCCTATGGAGTTCTCCCTTCGTCCCCAGGATTGCGCAGGGACGTCTTCCGACGACATGTCAGCCCGCGCACCGACATGTCGGCAGAAATTAGAAGTGGGAAGACCTGCTGAATGTTCCCGTCTAGAATGTGAAGTGAACCGCTATTTGCGTGCTGCGCGGACCGCCGCCACCAAGGTACGGGTTGCCGCTGCCTACGTCCGGCGTCGCCGTGGTCGCTAGAAACTGCGATCCGCTGGTGCTCGGGTCAGCGCCCGCCACCAACCGGTTTCCATCGACGTGGCTGCTACCGAAGACGTCGATGCCAAATCCCGGCAGCAGGGGGTTGCTGAAGTTCGGGTGATTGAAGATGTTGAAGAAGTCGCAGCGAAGTTCCATCGTCACTGTTTCAGTCAGGTGCGAGGTCTTGGTTAGCGAGAAATCGAAATTGGTGTAATTTGGCGCATTGAAAGCATTGCGGCCTTCGCTGCCCGGATGCCCGTCGACACAGTTTCCAGTGCTGCTATCCACGGTGCATGGCGCGGCAAATGCTGCCAGGTTCAGCAAATTGGTCCCGTGTGTACCGGCGTAAGGATTGCCAATGATGTCAGGCCGTCCAAAATATTCACCGCCGCCGTTGTAATCGCCTTCAAATAGATAGCTCACCGTGTACGGTTGGCCGGTGGCAAAGTTGAACATGCCGTCGAGCGCCCAACCGCCGGCGATCCATTTAGCTTGCTGGAAATTAGGAAGATTGTAAGTCCAATACCACTGCAGGCGCTGACGCACGTCGAAGTTGGAGCTGGCGTGATCGGCGCGCGGATTGAAGCTGTTGTCGGGCTGCGACGCGTTCGGAACAAAGTCCAGTCCGTCGCTGGCATCATCGATCGAATGCGCCCATGTAAAGTTCAGCGTGGACGTCACGCCGCGCCAGCTTTGCACCTTCAGTGTTGCTTGCGCAGAGTTGTAGTTGGAAAACGCGCTGGTCTCGATCTGGTTGACATAATAAAGCGGAATATTGACGTACGAACCGACCGAATAAGTCGGGAAGCACTGCTGACCATAGCTGACATCCTGGCCGTTCCCACAACTGTCTACGCTGCCTGCAACATTATTGAACTGGTTGAGATCGCGGAAGTGGAAGAGGTGGCGTCCTTGTGATCCCACGTATCCGATCTGGAGGGCAATCTTCTTTGCGAGTTGCGATTCGATGTTGAGGTTATACGAGGCATACCTCGGCGTTACCAGGTTCTGGTCAACGGTGAAAACGCTGCTCGGCGTATAGTCGCCAAAAATCGCGGTGTCCGCAGTAATCGACGAGACTACCGGAGACGCGAAGCCGATGCCATTGAATGCCGGTCCGGCCTCACCGGCGTTTGTGTTGTATGCCTGGTTGCCCACGAAGAAGTCTTGCGATGCGCCGTCGTAGAAGATGCCGCCACCAGCTCTTATCACGAGCTTGCCGTCGCCTTTCAGATCGTCCGCCAGGCTTAGGCGCGGCGCGAAGTTAGTCCAGTCCTTCGGATAGAGCGACGCGGGCCCGCTGGCGGCTCCTACCGTTTCAAGCCCTCCGGTCTTTACGTTGAAGATGCTGAATGCCTGGTTCTCGGCTCCAATCACCCCAAAGTAGTCCCACCGCAATCCATAGTTGAGCGTGATCTTGCTGCTCAGGCGCCAGGAGTCCAGCAAGTAGGCCCCGCTGCTGTTTTGGTAGGAGTAGCGTGTGCCGTCACCGTCGGCTGAACTGCTGTCGCCGCCGGTCAGGTTGCCCGCAAGAAAATGGTCAAGATCGCTGAATACCAGCTTGCCGCGGTGCCCGGAATCGATGAAGCTGTTGATGAACGTCCGCCGCCACTCATAACCAGCCTTGTAACTGTGCCCACCCCTGGTAAGAGAAACATTTCCGAACAACTGATAGTTCGTATCGATGCGGCCGCGCGAGTCGCTGGCTGTCGAGCCGATGGGGCTATACGCGCCAACGTCGATGGTCGGCAATCCCAGGTCGCGTGTAGTGTAGCCGGGCGGCAGCGTGTTCAGGCCAAATGCATCGCTCGGATTGAGGCCGGTATCCTGCGGTATGAATTGCTGCAGGAAGCGGTTGTAACCGCCGCGAATCTCAAATATCAGATTCGATCTCGGGACGGAAGTATACGACAGCGAAACAATGTTTACATGCGTCGGTGTTGTGGTGTTGTACCCCGGTGCGCTGCTGCCGGTGTAGAGCATGCCCAAGGGAAAGCTCTGCAAACCGTGGCTGTAGAAGTAGCGTCCGGTCAACAGATCGCCGGCGCTGAACAAATGCAGATGCTGATCGGCCTTGGCGATTACATTGTCGCTCTTGTTGTTGAACGGTGTGGTAAAGGTCTCGCTGCCGCCGGTAGCTGGCAATGCCCCCCACGGCTTGCTGTCCAGCAGGCGTTGAATCACCGGATTGATCGCTCCGTTGTCGGCTTCATAGGTGCCGATGTCTGCCTGGGTGGGCACCGTGCCCAACTGGGGCAAGCCGCCGTCCTCTCTCTGCCCCTCATAGGCAACAAACCAGAACGAAGTGTCCTTTGCGATTGGTCCGTCGGCTGAACCGCCAAACTGATGATTGGTGAACGAGTTCTTGGGCTGCGCAACGGTATTGAAGAAGTTGCGTGCGCTCATTGATCCGTCGCGGAAATATTCAAATGCGCTGCCGTGGATCCGATTGGTGCCGCTCTTCGTGACAATGTTGACGGTCGCTCCCGAGCTGCGGCCAAATTCGGCCTCCGGGCTGCCGGTCACTGGAATCTCTGCCAGCGCATCCACAGGAAGAATGGTCGAGGGGCAACCCCACACGCCGGCCTGGTTGACTGACGGCAGGTTGCGGTAGCCGTCATTCATGTCCGTGCCGTCGAGCAGGTAATTGTTCGAGCGGCCGCGATTGCCGTTGAGACTGAACAGTCCGTACGAGCCGGCCGATTCGGTCGATCCCACCGGATCGCTCGTCGAACCTGGAACCAGTTCCAGAAGCTTGGTGAAGTCTCGCCCGTTCACCGGAAGTTCGGCGGCCTCATTGGCTTCGATCGTGCCGCCCGTTTTATTTGAAGTGGTTTCCACCAGCGGCACATCGGCGTTCACCTCGACCACTTCTTCAACCGCACCGGTAGCAAGCCTGGCGTCGGCGCGCGTCGGCGATCCAACGCTCACCGGAATCTGCGTCAGCGTAGTGGTGCGGAAGCCCTGTTTCTCAACCGTTACGCTGTAGGTGCCGAGCGGCAGTTCTGAGGCCACATACTCGCCTCGATCGTCGGTGGCTGCCGTGCGCGACAAGCCTGTGGACGGGCTGACGACCCTTACCTTCGCCCCGGGTACAGCCGCTCCGGTGCTGTCCGTGATGGTGCCCTGAATACTTCCTCTGAAGGTTTGCGCCACGGCAGTAGGTGCTGTGACGTACGCCAGGAAGACAACAAGAACAGCAGTCGCGCCTGCAAAGGCGATCGAGCGGCATTTCATGAGGCCGTGCTCCTTAAATTTTCTGGGTAATTGATCGAATCATAACACGAACGCTGCGGGCTGGAATAAGGACGATATAAGGAAACGCCACAAGCTCTCGCCCGCGATCGCTTAGTTTTCTGGAACTTGGGCACTGGATTGTCGGGCGCATCGCCTCTCTCTCTTCGGAGCGAAGTGCGGTCGCAGATCCACCACTTCAATGCGAGTAGCCGGCTGTCGGAATTGGACAAACTGTCCAGTCTTGAGAGGGGTTTTTTTGAGCACTCTGTCGCGGCCGCAGCACCTAATACCTGAACGTCGGCTCAACGCAAGGAATCGAGGTTTACGATCTTAAGAAAGGGAGCACCGAAAAAGATGAAAGACAACACACGCGCAGCGGTGGTTACTGGTGGAGCACAGGGCATTGGCCGCCGGACCTCAGAACTGCTCGCCCAGCGCGGCTACAGGCTCGCCATCATCGATATTCATCATCCTGCGGAGACCATAAAGGCAATCGAAGCGCAAGGCTGTGAAGCGATGGGGTACGCTGGCGATATTACGGATGAAGGAACAGTAGATCGCTTCGCCAAGGAGGTTTTCGATCGCTATGGGCGCGTTGACGTGCTGGTAAACAATGCGGGCATCAGTCTTATCGTGGCCGCGGAACATACGGCTCTCAGCGACTATCGCCGCGTGCTTGAAGTGAATCTTGTGGCGCCGTTTCTGTTGGCAAAGACCTTTGGGCAAATGATGCTCGACGCGGGCAGCGGCTCGATCGTCAACGTTGCTTCTGTCGCGGGGCTATTGGGTATTGCGGACCGGGTAGCCTACAACGCATCGAAGCATGGATTAATCGGGCTCACTCGCACCCTAGCAGCCGAGTGGGGAGGGCGAGGAGTGCGTGTCAACGCAGTGTGTCCGGGCTGGGTAAAAACGGAGATGGACGTGGCCGACCAGGCCGGAGGAAGCTACACGGATGCCGACATCACCGGCCGCATACCGATGGCCCGATTCGCCAATCCGGATGATATCGCCCGGGCTATCGCGTTCCTCGCCGACGCAGAAGAGAGCAGCTTCGTCAATGGCCACGCTCTCGCCGTGGATGGAGGCTGGAGTGCCGACGGAACCTGGGAATCACTGCGCCTGCGCAAGAGATAGAGCGGTCCCCGCAATTCGACCCGGATGCACGGATGAAACTCTCTGCGGCTGATCTTCACTCGCGGATGCATTGACGTCCAGTCTAGGAGTCAACCCGCTCCGGCTCCCACTGATCTGCCTGCTCGGGGTCGATCTGGTCCTCGTGATCCTTCTGCTTTTCCTGCTCGTGCCGCTTTTCACGTTCTTCGCGCTCTTCGCGACCGTCGCTCATTACTATCTCTTCTCCCTGGCCTGCCCAGCACTTTACTGGTTGACCCACTGAGGCGTGGAACTGCTCTAAATTTTCGCGCGCAGCTCACCGTTTTCGACCGTTGTCGCAAACACCTCGGCTCTCACATCCGGGTCCTGCTGCGAAACTCCGCTGTGCACATCAAAGCAATACCCGTGCCACGGGCACACCACCCGGCCTTCTTCGATAATCCCCTCGCCCAGCGGCCCTCCTTCATGCGGACAAACGCCATCGAGCACGGCAATGTTCCCTGCCACGTTGGCCACGCAAAATGCTCGGCTGCCGACAAGGAATTCGCGGACTTCGCCCACAGCGGGCAACTCGGATTGCGAACAGATGCGCACAAAATCGGACATGGCCTTCACTCCCCGGGAGGAACAGTTCCCTCCCCTTGGTTGGATGATGCAATTAGCATCATAGTGTGCCTCCGCGTGAATGCGGAGTGAAAGTGTTGGTCGATGCCGCGCAAGAAATCCGCCTCCCAATCCGCTTCACGATCCGCTGCCTTGAGAGCTGGGCGGGCAGCGAAGGGTGCTTCTGCTCCTCCGCCCACCGTTCCCGGCAGTTGGCTGGCCGCCGCCGTGGGCTTGGCGATTGTGGCCGCCGCAGTCTGCGCCTGGGGAACGCTCTGCCTGCTCTTCTGGCAGGGTAGCTGGCAGTTGCTCTACCACCCCACCGCGGCCATCACGCGTACCCCCGCTAGCGTGGGCCTGCCCTTCGGCGCGGTCGGATTTGCCGCCACCGAGACCGGCGAACCGCAACTGAAAGGCTGGTGGATTCCCGCTGCTCCCGGAGCCCCTCACAGCAGCGTCACAGCACTTTATCTGCATGGTCCAGACGGCAACCTCGGCGACACCGTGGACGCTCTGGCCCGGCTCCACGAGGCGGGGCTGAATGTACTGGCTTTCGACTATCGCGGCTACGGACAGAGCAAGTTTGCCCGGCCCAGCGAAGCCCGCTGGCGCGAGGATGCCGAGTCGGCGCTGCGCTACCTCACCGCAACGCGCCACATTGCCGCCAACTCCATCGTGTTGGTCGGCAGAGACCTGGGAGCCAATCTCGCTCTCCAGGTGGCTGCGGCACACCCTGAACTGGCCGGCGTAGTGCTGCATGCGCCGCGCGAAGAGCCCGCCAGCGTCTACTTCCGCGACCCACGAGCGCGCCTGGTCCCGGCGCACGCCCTCGTTCACGACCGTTACGACATGAATACTCCGGCGGCGAGCCTGCGCATTCCTTCGTTGTGGTTTTATTGGACCCCAAAGCTGTTCCCCGGCGCCGGGAACGATGAGCCGGAGATTTTCAAAATAGTGACCGCCCCCAGGGTGCTCACCTGGCTCCCCACCACCAGCGATGAGGAACGCTATTACCAGGACGCGCTCTCGCGGTGGCTGGACGGATTGCCCGTTCCACGCTGAATCGTCCGCTACTGCCGCGGTATGTCCCGGTGCACAGCTTTCACCTGGTATCCGGCTTTCCGCAGCCGCTTGCACATCTCCTCGGCCATCATCACGCTGCGGTGCTGGCCGCCTGTACAGCCAAAGGCCACGGTCAGGTAGCTTTTCCCTTCGTCCACGTAATGCGGCAGCAGGTAGAGCATCAGATCCGTCACCTTGCCCAGAAACTCCTCAGTCTGCGGAAAGCCGCGCACGTAGGCCGCTACCTTGGGGTCTTTGCCGGTCTTCTTGCGGAACTCCGGCACAAAGTGGGGATTGGGCAGAAAGCGCACGTCGAACACCATGTCCGCGTCCAGCGGCACGCCATTTTTGAAGCCGAAGCTGAGGCAGCTCACAAGCAACTGCTTTGCCCGCTCATCGTGGCCATAGCGGTCCTGGATGTAGGCGCGCAGTTCATGCACGTTGAAGTCCGAGGTATCCACCAGCGTGTCCGTAACGTTGCGGATGGGGTCCAGCAGTTGCCGCTCTTCCACGATGGAGCGCGACACTGTCTCTGACCGGCGCAAGGGGTGGGGTCGCCGCGTCTCAGAGTAGCGCCGCACCAGCACCGCGTCTTGCGCATCGAGGAACACAACCCGCGTGGGCAGCACCTGTTTTACGCTCTTCAGGATCTCAGGCAGCCGATCGAGCGTCTGGCCCTCGCGAATGTCCACCACGATGACCGCGCGCTCCACCTCGGAGGATTTCGCCACCAGCGTCGCAAACTCGGGCAGCAGTTCCAGGGGCAGGTTATCCACCGCGTGATAGCCAAGATCCTCGAAAGCCTTCAGCGCCGAGGCTTTGCCCGCGCCCGAGATGCCGGTCACAATCACCAGCTCTTTGGTAGGCTTTTTCTTTGCCCTGGCGGATTTGGCAGGCAACCGCGCTGGACCCCTTCGCGACGCAGGCTTAGGTTCTGTCATGGGCCAATCCTACACCGGACAGCGCCGAATTTGGGGCGTCGGAGCCACAGTGATACACGGCTTAGGCTGGGCCCCCCTCGATTATTGAATTCAGCATAGAAATGGGTGCCCCAGCTCTTGATTTTCAGACCTGGGAGACCACGAACCCAAACCGGCGGACCACATCTCAACCTCCGATTCGAGATGTCTGCCTCGGAATCTACCCTGACCAATGAGCCGCAGTCTCACCAGGAAACCTTTGCAGATTATTTCCTCTGCTTCCTGCACAACCGAAATGGAGAAAAAAGAGGCATCGCAAACCTCTCCTCCAAGCAGCCGCCGTAAGTCCTTTCCTGAGAATATTCTGCGGAGAACTCCAATGCTCTCAAGAATTTAGCGCCGCGCCCATTCGCTAAGTCCATTAAGATCAAGAATTTACTTACAGAATGGGGGGAGGGGGATATCAGCGCCGCGCCCGGTTCCCCTTTCCACGGCCGCATCGTGGAAAGGGGGTGGCCAGGCACTCAAGTGGAATCAGCGCAATCGCTCTAAGGAATCTCCACCAGTTCCATCTGTCCGTCACGTCGGCGATGGAGTACGTACAGGTCTCCTGCCTGGTTGCGAAAGACCAGCAGGTCGCGGTCGCGGAATTCGGTGTCTTTCACTGCCTCCTCGATCGTCATGGGCCTCAGTGCGATCGCCTCGGCACTGCTCAGGATGTGCGGCTCCACCACCGCTTCGCGGGCAGGAAACGAGTGCACCGCGATCGCCGTGCGAGCTTTGGCGCGGGTGGGCTTGCCGTTATTGGCGCCCTCCTCCGGCTCTGCGGCGCGGGTCTTGGCCCGGGTTACCGGGGGAGCGGTCAGCAGTTTCTCTTCCTTGGGCAGCCGCTTGCGTTCGTACTGCCGGTCACGATAGCGCAGCGCTTGAAGCTCGGCGTGATCGATGGCTTCTCGCAGCGCCGCTTCCAGGTTGTCTGCCTTGCCCGCGGCCACAATGGTCTGGGTCCGCGCCTTCACGGTCAGTTCTGCGATGTGTAAATGCCGTTGCGCCCTGAAAATGATGCTGGCGCGCGCAGTTTTGCCCAAAATGCGGGCGATTCGTTCCATTGCCTCCTCGGCCTGCGCTCGCAGCGCCTTGGGGACATTCACTTGTCTGGCGGTGAACTCCACTTCCATGGTCAGCCTCCGCTCTTCGCTTTCCCCGCCATTCATTCTGGCTGGGGAACGTAAAATTCTGTACAAACAACGGATAAAGCCTTTATATTCATCGCATCACTTGACTTGGCCACACAATCCAGGCACCCCGGCCCGCACCGCAACACTCATTATCAGGGACAAACCGGCAGATGGCACGTCGAAACCAGCCGCGCCAGTGCGCATTGCGAACGAAAGAATTGGAATGGAGTATGCGCTGATGGGGAGCAGGACAGAGCATGTGGTGGATTATAGCTACCAGATTCGCCCTTACGGCTAGCGCCAACTGAAATTCAAGCTTGCAAAGTCATTAATTCAAGCTTGCAAAGTCATTCTCCGCGAAGCCGGTCCCTTGAGATCGCCTCTATTCCCGCCTCTACGCGTCCCTGCGGCGGCGCTGGTGAGTCGAGGGGATATTCATGTCCTCGCGGTATTTGGCTACCGTGCGGCGAGTCAACTGGATACCCTGTGCTTGCAGCATCGCCGCCAACTGGTCATCGGTCAGCGGGTGACGCGAATCCTCGTCTTCAATCAGCTTACGAACCTTGCGCTTGAGCACCAGCAGAGGAGTGTCCGCGCCTTCAGGACCGTTCGACCCCTCGGAGAAGAAGAAGCGCAGCTCGATTACACCCTGCGGCGTGTGGGCGTATTTGTTGGCCACCGCGCGGCTCACCGTAGAGGGGTGAACCCCGATCTCCTCGGCCACTTCCTTGATCATCATGGGCCGCAGCGCCTCAATACCCTGCTCAAGGAAGTCCTGCTGGCGGCGCACAATTACGTCGCAGGTGCGCAGAATGGTGCTCTTGCGCTGGGCAATGTTGCGCATCAGTTGCATCGCCGACCGGAATCGCTCCTTCACGTACTCCTTCACTTCTTTATCGGTGCCCTCGGCCACCAGCATCCGCCGGTAGCGCTGGCTCAGGCGCAGGCTGGGCACGTCTTCCTCGTTCATGCTCACCACCCATTCGCCGCCTCGTTTGGTAAACACCACGTCGGGCTCGATCAGGCGCGTCTGCTCGCGATTGTAGAGCCGCCCTGGCCGCGGGTCGAGAGTGCGGATGAACTCCACCCCCGCGTGTGCTTCCTCCACAGTGACCTGCGCCACTCTCGCCAGGTCCTTCACATCCCGCTTCATCAACAGATGAAGGTACCGGTCCACAATCAGCGCCGCAACCTCCATGCTGCGCCGCCTCTCGTCCAGCCGCGCATCAGCCTCGGCGCGCATGGCGCCATGAGGATCCTCTGCATTCTCGATTTCCTGGCGGGAGTAGACCTGGGCAAACTCGCGCTGCTGGGCCGCGACCTGAATCATCAGGCATTCGCGCAGGTCCCGCGTTCCCACACCGGCCGGGTCGAGATGCTGCACCAGGTCGATGCCGCGCCGCACCAGGTCCAGCGCTGCCTCCTGCTCCAACTCGAGTTCGGGAAACCGGCTGAAAGCCAGCGCAAGTTCTTCAACGCTCACCGCAAGGTATCCGTCTCCGTCCAGGTTGCCGATCACGAATTCCGCAGCCTGTTCAAGCTGCGGATCGAGCGTGAGAGATCCCAGTTGCCACGCCAGGTGATCTGACAGCGTGGTGGGCTGGGAGAGAAAGTTCTCAAACGAAGGTTTGTCGCTGTCTTCATACTCCGGCTGGGTGCGGAAGCCCGGGTCAAGGTAATCCTGAAAGTAGGAACCGAAGTCGATTTCGTTGAAGGAATCCTTCGGCGCAGGCGCGGGCTCCGCCGCACCGTGGTCCATCACCTCCAACCGTTCGTCGCGTTCCTTGCGCTCCAGGCGGGCCGCCACCTCATCCAGCATCGGAACCGTTTCGTCGATCTCTTCCAAAACGGGATTCTCCACCATTTCGGCGTCGATCATCTCTTTCAGTTCCAGCTTATTGAGCGCAAGAACGCTCACCATCTGCATCAGGCCCGGAGTAAGGACCTGGCGTTGCGCGACCTTGAGGTTCAATTTGGGCTGCAACAGCGCCATAAAAGCGACTCAATCTCAGCTTGCTCTTACAGTAAGTGTAATCGGATGAAAAAGTGGCTGCAGGCTAAAACGCCCTCTGCCTGCGAGATTGTCCCGGATTGGGCGGTTACCAAATTGAGAATCCTAGCTCGAAGATGATTCCTCTGCCATGCCACGAACGCGGGATGGACTGTTTGCCATTTTCTTCCCCGCGCCGCCCCCTGCCAGGCTGCCTCAACCCAGAGAGAAACCCTCTCCTAGATAGACGCGCCGTACCTCCACATCGTTGCCAAGCTCATGCGGCGTACCCGCGCGAAAGATGCGTCCTTCGGCAATGATGTAGGCCCGGTCGGTCACGCTGAGCGTCTCGCGCACGTTGTGGTCGGTGATCAGCACCCCGATGCCCCCGGCCTTCAGGTCGAAGATGATCTTCTGCAGCTCCAGCACCGCAATGGGATCGATGCCGCTAAATGGCTCGTCGAGCAAAATGAAGTTGGGTTGGATGCAAAGCGAGCGTGCAATCTCTACCCGGCGCCGCTCGCCCCCTGAGAGCGCATAGCCGCGCGTGGTGCGGATGTGGCCCAGATTCAACTGGTTGATAAGCCGTTCGGCCCGTGAGCGGCGCTCCCGGCTGCCCAGTGGCTGCGCCTCAAGCACCGCCAGGATATTTTCTTCCACCGTCAATTTTCTGAAGATCGACGGCTCCTGCGGCAGGTAGCTGATGCCATAGTTGCGCGCCCGCAGATACATCGGCAAGCGTGTGATATCGTTCTCGTCCACCAGCACCCGGCCGCTTTCAGGAGCGACCAGTCCCACGATGATGTAAAAACTGGTGGTCTTGCCCGCGCCGTTCGGCCCCAGCAGTCCCACCACCTCGCCGCGGGAGATTCTGAGGTTGACCCCGCGGACAACCTGTCGTCCCTTGTACGTCTTGCCGATTCCCTCGGCGATCAGTGTGTCCATCAATCTCTCTGGCGATTCTGCCCGTGCTTCGGCGCCGTGGTCTCCGTGGTTGTCTTGCGTCCGCCGCCTTCGATACTGACGCTATCATCGCGGCTATTGAAAATCAAAGCTTCGCCGCTTACGGTTCCGTGCGCCGGATCGGTCATCCGGGGCGGTGCGGCAGCAGTCCCGGTCAGCACATATTCGCCCGTTCCACTGGAATACACAAGCTGTTCGCCGCTTCCCTTGCGGTCTTGGGAGGTGATGGTCACGTGGCCGCGCGCGGTCATGGTGTCAACCTGCGCCGCCGCGCCGTCCTTGCCGGCGTGATTGCCTGGGGGCAGCAGCACCAGGTCCACTTCGCTTGAAACCGTGGTCGCCTCTGCTGTTTCCGCAACCACGCTGCCGGCCGCGCCGCCATGCATCACGGCCTTGCGTTCGGCGGCGGAATACTTCAGGTCGCTGCCGCGCACCCGCACTACTGAGGACTCGCCCGGCTTCCCCGCCTTGCCCGGGGCAACACTGACCGCAGTCAGCAACACCACCCGCACCGGCTCCGCTGCGCTGGCAGATCGCGCTACCAGTATTTGTCTGTCCCGGTTCAGCACGATTTCCGGAGCGGAGATGGAGTCAGCCTGCTGCCACAGCCGCGCCTGTCCTCTGAAAGTGGCTTCGCCCGTCGCCTGGTGGATCTGCGCTTCCGCCGCAATGGCGTGCGACGGCCCTTGCCCGCCGAGGGTCGCGGCTTGGGCTTGCGGTGCAACTGCGGACCTTCCCTGCTTTCCCGCACCGGCAGCGTCGCCGCCCAACCAGGTCGCCTTTACGTTTCCGTGCGCGAATGCGTCGCCCGAGGACTGGGAAACATCCAACTTGTCCGCCACCAGTTGCAGGCCGCCGTCCTCCACCCGCGGGCTCTCGGTAAGGTGCAGCCATTCTCCCGTCTGCTCGTAGACTGCTCGCCCTGCCGTTGCCCGCATCGGCGACTCCGCAGCCGCGCCCTGCTTTTCTGCCGGCGCCTGCACCAGCACCACGTTGCCCTCCACTGTGGCCGACTGAATCTCCGTTCCGTTCGCCTGTTCGCCGCGGTCACCGCTTTTGGAGCCTGCCCCGGTTCCTTTCCCTTGCCCGGCTGCAAAATGGGCCACCAAACGGTCGCCGCTGGTGGTCTGGTGTGCACCAGCCACGGTCGTCTGCTCCATACTGGCGTGTCCCGTCCCGGTCATTGAGGTCAAAACGGAATCGGCGCCGAAGGCTCCCCACACGTCGTTGGCCGTCAACCGTGAAAGAGCCACCGGGCCGCTGCCACGCTGGTTTTCACCGCTGACCACCACTCCTTGCGAACCATGGATCGCGGCCGGCTCCACAGACCCGTGGCCGGCGTTGCGAAATTCCACGTCGGCCACCGGCGAGCGCCAGGCGCGATGAGTGCGCGCCGCTGTTCCGCCTACACCACTCCGCTCGTTGGTGGTGATTTCAACACCCCGCTCAAGGTGCGCGCGCCGCAGCTGGCCTTCGCTGGTGAATTCCATCTCCATGCCGGGCGCCGTCCCATGTACCTGCCTGCCACGGTTGTCCTCGTCGATCGTTACCCCGCCCTCCAGGTGTCCGTGCCTCGGCTGGTTATGCTCGTCAAACTCCAGCACCCCCGTGGGCGCCGCCATGCGGCCTCCCGCCACGGTTGTCATCTTGAAGCCGTTGGTCGCGTCCAGCCGCTCCGCCGACCCATCGTCGCGGAACAGGATCTTTGCGTCCTCCGCCGTTGCCGCGCCGCCGCGAAAGCTGGCCGTCGCCCCTTGCAGGTTGCAAACCTGGTCAGCGCGCTCAAACTCTGCGTGGTGCGCCTGGATCTTCACCGGGTCCGCACCGCGCCGGGTGTTCAGTTCCACTGCCCGATCCAGCACCAGGTGGCCCTGCTGCGAGTCGTAGGTGGCGCCCATGGCGCTGCCCGCGCCCTGCGTCATCTCGAACTCGACACTCTCCTTTGTGCTCGCCACTCCGCTATGCTGGTCAAACACCAGCCCGCTGGTCCTCACATGAATCTCGCCCCGTGCGGCCGCAGCCAGCACGCCGCTCTTCGCCTTGTCGCCCAGCGCCTTTTCCGCGTTCGCCTTGGGCACGATAGCCAGAGCCTCTCCCGGCCGCATCAAGGTAATCTCCACCGGACCGGCAGCCCGGGCGGTTCCCGCGTGCTGGTCGTACTCGAATTCGTCGCCCTCAATGCGGTCTGCGCGGCTGCCGTCCGCGCCGTAGAGCTCGATCTTCACGTCGTGCAGCAGCGCGTTGCCCTGCTTCATCTGCACCACCTTCGACGCATGAATCTTGTAGAGCGTGTGGCCCCGCTGCGCCTGGGTATAGGTGACGCCGTTCGCCTCTTGTTGTATGTCGATGCCCAGCCGCTGGGGCAGGTCGCGGCGGTTGAAGGGGTTTCTCCACTTGCCGATGGCCAGAAATACCGCCAGGGCCACCACCAGCAGCACTCCCGCCGCCAGCACCAGTGTCCGCATCCGCTCAATGGTGAGTCGCACGGCTCAGTTCCCCACGCCGAGGCGGGCCGCCAACCGTTGCGCCAGGCTTTCCCCCAGTTCGCTCCACAGCAGGCGTGCAGTTGCCCCTGAGCCCTTTTCGACTGCCGCCGTCAGCTCTACCAGTTGGCGCACGTTTTCTTCCACGTGCCGGGCCGCGGCCGCGTCCAGTTCGCCCTCTTCGTCAAGAAACGCCGCGTCGCTGCCGAACTCCAGCCGAATGTGCCCGTCCTGCTCGTAGGCCCCCTCGTCGAATAGCGGCCCATAGCCCACCACCCGAACCAGCCGCGGCTCGCGCACCCAGCGTGGATCGAGACCGGGGTCCCCACGGACGGGTCCTTGTTCGTGGGGTGGAAGGTTTGCAGGAGTCTCCAATTCCCAGAGACTCCAGCCGATCTGAAACTCGTAGGCATAGTCGTCGTGGAGCAGTTCGAGCGACTCCGCAACCGCCTCTGCTGGCTCGGCGCCACGCTCGCCACGGCCGTACACCCGCTGAAACACCGGCGATTCGTTCCAGTTGATGGGCCACGTCGTGGCGGCATAGACGCGTGCTTCGCCTCCGTGCGCGGCAAACGCGCCCAGCACCGCCGTCATCTTGTCAGCGAGCGCGGCAAGGCGCAGGTTGGGGTACCACAAACTCAAATAAAGCGAGTCGGACATCTCTCTAGATTGTAGACGTGCGGGAAGAACAGAATATGCGAAGATCAAAGCCCCTAAGTAGGAAGCTGGGTGCCCCATGTCCCGCTTCTG
The DNA here is from genome assembly GCA_003165075.1 of Acidobacteriaceae bacterium. Classification (GTDB taxonomy): domain Bacteria; phylum Acidobacteriota; class Terriglobia; order Terriglobales; family Acidobacteriaceae; genus Telmatobacter. The sequence goes on along the minus strand of PLSM01000156.1, from coordinate 26,728 downwards.
GGACATGGGAGACCACAAACCCCAACCAGCGAACGGAAACCCCTACCCCGTCACAATCTCGCTGAAGTCGGCAATGCCGGCTAGCCCCTCGCGCACCTGTCGGATCATCCCCAGCCTAGCCTTGCGCAATTCCGGGTCGGGTGACATCACCATCACCTTCTCGAAGAAGGCATCAACTGCGGGCCTGAGCGTAGCGACCGTCTCGAGCGCCGCGCGATAATCCCGCTTCGCACGCAACTCGCTAACTTTCCCTTCGACCTCATCAAAGGCTTTGATTAATGCCTTCTCTTCTGGTTGGACCAATTCGCCATAGAACTTCCCGTCCTTCCACGTAACGGAAAAGACCTCGCCCTTCTCCTCAGCCTGCCGCACAATGTTCTTGATCCGCTTGAACGCAGCCGAGATCGCGAGAAAATCCTCACTGTCCCGAACATTGGTTAAGGCTTCAGCACGGGCAATGGCATCCCGCACATCGTCATACCCTGCCGCCATCACTGCATTCACCACATCATAGGCAAATCCTCGCACGTCTTTGAGATAAAACCCGATGCGTTCAGCTAAGAAGAGGAAAGTCTCGGCTTGCTCCGGTGTAGACGGGCCAGTTGCTGTGATCACATCTCCAATCGTGAGCGGCAGCCCCGATTCAGCCACAATCTTCACCACCGCATTGGCCGCCCGGCGCAGAGCGAAGGGATCTTTCGATCCGGTCGGCGCAGCGCCAATGCCGAACATGGCCGTAATCGTCTGAATGCGATCGGCCAAGCCCAGCAGTTGCCCTTCCACAGTCTGCGGAATCGCATCCTCGGTCGAGGCCGGCGTGTACTGGTCATAGATGGCCTTGGCCACCGTCTCACCCAGTCCCTGCGCCCGTGCGTAGAGTCCACCGATGATGCCCTGCAGTTCGGTAAATTCCTTCACCAGCTCGGCGGTCAGGTCGGTCTTGGCCAGTTCCACTGCCTTCCGCAGCGCGGCCTCGTCAAACGCAACGCATGCGGCCTTCACCGTGGCGGCTAACTTCCCCGCCACCGCCAGGTCCTGTTCGGTCTTCCAGTAGTAGCTGCCCAGCTCCTTCTGGAAAGTCACCGCCTTCAGGCTCTCGACCCGGTCCACCAGCGGCGTCTTTTGATCGAAATTCCAGAAGAACTGTGCATCCTTGAAGCGCGACCGCAGCACCCCCGCATTGCCGTGGCGAATAATGGCCGCGCCCTCCTCGTCCGCCTCGGTATTCAGCACCGCCAGAAAATGCGGCGCCAGTTTTCCGTCCGCGCCTTCCACGGCAAAGTACTTCTGGTGGTCGCGCATCACGGTCACCAGCACTTCCTCAGGCAGAGCAAGATACTCGCTCTCGAAGTCGCCCAGGATCACCGTTGGCCACTCCGTCAGATGCACCACCGTCTCCACCAGCGCCGCGTCCTCTCGCCAGCGTGCGCCGGGCACCGTGCGGGTCGCCTTATCCAGCGCCTTGCGGATCGACTGCCTGCGCTCTGCCACATCCACAACCACCTTGCCGGCGCGCAACGTATCGGTGTAGCTCTTCGCCGCATCCACCACCACCGGAGTCTCCCCATGGAGCACCCGGTGTCCGCGGCTCGCATTTCCGGCGCGAATCCCGGCAATCTCCAGCGGCACAATCGCCGCATCCAGCAGCGCCACCACCCAGCGCACCGGCCTGACAAAACGTTCCGGCTTGCCCGCGCGCCAATACATGTTCTTGGCCCAGTAGAGGCTCAGGACTTCCCTGGGCAGTTCGGCTGCGAGCAGTTCCGCTGTGGCCCGTCCCGCGCGCTTCACCGTGGCGCCCACATACTCGCCTTTGGCGGTAGCGACTTTCTCGAGCGCCGAAACTTCAACCCCTGCTTTTCTGGCAAAGGCCACAGCAGCCGCCGTCGGAGCGCCGTCCTTGAAGGCAATCTTCCACGACGGACCGGTCAGCTTCTCCTCGGTGTCTTCCTGGCTGGTCAGCACGCCCGCCGCCAACACGGCCAGGCGCCGCGGCGTCGAATAGGTAGTGAGTTTCGCCTCGGTTGAAAGCAGGCGCTCCCGCGTGAGTAGGTCCTTCACCCTGCGGCCTAGCTCGGCCTCGGCCCCGGCAATCATGCGCGCCGGAACTTCTTCCAGCCCAATCTCCAATAAGAAATCCGCCATAATATTGAGTTCTTTCTGCAGTCTGCGCTTTCCAACCGAGCTTCTAGCTTTCAGCCCCTGATTCAGTTACCAAATTCGTCGCTGCGGTTCGGGCAAAGCACGCTAGAGGTTAGAAGCTAGGACCTAGGTCTCTCACCGCTTGATGTTGTATCAATGTTGGGTGCCCCAGGTCTCGATTTTGAGACCTGGGAAACCACAAATCTCAGGAGCGAATTCATGCGGTCAGAGAGCTAGAAGCTGTTTCGCTCTGCTGCAGCGCATAGGCCTTGGCCACTCCCACCGTCAATGCGCGAATGCGCCCAATCACGCCCACACGCTCCGTCACGCTGATCGCTCCCCGCGCATCCAGAAGATTGAACAGGTTTGAGCATTTGAGCGCTAACTCATACGTCGCCAGCAGCGGAAAGCGCTTCTTCTCTGCCGCGCCGGCTGTCTCGCTATGGAGCAGCGCATCTGCCTGGTCGATCAGGGTTTTGGCCTCGGCCTCATAAAGATTGAAGTGTTCCCAAAGCTTGGCCACATCGGCAACTTCGAAGTTATACACGCTGAACTGCAGTTCCTCGGCCAGCCTGACCTCGCCGTAAGTTACCGCCGCACCCGTCTCCAGGTCGCGTGCCCAAACGATGTCGTAGATTGAATCCACATCCTGCAGAAAGGCGGCAATGCGCTCCAGCCCATAAGTCAGCTCCGCGCAGATAGGATCGAGGTCCATCCCGCCGCATTGTTGAAAATAAGTGAACTGGGTTATCTCCAGCCCGTCCAGCATCACCTGCCAGCCCACGCCCCATGCGCCGCCCGCCGGCCACTCCCAGTTATCTTCTTCGAACTTCAGGTCGTGCTTGCCAAGATCGATGCCGATGGCTTCCAGCGATTCCAGGTAAAGCTCCTGCACATTCACCGGCGGTGGCTTCAGGATCAGTTGGAACTGGGTGTGCTTGAAGAGCCGCTTGGGATTCTCGCCGTAGCGGCCGTCTGCCGGCCGTCGCGAGGGCTGCGCATAGCCCACCCTGTAGGGTTTTGGCCCCAGCACCCGCAGAAATGTCTCCGGCGCCATGGTGCCCGCGCCCACTTCCACGTCGTAGGGTTGCTGCAGCACACAGCCGCGCTCCGCCCAGAAATTCTGCAGGCGAAACAACAATTCCTGAAATGTAAGCGCACTGGATGACAAAGAGGACGCAACCGGGGTTGAAGGCACAGGCAATTCTCTCTCTACGGGACTACGTCGATTTTATCAGCCCACTTCAGATTCCCCAGCGGTCCAGCGCCTCACCCGAGCGCAGTTTGCGTTCCAGATGCCGCTCCAGGGCTTGCAGCGTGAAGCGCCGCAGGTCCTGCCCCCGCCGCACAGGCCACGATTCGCCTGCAAAGACTGCCACCGGCGAGCGAAGCATGCGCTGCGCCAATTGCAAGGAATCGGCCGAGAGTTCGCTGGCACTGCCGTTGCGGTGCACGGCGCAGAACAGGCCGTCGCCCAGCCTGTTGAAGCTGGCTTCGCCGGCCACCAGCGCCTCTCCGCAGGCCGTGCAATGGCCGATGTCCGGCAGCAGTCCCATCAACCGCGTCATCCACAGTTGGAAGTAAGTCAGCGGCATCCACGTCTGTTCCACCGTGGTCTGCTCCAGCACCGCGAGCAGCAGGCGGAAGACCGTTTCCTGCGGATCGCGCTCCGGCAACGCCTGGTCCAGCACCTCGGCAAAGAAGCTGAGAACCGCCATGCGCAGATGATCCACCGGTGCCGACAGCGGCGAGCGGATGATCTCCAACTGGTCCAGCCGCACCAGTTCCTGCCCCGGCCTCTCCGCAAACCACGCCCGCGCCACGGTCATGGGCTCCAGCGCCCCGCCAAACCGTTTGCGGCTCTTGAGCGCCGATTTGGCCACTCCCCTCACTCGCCCGTAATCGCGGGTAAGAAGGCTCACGATCAGATCGGCCTCATGCACCGGCCAGGTGCGCAAAACCACCGCATCTGAGGCAAACACGCTCATGCGTCTCCATCATCGCACCGATGGTGTGCTGTGTTCACCGCGCCCGCACACACAAACGCGCATCCCGGCCACCGGGACGCGCGTTCGATGCGGACTTGATTGCCGCGGGTTAGGTTTACCGTCTAGCGGCCGAAATGGGTGGCGTTCTTCTCAGTAAAATGAGCCCACTTCTCCGGCAGGTCGTCCTGGGCAAAGATGGCCGAAACGGGGCAAGCCGGCACACAGGCGCCGCAATCGATGCACTCGACCGGATCAATGAACAACTGGTCGGTCTCTGCGAATCCGTCTTCGTCCTTCTTGGGGTGAATGCAATCGACAGGACAGGCGTCTACACAGGCGGTGTCCTTGGTGCCGATACAGGGTTCTGCAATGATATATGCCATGAACGAACTCTCCGGGAAGGTGAACTCTCGACGCTGATAGTAGCACACGGGCCCAAAGCCTGACTTGCCCAATCCCGCGGGCGTTTTGCAATGCGGGAATCAGCCGAATGAACACTCGTCCCGCTTTTTGGAACCCAACGTGCGGTCAGCCGGGAGCCGGAGGCTTTCTTAGTGCGCTGCGGCCCGTGCGGCCCTTTCCGCAGCCCATTCCGCCGGGGTCGGAATCGGCGTCAATTCCCGTCCAGCAAACATATCCTGGAAAAGCTTCACCAACTCCTCGTGAATCAGCCCGTTCGAGGCCAGAATCTCCCGGCTGTCGAGCCGGAAATGGGCTCCCGAAAAGTCCGTCACCCGTCCCCCGGCCTCCTTCACCAGCAGGATGCCGGCGGCGGTGTCCCAGGGGTTCAGGTTGAACTCCCAAAACGCCTCCATGCGTCCCGCCGCCACGTAGGCCAGATCCAGCGCCGCCGAGCCGGCCCGCCGCACCCCGTGCGAGCGCAAGGTGAATTCCTGGTAAAAGTGAATGTTCGGGCTCAGGTGACGCTTGCGGCTGGGAAACCCCGTAGAAACCAGCGATTCGGCCAGTTCGGCGGTGCGTGAAACCCGCAGTGGCTTGCCGTTCAGCTCTGCGCCGCGGCCCCGTTCGGCGGTAAACAGTTCATCTCGCAGGGGGTCGTAAATCACCGCCGCCACCAGCGTCCCGTCCTGGCCGGATTTCAGGTCCGCCGGCCGCTGCTCCAGCCCCAGCGAAACGCAAAATTGCGGAAATCCATGGGCAAAGTTTGTAGTACCGTCGAGCGGATCGACATACCAGCGAAACTCGCGGTCCATGCGGTCCCGCGTGCCCTCTTCGCCATAGATTCCATGCTCGGGGAACGCCTCGCCAAGGCGCCCGCGAATCAGCTTCTCCGCCGTGCGGTCGGCCACCGTCACCAGGTCTACATCGCCCTTGTATTCCGTCTCCACACCCTGGGCAAAGAATTCGCGCAGGCGCGCGCCTGCCTCACGCGCAATCTCCGCAGCCTTGGGAACCCAGACCATACCTCGTGAGTTTGCCGTCGCGTCGTTCAAGAGGCCGCCTCGCTTGCAGCCCGCTGATTGCCCCGCTTGGCCGCTTCGGTGATGGTCTGGATCTGCTCCTTGTAGATGAAGAGATTGGGCTTGCCTTCGCGCGTCAGGCGCAGCATTCCATCGTCGAAGTACTCAATCCAGCCGCGCACTGTCTCGCCGTCGCGCAATTTTATTGAGACGTTCACCTGGCGGTCGCTCAAAGAGCGCAGATACAGCGCCTCCTGGCCGGTTTCGCCCGGCGGAGGCGTCTTGGAGCGGCGGCGTGAAGACAATGGAGAAGTCATGATGTCATTTTAGATGCGCTTTCCCGATAGCGCGCACGGTTTCAGCCCTGAGCCACTGGAGAGTGCAATTCAGAACGCCGACGGGATTTTCTCCCGCACTGAGACGGCGTCAACGCCGGGAAAATCCTTCGCAACCGGAAACGTCACCGGCCTGCCTGCCAGCCATTCCAGCGCCCGCGGAATGATGGTTTCGACCGCTGCGCAGCGCATGCTCTCCGGTTGCACATCCCCTTTCCACACATGGCCGTAGGTTGAAACGTACACCCGGCCCTTGCCGTAAGTGGTTGTCCATTCCACCGGCCACAGCATTCCCTGCCCCGGCTGTGAATCCCGGGCATACGCCAGCACTTGTACGCGCTCCGCTGGGCCGCGCGCATAAAAATACACTTCCATGTCCGGGGACAGCCACGCGCGCGGCAGTCCAGCGTGGATCGGATCGTCTCCCAGTCGCTTCACCAGCACATTGGAACGCGGGCCATGTCCCGTGCTGCCGCCCACCCCCGGCGGAATCCGCATCAACCGGCCTTCTTCGCTTACCCGGATCGCAGTGCCATAATCGGCCTCGCGCCAACTCAGGCCGACCATCTCCTCATATTCTTTCCATCCCAGAAACGCGTTCTCTGCCGCGTGAAAGATATACACGCCGCCACCTTTGCGAACGAATTCGACAAAGTCTTTCTTCACCGCCTCCGGCCATTGCGGCGCCGGGGTCACACCCTCGAGAAGACCGTTGTTGCCATAGTCGTTGCAGGTTTGAATCACCACATCGTAGCCGGCAAAGTGCGGCCGCCACGCCGCCCACGCAGCAGCGGCGGTATCCTGCGGCGCGGTGCTGACGGATACGTCGAATTCTCCCGCAGATTCCAGAATGCCGCGCAGCAACAGCGTGGTCTGCCGCCAGTCGTGGTTGCTGAATCCATCCACGATCAGTACCCGTATCTTGCGCTCAGGGTTCCCGGCGCACGCCGGCAGTATGCTGGCCATCAAAAAGCCAAGCAGGCACAGAAATGATCGATACCTCATACCGCGAGGCTAGTTACGCATGGACAGCATGTCAATCGGCCTTGCGGGTGCTGCCTGTCACCTGCGAGTCGGCATAATAGCCGGTGCGGTAGCGGATATTGAAGGCGTCGTTCGCGGCCCTGGGGATGGTCACTCGCAAACGATGGAAGTTCAAGCCCGGCTCCTCATGATGCGGATAGTAGGCCAGCAGATACTGCGTGCGCAGGTCGTCGCTTACCCGTGCAAAGGCCTTATCCAGCCCGCCGTCGCTAGCGTAAAAGCTCTTGCCGCCGGTCTGCTCGGCCAGCGTGATAAGCGCATGTTCTCCGCCAATGTCACGCCCGGCGCTGGCCTCGATGGGCACGTCGATGATGCTGTAGATCATCACCTCGTTGCGCAGCGCCTGCTCCAGCGCTTGAGCATAGGTGGTGCTCTTCGCTGTGTCGCCTCCGTCTGAAACCAGCACCAGGACCTTGCGTCCATCCTTGCGGCCCAGCCGTTGCGCGCCCAGGTAGATGGCGTCATACAGCGCCGTGGCAAAGTCGCTGTGCAGCCGCTCCAGCCCTCGCTCAATCTGGCCGGCATTGTTGGTGAAGGGCGTCAGTTCCCGTACCTCGGTGGCAAACTCCAACAGGCTCATCTGGTCCTGCGGACGCATCATGGCGCGCACAAACCGGCGTGCGGCGTCCTGCTCCAGCAGCAGATCCTTGTGCACGCTGCCGCTGGTGTCGATGGCCAGGGTCAGGTTCAGTGGCTGTTCCGACTGGCGTTCGAAGACGGCAATCTCCTGCGGCCGTCCGTCCTCTGCAAGGGCAAAATCCTCGCGCGTGAGCCCGCCCACAATTGCCCCCGTTGTATCGGTCACGTTCACAAACACGTTGACCAGCCTCACATCCATGCGCAGGGTCATGTCCTGGGCGTCCAGTTTCATCCCCGGGCAGCCGGCCAGCGCGATCGCAAATCCCCACAGCGCCAGCCGCCGCATTGGATCACGAACCATCCGCGGCCTCCAACCCCAATCCCGGCGGAAACGGCTCCCCGGCAGCCCACACGGAGCCGTCCACAAAGGTCTCCTTCTTCCAGATGGGCACCGTCTTCTTGAGAGTATCGATCAGCCAGCGGCAGGCTTCGAATGCCTGCGCGCGATGCGCCGAGGCAACCACGATCAACACGCTTGTTTCACCCACCACCAGGCGTCCCAACCGGTGAACGATGATTACCTGCCGCACTCCGAATCGGCTCAGCGCCTCGCGCCCCAGTTCGTTCATTTGCTTGTCGGCCATGTCCTCGTAGGCCTCGTAGTCCAGGTGCAGCGTCTGCCGCCCGCGCGAGTTGTTGCGCACAATGCCGTCGAAGACTACAACCGCGCCGTCTTCACCCTGCTTGGCTGCCGCCACCAGCTTCTCCGCAACAATCGGCTGGCGGGTCAGTGCGGTCAGAACTGGCGCATCCCCCTCGTTCACTTCCGTACCTGGTGCGCCCGTCGCTCCGCCAGAAACAGGCGGCAGCAGGCCCACCTCGTCCCCCTCGCGCAGCACCTGGGCTGCCGCGGCGTACTCGGCATTCACGCTCACCGCGATGCCGCGCAGTACCGCTGCAGGATGGCGTGATCGCAGGCGGTCAAGCAACTCGGCCACCGTCGCGCCCTGCGGCAACTCGATGGCGACCGCGTCCGGACCCAACCAATCCTTCAACACTCCAAAGCACAAAACGCGCACTTGCATCACAAGAGAAAGCATACCGCCTCAATTGATTTAGACGCAGCGAACATCAATCGGTCGATGACGCTCGCTCCGCACCTGTACGTACCAAACGCAAAAAAGGCCGGCAGGTTCGCCGGCCTCCTTTGGTTGTTGTGTTCCCTCCACTTATGCTGCTACGCTGGCGCCTCTCTCGGCAGCCACCGGCGAAGTATCCGGCCGCGCCTTCAGCAGCGGCAGAGCCACCGCCAGCACGTCTTCAATTCGCTTGGCGTAGTGCACGTCTACCCCTTCGATCATCTCCGGCGTCAGGTCTTCCTCGACGTCCTGGCGGTTGTCCGCGGGCAGAATGATGGTTTGCACTCCGGCCCGGCGCGCGGCCAGGAACTTCTCCTTGATGCCACCCACCGGCAGCACGTTGCCGCTGAGTGTAATTTCGCCGGTCATCGCAGTCAGCGGCAGCACCGGCGTGTCGGTCAACAGCGACACCAGCACCGTGGCCATGGTTACGCCTGCCGAGGGGCCGTCCTTGGGGATCGCCCCCGCGGGCACGTGGATGTGGAGGTCGATGTCCTTGGTAAAGTCGTCGGCCAGGCCCAGTTTGGCGGCATTGGACCGCACCCAGGTCAGCGCTGCCTGCATCGACTCCTGCATCACCTCGCCAATCTGCCCAGTCATCGTGAAGCCGCCCTTGCCCTTCATCTTGTTGGCTTCAATGAACAGAATGTCGCCTCCCGCGGGTGTCCAGGCCAGTCCTACAGCCACTCCCGGGCGCTTCACCCGCTCCGCCACTTCCGTGTCCACGCGTATCTGGATGCCGCCCAGGAACTCCTTGATCTCCTCGCGCGTCACCACCAGCTTTTCCTTGTGTCCTTCCACCACGCGCCGCGCCTCCTTGCGACAAATCGTGCCCAGCGCCTGCTCCAGTTTCCTCACGCCCGCTTCCCGCGTGTAGTGGCGCACCACGTACCGCACCGCATCCTCGGGAAACTCGATCTGCTCGGTCGTAATCCCGTTTTCCTTGATCTGGCGCGGAATCAGGTACCGGTTCGCAATCTGCACCTTCTCCTCTTCGGTGTAGCCCTGCAGCGGAATCAGCTCCATCCTGTCCAGCAGCGGCGGCGGCACCGTATCCAGCATGTTCGCCGTGCAGATGAACAGTACCTTCGACAAATCGAATGGAACGTCCAGGTAGTTGTCCCGGAAGCTGAAATTCTGCTCCGGGTCCAGCGTCTCCAGCAGCGCCGACGCAGGGTCGCCACGGAAGTCGCGGCCCAGCTTGTCCACCTCATCCAGCATGAGCACCGGGTCGTTGGTTTCCGCCCGCCGAATGCTCTGGATGATCTGTCCCGGCAGCGCGCCGATGTAGGTACGCCGGTGGCCGCGAATCTCCGCCTCATCGTGCATGCCACCCAGAGAGACACGCTGGAACTTGCGGCCCAGCGCGCGCGCTATCGACCGCCCCAGGCTGGTCTTGCCCACTCCCGGAGGCCCCACAAAGCACAGGATCGGCCCCTTCATGTCCGGCTTCAGTTCCAGCACGCTCAGGTAGTCGAGAATGCGGTCCTTCACCTTCTTCAGCTCGTAGTGGTCCTCGTCCAGGATCTCCTTGGCCAGGTTGATGTCGATCTTGGAGCCCGAACTCTTGGCCCACGGCAGCACCGCCAGCCATTCGATGTAGTTGCGCGTCAACGAGTAGTCGGCGGCCATGGGAGACATCCGCGATAGCCGCGTCAACTCCTTCATGGCCTCCTTCTTCACGTCGTCCGGCATCCCGGCGGCATCGATCTTCTGGCGCAGCTCGTCAATCTCCCGCTGCCCCTCGTCCTGCTCGCCCAGTTCCTTCTGGATGGCCTTCAACTGCTCGCGCAGATAGTAGTCGCGCTGCGACTGCTGCACCTGGTCCTGCACCTCGCTCTGGATCTTGGTGCGAAGCTGCTGCACCTCGATCTCCTTGGCCTGGTGCTTGTTCAACTGCTCCAGCCTCGCCAGCACGCTTGCCGTCCCAAGCAGTTGCTGTTTGTCGTCGGTGGTCAGGAAAGGCAGCGACGAGGCCACAAAATCCACCAGCCGCCCCGGGTCCTCAATGTTCGCCGCGATGGTCCGCAGCTCATCCGACAGCGTGGGCGACTCCGACACAATCTGCTGAAACTGGCCAATCACGTTGCGCACCAGGGCTTCCACGCTGGCCGTCGACTCCGATTCCGAGTCCTCCAGCGTCTCCACCTCCGCAATCATGAACGGCTCGGTCTGCACGTAGCGCAGCAGGCGTACCCGCTCCACTCCCTCGGTGAAGACGAACCGGCTCTGGTTGGGCATGCGCACGACCTTGTGCACCGTGGCCAGCGTCCCCACATCGTGCAGGTCGGCAGGCTTGGGCGCGTCCAATCGGGGATCGAGCTGCGCCGTCACCACGATGGCGCGCTCCTCCCCCAGCGATTCGATCAGCTGAATCGAGCTCTCGCGTCCAACTGTAAGCGGTAGAACAGCATGCGGAAACAAGACCGTGTCCCTGACCGGCAAAACGGCGATCCGGCGCGCACCGGCGCTCTCATTCCCTGTGGGCTTGCTCGGCGGCAATATCGATGGCTGGCTTGGCATTGAGTGTCCCTTTATCAACTTATCTTAACATTAGAACACGCAGAAATCGAAAAGTTTCAGAAATGTCTCCTCGATCCTTCACTGCCCTTTCCCTCGTTCCGCGTTCACTTTGAATACGCGGACACCGGACCCAGGGTTCCGGAGGCGGCCGTTCTTTCACACGATCCTCCGTGGCGCCCCTCAGAGGAGTGCCACGAAATCACCCTGCCGGCGACAGACGAAGGCAAACCCGGATACTTGAGAGATGTATCGGCCAGGGCAATTGGAAAGTGAGCCCGTTTCCAAACCGGGCAAAGAAGAGGGGGGCCGGGTTTGCTGCGTCTCCCCGGTCAGTTGTACTTCGAAGAGGCTTCTTCGTTCTTGATCGCGGACACGATCCGCTCCCACAATTCTTCCTTTGGCTGCTGGATGGGGAACATCTGGCGCGCAGCCTCGGCAATGGTTTTCAGGTCGGCCAGCAGGGCGCGGCATAGCGGGCAGGTCTTCAGGTGGGGATGGTCGCCGGGATTCTGTCCCGTGCCGATCAGTTCCGCAAGTTGAGCCTGGAACTCTTGGCAGTTCATTTGTTGAGGATCGTTAGTCATCGCCGCTCTCCCCGGAGCGAGGTACGCAGTGCATCGCGCAGCTTCAGGCGTGCCTTATGCAGCTGCGACTTGCTGTTCCCGATTGAGCAATCGAGCATGTCGGCAATTTCATTATGCTCATACCCCTCAACGTCGTGCAGAACAAAGATGAGCCTGTACCCAGCCGGTAACGCGGCCACGGCTCGCTCCAGCGCCAGGCGATCGATGGATCCGACCAGCGAAAGATCGGGAGCGCCAAAGCTGCGCCCCGGCCCTTCATCGGGAACCGGCTCCATGGCTTCGTCCAGGGACATCAGACGCAGCCCTTTCTTGCGCAGGTGCATCAGTACCACATTGATCGCCAGGCGATGCAGCCAGGTGGAAAAGGCCGAATCCCCGCGGAAGGTCGCGATCTTGCGATGCAACTGCAGAAACGCTTCCTGGGTCAGATCCTCCGCCTCCGCCACATTGCCGACCATGCGGAGGCATAGTGAATAGATGCGTCTTTTGTGCAGCGAATAGAGATGAGCGAAGGCTAGATGATCCCCGGCCTGGGCACGTATCATCACGTCGTCGTCAATCGGACTGCCGGACACCCCAGACGAAGTGGGGCCTGCGTTTGCGGTTACTGGGGTTGGTCCGCCGGTTGAGGCATCCTGCGGCTGTTTCGGAAACCTTGAATTGGGCATGCGATTCCTTGGGGGTCGGTTGTTCGGCAAGCCGCGGAATTCTGCGTCGGTCTTCTTTCCTCGTTAGTATAAGGTGCAGTAGGTTGCATTGGGAGAGTTTCGGCGTGAAAAGACCGGGACGGGCCCTTGCGAAGCTTTTTCTTTGGATGCCGGTTCGCGAACGTGTGTCTTGACTTCTTCAGGGAGACGATGGTCTTAAAGTCAAATCAGGCATGGGCGTACGGCCTTCAATGCAGGAACACCAGACTTCCGGTATGTCTGTTCGTCCTCGCGCTCGGCCTGACTGCAGGTGCATGGAGCCAATCGCCGCCCGCTGGGAGTTCGCCCTCCACATCCGTCCCTGGGGCGCCGCCTTCACTTTCCGTGCCTGGCGTTGACTCGCTCTCGCGGTGGCAAGGCCTGCCGGTGCAGAGCATCTCGTTTGAAGGCGTGACCGCCGAACGGCTGGCCCCGCTCCCGGACCATCTTGCCCAGGTCCTGGGCGCGCCTCTCAGCCGCGAAAACCTTGCCCGGAGCCTGCACCAGCTTTTTGCCACCGGGCTCTTCGAATCCGTTGAGGTGGATGCCACCCGCCAGGGGGCCGGAGTCGCGATCGTGTTTCAAGGGTCGCCGCGCAGCTTTATTGGAACCGTAACTGTGGATGGAGCCAAAGGCGCCACCATCAACACCCAATTGCAACGCGCCAGCCGCCTGTCGCCCGGGGAGCGTTTTACCCAGGCCCGGCTTGACCAGGCCGTGCAGTTGGTCCGCCAGGCGCTGGCCGACAACGGATTTCACCAGCCAGTGATTACTCACGCGCTTACCCCGCACCCTGAGGAGCAACTCGTCGACATCGCGTTCCATGTGGCCTCGGGTCCGCAGGCGCGCATCGGGACGGTGGAAGTGAGCGGAGACTCCGGTATGAGCGTGAACGACTTCCAGCGCCACGCTCATTTGCACACCGGTGGCCGCGTGGATCACAACACTGTCAACCGCGCCCTCGCCGGCGTGCTCAAGGTCTACCGGAGCCAGAAGCGCCTGGAGGCCGAACTCAAGCTCGAGGAGAAGCTCTACGCCGCCAACACCAACCGCTCCAGCTTTCGCTTCTCGGCCAACCGCGGCCCCACGGTCAGGGTTGAATTGGTAGGCGCAAGCCTCAGTACGGAGCGGCTCAAGCGCGCCATTCCGGTCTTCGAAGAGGGCACAGTCGATGACGACTTGCTCAACGAGGGCAATCGACGCCTGCGCGACTACTACCAGCGCCTGGGTTACTTCGACGCCAAAGTGGATCACCAGTTGCAGACAGCCCAGCCTGGCCCGCAAAACGCCCCCCAAACTGGAGAGGTGCTCATCGTCTTCACGGTAACCCTTGGACCTCGCCGCCGCGTGCAGCGCGTGTCCGTGGACGGCAACCACTATTTTGACTCTGCAACCCTGCGCCAGATGCTCAGCGTGCACGCCGCCAGCCCTACAGACCGCCATGGCGTCTATAGCCAGGCGCTGTTGGTCGCTGACATCGGCGCCCTCGAAGCCGTCTACCAGAACAACGGGTTTTCCAAGGTGAAGGTCACCCCTGAAACCAGCATTGGGGAGACCCCTGCGCGTGCCGAATCCACGCATGCGGCAGACAAACCAGGCAATCCGGCTCCCCTGACGGTCGTCTATCACATTGCGGAAGGCAAGCAGCAGCGCGTCGGCGCGGTGCACGTGGAAGGCAATGACCACGTCGATACCGCCAAGTTGCTTCCCTTGCTCAACACCGCCGCGGGCCAGTTGCTTTCTCCGCAGAACCTCGCCGGAGACCGCGATGCCCTGCTCACCGATTACCTGAGCCGCGGCTTCGATCAGGCGCGGGTTGAAGTTGGGCAGCAGCCGGACCCTGCCGATGCCGTCAACGAGGATGTTGTCTTCCATATCACCGAGGGCCGGCAGTTTTTTGTACGCAAAGTGCTCATCACCGGCCTGCACTACACCCGCCCCGACACCGTGGCCAGGGCCATCACGCTGCATCCCGGCGACCCTCTCAACCAGTCCGCACTGCAGCAGACGCAGCTGAATCTTTACGACTTTGCCCTCTTCAACGAGGTCGGTACGGCGGTTGAGAATCCCAACGGTGCCGAAGCCTACAAGACCGTGCTGCTGCAGACAACTGAAGCGCGGCGGTGGACCTTCACCTACGGCCTCGGCTTCGAGGCCCAGACCGGAACCCCGCAAAACAACTGCAAGGGCATTGCAGCCATCGGCGTCAGTTGCAATCCCAACGGCAAGACCGGAATCAGCCCTCGCGTGCTCGGCGCTCTCACCCGCAACAACCTCTTCGGCCGCGAGCAATCGGCCTCCCTGCAAGGCACTTACGGCCTGTTGGAGCAGAAGATCGATCTTCTCTACCAGAATCCGCATTTCCACGGCAATCGCAACTTCGGCCTCACCTTCACCGGTGGGTACGCCAACAGCCAGGACGTAACCACCTACGTGGCCTCGAAGCTCGACGCTGGAATTCGCTGGACTGAAAACTTCAACACCCCGAATTCATTCATCTCCAAGGCCAACACGTTCGTGTATGAATTCGACTTCCGCCGCGTCAAGGTGGCCGCCAGCAGCTTGCAGGTCTTCAAGGACGAAATTTCTCTGCTGTCGGAGGCGGTGCGCGTTGCGGGCCCTGGCTTCAACTGGATTCGCGATACCCGCGACTCTCCCCTCGATGCCCATCGCGGCACCTATTCCAGTTTCCAGGAGTTCTTCTCTGACGGTATTTTTGGCGCCCAGTCGCAATTCAACCGCCTCGATCTGTCCAACTCCAGCTTTTACAGTTTTGACAAGGAGCGCCTTGTCGTAGCGCGCAATACCCGCTACGGCCAGGAGCGGGCCTTTGGCGCTCCCGCGGATACCCTCCTTCCCTTGCCGGAGCGGCTCTATGCCGGTGGGCCCACCTCGCTGCGCGGCTTTTCAATCAACGCCGCCGGCCCCCGCGATCCTGAGACCGGCTTCCCCATTGGCGGGGCGGGCGCCCTGGTCAACAGCACCGAACTCCGCCTGCCGCCACCCATGCTGCCCCTGCTCGGCGATAGCGTAAGCGTGGTGCTCTTTCACGACATGGGCAACGTCTTCGCCAACGCCGGCGATGCGTGGGCTAGTGCGCTGCGCATTCACCAGCCCGACCGCGACACGTGCAAAATAGTCGCCAACACCACCGATCCCACGAGCTACATACCCGCCGGCCCCAACACCTCCACCGGTCAGCAGGGCCTGTGCAGCTTCAATTACTTCTCTCACGCCGCCGGCCTCGGTTTGCGCTACCATACGCCAGTCGGGCCCATCCGGCTGGATTTCAGCTATAACCTGAATCCGCCCATCTTCCCGGTGAACATCGATTACTCGCTCTCCTTGCCCTATTCCGCGCCGCACGTGGGAGAAGCCGCCCACTTCAACTTCTTCTTCAGCCTGGGGCAAACATTCTGATGAACGCACCGCGCACATTCCGGCTCCCGATTCGTTTCGCTCTTGAATCGATGTTGCTATGCCTGGCCTATTCCGGCCTTGCGCAGGTGCATGCCCAGGCACCCCAGGCCGCCACCGCAGTGGTCCTCGACCGGGTCGTCGCGGTGGTCAACAACCAGGCCATCCTGGCCAGCGACATAGACAACGAGATACAGCTTTCCGTGCTCGACCCCGGAAGTGTGAGGGATGTCGCGCTCACCCCCCAACTCGCTTTGCAGCAGTTGATCAGCCGCGCCATCATCCAGCAGCAGATTCGCCAGGAAGATGCGCAGGCTACCGAGCCCACCGCCGACGAGGTCGCGGCGCGCCTGGCTGAAATTCGCCGGGAACTGCCTGCCTGCGTCCACCAGAACTGCGCCTCGGACGCGGGGTGGAAGGCCTTTCTTTCCAGCCACAGCCTTACCCCGCAGCGCGTCGAAATCTATCTCCGCTACCGGCTTGAGATTCTGCGCTTCGTTGAGCTGCGTTTCCGCCAGGGCATACACATCTCGCAGCAGGAGATTGAAGTCTATTACCGCAACACGCTGGTGCCGCAGTACGCGCCCGGTGAGCTGATCCCGTCCCTGGAACAGGTAGCCCCGCGCATCGAAGAGATTCTATTGCAGCAGCAGGTGAACGTTCTCTTTGATGGCTGGCTCGACAATCTGCGCACCCAAGGCGAGATCGAAGTGCTCGACCCGGCTCTTGATACCCCCGAGAAACCCGCCCCGGTAAGAGCGGCCAGTCCAGGAGTGGGAAGCCAATGAGCGAGTCTCAGCACATGCCGCCCGTTCCGCCGCAGGTGCCTCCTCGGCGCCGTCTCCTCTGGATTGGAGCAGGCGCGGCAGCCCTGTTGGTTGCGTTCATCCTCTGCCTCTACTTCTGGGCCAGTTCGCCTCAATGCGAAAATCTGGTCCGCAGGCGCCTCATCGCCCAAATCGCATCCATCACGGGCGGGCGTGTGGAGATCGCCTCCTTCCACTGGCGGCTGCTTTCACTCGAAGCCGACGCCGGTGGCGTGGTGATTCACGGCCGCGAAGCCCCTGGTGAAGCGCCCTATGCCCAGGCGGACGGCCTGCGGGTCAGGATCAGCATGCTCGGTCTGTGGTCCCCGCGCATCCTGCTGCGCGACCTGGCCATCGTCCGCCCTGCCTTTCACCTCATCGTGTATCCCGACGGATCCACCAACCAGCCCCAGCCGCGCAAACCCCGTAAATCGCAACAACCCGCCCTCGACACCCTCTTCGACCTCAAGGCCGGTCATCTTGCCGTTCAGCACGGCATTCTGGATTATGAGGATCGCGCCGCGGCTTTCGACTTTCAGAATCGCTTCAAGCCTCTCGACCTTGTTGCCCACGATGTCTCCCTGCGCCTCGAATACGTTCCCGCCGCAGGCAGAAATCCTGAGAGCTACAGGGTCGAGACCGGCGCTCGCGATCTGAGCCTCTCCCGCGGTGATGTCGCGCACCCCATGCTTCAGCCGGTGCAGGGCTACCTGCAGGCCACCATCGACCTCATGCGCAACGCGGCCTACCTGCGCTCGCTCCGCATCACGGCGCGCAGCAAGAATGTCGCTGATCGCACCTTGAATGTCTCTGGCTCGCTGATTGACTTTGCCCGTCCCCGCTGGGAAGCAAAGGCTGAAGGCGACCTGGACATGCGCCTGCTTGAGCCCGTCACCGGCTATCCCAACGCGCCCGAAGGCATCGCCCGCATGGACCTTGCAACGCAGGGTTACGATGGCCAGTTTCGCGTCGATGGCACAGTGCACGTCGACGGCGGCGCTTATGTCGCGCCCGGCGTGACGGCCCGGGGCGTGAACCTGGATGCCCGCGTCCACGCCGACCCGGAGCAGTTGCTCATCACCTCCATCGTGGCTCGCCTCCATCCGGGCGGCACGCTTGAGGGCACGGTCGCATTGGACCACTGGCTCGCCCCCATTCCCGGGGCCACCGTGCTGCGTGCTGCCACTCCACCCGACCGCCATTCCAGCCAGGCGCGGAAACAGTTTCCGCAGCCGCCTGCCCCGGTTCCACCCCCGTCCGCCTCCGACACTCTCCCCGTAAACGGAAAAGTTACGGCGCAGTTGAAAGACGTTACCCTGGACACGGTTCTCGACATTGTTGGCCAGCCGCCCTTCCAAAGACTGGGCCTCGACGCCCACCTGAACGGCCCTGCCACGGCGACCTGGATCAATGGCGACGACAACACTCTCGTGGTGAGCGCCACGCTCAGCATGAGCCCCGGCGCCAGGCCTTCACCACAGGCTTCTGAAGCTCCCACGAGCGGCTCCATCGACGCCACCTATACCCAACGTGACGGAGCCGTGGATGTGCGTACCCTGGACGTTGCAATGCCCGCCAGCCATATCCAGGCCCACGGTCACCTGGGCGCCTATCCGCTCTCCAGTCCCTCTGCGCTCAGCATCGATTTTCAGTCTCATAACCTGGGCGAGTTCGACACCGTCCTGCGCAGTCTGGGCCTCGTTCACGACGGGAAATCGGGTGTCGCGGCCCTGCCCATTGCCCTGGGCGGTCAGGCGGACTTTCACGGCACGTGGGCCGGCTCGCTCACCGATCCTCATATTGCCGGCAACCTCAAGGCCACCAGCCTGTCCATCGAGATTCCGCCCAGCACCAATGACCACTCCGCCAAGCCCCAGGTTGTGCAGTGGGACACGGTGGACGCTACGGGCAGCTATGCCGCGGACCGCATAGCCATCGATCACGGCGAGCTCCACCACGGCCAGGCCGCCATCGGCATCGAGGCAACCCTTTCCGCGGCCGAAATCGCGCCCACAGCCTCAACAAACCGTCGCCGCGGAGGTGGTCGCGCAGGACCACCTGCCACCGTTCCTCGGCGCCCCGCCGGTCAGCCCTCCTTCGATTCCAATTCCCTGCTCCATCTGCGCCTTAGCGCCTCCAATGTAAGCCTGGCAGAGATGTTGCCCTTGACCGGACAGGACTTGCCCTTGACTGGCCAGCTCAACGCGCAGGTCGCGGCCGATGGGCCTCTCCATGCGCTGGATGGCTCCGGTTGGGTCGAGTTGGACCGGGGCTCCGCCTATGGAGAGCCGCTGACGCGCATGCGGGCCCAGGGCAAGATCGTGGGACAGGTGGTGCAGCTCAGTTCCGTCACCGCCAATAATCCGGCAGGAACTGTTTCCGCCTCCGGCAGCTACGATCTCCGCTCCCGGCAATTTCAAATCGATGCCCACGGCTCGGGTATCGACGTGGCCAAAATCGAGCGTCTCCGGCAGTCAGGTGTCACTTTGGCCGGCAAGCTCGCCTTCTCGTTGACCGGCTCAGGAACCCCGAGCGATCCCAATCTTAAGAGCCACGCTGCCCTCGGCGGACTGACCCTCAGCGGCGAACAGGTGGGCGCAGTTGAGATCGCCGCCCACACCGCCAATCATGCCTTGACCTACGACCTCACCACGCGCTTTGAATCCGCCGCGCTCTCCGCACACGGCCAGACCTTGCTTGACGGCGAACATCTCACCCAGGCCACCCTCAACTTTTCTCAGTTCAATATCGACGCACTGCTCAGGATGGCGCACATCCAGGGACTGACCGGTGAGTCCGCGCTGGCCGGCACAATCCATGTCGAGGGGCCATTGGCCCATCTTGAACAGTTGCGCGGCGATGCTCGCCTGCAGCAACTCGAGGCTACGGTGGTGGGTATTCATCTGCGCAGCGAGGGCGGCGTCCACGCCACCCTGGCCAATGCCCACATCCATCTCGATCCCCTCCACGTCACCGGCGAGCAGACCGACCTGCATGTGCAGGGCGATCTGGCCATCAACGGCAAGCGTCAGCTCGACGTCGCTGCCAGCGGTTCCATCAACCTGAAGCTGGCCGAGACCCTGGACCCCGACCTGACCGCCGGCGGCATCACAACCTTCCAGGTAGAGGCGCACGGCCCCCTCGACAACCCCGGCCTCAGCGGCCGCATCGACTTTCAGAACGCATCCCTGGCGCTTGAAGACCTGCCCAACAGCCTCAGCCAGTTGCATGGTTCGCTGGAGTTCAACCAGAACCGGCTCGAAGTTCGTTCGCTGACCGCAACCACTGGCGGCGGACAGCTAAGCGTCTCCGGCTACCTGGCCTACCAGCGCGGCATCTTTGCCGACTTGTCCGTTACCGGCAAGGGAATCCGCATTCGTTATCCGCCCGGGGTCAGTTCGCTGGCTGACGCCACACTCCGCTTGCAGGGCTCGCAAAACAGCCTTCTGCTTAGCGGTGGCGTGATGCTCACGCGCTTCTCCGTCAGCCCCGATCTGGACATCGCCAGCCTCACCACCCTGGCCGGTAAGGTACAGCCCGTCGCGCCGCCCGACGCTCCCTCCAACCACATCCGCCTCGACGTGCGCATTCTCTCTTCGCCGCAGTTGAACTTCCAGAATGCCTACGCCAAGCTCGCCGGCGATGTGGACCTGCGCTTGCGCGGCACCCTGGCCACGCCCTCGCTGCTGGGCCGCATCTCCATCACCGAGGGCAGCGCCACCATCGCCGGAACCCGCTACGATCTGCAGCGCGGCGACATCACGTTCACCAATCCCGTCCGCATCGAGCCCTCTCTCGACCTCAACGCCACCGCCCGTGTCGAAGACTACGACATCACCCTCGGCCTGCACGGCTCTCTCGACAAGATGGCGGTCAGCTACCGCAGCGATCCACCCCTGCCCGAGGCCGACGTGGTGGCTCTGCTGGCCCTGGGACGCACCCAGAATGAGCGCGGCATTTACACCCAGCAGCAGGAGCAGATCGCCAACAACCCCGCCACCGACGCCCTGCTCGGCGGAGCTCTCAACGCCACCGTCAGCAGCCGCGTGCAAAAGCTGTTTGGTGCCGGCTCGGTCAAGGTCGACCCCAGTTACCTGGGCGCGCTGGGCAACTCCACCACCCGCATCACTGTCGACGAGCAACTGGGCAGGAATCTCACTCTCACCTATGCCACCAACGTGAACACCACGGCGCAACAGTTATTGCAGGCTGAAATCGCTATCAACCGCCACGTATCCCTGTTGGTGACGCGCGACGAGTCGGGCGTGTTTTCCATGGTCATCAAGGCCACCCGCCGTTACCGCTAATACTCGCGGGCCTGAATCCCTTCTTGTTTCATCGAAGAGCGAATTCTCGCGCAACCCTTGCGGTCCTTCCCGGCATCGTATCGGTAGTTTTAAGTTCCGAAACTTTTCCTGAACTTGGGAGTCTATAACGGCGAAGGTCGAGTCCACGGGCGCTTGCCGGGTGCTCAAAGCTCCAGCTCTAAGGTCTTTGAATCTCGCGCAAATCCTGGGGCCTTATCTCAGTTTTAAGGAGGAGTCGAAAATGACAAGGACGATGCGTCTTACACCAGCCGCTGTCCTGGCGGTCATGCTCGCCGGATCCCTCCTTTGCCTTCCCCGCATCTCGATGGCGGCAAGGAATTCCGGCGTAATCGCTGTGGGGCAGCAGGACAGCCCCGCGGCCAATGAAGCCGCGAAACGGCTTGATAAATCACAGTTTAAAGATGTAAAGGTCAACGTGGAGAACGGCATTGCCACCCTGACCGGCAGCGTCAGCCTTTATGAATACAAGGCCGACGCAGACAAGCGCGTGCGCCATGCCAAGGGAGTGACGGCGGTGCGTAACCTCATCGAGGTCGCCGGCCCCACGGTTCCCGACAGCGAACTCCAGGCCAAGCTGGCTGAGAAACTTCAGTATGACCGCGTAGGTTACGGCAACGCGTTCAACGCCATCACTGTAAGCGTCGAAAACGGCTCGGTTACTCTGGGCGGCCATGCCCGTACCGATGTGGACAAGGACTCCGCCATGGCCCTGGTAAGCACCTATCCCGGCGTCAAGGACGTGGTCGGCGAGATCGAGGTCGATCCAGTCTCCATGATGGACGACCGCACCCGGATGCAGGTGGCTCGTGCTGTCTATGGCTACCCGTCGCTGAACAAGTACGCCGTCGACCCCGCCAACCCGATCCGCATCTCGGTGCAGAACGGCAACGTGGAGTTGTATGGCATGGTGGATTCACAGGCTGACAAGGAAACGGCCTTTCTGCGCGCCAACGGCGTTCCCGGCGTCTTCAGTGTGAAGAACTACCTGCAGGTAGCCAACCAGCCCGGTGAGGCGCAAAAGTAAACTGAGACCCCGCGGCCCATCTCTTCGCCGCGCACCCAACCGCCCCACGGATTTCTCTCCTTCCGTGGGGCGGTTTTCGCTCGAGCATCTTCGATTCGAGCGTAAACAGAAATCTGGGTTTCCCACCTATTCCGCGTTCTTTGCGGAATGGGTGGGAAACCAGAAATCGCAATCTGACTTTACTTGTGTAATACTGACCCGCCGTAACCCCGCGACATTCACACAACTGTAATCACAGAGCCCGTTTTATTCCTTACACTTATCTAGCCATGCTCACTGACGCGCCCCTGTCGATTGACCGCAAAGAAGGCAAGACTCCCGATATCCTCATCTACACTCTTTCCGGCCCCCTTACCCTGCGTAATATGTTCGAGTTCCAGTCGGAACTTCGCAGTACCCCGGCGCCGCGCCTCACCATCTTCGATCTCAGCGGCGTTCCCTACATGGATTCGGCAGGTATGGGCCTCTTGATGAATCACTACGTCCATTGCCAGACCAGGGGTGTGCGGCTGATCGTGGCCGGCTCCAGCAGCCGGGTGCTCGACCTCTTTAAGATCACCAGGGTCGATACCGTCCTTCCCCTCGTCGCCAGCGTCGAAGAAGCCGGCGCGTAAAGCGCCGCGCACCACGCACCAGCGCGATGCCCGAAGACAGAGGCTTTGCAGCTCAACTGTGGGATTACTCCGCCGCAAATCTCTCGTACTCGGTGCACAGCAGACGCACCGCAGGTTCGTTCTCAACGATCTCGGGATACCGGGGCAGCGGCTCCAGGAAGAAGTTATCCATATCATCATCGTTGACCGACGAAACTTCCCCGATCAGCCCCGCTCCATCCACCGCATAGAACGTGTGGTAGAGATGCGGAGTGAGCGTGATCGACTCGCCCGGGCCTAGGATCACCGTGCCTCCGGCTTCCACCTGGCGCTGGATTCCATCGCAGGTCACCGTCACTACGCCTTCCGCAAGCCCACCCTCTTCGCTCGAATTGTAGAGTTGCACTGCAAGGCGCCCCGTCCCTTTCCCTCCGCGGTTGATGATGTCTTCTGTCTTGCGCGCATGGTAGTGCATCGGCGTCACCTGGTTCTGGCCCACAAACATGATCTTCTCGGCGTAGACCTTGGCCGCTTTGCCCCCGGCCAGGCCGTTGCGCAGCGTAAACAGCGTCAGGCCCACCGCTGCAAAATTCCCTGAGTTGAAATCCGTTACATCCCAGCCCAGCTTCTGCGCGCGCAGTTCATCGGCTTCACTGCCGCTCTGTTTCCAGTCCTCCGGCGTCCATTCCGCATACGGAGGCAGCATGAAGCGGTTCTCCGCAAAGAACGCTGCGGCTTCGGCAATGGACCGGTTGATTTCAGACCTTTTCATCGTGATTCTTTCCCTCCGTGGGACCACAGAACAAGCTACACCCAGCGTCGCAGAAGTCCAACTCCGCCTCTGGGCCGGATGAACCCCATCTCTGTGAGCCCGCGGTCCGTTCTTGCCCCTTCCCTGCTCAATTACACTGCCAGATAGGGTTTGTAGATGCCAGGCATGTTGTCCAAGACGCGCACCACGCTGGAGATGATCAAGTGGGAGCACTCCATCTTCGCGCTTCCATTTGCCCTCACCGCCACCCTGCTCGCCGCCCGTGGTCTGCCTGCCCTGCGCACCCTGCTTTGGATTCTGGTGGCCATGATCACGGCGCGCTCCTGCGCCATGGCCTTCAACCGCTGGGCCGACGCTGACCTCGACGCCGCCAATCCCCGCACGCGCACCCGCGCCATTCCCGCCGGACTGCTCTCGCGCCAGTTCGTTCTCGGCTTCACCGTGTTCATGGCGCTCGCATTCGTGCTGGCCTCTGCCGCGCTCAACCGGTTCACGCTTTACCTGTCGCCGGTTGTACTGCTGGTGCTGTTGGGCTATAGCTACATGAAGCGCCTCACGCGCTGGTCGCACCTGGTGTTGGGCCTCGCCCTGGGCCTGGCTCCCTCGGCGGCATGGATTGCCGTGCGCGGCAGCCTAGACCCCCGCATTCTGGTGCTGACCGCGGCGGTAACGCTGTGGGCAGGCGGTTTTGATGTGCTCTACGCCTGCCAGGATTTCGAGCACGATCGCGCCGCCGGTTTGCACAGCTTGCCCCAGGCCGTCGGTATACCGGCTGCGTTCTGGGCCGCGCGCCTGATGCACCTGGCGATGCTTGGCCTGCTGCTTTGGTTCGGGCTTCTCTTCCACTTCAGCTTGGCCGGTTGGCTGGGTATTGCCGCCGCGGGCTTGCTGTTGGCCTACGAACACTCCCTGGTGTCGCCCCGCGATCTGCGCCGCCTCAACGCCGCATTCTTTGCCATGAATGGCGTCATTGCCACGGTTTTCCTGGTTTTTGTGGCCACTGACCTGTGGTTGCGGAGGTGAATCGTATGTCTTCTCGTCCCGGCTCAAAGCATTCTCCGCCAGACCCGTGGTATGGTGCCAGAAAGCAGCCCGTGCAGCAGGCCTCTGAAGCTTCCGCCCGCAGTCAGGCATCAGGAGAAACAGCCATCGGAATGAAGATTGCCATCCAGGGAGAACCGGGCTCCTTCAGTCACGAAGCGGCAATTAAACTCGACCCCGGCGCCCAGATCGTTCCCATTGCGCTTTCAGCCGACGTCTTTGCGGCGTTGGCCAACGGAAGCGTAGAGGCTGCGGTAATACCCATTGAGAACAGCCTCGCCGGCTCCGTTTCAGAGCACTTTGACCTACTCCTGGCCCACGATGTAAAAGTAGAGCGCGAGACCCTGCTGCGTATCCGCCACAACCTTATCGCCGTCGCCGGATCGGCCATCGGCGATATCGATCGCGTGTTTTCCCACCCCGTCGCTCTGGCCCAGTGCCGGCGCTTTCTGGCCGCGCATCCCAAAATGGAGGCCTGCGCCTTCTACGACACTGCGGGGAGCGTGAAGCAACTGGTCGAATTGCGTGACCGTCACGCCGCGGCCATCGCCAGCCAGGCGGCGGCTCACTTCTATGGTGCCAACATTCTCCAGGCGAATATCGAAGACAACCCTGAAAACTATACCCGCTTCTTCCTTGTGCGCCGTACTGCGGATTCCGTCATCGATCCAGCATCGAACAAGATCAGCCTCGCATTCTCGGTCGAAAATCGCCCCGGTACGCTGGTGGCCGCGCTCTCTGAGTTCTCTGCCATCGGCACCAACCTCACCAAAATCGAGTCCCGCCCCGTGCACGGCAAGCCATGGGAGTACATCTTCTATGTGGACTACCAGATCCACGCGCCAGAGGACAGCGCGCGCGTGCTTCAGGCGCTCCATCCACATTGCGCCATGCTGAAGGAACTGGGGCGCTACAAGGAAGCTCAGCTATAGAGGCTGCGGAAATACGCGTTCCGGAGGGAGCCGGGGGCTTCAGCCCCCGGAATGAGTGCGAATTCTCAGGGCCTTCAGGCCCGGGCCTTCGCTGCTTTCATGGGCCAGAAAGCAATTACAACTGTGGTCCTAGAAGTGATACGCTACGCCCACCGTGGGGTTGAAAACGTTGTACCACCTCTTGGTATCGAGAAGCGTATCGCCAAACGTCGGCACCTTGGTCACAAAGCCCCGGTATTCCGCGCGGATGTCAAAGCTGGGGCTGATTTCATACGCAAATCCGGCGCCGTACATTCCCCCAATGCCCATCGCCTGCTTGGCGTCAATCAGCGTAGTGCTGGAGTTGCGAATGGGAAGGAAAATCAGCACGCCCGGTCCTGCCTCGAGAAATGGATTGAACTTGCGGTAGGTGAAACTGCGCACGTACGCGGCCGAAATCTCCTCGTTACGGGTCAATATGTTGTAGTTGTTGGTATTGCTGATGATGTAGCGAATGGTGTTCTGGTAGGTCATGCCATAGTTCGCTTCCAGGGCGCTCGAAGGCGTGAGCATGAACCGGTAGCTGGCCAATGCGCCAAGCCCATAGTTGGAGTGGACCTGAACGTCGGTAGATGAGGCAATGAACGGCTCAATAATGGCCGTTCCGCTAAGACTGATGTCCTGCCTGCTCTCCTGAGCGCGGCCTGCGGCCACACACACGGCCAGCAGGAATGCAATAAAGGCGATCTTCTTCATTCGGTCTGGAACCTCATGACTGCGCAACCATCCGGCTGGCAGCCAGCTTGTCGATTCCGGTGCTCCGGTCCGAACCGGGCCCCGCTCTCAGCATTGTAAATGGCCGGAACGGTTCTCGGTGGAAGGGGTTGCCTCGGATTGATCTCAAACAATAGACGCAGCCGCAGACATTTAGGCGTCTTTGCTGCGCGCATCGCTCTCCCACCGGCTCTCCGGCCCCTGCGGCTCTGCCCTCACCCGTGGCTCGGATCGGCTCCAGGGGCAAGAAAATCACGCCGTGCGCTCCACGTGGTAGTAGAACGGCGGCCCCTGCTCCTGCGCCATCGACCGCACGGTGCGCAGAAACGCTGTTGCCGCATAGGAGAGCATAGCCTGCCGCCTGTGCACCAGCCGAAGCACCCGTTTCAACTCCAGCTCATCCACCTTCACCCGCACCAGGTCCCCTGTCTCCAGTTCCCGGGCCACCGTGAGGTGCGGCACCAGGGCTACTCCGTTGCCCATGGCCACAAACCGCTNNGCAGCTCGATGCCCATGTTCAACGGTGTCCGGTAGCGCTGAAAGGTCTCAATCACCTTTCTCCGCAGCGGCGAAGTCACATGGTGCGCAATAAAGTCCTCCTTGCCCAGGTCGTTGATCGAG
>PLSM01000181.1:370-83762 GCA_003165075.1 Acidobacteriaceae bacterium | reverse complement strand
AGAGCTGGCTGGAGCAACAGGGCTTCTCAATTGATTCGGTGGCCCGGAGCAAGAACCTGATCCGTTTCTCGGGCACGGTAGGACAGGTGGAGCAGGCGTTCCAGACGCAGATGCACTATTACAAGTCGGATGGCGAGAAGAACTTTGCTCCGTCGACGGAACTTTCGCTGCCGGCGGCGCTTGCGCCGGTCGTTGAGGCGGTCAGGAACCTGAACGACTTCCGGCCTAAGGCGATGCATATTACTGGCAATGCCGCGCGCACGCGTCCGGCCTTTTCGTCCAGCCAAAGTTCCAGCGTCTTTTTTGCTCCTCAAGACATTTGGGTTGTCTATGACTTCCCGAAGCCCGTCTCGGGCTACATCGGGACCGGCCAGAAGATTGCGATCATGGGCCAGTCAGCGATTCTAGCCAGCGATATTACAAACTTCCAAAACGCGGCTGAGCTCACGCCGAAGGCTCCAACGCTAGTGCTTGTACCGAGCACGGGAACCTCAACAGTAGTTACTAACGATGAATCCGAATCCGATCTAGACCTGGAGTGGTCTAGCGCCATGGCTCCCGGTGCAGATATCTATTTCGTCTACACCGGCAATAGCACCAACAACGGCGGAGCCTTCGACTCAGTTACATATGCGGTCGATCAAGATACCGCCCCTATTGTCAGCCTAAGCTATGGCGCATGCGAACCAGACCTAGGCGGATTCAGCCTGGAATCGACATTTCAGCAGGCTGCGGCGCAAGGGCAAACAATTATTAATGCCTCGGGCGATTCAGGCTCCACAGCCTGCAGCGGCACAACCGGGCTAAGCGCCGCTCAGCAGGAGGTGATCGCCGTCAGTTACCCTGCTAGTAGTCCATATGTGACGGGTGTAGGCGGCACCGAAGTCTCCCAGGCCGACCCTGCCTACTTGACTCAGGGTACGACCTACTGGACATCGGCTAGCGGGTCAGATGTAATCACTTCAGCCCTCCAATATATCCCTGAGGTTGCATGGAACGATGACGCCCCGCCCAGCGCAACAAGCAATGGTGGTCTAGGCTCCAGTAGCGGCGGGGCCAGCGCGCTCTTTGGCAAGCCGAGCTATCAGGCCACGCTGACTCCGACCGATGGGGCACGCGACGTGCCGGATATCGCACTGTATTCCTCGCCAAGCTACCCTGGCTATCTCTACTGCTCTAGTGACACCTCCCTCGGCATCTCTGGCAGTTGTTCGCACGGTTTCCGCGACTCTAACAATCAATACCTTACTGTGGCTGGCGGCACCAGCTTTGCTGCGCCCATCTTTGCGGGCATGTTGGCCATCATCAATCAGAAGGCGGGCTACACGACCGGGCAGGGCCTTATCAACCCAACGCTCTACGGACTGGCGACCAGTGGCACGGCATATACCGCGGCAGCAGGTTTCCACGACATCACAAGCGGCAATAACGACTGCACCGCTGGGTCTACCTTTTGCAGCAGCACCCAGGGCTTCTCGGCGGGACCCGGCTACGACCAAGTGACTGGGTTGGGATCGGTAGATCTCAATTTGCTGGCGACAGCGTGGCCAGCCAATGGCAGCAGCGCTCTCATCGACACCTCAACCTTGATCTCAGCATCTAGCACTGCTCCCGCCGTAAACGCTTCCGTTAACTTCACCGTAACAGTCACATCCGACACTGGATCGACCATACCGACCGGCACAGTGAAATTGACAGTGGATGGAGGTGCGTCCATCACTGAAAATCTAACTGCAGGCTCATACACCTACACGACATCTTTCTCTACCGTGGGAACGCACTTGGTTGCCGCCTCCTATTCCGGCGACGCAACACATGCGGCCTCTGGTGGAGCAGTCGCTTCTGTGGCAGTCGGTAGCTCCAGCTCCGGCGCTGGCACCTTCACGCTGTCTGCGAGTCCTTCGACAGTCACCGTCAGCCAAGGAAACTCTGGAACCTCGACAATCACGATTACTTCGGTGAATTCTTATGCCGGGACGGTCGGTTTCACGTTGTCAACAAGTAACACGTCATTGCAGACGTATGGTTGCTATACGGCAACCAACACGCCCGTAGTTGCAGCTAGCACAGCAACAATGGTCTTAACCCTCTATACGTCCCAAACGGCCTGCAACGCGCTGCCGGCAGTTAGGAATAGAGCGCCACATGCGTTTATTCTTTCCGGCGCAAGGCGGATCGCTTCTTCGCATGGGAATCAGGCTTTTCGCACTGTCCTCCCAGTCAGTGCCGCAGCTCTCGTGGGATTTCTAATGCTCGGAATTTCTAGGCGCCGGGCAAAGTGGCTCAACACATTGGGCTGCTTCATTCTCTTGGGCGTGGTCGGCCTCGCAGTCGGCTGCGGAGGGGGCTCAAGTTCAGGGTCCGATTCCGGCGACGTGGCGACAGGAACCTACTCCGTCACGCTAGTTGGAACCGATACGGCATTTACCAACATCACCACCTCGCTTCCTATGACTTTGACCGTAAATTAGTTCACCTATGAACCAGCCCGGGGGCAGACGGCCTGAACGGCGTCTGCCCCTATTGTTTTGCGCACTCCGCGACAGGGCTGATTCAAGAGCGCACCACACGACCGTGCAGCAATCCCGTAAAGCGATTCGGAAAGCGACCGGCAGTGCCGGCTAGCCCCACCTTGCCCCCGGGCCTTCCACCGTGTTTGACTGAAGGCCGAAGGAAGACGGCACGTATGGCAACCATCCTTGCACTGGACCAGGGAACCACCAGTTCCCGGGCGATTCTATTCGACGAGGCGGGCGCGATTACCGCTGTGGCGCAGCATGAATTTGAGCAGTTCTACCCCCAACCGGGGTGGGTGGAGCACGACCCCACGGAGATCCTGACCAGCCAGTTGAGTTGCGCGGTGGAGGCGCTGGGGCGGGCAGGCGCGCGACCCCGAGACGTTTCCGCCATCGGCATTACCAACCAGCGCGAGACGGTGATCGTGTGGGAGCGGGCAACCGGCAAACCCATCCATCCAGCCATTGTGTGGCAGGACCGCCGGACGGCTTCGCGGTGCAGCGCATTGGAAGCGAGCGGCGTGGGGGAGACGGTCAGCGCAAAAACCGGCCTGGTGCTGGACCCCTATTTTTCCGCCACCAAGGTGGGGTGGATCCTGGATAACGTGCCGGGCGCGCGGGCCCGTGCAGAGCGCGGCGAGCTGGCGTTCGGCACCGTGGATAGCTGGCTCATCTGGCACCTGACCAGCGGCCACCGTCATGTTACGGATGTGACTAACGCCTCGCGCACTCTGCTCTTCAACATCGTGAAAGGCGAGTGGGATGCGGAGCTGCTGCGCATCTTCGGAATTCACGAGAGCCTGCTGCCCGAGGTGGTTTGGTCAAGCCAGCGTGTGGGCGAGGTGACGACCACTCTGGGTCTGGGCGGAGTGCCCATCGCAGGCATTGCCGGCGACCAGCAGGCGGCGCTGTTCGGGCAGATGTGCTGGAACGCGGGCGAGGCAAAGAACACCTACGGCACGGGTTGCTTTCTGCTGCAGAATATTGGCACGCAATTTGTACGTTCGAAGCACCGGCTGATTACGACGCTGGCCGCCAGCGCCGAACATCGCCTGGAATATGCCCTGGAGGGCAGCATCTTTATCGGAGGCGCAGTGGTCCAGTGGCTGCGCGACAATCTCAAGCTCATTGGCTCGTCGGCCGAGGTGGAAGCGCTGGCGGCCAGTGTGCCGGACGCGGGCGGGGTGGTGCTTGTGCCGGCGTTCGTCGGCCTGGGCGCGCCCCACTGGGACCCACATGCAGGGGCGCTGCTGATCGGCCTGCGCCGCGACACCAAGCCGGCCCACATTGCGCGAGCGGCACTGGAAAGTATCGCCTTCCAGGTGGCCGACGTGCTGGAGGCTGTGCACAGCGAGACAGGAACGCCGCTGGGCGCTCTGCGCGTGGACGGCGGCGCGGCAGTGAACGACCTGATGATGCAGTTCCAGGCCGACGTGCTCGGTGTGCCGGTGGTGCGGCCGCAGGTTACCGAGACCACCGCAATGGGCGCTGCCTACCTGGCGGGACTGGCTACGGGATTCTGGGCTGGACCCGATGAGTTACGCGCCAAGCGGCAGAACGATGTGCGCTTTGAACCGAAGATGAGCCCGGACGAGCGAGCCGAGCGGCGGAGGCGATGGAGCCGCGCCGTGGAACGAGCCAAGAACTGGAACGAGTAAGGCAGAGGTGGAAGCAATGCGCAGGGAAGAGATGGTGCGCAGGATCTGGGAACGGGCGGAGCAAAAAGGCCCGTGGGACATGGCCGTGGTGGGCGGCGGGGCGACGGGCATGGGAGTGGCCGTGGATGCGGCGTCGCGCGGACTGAGCGTAGTGCTGCTTGAAGCCCACGACTTTGGCAAAGGAACCAGCAGCCGCAGCACCAAGCTGGTGCACGGCGGCGTGCGGTATCTGGAACAAGGCAATATTCCACTGGTGATGTCGGCTCTGAAAGAGCGCGGGCTAATGCGTCAGAATGCACCGCATCTGGTGCATGACCTGGCGTTCGTGGTTCCAAATTACTCCTGGTGGGAGGCGCCGTTCTACGGAATCGGCCTGAAGGTCTATGACATGCTGGCGGGAAAGTACGGCTTTGGCGCCTCGAAGCTGCTGTCGAAGGAGGAAACGCTGGAGCGGCTGCCGGCGCTGGAACCGGAGGAACTGCGCGGCGGGGTGGTCTACTACGACGGCCAGTTCGACGATGCGCGGCTGCTGATCCACCTGGGGATGACGGCGGCTGATTATGGCGCGACACTGGTGAACTACTGTCCGGTCACGGGCCTGACGCGGGACGCCGAGGACTACATCAACGGGCTGACCGCGCGCGATGAAGAGACTGGTGAGACATTTACCATTGCGGCGCGCACGGTGGTGAACGCGACAGGCGTTTTTACCGATGAGGTGCGGCGCATGGCCGACCCTGCCGCCGAGCAGTTGGTGGTGACCAGCCAAGGGATTCACCTGGTCTTTGACCGCTCATTCCTGAAGGGCGATACGGCGCTGATGGTTCCCCGGACCAGTGATGGCCGCGTCTTGTTTGTGATTCCCTGGCACGGGCACGCGGTAGCAGGCACAACCGATACTCCGCTGGACGCACCCAGCCTGGAACCACGCCCGCTGGATGAAGAGATTGAGTTCATCCTCGAAACGGCGGCACGCTACCTGAGCCGACCGCCGAGCCGGGCCGACGTGCTGGCTGTCTACGTGGGCCTGCGGCCGCTGGTGAAGGGCGAGGGAAAATCCTCCGCGCTTTCGCGCGATCACGTGATCCATGTGGATACGTCGGGCCTGCTGACCATCACCGGTGGCAAATGGACCACCTATCGACACATGGCCGAGGATTGCGTAGACCACGCCATTACCCTGGGCAAGCTGAAGGACGCACCCTGCATCACAAAGAACCTGCGCATTCACGGCTACCTGGAGGACTCGGCGGCGCTGGGAAGCCTGGAGGTTTACGGATCCGACGCGGAGGCGATCCAGACACTGGCGCGGAAACCGCGGCTGGCTGCGCGGCTGCATCCCGAGCTGCCGTATATCGCCGCGGAAGTGGTGTGGGCGGCGCGGGCCGAGATGGCGCGTACCGTGGAAGATGTGTTGGCACGGCACACCCGCGCCCTGTTCCTGAATGCGCGCGCCGCGATGGAGATGGCGGAGGCGACGGCGAAATTGCTGGCTGCGGAGTTGGGCCGAAATGAGACCTGGGTGGCAGCACAGGTGAAGCAGTTTCAAGCTCTCGCCGAACAATACCGGGTAACCTAGAGGCAAGACGAAGGGGAGCAAGAAATTCGGAGGAGGTCTCTGATGGCAACCAAGTGCATACATACGGCAGAACATTTGAAGAAGGTGAAGCCGAACAGCAAAGGCTGCGAGGAGTGCCTGCAAAGCGGCGACACCTGGGTTCACCTGCGCATGTGCCTGGAATGCGGCCACGTGGGCTGTTGCGACTCGTCGCAGAACCGCCACGCGCGGGCGCATTTTCATGCGACGCAGCACCCGCTGATCCAGTCTGCCGAGCGCGGCGAAGACTGGCGCTGGTGCTACATCGACGAGACGTATCTATAACGCGCTACGCCAGCTCGACTTCGATGGTTTTGGCGCCGGGGTCGAGCTTTATGATTTTGAAGCTACGAATCTGACCCGCGTGCATGGGCTCGGGCTCAGCCGTAGCGGCAGGCGCATTGCCCTTCCACCGCGCTTTGAGCATGGACGAGAGCGAAGAGAGATCCACCTTGGCAGCCGTGGTCTTCGCGGCAGTGACAGCGGCAGGAGCAACGCGGCACACAGCACGAATGCCCTCGCCAAGTTCCACCGTGACATGGCCGGCTGACTCCTCTACAACGCGGCCCGAAACAACGTCCCCTGCCTTGTGCTCGGCGATGTATTCGTCGATGCTGGTGGGCACCAGTTGCCGCATGCTGAGCTTGATCTGGCGCTTTTCGGGGTCGATGGCCAACACCTGCGCCTTGACCACCTGGCCTGCGCGGAGCACGTCCTGGGGATGGTTGATGCGCTTGTCAGCGACGATTTCGCTCACGTGCACCAATCCCTCGATGCCGTCCGCGATCTGAACAAACGCGCCGAAGTTCATCAGCTTCGTTACCGGACCCTCGATCTGCGAGCCGACGGGGAACTTGAGCAAAACCTCTGACCACGGATCGCTGAGAGTCTGCTTGAGGCCCAGGGAGATGCGGTGCTCGTCCGGCTTGATGGCCAGAATCACGGCGTCCACCTGGTCGCCCTGCTTCAATATGTCGCTGGGGTGGCGCACCTTTTTTCCCCACGACATCTCGGAAATATGAATGAGGCCTTCAACGCCGGGCTCGATCTCGACGAATGCGCCGAAGTCGGCCAGGCGGGTGACCGTACCCGTGACTCGCTGACCGGCCTGATACTTCTGTGGTGCGGCGTCCCAAGGCTCCGGCTGAAGCTGCTTGAGACCGAGCGAGATTTTTTTGGTTTCGGGGTCGATTTTGAGAATGCGGAGCTGGAGTTCCTGGCCCACGGTGAGCACGTCTTCCGGCTTGTTCACCCGGGCCCAGGAGATATCGCTCACGTGGAGGAGGCCGTCGATGCCGCCCAGATCGACGAAGGCGCCGTAGGGCATCAGGCTGCGGACCTGGCCGCTGACGGTGTCGCCTTCCTTCATTGCGGCGTGGAGGGTTTCCGCGGCAGACCGCGCCTGCTCTTCCAGCACCACGCGGCGGTCCACAACTACGTTTTCATCACTGACATCGAGCTTGGTAATGCGGCAGTCAATCTGTTGACCCACCAGCTTCTCCAACTCGGCGGCGTCGTGGGTTCCACTGCGGCTGGCGGGCATGAAAGCGCGCACGCCGATGTCGACATTGAGGCCGCCCTTTACTACACCGGTGACCGTACCCGCCACGGCCAGCTTTTGCGCAAAGGCTTCTTCGAGCGCGGTCCAGTCGCGGGGCTGCGCCACCTTGAAGCGTGACAGCACGTAGTAGTGTTCCTCATTGCGGCCGGTCACGGAGACGGGGAAGCTCTGCCCCGGCTCCACTCCCTCGGCATTGTTCTCGAACGCGGTGCGCGGCAGAACGCCCTCGGTTTTGTAGCCGATGTCGAGAAACACCTGGTCGGCAGACAGGGAGACGACCGTGCCTTGCAACTGCCTGGCTCCGCCCTCGGGCTTGTGTGTATGGCTGTGCTCAAACTCTGAGAGCAACGCGGCAAAATCTTCCGCAGGCTCGGCCTCGGGCTCAGAAGTGATTTCGGGTGTGGGCTGGGATTCCGGAAGGCTGTCGTTGGTCATGGTGTCTACCGTTCTATTGTCCCATGATTCAATCGCCGGCGTCGTAGGCGAGGATTTCCCGGTCACAAACGGGTGGCTCGATTCGATGGCGTCTGCGCCGTTCCAGGCGTCTGTGGACATAAACCGGACCGGGGAGCGAGAATGGCGTTCGCAGGGGGAAAAGCTTTATGAGCATGCATTCCATTACGCGCAGGGATTTTGTGCGCCTCGGCGCGGGCGCCGTGGCAGCGGGAACGGCCATCAAATCTACGTTGCTGGAGCCACCGGTGCTGGCGGCGCAGGCTGCCGCGGGCGACGCCAGCGGGCGAAAGATTCGGTTTGTTTCTATCGGGACCGGGATTCGTGGTTGCGACCTGCTGCGGTCGGCGCGCCAGGTTCCTACGGGAGTCCTGGTGGGCACTGCGGACCTCTACGACATGCACCAGAAAGCCGGCCTGGAGGCCTATGGAGCGGATGTTCCCACCAGCCGCGATTACCGTTCACTGCTGGACCGGAAAGATGTGGATGCGGTGTTTGTGGCCGTATCTGACCATCTGCACCGGCGAGTCGTGCTGGACGCCATTGCGGCGGGCAAAGACGTGTATTGCGAGAAGCCCATGTCGCACAACGTGGCCGACGGGTTGGCGATGGTTGATGCGGTACAGTCCAACAAGCGCATCTTGCAGGTGGGTAGCCAGCGGGTAAGCAACCTCGTCTACAAGAAGGCTGCGGAGATCTACACCTCAGGACGGCTGGGCGAGGTGCATCTTATTGAAGGCCACACGGATCGCAACTCCCCTTCCGGCGCCTGGGTCTATCCCGTTGCGCCCGACGCCAGCCCGCAGACCATCGACTGGGAAGCCTTTCTGCGCGATGCGCCGGAGCGGCCATTCGATGCGGTGCGTTTTTTCCGCTGGCGCTGCTTTGCCGACTACGGCGAGGGCCTGGCAGGGGACCTGTTCGTTCATCTGATCTCAGGCATACAAGGCGTCAGCGGCATCAATGCAGCTCCCAACCGCGCCTGCTCCAGCGGCAGCCTTACTCACTTCGCCGACGGACGCGACTTTCCCGATCTGCTGGCCACGCTCTACGACTATCCGGGCATCACCGTAAGCCTGCACTGCAACCAGAACAACTCAGGCGGCGATGAGACCATTTTCTACGGCAAGGAGGCCACCATGGTGATCAGTGGCAACACACTTACCGTGACTCCGCAGGACACCCGGCCTGAGCCCGAAGGCTACTCACTGGACGGCTGGACCGCGGCGGCCAAGAAGCAATATCTGAACGAATGGCATGCGGCAAATCCCGCACCGCCTGCCAAGATGGCCGCCATG
Source organism: Acidobacteriaceae bacterium (assembly GCA_003165075.1). Lineage (GTDB taxonomy): Bacteria > Acidobacteriota > Terriglobia > Terriglobales > Acidobacteriaceae > Telmatobacter. The sequence continues at coordinate 74,679 of PLSM01000181.1, read as the reverse complement.
GAGAGCTATTCGGCCCCAGGCGACTACGACGACACAGCCGACCACATCGCCAACTTCTTCCGCGCGGTGGAGACGCGTGAACACGTAGTCGAAGACGAGGTTTTCGGTAACCATGCCGCCATCGCATGCCACATGGCCAATTACTCGTATTTCCATCACAGTGTGGCCACGTGGGACGCGGCCACGCAGAGCATCAAAGGTTGACGCGCAGGTTGAGGAGAAGAAGATCATGAGCAATGCATCACGCAGAACTTTTTTGAAGGCTTCGGGCGCGGTTGCCGCGTCAGCCTTTGTTGGCGCCAGCCGGTTGACCGCCAAGCCGAGCCATGTCCCTATCGGACTACAGATTTATTCGGTGCGCGACCAGTTGTCGAAGGACTTTGACGGGACGCTCGCGAAGGTGCGGGCGTCGGGTTACACGGTGGTGGAAGCGGCAGGCTACTACAACAAGACCGCCACTGAGTTTCGCCATTCAATGGATGTGGCTGGGCTGCGTTGCGTCAGTACCCACCATCCGTTAGACATGCTACGGTCGCGACTCGACGAGCTCATTGAATATGGCCATGTGTTAGGGCTGGAGTACATGGTCTGCTCGTCTTCCGGGGGAGTGCATCGCGACCCATCCAACAAGCGTGACGAATTGACGCTGGACGACTGGCGCTATGTGGCGGGCGAGTTCAATCGCATCGGCGAGAAGGTGAAGGCCGCCGGCATGACTTTTGGGGTGCATAATCACACGCCGGAGTTTGCCCAGGAGGGAAACGTCCTGGTTTACGACGAGCTGCTGCGGCTGACGGACCCCAAGCTGGTCATCTTCGAGATGGACTGCGGCTGGGTCTACAATTCGGGTCACCAACCAGTGGATTACCTGAGCAAAGCGCCGGAACGGTTCCCGCTGCTGCATGTGAAGGATATTGCCAAAGGCGCAGACGGAAAAGTGCAGCTCCCGGTGCTGGGCCGCGGAACAATGGACTATCACGCCATTCTGCGCGCCGCCACGGGGCTCAAGTACTACTTCGTCGAACAGGAAGAGTACCAGATGGAGCCGTTCGAAGAGCTTCGCGAGAATGCGGAGTACATGCGCAAACTGAACGCGTAGACCGATGCGCCGGGAGCCCGCTTTTCGAGTAGGCTGAGAAGATGAATGTCTTCGACGAAAAGCGGGCTGAGCTGGAGCAGCACGAGTTCATGATGGGTGTGGAGCGCGGCAGGCTGGCCGTGGCGCTCGACCTGCTGACCGACTCGCTGATCCTCGTGGGCCAGCACGGGGTTTATTGCGCCTCAAGCCGCAACCCTTCGAAACCAGCGCTGGACCTGCAGGCTGTATTGGGGGGCATGGAGGGCGCCAAGGCCCTGATCCAGTCTGTGATGGAAACGTTGCGCTCACAGAGTGAGGCGGAGCGCGGGGCTTAACCACCGGCAAGCTGACCGCGCCCGGCAAGACCCAAAATACGGTATGCTGATAGAGCGCGCCCGTAGCTCAGCTGGATAGAGCGAACGCCTCCGGAGCGTTAGGTCGGGAGTTCGAATCTCTCCGGGCGCACCATACAACCTCATTATTTACACCAATTGGAACGTCTTTATTGGTGTTGTTCTCACTCGTCGTTTCCGAATTGTCCCCAGTTTTGTGCCCACTCAAGTGAGAAACGGCCTTCGCCATCGCAGCCTCAGACGCGTGGCCGTGTGGACCGCGCGCGCAGAGAAGTGGATGCGAAGAAGAATCTCTCGACTTCGCACCAAGGCATCGAGGAACAATTCATCAATCCGCCTCACTCTCGACAACGAGAGACTGATCACCTCAGGGTGTCAGGGTCGAATAATGGTGATGGATTTGGCGGCCATGCACAAGCGGTTGCGCGCCGCTCCTGGAAAGCCTATATGGGTCTGGCCAATTAAACTGAAACTGGGCCGGGCAGACACTCACCTCGCGGCCAGACAAGGTTGAGATGCACTTCAATTTTTCTTTCACCATTGTCCAGACACTCTGGACGCTGACTTTTGCGGCACTTCTGGTTCTGTTGGTTGTCCTGCTGGGACGGGATCGGGCACGGCGATTTCCGTGGTTCACGGCCAGCATCGCATTGGTGGCGCTGCGCCTGCTTTCAAACCGGCTGCTTTATGGCCGGATGCCGCAGTTCACCCTGAGCGTAATCTTCATTATTCTCGCGGACATATCCACGGTGGCGGCGCTGCTGGTGGTGGTAGAGATGGCGCGGCGCGCCTTTGCCAGTGCGCGACGCAGTGTATGGATAGCAGGGGCTGTGGCGCTGGTGGCGTTGGGCGGCATCGTCCTTGCCACGTGGGGTCAATGGCCGGCGTGGAAATCGCTCGCCGTGGATACGCCGATCGCAGCGTTGGCGCTGCTGCAACTGCTGGCACAGAAGACCAGCCTGCTAGTGGACGTGCTGACTGTGGCGCTGGGCCTGCTGGTGGTGCTCTTTGGCCGCCGCTACGGCGCCGGATGGCGCACCCACACGCAACGGATTCTTATTGGCCTCTCCACCGCTTCTCTGAGCCAGTTAGCAGTGCAGGCAATCTGGCAGATTATTACCCAGACAGCCGCGCCCCACTCCATGGCAGAGTATGAGCGCGTGGTGGGCCTGCGGGAAAAGCTGTTTAACTCCAACAGCGTGGTGTACCTTGCCGTGGTCATCTGGTGGATTGCCTGCTTGTGGATGGATGAAGCAGGCGTTGCAGCGGCAGGTGGGAACACCATGACCGGAGAAGAAGCGACCCACGAAGCAGAGTCTCCGGTTGCGGAGCCGCCCCAGGATTCTCTGAAGTAGCGGCGAGAGATACCAACAAGGAATTTGAGCTTCAAAGGAAGGGGATGACTTCGCGTCATCCCCATTGTGTTTGCGGCTTTGCAGACCGGATCACACAGCGAAGTCAATGAATCCACGCTCGGGATCGGTGGAGATCAGCTTTACCGTCACGCGATCGCCCACGTCGAGCCCCTTGGCTCCTGGCTTTCCCGCGTTCACAAGCATCCCTTCCACGTGCGGATCCAGGGTGCGGACAAAGGTGCCGTAATTGTTCACGCCGGTGACAATCGCGTGGAAACTCTGGCCGATGCGGGGACGCAAGACCACCGCGGCGATGCGCTTTTGCATTTCGCGCTCCACCTTGCGGGCGCCGTCTTCCATCAGCGTGCAGCGCTGCGCAATGGCGTTCAAATCGCCCTCGGAGTAAGGCTGCGGGCCGTGTGCCAGCCAGGCCTTGAGCAGGCGCTGCGTGACCATGTCTGGAAAGCGCCGGTTGGGGGCGGTGGAGTGAGTGTAATCCTGAACCGCCAAACCGAAGTGGCCAGGCGAAATCTCGTTAGGCTTAACCAGGACGTACTCTCCGGGACCCATGAGCTTGATGACGGCCAGGGAAAGATCGGGAAAATGGTCGGGGTCTTTCTGCTTCTGCGCCTGCAGGAAGTCATTGAGGGCCTTGGAGTCGGGTTGGGCGGGCAGCGTGGTGCCGAGACCCTTGGCCACCTCCACGATGCGATCCCAGCGCTTGGGCGTGCGCACAATGCGGCGAATGGACGCCACAGCCGCCTCTTCAAAAGTCTTGGCGATGACGCCGTTGGCTGCCACCATGAACTCCTCAATGAGCGAGGTGGCGCGGTTCTTCTGCTGGCGGGCGATCTCGACCGCCTCGCCTGCCAGCATTACGGGCCGGGTCTCAATGGTTTCAAGGTCGAGCGCGCCATGCTGGAAACGGCTATCCAGCATGCGATGGGCGGCTGTGTCCTGCAGTTTGAGCTGCTGTGCCAGATCGGCGCTGGCAGCCACCTTTGCAGGCGCCGGGCCAGTACCCTCCAGCCACGCACCCACTGCGTTGTATGCCAATTGCGCACGATTGCGCACCAAAGCTCGATAGGCTTTCCCGCCGGTCACGATTCCGGCCTCATCCACTGCGTATTCGATGACCAGTGCAACCCGGTCTTCATTCTCGTTGAGCGAGGTAATACCCTCGGAGAGCTCCGACGGAAGCATGGGGAAGACTTTCACTCCCGTGTAAACGGAGGTGGTTTCGCTGCGGGCATGCTTATCGAGCACCGTACCTCCGGCGACGCGCGCGTCCACATCAGCCACGCCGATGAGCACACGGATACGGCCATCGGGCAGCTGCTCGGCCCATTCGATTTGGTCCAGATCTTTTGAAGTGTCGTTGTCGATGGAAGACCAGACCAATCCCCGGAGGTCCTGTGCACCCGGTGCAGCGGGTAGTTGAGGATGTGCTTGAATTGCGGCCAGTTCGGTATCGGCGCCTTGCGGGAAGTCGGGTTGGAATCCGTGTTCAATCATGGCGGCATGAGCCGCCGCAATAAGGTTGAAGTGAAGAGGATGGCTGTTGGACATCGGGAAGAGGCTCCTTGAATATGAAGAGCCAGCGTACCATGGCGGGACACGAACATGAGTAAACGCAAGAAGGGCGGCCTTTTGCCGGCCGCCCTTCGACTTACTCCGTTGGTCGCGACTTATTGGATGCCCAGGTCGCTGAGCACCTTGGGCTTGGGCTCATCGACAGCCAGCAGATTGTGGCAAGCCGCACAGTCCTGGGTGATGGCCGTACCGTTTTTGGCTGCGTGGTCGCCGTCGTGGCAACGGAAGCAGCCCGGATAGCTCATGTGCCCGATGTGATTGGGATGGGTTCCCCAGGTAACTTTCATAAAAGGAAACACGTTTTGGCTATAGAGGGTCACCAACTCGTCGCCTGCGGACTTAACGAGCGCCGCCTTGGTGGCCATCACGTCGGGATGCTGGCTGCGATAGAAGGCCGCCAGTTGCTCGGGAATTTTGACACGCGCCTCATCTTCAGTGGCGTAATTGGCTTTGAGCAGTTCCAGCCCCTGTTTGTGGACCCAGGGCAGATCGGGACTGATGGCTCCGTCGGCCATGGCCCGGTTGATGGCGTCCTCCGCCGTCACAAATGTGTGCGCGGCGCGGTTGTGGCAGTCGATGCAGTCCATCACTCGCCGCTCGCCCTGGGGTGGGCCGTTGGCTCCGGCGGCGGTAGCATACACGGTTTGCGATCCGTCGGCATTCTGCCTTTGCACCCAGGGGATGGTGGTTCGGGTGGAGTCGGTGGCGACGTACTCAATGTGGCCCAGGTGCACACCGTGGATCCCGGTCAAATGAGAGAGCGAATCCTGCCCGCCAAGGTGCAGCACCACGACGGTCTGGGTTTCGGTGTTCTTTTCATCGTCGGCAAAGCTGGACTTGACGAGCAACTTTTCGCCGACAAACCGGGCCGGTGTATGGCAGCCCTCGCAGATGACGCGCGCGGGGCGGAGACTGGTGACCGGCGAGGGAATGGGCGTGGGATAACGATCGATCGAGACTTCAATAAGCTGCTTAGTGCCATTCACCTTGGCGGCGAAGTAAGAGGACGCGCCGGAGCCGATGTGGCACTCCACACAGTCCACGTGGGAGTGCGCAGAGATCTTGTAGGCTGTGTATTCCGGATGCATGACGTGGCAGGACTGGCCGCAGAACTGTGGCGAGTCCATATAGGCGGCACCGCGATAACTGGCCATGGCAACGACCAGCAGATTCACGATGGTGGCCACCAGCACGATGTCAAGGCCGTGGCGAAAGATGCGGTCGTTGAGATCTATTTTGGGGAATTGTGCCGGAATCAGCCCGGCCTTCTGGAGCGCTCTGCGACGGACAAACACGCCCACCGGAATCAACAGCAATCCGGCTATGAACACGGCCGGGAGCAGCAGGAAAAAGATGATCCCTAGATAGGGGTTGTCATTGGGCCGGCCGAAGACCTCCACCAGCCAATACCCGATCATGGTTACGCCGGAAGCGCTGGTGATGGCGCCGCCGGCAAGGCTGATGGGGTTGTTGCCAAAGAACAGAGCCGGCCGTACCCAGCCTTCGCGGAATTTCTGAAACATTTGTCTGTTGCCCCCAAATTTCTGAGATAAATAGGCTGCCGGTTACTGCACTTTCAGTGCCGGCGTATCACCAAGGTGGAGATCCCATGGTGACTTGAACCGTAGCTCCCGCGACACCCGCGGACAATTCTTCATCCGCGGGGTGGAGCAGGCGCTAACCTTGGCTGAGTGACCCTGACCCTGGAAATGATTGAAGCCGGGCCGCACTATTTCAACGTGCGGATATAGCTCACGACTTCGCTGATCTGAGAGTCGGTGAGCTTGCCCTTGAACGCGGGCATCTTGGCCTTGCCGTCGGTGGTGGACTTGATCATGTCGGCTGCGGAGAGCTTCTTCATGTCCGGATCGGAAACCGGCTTAACCTTCATCATCTTGGCCGTCGGGGTGTCCGCGGCGCCATTGACACCGTGGCACATCTGACACTTTGCTTTGTAAGTTGCCTCGCCTGCGGATTGAGCGAAGCCCAAGGAACCGGCCAGACATACGGTTGCGGCCAGCACCACTAGAGAGCGAATTTGGTTTTTCATTGCAAGACTCCTCAAAAAAATTCCCAGTCTAAACACCAAGGCCGCACTGAGCAGGCGGCTTGCCTTACACACTTAAAACCCGGCAGCGGAAAGAAGTCGCCCGGTTTGCAACGGAGTGAAATCGGTGAATCGCTGTCACATGAATCCGGCGCGATTCCACAACAAACGGGAACCGCGCCGGCTTTCATCTTCCTAGTTCAGAAACGTGCGGAAGTAGGCTACCACGTCCTTGATCTGGGCGTCAGTCAGTTTGTCCTTATAAGGCTGCATCTTGCCCATACCCTTGCTGACGGCGTCAACCATCTGGGCTTCGGAAAGCTTCTTAACGTCCGGGTCGGAGATTGGCTTCACCTTCATCGCCTTACCTGCCGGCGCATCGGCAAGGCCCTTGGCGCCATGGCACATTAAGCACTTCGCCTTGTAAGTGGCTGCCCCGGTGTCTTGGGCAAACGCAGGAACGATAACGGAAGCAGCGAGAAGGATGAGTCCCGCGAGCTTGACTTGTGTATTCACAGAATGATTCCCCTTTCCAAATTACGCATCAAGATGATTGCTGGTTAGCCTCAGAACTCGTAATGCACTCCAAGGGTTACGTTATTCGCATGAAAGTTCCGAGGTGCGGTCAGACCCGAAGGCGATTCGGTCAGACCGGTCGGATAGGGTAGAGAGGTGCAAGGAACAACCGTCGACGTCATAGACGTTGAAGTGCTGCAGTACTCTGGGCCGGAAGGACCGCCCTCGCCGTAGCCGTAGAAGTTGTATTCCGCCTTCCAAATCAATCCCGGATGGAGCGTCCATGCAAGATTCACAAAAGGAGACTGATACGTGGAGTTTAGCGAGCCATTGACCGATCGCGCGTCATTGAAAAACTGATTACCGTTCACAGCGCTGACGCGATAGCCAATGCTGGAATGGATCTTGTTGACGGGGGACATCGTGAGAGCCACCGATCCGTACTGCGTCGGAGCATCCATGAAGTCCCTGGCGAACCAGTCCGCAAGCTGGGTCGTCGATCCCCTGGTGTAAACGCCAGGGCATACATTCGGCGCGCCGCTGCTGTTGGTCGAGGCGGTGCCGGGCAGCTTGGCCGTGGCGCCGTTGTCATAGCAGATGTTGGTTGCCGTATACACATCGCTATAGGCGTAATTGAAATCGAGCCCATAGTGTTCATTCGGCAACAGCACCGCGCCAAGGCTCACAACCCGGCTGTGATCAACATGGTTGAGCGGGCCTTCGTACGGGTCATCGCCAGCTGCGATGGCGCTCTGGTTGTTGTTCGTGTTGTTATGCCGTTCCCGGTCGTTAAAGGCGCCCGAGAGCGTCGCCCAGGGCTTCGGCCTGTACATCGTGTGCACTCTGTAGTGCTTCGTTTGCCGCGCACCGACCGGAGTGAATGAGTTGTCGTTGTAGAGCACCTCGACCGTACCATTGACATTCCAATTGGCGGTGGGCCGCAGGGCGGCGTTGAAGATTCCACCGTTTTCGTTAATGGTTACGGTCCCGTTGGTATCCGAGCCTACTGCGAGTGAAGTGTTATGAGGGCTGCCCTGAGCGATGGTATGAGTGCCGTAGCGATAGGTGATCGAGAATGTAGCGCGAGATGAGGCATCCCAGGTTCCCGTCAGATTATTGGTCATGAAGCTCTGGCCAAAGTAACCCGGCAGTGGAGTGCCGATGGCGGGACTGCCTTCAAATGTGGCGGCTCCAGTCTTCGCGGTCGTAGTGATCAAGTTGGGGTAGTTGATGCTTGCACTGCCGAAGGAACTGGCAGTATCCGTAGGCGTCTTCAGAGTGACTCCGCTCGTGATGCTGGCAGTTCCCGGTTGGTGGACGCTGGAGAAGTCCACCTGGTCAGAAAGACTGAACGTCTTCATAGCCTGCCAGACGATGCCAAAGTCGGCGGCCACTACCTGGCGCTTTGCGCTCGCGGCGCCCACATACGAAAGCGAGCGGACGCCATAATAGCCCGCCGGCGTGGTACCGGTAGCTTTCACGGACGTTTCATTCAGCCCCTGGTAGCTGTCGTAGTAGTTGGGCAGGTTCATGTTCGCTTTGGTGTATCGGAGGTCGCCATTCATCGAGACGTTCTTGATGCTCGTGCTTTGCAGCCGGAAGATCTCCGTGGGATAGAGAATGCGCGTTGGCTGCGTGCGCGTGTAGCTGGTCACAGCCGAACAGTACGGGCTGATGACCGGCAGGCCGCCGGCGGTTTGCGGCGCTGTGAAAACCGGATTCGAACCCTGAGCGAAGGTGTCGCAGGAATCCTTGAGAGGCGTCTGGCTGTCATAATTGTCCAGCGCCACCTTTGTTCCATCCGCCTCCTGCGCGTTGAAGTCACCGGGAGCCATCGTAAAGTAGGAGTCCGCCTTGTAGTGGTCGATCTCCTCCTCAAAGGTCAACTTGGTGCCCTGTACGGGCTTCCAATCGATCCCTCCCGTGAAATCGTCGGTGCTGTTGCGTTGGAACTCCTGAAGGATGGCATCGCCTGTGGCGAATTGATAACCACTTGGGCTCAGGCTCGGTCCCTGGAAGATACTCTGTGAGTACCCCACGCGATACGTCACCTGCGCCAGCGGAAAGATCGTGAGGCTGGTGTCCGTCATGCGGCGCACGGTGTTGAACAAGAACGTCGATTGTTGAACCTGCGGCCACGCAAACGAGCCGGTCGGCGCGCTGACGGGCCCGATGACAATCGACTGCCCCGCAGGGATATTTGGGTTGCCCAGCAGATCGTAGTCGAAGTACTGGCGGTCGCGACGGAACACTCCCGAGAAATCGTAAATCTTACCCTTGGAGGCATCCAGCTTGGTGAAGCTGTTCGGATCGCCGCCGAACCCCGTGCCGATGGCACTAAGAGAATCGACGAGGGTATGCGTTTGGCCCGGGAGTACATGCATCTCAAAGGTCTCGCCGAGTATGCGAGGCCCGGACTGTATATTGACCAGCGTGTCGTACATCGCTCCGCTGCCCGTGATGCCGGCCATGTGTCCACCCAGATCCACGCTCTGATGGGTCGAATACCTGGCTGGAACAGTCATCTGCTCAGCGGGTGCCGGAAGTGGGTTGGCGGCCGCCGGATTTTGCGCGACAGCAATGCCCGTTACCAACGGTAAAATGGCGACTCCAATGCCGCCAGCGATGCGCTGGATCATTGCCGTAGAGGGCTGCTGATCGAACAGCCAAGAAAACCAGCGTGTGTTCTTCATATGAAGCCTCACTCAAAAGCCTTGTTGCTGAAATCCGAACCTTGAACTCGTGTACCCAGTGGGTACGGGATCCGGGCCGCACCGTCCGCTGTGGCGGGCAGGCGCGGCGCAGCTTCGTTACCTGAGGAACGCCTGGTTCATGTTTGACCCATGAATATAGGTGTGGCAGCTGGTGCATGGCGCCAACTCCGACGATCCTGCGTTCATCGAGTGGACCGTGCCGGCTGCGACTGGGCTATGGCACTGGTTGCACAACGTGTTGATATTCGGCATGTTCAGCAGCCGGGCGTTCTGAGAACCATGCGGAGTGTGGCACCCCATGCACCCCTCCGCCTTGACCGCAGCGTGCTCGTATACGAAAGGCCCGCGCGTCTCCGCGTGGCATTTGGTGCAGATCAAATTCTGATCAGCCGTGGACTTCAGGCTGCTGTTCCCGAATGTGCCGTGAACGTCATGACAGTCGCCGCACTTGACCAGGCCTTCGTTCACCTTGTGGTGGAAAGGCATATCAAACGACGGCTTCACGTCAGTGTGGCACTGATAGCAGAGCGCGGGCTGCGAAGCCTTCAGCAACTGCGCACTTTCCTGGCTGGCGTGAATGCTGTGGCAGCTGGTGCAGCTTACCCCCGCTTTGGCGTGGGGAGAACGTTCGAAGTTGGGATGCGTTCCCGCGTGGCAATCCAGGCACTTTTCGTCCACCTGCTTGGGCGTGGCCTTGGCCGGATCGAAGATCTTGCTTACATCGCCGCCGCCTTCAACGTGTGCGCGGCCCGGTCCGTGGCAACCCTCGCAGGTGACACCGGCCTTGCCATGCATTTCAGCAATCTTGTTGTGAGGGTTGCCGGCGAAGCCCTTGGCGACTTCTGCGTGGCAGGTCGCGCAGGTGTCGGTACCCACATAGTCTGAAGGGGCGGCTTCCTTGGCCTGACCATTGGCCGGTTTGGCTCCGCTTGCGGCAGCGGCCATTGCGCTGGCGCAAAGCATACTCGCGCCCAGCAACAACATGAAACAGCCTCGCAGTCCCGGTCTCTTTCCCGGGGCCGCACCAATTGGCGATCTTGCCACCGGCCCGTTCTTATGCATCAAGTATCACCTCGATTGCTCTCGTTACAACCTTCGAATTCAGATTAGCCAACGCCCAGTAGTCTTGCATAACGAATTTAAAAGACGATAGATACAGCAGCCTGGATTCTGAGTTCTCTGGTTCGGAGGCGCTCTTTGTGTGGAGCATCACCTCATGGGCTGCATCCTACGTTCTTCGCTTGCCCGGAGACCGTGACACTCGTCACATATTGAACAACGGCCAGCTTCTGGCCACGACGGCGCTGCTCATGGTGATGGAGACTTGCAGCAGCTCATTTTTCGCTTGCGTATTCGTGCGGTCAATCGCTCTTGCGTGCACATGATCACCGTCCGGCCGGAGCCTGATGAATGCGAAGAACACCCACTGCTTTAATGCATCACCAATTCCGTAAAACGGATGAGCATAATTGACCACTCTACCCTAATACAAGGTACCCCGCGACGTGAAAGTATGTGGTCCACCGGCGGCTCCAGGCGCTTGACCGGTCTCTTAACGAATTTGCCGGTGTTCACGAGGGAGAAAGACGACAGCAGATTCCAGCCCGGAAAATCAGCGCTTGTACGAATTTTGGGCCAAAGAGACGTGAGGCCCATCACATCCATGGGTTGCGACGCCGGAGGAAACTTTGATGAGGCGAAAGTCTCTTTCCCGGAGACCGAAATGTTAAGTCCTCAAAGTCAGCCCTTGCGCCGATGGCCGGGGGATGGCAGCAGAGGTCGAAAGTGTTTCGTGGTTTTCAAGCGGAGCAAGACTATGGCGAGCTTAGAAATTCCGGCAGGAGTGCAGAGACGACAAAGACATTTGGCCCGCCAAGCGCCTGTAGGTTGTGCGGCTTGCGCCAACCGCCGGCCAGGGTGGTTTTGCTCCCTGGGAAGCGCCGTACTCGCCGACCTTGAACTAGCGACCAGCACCATTTCCTTGCCCGCACAGGCTTCGCTGTTTGTTCAGGGAGGGGATGCTCGCTGTCTTTACCTGATCTGCGGCGGATACTTGAAGCTGACTGCCGGCCGCGCCCAGGATCGCCAGATGATTGTGCGCGTTGCCGGTCCGGGTTCCATGCTGGGGCTGTACGCAGTCCTCTCACATGGGGTCTACGAAGTTTCTGCCGAGTCGCTTACCCCTGCCCAGCTTCGCCCTGTAGAGCGGGAGCGCTTCCTCACTTTTCTGCGGAGCCACAAAGAAGCGCAAATGCGCGCGGTTCAGTGCATTTGCCAGGAGTACCGTTTCGCGTTGCAGGATGCTTGCCGCATCGCCCTGGCCGAGACTGTAGCTGCCCGGCTGGGCCGGCTGCTTCTTGAGCTGGCCTACCAGATCGGCGAACACCTGAATGGAGGCGGCTTCCGTTTTCCGCTGCTGCTGACCCACGAAGAGATGGCCTCGATGGCCTGCACTACGCGCGAGACGGTGACGCGCACCCTGGGGCAATTTCGCAAAGATGGCTGGATCTCGATTGACGATTCACTGATCACCCTGCACGAGCCAGAGCGCCTGCAGACCCTGCTCTAAACCAGCGGTCCTTGTTCCCGTTTATTCATGCTCTCAATCGGCTTCCATGGGAAGTCAAAGAGATATCATCGAATGTGGGAGTTTGTGTGCGTATGACTCGTTTTCTGGCTTGTTTTTCTGTCCTGCTGTTTTGCTCGGTTGCAGTTGGCCAGACTCCGGCGGCGGCGCCTGCCCAATCGGCCGCCACAACCGCCGAATCCCCTGAAGTCCGCGAATTCCAAAAGATTGAGGATACCTGGTCCGGCGCTGTGAATCAGCGCGATCAATACAGCCTTGAGCTGGTGCTATCGCCTTTGTTTGTGGATGTTGCAGCTACAGGCGACATCACCACCCGTAACCAGCAAGTGGCAAACCTTATTACGGGAGAAGACAAAACCATGCATCTGGCCCAGCGCGTGATTACTGTCCGCATGCTGGGCGATATCGCGGTGGCCAACGGCACGTATGTGCTGCACCATAAGATCAACTCATCCCAAGTGGACGAGAAGGGCGTCTTCACGCACGTTTTCGAACGAGTGCGGGGCGGGTGGCTGTGCATCAACTCGCAGCGTACGGTGCTGCGCGAGGATTCGAACGCCAAGTCAAAGAAGCAGTCCAATGGCGAGATGCCCTTCCATATTCCCTTGTTCACCAGGAGCGACAAGAAGGATCAATAAGCAGGGTTCTCGCGCCTTCGCCGGTGCGGAGCGAAGACGATGCGGTGAATAGCGTCTTCATATGGACGCACCCTGCACGATTGGGGGAAAGACTTGATTAATTACCCGCTCAGCGAAGGTTTGAATTTTGCCAGAGACCTGCTGACCCATCCCTGCTTCATGTGTGACAATGAGTCTCCCCGCTTCTGCATTTACCGTGGCCGGAAGTGTGCCAACATGGCGGTTCGTTATCGGGGGGTGTATCCCAGCCACGATGCTGCCATAGCTGCTCTGCCAAGCTCAAAGCCCAGGGGATTCGACCACAAGAAAGTCGTCGACCATTTTCAGAAGAAACTCTCTTTCTTTAACCCGGGGGACTACCCGGCTCTTCTTCGGCTGCAACAGATCCTGCGTCCTGGCAGCACTATTTTCGATCTGGGAGGAGGATACGGGCAGTGCTACTACGCTTATAAAGACTACATCCAGTTCCCTGACGGTCTACGGTGGGTGGTGTGCGATTTTCCATCGTTTACTCAGCGGGGTGAGGAGTTCGCGAAGGAGCAGTTGGCGGATGCGCTGTCGTTCACGACAAACAGGCAAGATGCGAATGGGTCTTTGGTCTACCTTACAAATGGCACGCTCCAATACATCGAAACCGGTCTGGCCGAGATGCTGAGTGAACTAGCCGAAAAGCCGCCTCATGTTCTGGTCAATCGCGTTCCGGTCTATTCAGGAGAGACTTATTACACCGTGCAATATGGAGCGTTTTCCTATTCCCCGTACAAGGTAATGAATGCCGAACAACTGATAAACAGCATGGAGCACCTTGGTTACCGGAAGATCGATCAGTGGAGTCTGCCTCGAAAGCTGCGCATTCCATTCCGATCCGCACACTTCGTTGCGGACTATCAAGGCTTCTATTTCGCGCTCTCCCCTGCCCTTCCCCTATAGTCTTCCATGCCGTGAACGCGCCCGGAAACGCCGGGAATTGCGCATCGAGCAGAGATCCGCGAGATGGCTGGTGCGGCTTCACAATTCAATTGTTCTTAGCTCGCCCCGTGCAAGGGGCCGTTTTCTTAAGAAGACGCAACTCAATGGCCGCTGTTTCGCGGTATCGCCATTGTGTGACCGCTGCCGCCGGCGCGTTGTGCAGCCTGCACCCGGATGGACACGTGCACCAAGCCGATTGCAGCCGGTGTAACACCGGGGATACGGCTGGCCTGGCCGATGGTGCCGGGACGCACCCGGTTCAGGGTCTCGCGCATCTCCCGCGAAAGGCCACTGATGGTCCCGTATTCAATCCACTCCGGAATAGCGACGGCCTCAGCGGCCTTGAGCTTCTCGATAGACTTCTTCTGCTGGTCCAGGTAGCCGGCGAACTTGATTTCCGTCTCGACAGCCCGCGCTTCGTTGCGAAGGACCGAGGGGAGCGGGTGGCCGCCGGCAACCGCGGCGGCCATTTCCTCCAGTTGCGGCTCGGCGGCCAGCGCTTCGCGCAGCGTACCGAGCACCGGCTCAATGGTCACTTCAGGCCTCTTGAGCAGTTGCGCCCACGTAAGGCCGGCGGTCGCGGTCAACCCGGCGAAACCCGCGCCAGCCAGCCGCTCCGTGTCTACCTTGCTACTAGTCAGCAGGCTTTTGAGGGCGGCTAAGCGGGCCTGTTTCTGCTCGTACTCTGCCCAGGCCTGGTCACCGATGAGTCCCAGGCGGCGGCCGTGCGGAGTCAGGCGGCGATCGGCGTTGTCAATGCGCAGGTGTAACCGGAACTCAGCGCGCGAGGTAAACATGCGGTACGGCTCGTTAGTACCTTTTGAGATCAGGTCGTCGATGAGGATGCCGGTATAGCCTTCAGTGCGGTCCATGGTGAACGGCGGTTCATTCTTGAGCCACAGCGCCGCGTTGATGCCGGCCATAATGCCCTGACACGCGGCCTCTTCGTAACCACTGGTGCCGTTAATCTGGCCGGCGAGATAGAGACCCTCCATGCTCTTTACGCGCAAGGTGCGGTCGAGTTCAGTGGCATCCACGCTGTCGTATTCAATGGCGTAGCCGGGGCGCAGCATCTCCGCCTCTTCAAGGCCGGGAATGGAGCGCACGATCTGCCATTGCACCTCCATGGGCAGCGATGTGGACATCCCATTGACGTAAATCTCGTGAGTGTTCAGGCCCTCCGGCTCCAAGAAGAACTGATGCTGCGTCTTGTCAGGAAACTTGACGATCTTGTCTTCGATGGAGGGGCAATAGCGCGGGCCTATGCCCTCAATCTGCCCGGAATACATTGCCGACCGGTGGACGTTTTCGCGAATGATGCGAAGCGTTTCCGGCGTAGTAAAGGCGATGTGGCAGCAGACCTGCGGCTGCACAATCTTCCTGGTGCGAAAGCTAAACGGAGTGGGATCCGCGTCGCCCGGCTGCTCCTCAAAAGCTGCCCAGCGGATGGTACGGCCATCAAGGCGCGGGGGCGTCCCGGTTTTGAGCCGGCAGGTGCGAAGCCCCAACGCGCGCAGCGCTTCGCCGAGCAGAACACTGGCCGGTTCGCCGCTGCGTCCGGCGGGATAGCGCTCTTCTCCACAGTGGATGAGGCCGTTAAGAAAAGTCCCGGTCGTAATAATCGTGGCCCCCGCCAGCAGTCGACGGCCATCGCGCAGTTTCAAGCCCAGGACACGGCGGCGGGATTTCCCTTCCCAGGTTCCAGAATCTGGACCTGGGGCACCCGTCTTGTTCGAGGAACCGCCATCCTCTTCGATGACAAGGTTGACCACTTCAGCCTGGCGGATGTGCAGACCCGGCTGGCCTTCCAGCACCTCGCGCATCTTCACCCGGTAGAGTTGTTTGTCGCACTGTGCCCGCGGACTCCACACGGCCGGCCCGCGCGAGGTGTTGAGCAGGCGAAACTGAATGCCTACGGCGTCTGCCACCTCTCCCATGATTCCGCCCAGCGCATCCACTTCGCGGACAAGGTGGCCCTTGGCCACGCCACCGACGGCCGGGTTACAGCTCATCTGCGCAATCAGGTCGAGATTCATGGTGATGAGCGCAGTCTTCAAGCCCATGCGCGCAGCCGCCATCGCCGCTTCGCATCCAGCGTGACCGGCGCCCACCACAGCGACATCGTATTGTTCGGTGAAAGCCATCCAGTCCTATTCTACGGACTGCACGGCTTGGTCGCAGCCGGACCTCATGCCGAAGCCTGAACAGCTCCGTCGGACAATGTTACGATGCACACAAAGCAAGCCATTCCACCTTTCCCCAAGGAGGGCCTG
This sequence comes from Acidobacteriaceae bacterium, assembly GCA_003165075.1. Taxonomy (GTDB): domain Bacteria; phylum Acidobacteriota; class Terriglobia; order Terriglobales; family Acidobacteriaceae; genus Telmatobacter. Next base: position 58,556 of record PLSM01000181.1, on the reverse strand, counting down.
CCCCATGAGTTCAACGGGTTTCGAGTGGGAAGAGCAGCCGGAGGCCTGCCAAGGCACCGCCAATCCTCGCGGAGAGGACTGGCAACCTGTGCAATCGCCTGAAGAGCTGAAAGAAGAGAGCCGCAAGATTCGCCGCCTGCAGATGGTGGTGAACATGGTGATGCAGGTCATCTGGCAGGACCCTAACCTGACTGTGGACGAGGCTGCGGCAATGGTGGCCGACACGCGCCGCGCGGCGCTGGCCATGTTCCCCGACAAGGAACTGGCTTTTGACCTGATTTACTGGCCCCGGCTGCAGCGGCTGATGCGCGAGCGCTACCGGATGCAATAGAAAGACAGGGAGCGGAGATCGGAAGTCAGAGATCGGATTCCTGCCTTGCGAAGCGCTATTTGATTCGAGCCGGTAAACGCAGACCCGCTACTTGTTTTCGTTGCCGACCAGGCGAAACGTGATGGTGCCCCAGAAGAGGCGCGCGCGCATTTGCACCGGCAGATGGCGCTCGTCATCGGTATACCAAATCCAGATGTTGCCGCGGTTCTTTACTACGCCGGCATCGGCTGTGGGCTGCACGCGCACGGTCTTGAAGGTGCCCAGCGGGGTCTTGATCTCCTCGCGGCCTTCCACCTTCATGGTGACGGGCACGTTGTGCATGGCATCGACCACGGGAATCACGAAGCTGTGCCCTACCGTCATAGGCTGCGACGCAGAATAGAAAACGCCGGTCAGCAGATCGGTCATGCAGCCCGGTACCGGCGACTCCACATGCTTGGTTTGCCCGGTAACGAGGTTCTTCTCGTCCAGAACGGACTTGAACTGGCCGTAGTCAATCCTGAGCATGGAGTTTATCTGGCGGCGGCCTTCTACGGTTTGCTTGTCGAACTCATAGGTGCAGCCCTTGGCATGATCGAAATTGGCCTGGAAGTGGTCGCTCACGTGGAAAAGCAGGTTGATGGCGCCGATGGTGTCTGCGCTGGCGGTGATGCGTTCGCGGTCGCCTGAGGCCTCGAAGCGTATTACGGCGGTTCCAGCGGGAAAGACACGCCAGTCTACGGAGTAGGTAAGGGTCTGTCTCTGCGGAAAGCTGAAGCCGGGGGCGGGCGGCGCAAGCTGAGGAACCTGCTGGCCCTGCATCGCCGCGGCAAGAGCGAGGGCGCAGAAGATCGTCAGTAACGTCGTGCGCATCTTCACCTGCTGGCCTTGCTCCTTGAAGGATTGATTATTGCTTTACAGAATTCGCTCACCGGGGCCCATGCAAAAGCGCGCCCAGAACCGGCCGTAGAAAGACCAAGCTGAAATAGAGCAACGCAACCCCTATAGCTGCATTGTACTCGTGGTGCCTGAGGTAAAGGGCGAAGGAGAAGCTGCCGGGCGCGGCGGAGATTCCCTGCCCGCCGGCCGCCGGTTCGCTCTCGGCATAAGGTTGGCGGGCAGCCGTGAGACGCGGGATCAGTCGCGGCACGCGGCGGCAATAGGCATCGAATTCTGGAAAAGTTGAGCGCAAAAAGCGCTCCTCAGAGGCGATCACGGGAATATAGATCGCCAGGAATCCGACGGCGAGCACCAGCGCCACCGGCCAACTGAGCAGCGCCAGGGCAAAACCGGCAGCCATGAGCGCCGAGCCCAGGTAGAGCGGGTTGCGGGTGTGCGCGTAGGGGCCGGTCTGGGTAAGTTCGCGGTTCTTCTTCACATAGCCGGCGGCATAACCCCGCAGCCAAAGGCCCGGCACAACGAGCAGCAGGCTCCAGGCCACTGCGGCTGGCCGGGGTGCGCGACGCCACAGCTCGAACAGGTAAAGCGCCGCGGTGAGGAATCCCAGGGGCACGCGGATGCGGCGGGCTACGCGCTGCCAGCGAGCGATCCAGTCCTGTTGCTTCGAGTCACCGGGCTTGGTCATCAAGCGGTCTCCTCGGCTAGAAGTTGGCTAGCGGCCTGCAAGACTTCTTCCGGCGTAATGGTCAGCAAGCCAGCCTCCGGGGATTCGTAACGGGTGTGGTCGCGGCGGCTCTCCGGACTGCGCAGCACTTTGAAGCGAGTGCCGTAGGGGCCGTTACGGCTGGGGTCTGTGGGGCCGTAGATGCCCACAACCGGCCGCCCCAGGGCACAGGCCAGGTGCAGTGGGCCGGTGTCGCCGGCAATGGCCAGCGTAATCCTGCGGGTGAGCGCAATCAATTGGTCCAGGTTGCCGATGAGCGGAGTGACTGCGTCGTCCGTTTCTGTGCGAATCACGTCCACGAGAGGCTCCTCGCCGGGGCCTGTGTTGACCAGCACGCGAAACCCCTGATGAATGAGTCCGCGGGCAACAGCGCCGTAGCGCTCCGCGGGCCAGCGCTTGGCTCCCCAGCCCGCGCCGGGGTTGATGAGCACGGCGGGCTGGTTCGCAAAGCGGAGCATGAATTCGTCGGCCCAGGCCTCAGCGACAGGATTCACAGGCAGCCATGGCCGCACTGGTTCGAGCTCATCTCCGGCCACGGACGAGGCCAGTTCCAGGTCTTGCTCGATTACATGTGCGCCACAGGTGGCTACGCGCTCAGTAAACAGCCAGCTCGCTGCCTGCTCCCGCGGGCGGGCCTCGCCGATCAGCCTTTGGCAACCTGTCATTCGGGCCACTACGGCAGAACGAATGGCTCCCTGCAGATCCAGCACCGCATCATACGCCTCCGCCCGAAGAGCCTTGCGCAGGATGTTGATTTCATGCAGGGTCTTACCACTTAGCGGGCTGCGCCCCCAGTCCTTTGTGGGCGCCGGGTGGATCTGGTCGACAAGCGGCTGTGCGGGTGTGGGTTGCGAAGCATCGCGCCCGGAACTGCCTGGAGAGGACAGCAGCGCCCTCCACCTGGGTTCCACCACCCAGTCAATGCGCCAGCTCGGATGGGCCATGCGCAGGGCTGTAATCGCCGGCAGCGCGTGCAGAATGTCGCCCATGGCGCCAAGGCGAACCACAAGCAAACGAAACTTGGACTGCGTGTGCAAACTCTGATTTTCTCACACGGGTAGGCGCATTGGGGCGTGGTCCAAGTGGACGATGAGCCAGTCGATGGCCGCAGATTCCTCCTCGATTTCAATGCGAAGACCGGCAGTGAGGAGCGGAAGGGATTCCGAAAAGACTGATGCGAGATTGCCTAACCGGGCGGAGTCCTTCTCCGTGGTGAGGATCGACGTGGCACCGGCCCTGCGCGCCGCTGACAACACCCGTTCGAGGTCCGCGGAGGTGTAGGGGTGGTGGTCAGGGAAAGCGATGCGGGCAGCAAGGCGCAGGCCCGTGGATTCGAGTCCCTGAAAAAACTGCCCAGAACGGGCGATGCCGCAAAAAGCGGCTATGGGACCGTCGACAGCGGGAACATCGATACCGCGATGTAACCGCCAGATAGGACCTTGCCAGCCTCGAGCGCGGAGTTCTGTTTCCAGTTCCGATTCGGTTGCGGGAATGGCAATCACGTTGGCCCGATGCAGCGCTCGGAGCGGCTCGCGCAGGTTGCCGGCGGGGAGTAGCCTGTCTCGCCAGTCGGACAGATTCAGGAGCAGAATATCCACGTCCCGGCCGAGTTGGTGGTGCTGAAATCCGTCGTCGAGGAGATGGACGGAGTGTACGTCAGACATGCCTTGGGCAAGAACATCGGCCTCGGCGAGCAATCCTGCGTCGTAGCGCTGCGGAGCAACATAAACCGGCACGCCCGCCTGCCGCGCAATCAGGAGCGGCTCGTCACCAAACTCGGCCGCGGTTCCATCGGGGCGGACGCGGGCCGGCAAACGACTCTGGCGTCCGTATCCGCGCGAAAGCGCATCCACATGGAATCCCTTGCCGATGAGAAGCTTGGCCAGCGCGATGGTGAGGGGCGTTTTGCCCGCTCCCCCGGCAGAGAGGTTGCCGATGCTGACCACTGGATAGCGCAAGCGGCGCACAGGTTCCAGGCCCCAGCGTAGCCGCAACTCCCGCAAAGCCATGGCCAGCCGATAGAGAGGAACCAGCGGCAGGAGAATGGGACGTGCTGACGATGCCTGGCTCATGCGGGCCGCTTCTCGACGACTGCTGGTTGGTCCGCTTCAGCCCGTTCCAATTCAGGCGGCAGCAGTTCCTGAATGGCCTCCACACACCGGTCCGTGGCCCCGGCCTGCTGTTGGAATACCTGCAGGGCCCGCTCGCCCATGGCGGCGGCAGCGACGGGGTCAAGGAGCAGGTCAATCAGAACCGTAGCAAGCTCTTCTTTGGGAGCGATGCGGAGCGCCTGATGGGCGCGCAAATCCTCGGTGATGGCGCGAAAATTGGGGTAGTAGGGGCCAACGACGATGGGGACGCCAAACTGGGCGGGCTCCAGCGGATTATGCCCCCAGCCCGGAGCGAGGCTGCCGCCCACAAATGCAACGGCGGCCAGCGAGTAGACGGAGGCCAGTTCGCCGATAGTGTCGAGCAGAACAACCTGACCAGGATCGAGCGGCTGGAGTGATGGGGCCGGGCCTGAAGGAAGCTGCGGCTGCCAGTCGGACCGCCGGACCCAGGCAATGCCGGACCTGTCGAAGAGTGCGGTGACAGCGGCGAAGCGCTCAGGATGGCGGGGAGCCAGGACCATCACCAGATGCGGGTCGGCATGAAGCAGGCGTGGCCAAGCTGCCAGCAACTCGGCCTCTTCGCCTTCCAGCGTGCTGCCTGCAACTACGAAGCGCAGACCGGGGGCCAACGTTCGGAGCAGACGCGTGGCTTCAGCCTGCTGGGCCGCGCGCACGTCAAACTTCAGATTGCCGGAGACGGTGACTGTTTGCGGCTGACACCCGATGGCCCGCAGGCGTTCCGCGTCAATTTCGGTCTGCGCCATCACCCGGCTCAAACACCCAAGAATAGGCCGCCACAACCGGCGCATCCGCCGGTAGCGTGGCCAGGATCGATCGGAGATGCGCGCATTGACCACTGCCACGGGAATTGCCCGACCAAAGCAGCCATGGAGCAGGTTGGGCCAGAACTCCGTCTCGGCCAGGATCAGCAGCCGGGGCTCCAGGGCATTGAGATAAGCCTGCACTGCCCAGGGCAGATCCAGTGGGCAATAGAAGACGCGGTCGGCTCCAAAGCGCTGGCGGGCGAGCTCTTGCCCGGTGCGGGTAGTGGTGGAAATCAGGACGCGGTATCCGGAGAAGACGCGATCCAACTCGCCCACCAGCCGGGTGACCGTCAAAACCTCGCCCACCGATACGGCATGAATCCAAATAACAGGCCGGGCATCCTTTCGCAACCGCGGCGGGACGCGGCCCAGGCGTTCAGCCAGCCCCTCGCGGTATTTAAGGGTGGTCGTCAAGCGCCACACCCACCAAGGGGCACCGGCCACCAAAGCCACCACCACCGCCAGGTTGTAGAAAAGCAGAATCATGCGTAACGGAACTTCCGCATCCCCGGTCTAACCCTCAAATGATACAGTCGAGCACGATGAGGGTTCTCAGGGTGTTTCCGCTGGCTGTTCTCTGGCTGGTACTGCCGGCGGTGGCCAGCGATCATAAGCCGCCGCAGGTGCAGGCGGCGACGTCGTTTGCCGCGGTTGAAGTGCACGAAAAGGAGAAGGTGGCAATCGCCGCCGAGCCCTACGATACCAAGGAGAAAGAATCGATCTTTCGCGTGGATTATCTGAGCCACGGGGTAATGCCGGTGCGGCTGATCGTGACCAATAACGGCGACCGGCCCATCTCGCTGCGCGACGCCCGCATTCTCTTCCAGACCGCGGCGGGCGACCGCATTCAGGCTGCCGAGCCTGAGGACGTGGAGCGGCTGATGACTCGCAAGGAGCGCGAAGGCAAGAAGATTCCGATGCCGGGGCCTATTCCCAACATCAAAATGAAACCCAAGGCCAGTAATAAGGAGATCGAGGCGGATTTTGACCAGTTTGAATACGGAGCACTGGCCGTGGAGGCGCACACAACCCGCGCGGGTTTCCTTTTTTACGACGTCTCTGAACTGGACCACCCGCTGCAGGGTGCCAAGCTGCACCTGCACAAGCTGCGCGACGCCGACGGCAACGAGCTTTTCTTCTTTGAGATACCCTTCGACAAATATCTTCAGTCCAAGTCAAGCCAGATGAAATGAGAGCGGCGCGGCGCTACTCGAAGTAGGTTGCCGTGGTGGTATCGGTCTCCCAGATGGTGCAATCCTTGACGCGCACACGGCCCTGGGTCATGCCTTCAAGCTGCCGGTTGGTCTGGTCGTAAAAATACTTGGCGATGTTTTCGGCGGAGGGATTCAACTCAATGAACGGGTCAATGTCGTTGAGCATCTGGTGGTCGATGCGGTCGATCACCGGGCGCAAAACCTGCTTGAGCAGCTTGAAATCGAGAAGCAGGCCGGTGGAGTCGAGCGCCGCTCCGGCAAGAGTCACGCGCACCTTGTAGTTGTGCCCGTGCGGGTTCTCGCACTTGCCCTGGTAATTGCGAAGGTAGTGCCCGGAGGAGAAATCGGCCTCCACGGTAACTTCATACATTGGCGTTTGCCCGGTCCTGTGCGGGGCAGAGTTCCTGAGTTGATTTTAGTTCTTCTCGCCGCTCGGCTTGTCACCCCGGTGTTTACCACCCCAGCAACGAAGACCTATTGCTGGGGACCCCGGCGTTTACCACCCCAGCAACGAAGACCTATTGCTGGGGACCCCGGCGTTTGCGCCGCGCCGCCTGCCGGGCTTCTTCGCTGCGCCGGTCGACCTGCTCGAAGAGATGGCTCATGACCCCGACGAGCGCTGAAGCGAGCCCCGCCAGCAGCAACAACAGCGCCACGGTACGCCAGAGCGATGCGTTGGCGGGCAGTCCCGGCTGGAAGCTGGACGGAACCAGCGCCATTGCCGTCGAGATCAGAGCGAAGAGCCCGAGCGTGCCGGCCAGAATGTAGAAGTTGCGCGACATATTTGTGGCGAGCCAAAACGATGCACTCGCTCTGCTCGGATTCTACGGCGGTCCAGCGCTGCCGGAAAGGCGCGCAGTGTCGACGAGGGTCACTCCGGCCTGCGCGAATTGCGCTTCGATCTTCGCGACGGAGTCATCAAGGTCGATGGCGCGGCAGGCGTCGCGGATCACAAAGGCCGGCAGGCCCAGGCGGCACGCGTCGAGGGCCGAGTAGGCGACGCAGTAGTCGTAGGCAAGGCCGGCGAGAAAAACGCGGGACAGGTTGCGTTCTTTAAGGTAGCCGGCGAGGCCGGTGGGCGTGACGTGGTCATTCTCAAAGAACGCGGAGTAGGAATCGATTTGGGGACGAAAGCCTTTGCGCAGAATCAGCTCAGCCTGCGGGAGTTGGAGGCCGGAGTGAAACTCGGCACCGTTAGTCCCTTGAATGCAATGGTCCGGCCACAAGGTCTGCGGACCATAGCTGAGTTCGATTTGCTCGAAGGGATGCTTGCCGGGATGACTGCTGGCGAAGGAGGCGTGAGACGCGGAGTGCCAATCCTGAGTGAGGACGATGTGCGCGAACTTTGACGCGATTTTGTGGATCGGCTCGATGACCGAGTCCCCACCCGCAACGGCAAGTTGGCCGCCGGGACAGAAATCGTTCTGCACGTCGATAACGAGGAGGACGTCCTGAGAAGTAATCTCCATCGGTCTTTCCACGCTACCACTTTCTCAGATGAGGCCAGCTTCAAAGCTGGCTTTCAACTCGATTTGATGAGAAAAGGGCCTATTCGGGCCCAAAAGCAGCGATTTTCAGGAGGTTCTGTTTACCACTAAGATAACAAGGCTCCCTTTGATCTAATCCGGCATATGCATGATTCCAGTTGTCTTATCTAGCCATCCAGCCGGATTCCACCACCAGATACGGGTGTTTTTGGAGGGGGAGGGGGTGGGGTAACTCATGGTACAGACCGGGGTTGGGAGTTGAGCGCTCGTTCCCTCATTTCGATTGTGCGGCCTGGGCGGGTTATTTTCTGCAAAAGCGGCTGGGAACGGCCGGTGAGGGGACGGGGGCACCTAGCATCATTTGCGGGAAGTTGAGGAGTGGCCGGATGGGAGTTGAGGCTTCCCAGGTCCGAGAATCCGGATCCGGGGCACCCATTTTTGTGGCTAGGTCAAGGATGGGACACAACCTACTGTGGGCCGGGGCAGGTATCTTTGAGCGTGTTCGTCAGATCTTCCTTCTGTATGTCAAGCGTGGCGCGCGGAGTAGCGTCATTTCCTGACCTTGTAATGTGGAAGACATAGATCGAATCATAATCACTGTTAGTCCACTCCGGCACCTGCTCGGGATTGGTCCCGTAGGACTGGAGCATCTGCCTGGCAAAGTCATACAGCATGACGTGTTCCCAGACTACAAAGACCAGCGAGTGGGCATACGCGGGCTGCAGCAAGGTCCGCTGGAGCTGATCTATTTGCTGATATCCGATCTGGGCATTCACCTGCATCCCGAGACGGATGGCGGTCGGCTCAATGGTTGCCAGCGGTCTGACATAGGAGAAGGCCGACTGGGTGATTCCGTCTTTCACTTGCACGCCTGGATTCGGTGCATAGATGAAATCCGGCTTGCCATAGCGGCCAATCAGCATGGAGGGCAGCGCCAGCGCCCGGTTCAGTCCCATGCAGCTTAACTGGCCCAGGCCCCCTGCCGGTTTCTCGCCATGCCGCAGGAGCACGATGGTCTCTCCATCCCCCTGTAACCGCTGCGTGCCGTGCGAGACAGGGGCCGGGTGGCATCCCAGCAAGCAGGCGAGCACCGGGCTCATTCTGAGGAAACGTAGCAGAAAGCTCGACCGATTCAACTCGGATCTCCTTGCAGCGGTTTAGCCCCTCAGTTTACGACAGCAGTGGGTCAGTTCCAGTTTGCCGGTAACTCGGTCATAGCCTCACTGCGGTTGGCTAGTGTCCGGATGGCCTGTGACTCGCCCGGGATGTCCTCTTCCTCCAGAGTCGTCAGGCGATATGGCTCGACGCCCTGGTTGGTGACGGCGTTACAACTGTTCGTGGGTAGAATGCCTTACATGATTGTCGCGGATTTCGAAGGATCGCTGTCGGGACTGAAGGGAGCAAGTGCCGAGGTTTTGGACTCCGGCGCATACCTCGAACCTGAAGTTGCCCGCGCAGATTCGTGGCGGCCCACCCTTCGCCCGACCACCCCACGGACGAAGACCCGTCCGCGGGAACCCCGGGCACGCGAGGAATGTGCCCACCCATTTTTGTGGCTAGGTCAAGGGTGGGGTTCCCGGCTCTTCTGCTCATTATCGATAGATTGGACCGGGTGCATGCATGCGCCACATAGTTTCGCTGATGGGGTACGAAGCGGCTTTCCGCACGATTCGCAGGGCCTACCGTACATCGAAATCCTGTGATGCATGATTGCGTTTTGATGGCAATCCTTCATTCCGGTCAATTGCTCATAGCGCAATCGGACAGGTCGGAAGTGTTCATCGAAGCTCGCTTGCTCCAATGGAGCTCCGAAGCGTTGACGGAACTCCTTCGCCCCCCGAATAGCTTCGCGGTGCAGCTCCGCTACGGATGCAAACTCGTTCTCGTCCAGCATCGGCACTTCCGCTTTACATCTCCAGCACCATTGAACGCGCATCGGCTCGCCTCGGCATTGCTCTGAATAGCCAGAATTCTCTATTTTGATCAGTCTATTCCGGGGGTGGCAAAGACGGACAGAACCGCAGAGTTAGGGCATCCAATTCTTTCGTAGATGGTTATTGAGTGCTGGGTTCGAAGAAGGCTTCGACATCCGTGATGGTGGTGGTGATGCGGTAGGGGGGGAGGCTCTGGAGGAAGGTCTGGCCGTAGCGCTGGCGGCGGATGCGGGGATCGAGCAGGACTAGTACGCCGCGATCTTCAAGCGAGCGGATGAGGCGGCCGAAACCCTGCTTGAGGGTGAGGACGGCTGCCGGGACCTGGTAGTCGTTGAAGGGCTTGCCGCCGGCTTCTTCGATGGCCTTCATGCGGGCCTGGACTACGGGGTCGTTGGGCACGGCGAAGGGGAGGCGGTCGATGATGACGCAACTGAGCGCCTCGCCCTGCACATCCACTCCCTGCCAGAAGCTTGAGGTGCCGAAGAGAACGGCATTGGGGGTCTGGCGGAACTGCTCCAAGAGGGCTTTGCGCGGGGCGGTGCCGTGCAACAGGATGGGAAAGTCGAGCACCGGCGCAAGGCGTTCGTAGAGGACGCGCATCTGGCTGTAGCTGGTGAAGAGGCAGAAGGCGCGGCCGTGGGTGATTTCAAGCACGCGCCGGATGCAGCGGGCAGCAGCCTCAGGAAACTCGGGGTCGCGGGGGTCGGGCATTTCAGGCGGCAGATAGAGCAGCGCCTGTTCGCCATAGCGGAAGTGCGAAGGCACCACGAGTTCGCGGGATTCGCTGAGACCGAGCCGCTTGCGGATGTGCTCAAAGCCGCCCTGCACGGTGAGCGTGGCAGAGGTGAGCACTACGGTGGGGATGGTTTCAAAGACCAACTCAGAGAGCAGCGTGGAGACGTCAATGGGCGTGGCCTGCAGGAATGTGGCGCGGGCCTGGGATCGAAATGCGCCGGGTGCTGCGGACCGTTCGGCGGCGGACGCGGAGATGCGCCGCTCAAGCCAGAAGACCATGTTGCTGGAGTTCGATTCAAGGAGGAACTCAAGCTCGCTGCGCAGGCGGGCGACGCGCTTTTTGAGCCCGGGCGCTTCTTCAATGCCGGAGAGGCGATCCATCTCCGCCTCAAGCAGCTTGAGCGTGGTGCGCACGCTCATGTAGAGGTCGCCTGAAGTCTCAAGGAATTCCTCACGCTCATTGAAGGGCTGGCGGCCGTCGCCGGCCATGGGCAAGCCGGCAAAGAACATGCGGGCACGCTCGCGCAGTTGCTGGGTGGCGGCGGGGAGGTTTCCGGCGCCTTCTTTGCCGCGCAGAAGCACATCGGTGTCGCGGGCCAGTTCTTCAAAACGGATGTTGCTGACGGAGAGGCCGAAGTAGCTGGAGGCCACGTCTTCCAGCTCGTGCGCCTCATCGAAGACCACGGCGGCGGCCTCAGGCAGGATGCCCGCGTCGGGCGCACCGGACGCCTCCTGCTTGACGGCGAGGTCGGCGAAGAACAGGTGGTGATTGACGATGATGATGTCGGACTCGAGAGCCTTGCGCCGCATCTCGGTAATGAAGCAGCGCCGGTAGTCAGGACAGGTGCTGCCCAGGCAGGCCTCACTGCGCGCGTCAAGCTTGTGCCACAGGGCGCTGGACTCGGGCAGGCCGTCCAACTCAGAGCGGTCGCCGGTTTCAGTGGTCTGCTCCCACTCGGCGATCTGGCGATACTGGTCGATTTCTTCGAGACCGGAGAGAATGGGCTGAGTGCGGAGGGCGACCAGCTTGTGACGGCAGAGGTAGTTGGCGCGGCCTTTCATGTAGCAGACACGCAGACTTCCAAGGAGCGTTTCAAGGAAGGGGAGGTCGCGGAAGTAGAGCTGGTCCTGAAGGGCCTTGGTACCGGTAGATACGATCACGCGCTGGCCGGTGCGCAGGGCGGGCAGGAGATAGGCCAGCGTCTTGCCGGTGCCGGTGCCGGCCTCGACGATGAGGTGGCGGTGCTCGGCGAGGGCACGCTCGACGGCCTTGGCCATCTCCAACTGGCCGTGACGAAATTCATAGGGCAGCGCGGAACGGGCCAGGATGCCACCGGGCGCAAAGAACTCGTGGAGCGTGGGCAGGGCGCGGGTTGTGGTTTCGCCAGGGGGCATCGGGGCCGGGTGCTCACTCCATCATAGTGACGCGACCGATGGACAGGCTGGATGGAAGCCGTGAACGGTAGACTAGTAGAGCGGATGGTGCAGGATGAACCGCCGTGACGCGGGCCGATGAATAGAGTACGGCACCTGCTACTAGCCCTGATTCCGAAACTTTTCGGACTACTGCAGGCGCAGGTATGTTTTTTGGGCCGGTGCTTCGACTCACCTGGAGATTATTTTGCCGACGTATCGCAGATCGGTTGTACCCGCCAAGCCCGGCGCGGAAGCACTGCCGTTGGTGGCCATTGTGGGACGGCCCAACGTGGGCAAGTCCACGCTGTTCAACCGGCTTACGCGGAGCCGCCGCTCGATTGTGGGCGACGAGCCGGGCATTACCCGGGACCGCATTTATGGCGAGTACGAGTGGGCGGGGCGGCAGTTCCGGCTGGTGGATACGGGCGGAATTGTGCCCGACGACCCGGCGCTGATTCCGACGGAGATCTACAACCAGGCCAAGGTTGCGCTGGAGGATGCGGACGCACTGGTGATGGTGGTGGATGTGAGGACGGAGCTGGCCAGTCCTGACTACGACCTGGTGCGCATCTTGCTGCGCGGGGGCAAGCCGGTTTTTCTGGCGGTGAACAAGGCCGAGGGCGAGGTAATGACCACGGAGGCGGAGAACTTCCGGCGTCTGGGGATTCGCAACGTATTTGCCATCAGCGCCGAGCACGGGCTGGGGATCGGCGATCTGCTGGATGCGATTTCAGAGGCGATTCCCGCACCCGCGAAGGTAGAGCTGACGGAGGACGAGGCACGGGCAGCGCAAGAGGCAGAAGACGCCCAAGCCGAGGAGACCGAAATTTCAGAAGGCGGTCCACTGTTGGCCGGAGAAGCAGCGGCATCGGACGAGGAGCTTCGGCCACTGCACCGCACGCATGGGGAGTATGAGCAGCATGAGACTTCGGTGGCCATCATCGGGCGGCCGAATGTGGGCAAGTCCACCTTATTGAATGCATTGACGGGGACTTCGCGGGCGATTGTGTCACCGGTCGCAGGCACGACGCGGGACGCAGTGGACGAGGTGGTGGAGTTCGAAGGGCAACAGCTGCGGTTTGTGGATACGGCGGGCATCCGACGCAAGGGCAAGACGCACTTGATGGCGGAAAAGATGAGCGTGGTGATGGCGCGGCGGCACCTGGAAGCCGCGGATGTGGCTTTGCTGATTCTGGACGCCAAGGACGGGGTGACGGCAAGCGACGCCACCATCGGCGGTTACGCCCACGAGAGCGGGCGAAGCGTGATTATCCTGGTGAACAAATGGGACGCGGTGACGACGGGCCGAACAGATGGCAAGCCGCCGGCGGACCGTGAGATCTTCGAGAAGCAATTACGGTCGGTGCTGAAATACCTGAGCTACGCGCCAGTGATTTTTCTCTCCGCGCTGGAGGGGACGGGGATCGACAGGGTGTTGCACGAGGTGAAGGCGGTAGCTGCGGAGCGGCGCAAGCGCGTGACCACGGGACAGATGAACCGGTTCCTGGAGAAGATCGACTTTCAGCGCGCGCCGGTGCCGATGTCGAAGCGGATACGCATCTTCTATATGACCCAGGCGGCAGTGGCGCCGCCGACCTTCGTACTGTTTACGGATCGCGACATCAAGCTGCACTTCGCTTTCGAGCGCTTCCTGGAAAATCAGATTCGCGAGGCCTTTGGATTTAAAGGGACACCGATCTGGTTCAAGGTGAAGGCGAGAAATGCGGGGAGCAAGGACTAGGGACCAGGGAACAGCGGCGAGAGGTCAGCGATCCGACAACCCTTTCGGGGTTGGAGCTATAGCTACAGTCTTTCGCTTCCTGCGGGGCTACAAAAGTGCGAAAGTGCGCGCAAATGGGTACAACTTTCTCCTGAAATCTGTGCGGAGTCTCGGCATTCCTCCCGGCGTCAACATGGCAACCGAGGCGGTTCAAGACCAGATGTGCAGGTCGCACAGGCTTCGCTCCGGGAATAAGTTCGGCTGGTCCGACGAGGCGAGCATCAAGGGACGTCCGGCATCCAGATCCGCAAAAATCGGTAAGAACTGAAACCGGTAAGGTTAAGTTTTCCCCTGTCTCAAAAGCGAATCCTCACCCCAGCGACGAAGAACTGTCGCCGGGGATCGGGGAGAGTCTGCGATGCAGGCCGGTCAGGTTGTGGCGACGGGTTGGCGGATGGAGGGTGCGGTGTAGCCCTCCTCGGCAAGGTGCCTGCCCATCTGCTTGTACATCTCGGGGTCGCGGGGCTGCCAGGTGCCGAGGCCGTCGACGTAGCGGTTGAACATGCAAAAGGCCGCGGTGATGAGAACCGTATCGTGGATTTCGAGGTCGGTTGCGCCCTGGCAGCGCGCGGCTTCAACATCGGCGGCGGTGACCAGCTTGCCGTCCTGGCGCACCTTGCCGGCGATGGCGAGCAGGGCCTTGAGCTTGGGACTGACCGGCGCGGCCTGAAAATCGGCTTTCACTTTCTCGACAATCGAAGCATCGCCCAGGTGACATGCCGCTGCGGCTCCGTGGCTGGTCTGGCAGAAGTAACAGCTGTTCTGCGAGGAGACGTAGGTGGCGATAAGTTCGCGCTCGCCGGGGGTGAGCGAGTTGGGCTCGTGGAGCAGGACGTGGGCCAATTCGCGCATGGGCTTGGCCGTCTCGGGGCGGTAGGTGAACCCGGCACTGATGCCGGGAAAGCCTTCGGGCAATGCGATGTGGGGCATGGTGGCTCCTTGGGGGACAGCGGACAGCCGACAGTGGACAGTTGTCAGTTATCAGTGCCCGGTTGCATGAGCATGGGTAGCGAGGTACTCTTCGCTGACGGTGACGTAGCCGTCGCGAGCTACGCGCTTGCCGCGTTCGCGATAAAGAGCCTCATCGTCGGGCTGGTCGGTGCCAAGGCCATCGACGTAGCGGTTGTACATGCAGAAGGCGGCGGCGATGAGGACGGTGTCGTGAATCTCAAGGTCGGTTGCGCCTTGTTGGCGCGCGGCTTCGACGTCGGCGGCGGTGACGAGTTTGCCGTCCTGCTGCACCTTGCCGGCGATGACGAGGAGTGCTTTGAGCTTGGAACTGATGGCGGCCTGGGTGAAATCGGTCTTGACCTGCTTGACAAGGGCCTCGTCGCCGCCCAGGTGCGCAGCGGCAACGGCGCCGTGGATGCTGTGGCAGTAGTGGGTGCAGTTGCGGCTGGAAACATAAGTGGCGATGAGCTCGCGTTCGCCACGGGTTAGGGTGTTGGGCCCGGTGAGCAGCACCTCGACCAGAGCGTTGAGGGGGCGGGCGGTTTCAGGCCGAAAGGCCATGGCGCCGCGAATGCCGGGTAGATCATGTGGAAGCGCGATGTGGGGCATGGGGTCCTCTTGAGTTGCTGGTTGCCGGGTGTCAGAGATCAGAGATTTGAGGCCAGGGTGGTTTCGTGGTCTCGCGACTTTTCGGCGTTGCTGGTCACGGTGATTCGGTGGCTACGGCCTGGGTCAGACTCTTTTCGCGGACCAGCAGCCAGCGGGCGGCGAGGCCAAGCAATACGATTGCTGCTCCCAAAAGAGACGGCCACAGGTTATGCATGAGCAACATGACGGAGAGCAGGCCGCTGCCGGCGATAAAGACGATGGGCGCGAGCGGAAACCACCAGCGGCGCACGGGAGTGATGACGCGAAAGAGCGTGGCCACGGTGAGGGCGAGAAAGACCACCGCGGAAAAGATGATGAAAGCCAGAATGCGGTCAAATGCGCCGAGGGTGAGAACCAGGAGGGCCATCCCGGTTTGGAGGAGAACGGCGTTGGCCGGAGTTTGATAGCGGGGATGGAGGCGGCCAAAGGCAGAGAGCGCGGTGGGAGGCGCATCCGTGTCGGCCTCACCGCGGGCCAGAGCGTAGGTGACGCGGGGCACGGCCATGGAGAGAACCATGAGTCCGCCCAGCACGCAGAGGACGACGCAGGCGGAAAGCACCCGGCCGCCCGCGGAGCCGAAGAGGGCCTGGCCGAATTGCGCAACGAAGGCTGTGTTGGTCTGGATCCGGTCCATGGGAACGACGGCTACGAAGGCAAAACTGACCAGCAGATAGATGGCGGTGACCACGAGCACTCCGCCAGCGAAAGCGATGGGCAAAGTGCGCGCGGGGTTGCGAACCTGGCCGGCGATCTTGCCCGCCTCCCACCAGCCGCCGAAACAGAAGAAGGCGCTGATAGCCGCTCCGGCGATGGCGTCGATGAGCGGATCGGAGCCGGCGCGGCGGACGGTGAGAGGGGCGAGGTTGGCCAGGGTGGCATGGCTCGAGAAGAATGCCCAGGCCACCAGCGCGGCCAGAACCGGGACCTTGAGCCAGTTGAGGGTGGTCATGAAACTGCGGCTCAGGCGAGTGCCGAAGTAATTTAATGCGCCGAGAGACAGGAGGATGACTGCGGGGAGAGCCGCGGCAGGCGAGGACGGGATGGAGACGAGGGCCTGGATATAAGGAACTGCTCCTACGCAGAGGGCCGCAGCGATGCCGGGATACATGACGACGGCGGCCATCCATCCATAGAGGAAGGCGACACGGCGGCCAAATCCGCGACGGAGGTAGACATATTCACCGCCATCGTGGGGATTGCGAACGGCCAGCTCAGTAAAGCAAAGCGCCCCGGCAAGGGTCAGGACCGCCATGCCACACCAAACCGCGGCGAGCAGGGCGGGAGAGCCGAGTGAACGAGCCATTCCGGCGGGGGTGAGGAAGATGCCAAGCGAGATGGCTTCGCCGGTGACGACCGCCGTGGCGGCCCACACTCCCATCTGCCGTCCGGATTGCAGTTCACTCTGCATCGTTCGGCTATGGTACTGAGGGAGAGTGGAGGGACGCATCAGACTTTGGGTGGAGGCGCGCTACCGCGGCGGAGAAGTGGGCTGGCTGGGAGCGGGCGCCGCGGATCCGGGGTTGCCGGGCGAGGACTGGTCAAGGTTGGTGACGTGGACACTGGCCTGGGTTTCAGGGACGGTGCCGTCATTGACCTGAGCTGAAGTGGGCTGCCCCTGGATGAGGATACGCCTGACCACGGCACCACGGGCGGGGACAAGAACGCGCTCGGTGATCGAGGTCAGAGCAGAACGAACGGTAACGGGAACATCGGCGGCGGTATAGCCGGCGTTCGCCACCTCGACGGCTACCAGCCAGGTGCCGGTCTGGGCGGCGTTGGGGAAGACGCTGACGATGGACAGGTCAGGCAGGCCCTTGTCTGTACTGACCCAGTCGGTGAAGAACCAGGAGAGATCCTGGCGGGCACCGCCCTGTTTGAGGAGATCCTGGAACGAGGCGGCAGGAGTGGCACTGGGGCCGGCATCGGATGCGGAACTGGAGGCACGAAGAGCGGAGGCGAGCGCGTCGTCCCCAGCCAGATCGCGGAGCATCCACAGGACATAGGCGGCCTTGGTGCGGTAGTAGACGGGTGCGATGGCCTGGGCCAAAGGCTGGCCGGGATTCTCGCCGGGGCTGGCGGGCTCAGCCAGAGCCAGCGCGGCGCGGTCGGCCTCGAGCAGTCCCAAGGCCTGGCTGCGGCCGTGCTGCTTTTCAACCCAAAGTGTGCCCATAAAGAAGGCAAGTCCCTCGTTGAGCCAGGCGGGAGGCGGCTGCGTTGCATTCTGCGCGAAGGCATGAGTGAGGGCGTGGGCCAAAACGCCCTCCAAGCGGTCGGCGGGAGCCTCATGGAGGCTGATGGCGAGCAAAGCCCCGGTCTCAAAGGGCGCATCCTGAGAGTCGGGCAGGTCAAGGAGGGCGAGTTGCGCGTGAGGGTGCGGGCCGAGCCAGCCGGAAAGGAAGGATGTGACGGCGGCGGCGGCAGTGGTCCAGCTCTGCACGGCGACCTCGTTCTCAGGCAGCGCGAAGGCGGTGACGTTGGGGCCGGAGTGGGCGGTGCGGACGGCGAGGAAGAGGCTGGGGGTATCAAATCCGAGGGTTGCGCCATCGAGGGAGGCAGTGGCGACGCCGGCTAAGTCAGGGTCGAGGCCGCCCTTGTCAGTGACGGAGAGTGGCACGGGTTGGCCGTTGATGAGGGCCACGGAAGGCGGCTGGCCGTGGGGAAATTCGACGGCGAGATGGAGGCGGAAGTGCGCACCGGAGAGGCGCAGCTTGTGGGCGCCGATCTCGTCGAAGAGGCGAGCGCCGTCGCCCAAAATGACGGGGACGCTGGAGACTGGATACCAGACGACATTGCCAAAGCCACGCAGTCCGGTGAAGGAGACGCCGATCTGGTCCCAATCGGAGTGGAGGGCGAGGTCCTCAGGAGTTCCGACGGAGAGCAGGCGCTGGGCCGAAGGGGCGACGACGCCGGAGTACATGACGTCAAGCTGGATGGACTGACCGGGCGCGAGCGGCGCCGCAAGCGGAACGGCAGCTTCGTGGAGCTGGCCGGTGTGGTCGGTGTCAGAGTTGAGGGTGGCTACGGGGAAGGAAACGGTCTTGCCGCCGACGCGGATCTGCTCCCAGTTGAGCGACGACGAGATTTGCAGAGGAATGCGGGGGAGCGGGGCTTTGCTGTCGTTGCGCACGGTAAGGAGGGCACGGACAGCGATTTGCTGGGCGGCGGTGTGGAGACGGACGTCGAGGTCGAGGGCGGTATAAGTGACGGCGCGGCGATCGGCGTCTTCGACGGAGGGCGCGGTAGCCATCTGGATGGTGGGCCGGGCAGCCGCAGGGCCTGCCTGGGTGGTGGTTTGGCCGTTCTCGTCAGTGGAACGAGAGAAGATGACCTGACCGCCGGCGGTCTGGGTTTGCGGCTTGGGCGGAGCGGCGGGAGTTTGAGACGCGCCGGGCAGTGCAACCAGGAGGACGGCGAACGCGACGCTTGCCAGCGTCCCGGCAAGGGAAAACTTCATGAACCGAGGCCTTTCTGTGGCTTTGGTTTGGACGCGGCCTGGCCAATGGGGCGAGCGGAGGAGCCGTTACTTCTCTGGTTTCGCGCGGCGGCGCGGCGCTGGCGGAAGGCTTCATAGAGGACGACGGCGCCGGCGGCAGAGACGTTGAGGGAGCTGACGCCGCCGGCCATGGGAATGCGCAGCAGGTGGTCGCAGGTGCGGCGGACAAGATCATGGAGACCGGCTCCCTCGCGGCCGAGGACGAGAACACAGTCGCCAGTGAGATCGAAGCGGTCGTAGTCGGTCTGGCCGCGCTCGTCGAGGCCAATGATCCACAGATTCTGCCGCTTGAGATCTTCGAGGGCGCGGACGAGGTTGACGACTCGGGCGATGCGGAGATGCTCGGTGGCACCGGCGCTGGCCTTGACGGCGACGGGGCTCAAGGGCGCTGCACGACGCTCAGTGAGCACGACACCATCGACTCCAGCACCGTCGGCCACGCGGAGCAGAGCACCGAGGTTTTGCGGATCTTCAACTCCGTCCAGGGCCAGGAGTAGACGCGGCGAGCGCGACGCGCCAGGGAGGGATGGGAGCGGGTCGTAGAGGTCTTCGATCGCGAGAGATTCCTGGGGCCGGACCAAGGCAACGACACCCTGGTGGGCGGGGGTCGCGGCGAGCTGGGTAAGCTGCTCGCGAGCCTCGGAGCGGACGCGGACGCCTGCCTGACGACAGGCTTCCACGAGGCGGGCGAGACGGTCGTCGTGACGCTCGCGAGCCACGATCACTTGGTCAAAACGCCGGCGGCCGGCCTTGAGGGCCTCCTCGACAGGATGCAGGCCGTAGAGAACTTCCATGAGGGATAGTGTAGATGGTCAGCGTGCTTGTCCGGCCGAGCGAGTCGCTTGCGTGCTGGTTAACCGATGAGTAACCCCACCCCTCTCCCCCATATTCTGGGGGTAAATTATCTCTTTTCATGCGTTTAAAGTAGGGGTGGCGCGGCAAAATATTGATTCCGCAGACGTTAACCGCAGAATATAGATATCAAAGGAGTTAGGCCGCTCTTCGGGGGCGTAGGGGTAGTTTCCATACCAAACTCACGAAGACAAGCCTCTCTGCGCTGCCTGTGCGCAGCGTCCGGACCTGTGGCTTGACTGGTGATGCTCCCAGCCCTTGCACTCCACTCGAATTCAAGTATGCGCCGCGCGCACATAATTCTATGCAAGAGGGCACTGCTCTCCGGGTTCGAAGGGAAGAGCATCGCTGGACGAAGTGCCGCTTACGGCCTTACTGGTTTCTGGACGGGTTCTTAGGGATGGGGCGGCGGGCGGTAGGTTTCGTAGCAGGGATTTTAGTCAGAATTGGGACTTTGAGGACAAATCTTATTTTTGGAGCGGCTTGGGGGCGGATTCTGTCGTCTAATTGAATGAGATGACTTCTGCCGCCGTTATTCGTTCTTTATTCGCTCCGGGCGCCACCGTACAAGCTGATGAACAGGTGCGGCAGGAGAATCTTGCCGTTGCCGAAGGACTTAAGCGCCAAGATGCCGGACTGCTTGACGTGCTGATTGTGCGTTTCCAACACCGGCTGCTGCGCTACCTGCTGTATTTGACCGGGAATCGCGAGATGGCCGAAGACCTGTTCCAGGAAGTTTGGATGCGGGTGTTGACGCGCGGGGGCCAGTTCAACGGCAAGGCGCGGTTCGAGACGTGGCTGTTTGCGATTGCGCGCAACCTGGTGATCGACCAGCGGCGCAAACGGACGATGGCCAGCCTGGACGAGCTGTTCGAGACCGGCAACGAAGACGACCGGCCACTGAGCTTCGAGGTTACCGATGAACAGCCGACACCTTTTGAGAACGTGGCCAACGTCGAGGACCGGGAACGGATTGCGACGGCGCTGATGCAACTGGATACCCTCTACCGCGAGGTGCTGGTGCTGCGGTTTCACGAGGAACTGTCGCTGGACGAGATTGCGAAAGTGACGCGCGCGCCGCTTTCGACTGTGAAATCAAGGCTTTACCGGGGCCTAGCCGCTATCAGGCCGAAGCTTGAACGGGCTGGTATCCATCGCCTGGAGGCGGTGTGATGGAAGCCCGCGGTACGGCCACCGATACCCCGACAGGGACAAACACGGGGATTGACGCCGATCGCGACCTGGTGGAGGCGCTGGCAGGAGCGCAAGCCAACCGGGAGCGTGCCGTAGCGCACCGCACCCAGCGCGTTGTGATGGCATCACTGGGCGTGATGCAGGAACAAAAGGCAGGCTGCAAACGGGGCCGGGCGATGGCGATGGCGGCCACGCTGATTGTCTTTTTTGTGGTGGGTCCACCGATCTGGTGGATTGCAGATACCTTGATTGAAGAGGGACACCTGACCAGCCTGGTGAGCCAGCTGAGTGTGTGGGGATTCTTTTTCAGCACGGCGCTGCTGGCCTCGGCGCTGCTGGCCGGCTGGCTGCAGCGGAAGTCTTAGTATCGTGACCGCCTAGACATGTGGTTTCCCAGGTCTCAAAAGCGAGACATGGGGCACCCAGAAGCATTGGCACGATTACAAATTCACAAGGTCACGGTGCTAGGGCAACGAGTCCAGAATCCGGGGTCACAACCGCGACCACCCTAAAGTACACGCAACTTCCGCAATCTTCTTCCCGTCCATCCTATATAGCTGCTCAGTTGAGCTTACTTACGTAAAAGGCCCTCCGAGGGAGGGGTTGACCTATGCCCGATCCAGAATCCATTCACGCCAACGAAGACACACGCCTGATCCCGGTGTGGTCAATCATGGCTGCCGCCTTGGTCTTCGTTCTGGTCGAGTATTATTTCTGGCTGGTTTTTCCTGAAACGCAACACCATCCTCCGCCACTCGGCATTCGCATTTACCTGAACCTCTCCTGGGGACTGCTGGCTGCGCTGTACTTCCTGATGGTGGGCTACATCAGCAAGGATGCGCCCCGACGGGCCATGAGCGCGCGGTTCTGGATGCTGATCTGCTTTGTGATGCCGGGGGGCATCGGCGCCGTGCTTTATTTTCTGTTGCGCGCGCCACTGGTCTCGCGTTGCCCGGCCTGCGCCACGCATGTGCAAAGCGACTTTCACTTTTGCCCGCAGTGCAATTACCAGCTGACCGCCAGTTGCGGAAACTGCTTCCGCACGGTGCGGGTCACGGACCAGTACTGCACGCGGTGCGGGCACGAGCTGGAGCGCGACCACATGCCGACGCGGCTGCGGGTGCTGGGCGAGTAGGGGAAGTCTTCCTACTAGGTGTCAGGATCCCAGGTCTCAGAATCGAGATCTGGGCCACCCGGGTCTTTATATTCCCTGTGCGGATTGACCGGGTGCAGTTCGCTTCCTACAATCAAGCTTCTGGTCTCAATGCCCATCTCCGCGCTTATTATCGACGACGAACAACTGGCCCGCGACGAGCTGAAGTATCTTCTCGACCAGGCGGGGGACGTGGATGTATTGGCGCAGGGGACCAACGGCATTGAAGCCGTAGACCTGATTGAGGAGCACCACCCCGACCTTGTTTTCCTGGACGTGCAGATGCCGGGGCTGGACGGCTTTGCGGTGATCCAGAAGCTGGTGGATCGGCATCGCGCGCAAGCCGGGAAAGAGGCGGAGCCGCTGCCGCAGATTGTGTTTGCCACGGCATACGACCAATACGCAGTGCGCGCCTTTGACGTGAACGCGGTGGATTACCTGCTGAAGCCATTTGACCGCGCACGCGTGGAGCAGGCACTGGAGCGGGTACGCGGACGCATGGCCGGAGGAAGCGCAGGGACAGGCCCGCTGCCGGGACCGCAGATTGATGCGTTGCTGCGGCTCTTGAATCATCCCCAAGGCGGCGGACGCACGCCCCAGCCGGCCAAGCTGATAGTGGAGGCGCAGAGCCGGCTGATGCTGGTGGATCAGGCACAGATCTGCTACGCGGCCATCGACGAGGGCGTGATTCGGGTGGTGACGCAGAACTTTGAGGGGCACTCAAAATGCCGCACCCTGGAAGAGCTGCTGGAGCTGCTGGATCCGGCGCTGTTCTGGCGCGCCCATCGTGGCTTTGTGGTGAACATCAACCACATTCGCGAAGTGGTGCCGTGGTTCAAGTCGAGTTACCAACTGCGTATGAACGACAAGCGGCAGACGGAGATTCCGGTGAGCCGTGCACAAACACGGCGGCTGCGTGAGCTGTTCAATCTGTAGAAGTTGGTTTCTCCACCGCCGGTGCTGCCTCTGACATCAAGGACTAATCGTAGCGCTCGAAGACGATCTGCTTCTTGTGCCAGCCGAAAGCGGTCAGGCACTCGCGCACGGCGGAGACCATATTGTTGAGGCCGCAGATATAGGCGTGGATGTCGAAGCTCAACTGGGCGGCGGGTATGGAGACGTCGGGCGGCGTTAAGGGAAGCGGCTGGCCGAGGCGCGCGGCGCGCTCTGCGACGATTTTGGCCACGTACTCCTGCACGTAGCCGCGCAGGCCGGGCCAGGTTTCCGGGGCACGGCTGAGAGTGGCCAGATAGTGGAAGTTGGGATGGCGCGCGGCAAGCGCCTCAAACTCCTGGCGGTAATAGATGTCGCTTTCGTAGCGGGTGCCGTAGACCAGCCAGATGTCTTTGCCGTTGCTGCGGTCGGGGCCATCCGCGGGGAAAAGCCACTGGGCAAAGGCACGCATGGGAGCGATGCCGGTGCCGGTAGCGATGAGGATGGAGTCAGTGACGGGCTCGCGAAGGGTGAAGTAGCCATGCGGCCCGTGAATCTGGATGGTTCCACCGATGGGCAGGTCGGGCAGATCGGCCAGGTGATTGGAGAAGAAGCCGCCCTCGACGCGGTTGACACACACGTCGAAACCGTTGCCGCCGGCTGCAGAGGCGATGGAGTAGGCGCGGGTCTGCTGCTTGCCATGGGGATCTTCGGCCACGGCGGAGACGAACTGGCCGGGGCTGTAGGGGAAGTGCTCCAGCTCGTCGATGACGAACTCGAAGTGAAAACACTGCGCCGGTTCGGAGATGCACTCTTTTCGTGCCAGACGTGCGGTGTAAAGCTTGCGTGCCAATGGTTTTCTCGCTTGGGAAAAGGGGTAAGGCCCAAGTAAAAGGGGCTACAAGCAGTATCGCCAGCCAGAGGGGAGTATGGCAAGCAGAGTCTTGCACGAGGCGGGGGCGGAGTTGGCCTCCCACCCTTCGGCAAAGTGCGCGGAAGGACGGGGCATCCAAATTTCTGTTAACACTCGAATCGAAAATGCTCTAAATGTCGGTATGGGCTAGGGAGCTGCGGAGCCGGCGCCGCTGCGCATCTCGAGCATCTTCTGGCGGACGCGACCAAGCTCGGCCTCGAGAGCGACTTTGCGGTTGAAGGCATCCTGACTGTTTGCGGCACCCTTGGTGACTTCGTTGAGCTGAAAGATGATCTCGCTTTCGCGATTCTTGTAGTAGTACCACATGCCCTGCTGGTCGGCGTTCCAGAGGTGGAGCGGCTCAAGGCCCTCGAGAGAACCGTACTTGATCTTGGTTCTTTGCATGCTGCGCTGCTGCGCCTGGCGGCGAGCCTGGTCGGCGTCTTTAACGAGGCGATTGACCTGGCCACCGAATTCCTTCCACCAAAGTTGGTTGACCTGGTGATCGAAATCGGCGGTTTGATTGAGCGCCTTGCGCACTGCCTCCTTGGCCTTGTGCGCGTTGGCCATGGCTGTTGCAACCTGACTGGAGAGATTGTCGAGCACGGACAACAGATCGATGTACTCCTCGTAGGAGAATCCCATCTTGAGCAGCTCATCGGCGACCCCGATCAGGCTTAGCATTTTTTTGAGATCCTGCGCGGCCTGTGCAGTTTGCTTGAGCTGACCCTCGAGTTCGAGGAGCGCATCGAGATTGGAGTCGATGGTCAACAGCTCCTGCTCCCATGCGTCGAGGTCGTTTTGAAGCTCGTCGAGGCGATGGAGTTTCTTTTCGTAGTCGTCGGTGGTCTTCTCGGGCATGACGGCCGTGGCGATCAACTGCGTGAAACGGGCGCCGGAGATTTTGGCCTGTTCAGCTTCGAGATCGGTGGAGAAAGGACCGAGGTTCTGGGCGAGGACGTCGAGGGCGCGGATACCGTCTTTGGTTTTTGGATCGCTCAAATAGGCGCGGGCGGTGCGCTTGTCGGGACGCGGCTGGGGCAGCGCGGCGAGGTCGTCGAGGACTTTCTGCTTGAACCAGTCCTGGAGGATGCTCATGGCAACGCCGGTACCGATGGAGACCGCGGCACTCTTCAAGGCTGATTTGGCAGCGCCGCCCATGAACGACTCGCCGGCCTCGCCTTCGTGGATCGAGCCCAGGCCGGACGGCGTTGCTTCTTCATTCTCATCCGTGGCGACGCGCACGCGCGGTTTGCCTTCGCTTTCAGCGTTTTCACCGGTGGCCACGCGAACGCGGGGCGTGTCTTCCCCTTCAGCGGCTGTGCCGGTGGCGACCCGGACGCGGGGTGCGGTTTCGCCTTCGGCGCCTGTTCCGGTCGCAACGCGGACACGAGGTGCGCCTTCGCCCTCGGCGGCGTTTGCGCCTGGATTGTTTATCGCGCGGGCAGAGCCAGAGGAGCCACCTCCGGTGGTGGTTGCAGGCGGTGTGGTACCGCTGGCGGACGGGCGCGACACGATGGTCTCTGATTGCCTCGTAGAGGTGAGACCTTCGGACGACGCTTTCGTGGCAGTGCGCGCAGTGGTTTTCTCGCTAGCCAAGCCCGTCCCGACGACTCTTTGGCGGCGGAAGACGTGGGCGTCGACTTTGCCGACGTTGTATTTTTCGGCGAAGGCCTTGAAGGCTGGGACACATTCTCCGGGACACACCACTTTGTCACTGACCACGTCAATGCGTGAACCGGGAATGGTCTGGCCACCGAGCTGGGCATCGATTTTTTGCAATGCGATCTGCTCGGCGTGGAGGCCGCCGGTATATTTGCCGTCGGCGACCGCAATGATTTTGCCGTCGGGACCGACGACCTGCACGATGGCGTAGGTGTTGTAGCCTTGCCCGGCCGGACCGCCACCGCCTTCGAAGGTGGAGATGTTGTATTGGGAAAGGAGCTTGTTGTATCTCCGTTGCAGGTCGGGCGACGGGCTGGTTTTAAGCTGGGCCTCCATTTCAGTCAACTGCTTCTTGACATCGCCGAGACTGCCGACGGGGATGGCTTCATCGAAGCCGCGCATGGCGATCAGCTTGTTGTACATGTCCTCGGGAGTCATGGCCGAGACGGTTCCGGTGACTGCAACATCCGGCGGCTTGTTCTGGCAGAGGAGACGGGGACCGGTGGCGCCATCGACTGTGACAGCACCGGCATGGGGGCGCAACAAGGCTACGGCGGCTCGGTCCGCGGCCGCTTCGAGAATGCTGAGGGAATCGCCGGCGGCGGCGCTCCCGCGGCTTTGTTGCACGACATGGGCGAGCTCGTGGGCCAGCAACATGCGGCCTTGGGGCGTGGCGGGGCGGTAGAGGTCCTGGCCGAATACGATGTGGGAGCCGATGGTATAGGCCAGAGCACCGATGGAACGCGCGGATGCGGCGGCCGGGGCGTCGCTGTGAACCTGCACGGCGGAAAAATCGTGACGCAGGCGCGGCTCAATGAATTGGCGGCTGGCGGCATCGAGGGGATGGCCGGGGGAATGAAGCACCTGGCGCACGATGGGCGGCGTCGAAGGCGGAGGCGCTGCGGCAGGCGAGTGGACGGGGATGGAGGCCGGATCGGCGGGAAGTGCGGAGCTTCTGGGATGGCTCTGCGGAGAAGGCGGCACCGAGGAGGGAGCGGGGACGGCACGGCGCGCGGCGGGAGCGCCTGTCTTCGCAGTGCGGGTTGAGGCGCCGGCGGCTATCGCTGTTGCCATGAACTAATCTCCGCACGAGACATGCAGTGTCAGTATTTGAGCGTGAGAGAAACTCCGCCACCGCTGAAGTCGGTGAGCAGGACGGCGTCAAGCTCATACGAGATTCCCTTGCTGGTGTGCTTGCTGGACATTCCGCTGGCAATTTTGCGCGCCACGTCGGGAGCGATATAGGTGGAGAAGATTCCCCAGATGGCGCCGGCGAGTTTGCCCTTATCCAACTGATAGGCGGAGGGTAGCTGGCCGGTGATCATGTAGTTGAGAATCTCACCTTTTTGCAGCGACTCCTTGAGCGCGGAGGGTGGTGCGCCGGGCTTGTCATCTTCCTCCATTTCAGGAAAGCCGAGACGGAGGCCGAGACTCAAGGTGCCGATGTCCTTGAGGGAGAGGCGCGATGGCGCAGAGGATGAACCACCCGCGGTCGAACCTGACTGTTGACTGGGAAGAGGAGCAAGCGGGGACTGGCCGGGCGGATTCGACGGGATGACAGGAGATGCACCGGGCGGAGTTAGATAGGGCCCGGGCTGGAACAAAGAAGGTGCGGGCTGGTTGAGCGGGGGGGAAAAGCCAAAAGGCGGAGAGTATGGATTCTGCGCCACGGGCGCCGTGGCACCTCCGAGGGTGAGGGTTCCGGGCGAAGGCAGCTGGGGCTGGTGCTGCCGAGGCTCAAGCAACGAGAGCGGGGTGAGCTTGCGATTCAACAAGTCATCCCAGGAAATGTTGATGGTGACCTGGTCGGATTTGGGCTTCTGGTTGGACGTGTCCTGGGGAGCGGTTTGTTGCGGCGGAGTGTCTGGCTTGGATTGACGGTAGAGCGCGGGAGCGGCGCTGGAAAGGTGTGAGTGGGCGCTGCCGCCGGCCTGCTGCACGGTGTGGCTCAGCTCGTGGGCAAGCAAACTGCGGCCCGCGGCGGATTGGGGATTGTATTGCCCGGCGGCGAAGACCGTGTCCTGGCCGACGGTGTAGGCCAAGGCATGCACGGCTTGCGCAGATTCCTCGGCACGCGGCCCGGTATGGATGCGGACGGCGCTGAGGTCGTGGCCGATGCGCGGCTCCATGAAGGCGCGGGTGTGCGCGTCAAGGGGGCGGCCAGCGGTGCAAAGCGCCTGATGCACGATGGGCGGCGCCTCGACTGGCCGGACCGCACCGGTGGGGTGGCGGCGAAGCGCTGGAGGGGCGGAGTTGACCGACGGCCCCGCTGCCGGAGCGACACCGACTACACGAGCGGCGACGGTCTCGGCTTCGGCTTCGAGAGGATCGTTGGATGAGCCGATGGCCAGCTTGCGCTGCAGAGGGAGCGGAGACAAGGAACCCTCGGATGCGAACTGCTCATTGGCGCGAACGGGAATTGCGGAGGGTTGAGCGGGGAGCGCGCGGGAAAGCCGCTGCGGACGTGCGGAGATGGGCGCAGATGGCGAGAGAGCGAGCACGGTTGCGGCGCGGAGAGAAGAGAGGGCAGAGTGGCTGGTCATGTCAGACTCCCATTTCGGTAGCGTAGGCGGCGACGCGCCGGCAATGACGATGGAAGGATGGGTCGAGCTCGGCGATGCGGCGCTCAAGGCGCTCCGACACAGCAGGATGGGCCTTGGTGTCGCCCAGCAGATGGGTGAATCCGGCCTGCGCGGCAACTTGGGGATTGAAGGCCTGCTCGAAACTGGGAAACATGTAGCGGATGTTGATGCCGCGAAATGGAGACTGGGGATGGAAGCGGTGGTAGTCGAGACAGGCCGCTAGCCAGAACTGCTCGATGAGCATGTTGAGCGCATCCTTGTGGGGCAATTCCTGCCACGGCGCAGCGTGGATCGGGTCTGTCACCATGCGGATGGCGGTCTGCGCGTAATAGCGAATGAAATCGACACGGTTTCCGCCCAGAATGCCGCAGTTCTCTTCGCGAAAGCAGTTGCTGTCGCGCGAGGTAGCCCACTCCCACTCCACAGGGACGCTGAGCGAGTAGCGCTCAAACACGCGCTGAATGTGGCTCGGCTGGCACCAGCCACCGTCGAGGGAATGACGCTCAGGGCACTGCGCAAAGACCGGGGCCGAGAGGAGCGACGGGGGCAGCGGCTTCCAGAGGAATACGTCGGTATCGAGATGAACGAAAGGCCGATCCTGAAGGCTGTAGGCGACGAGCTTGCCGAGGGCCCACCAGCCGGGATCGACATTGCGCAGGCTGTCGAGTTCGGTGGAGACGCGATCGAACTCGAGTCCGAGACGATCGACGAGGAGGGCTTTGCCGGGGGAGTCAGTGACCAGCATGGTCTGATCAAAATGCCGACTTGCCAACTTGAGCGACAGTCCCCAGGCGAGCAGGTGGTGCCGCGGCTCGCGCCAGGTGCGGCCGGCTTGCGCCTTGTAGGGCTGACTCCAGAACGACCATACAGCTCGCATGCGAAACCTCCGACCTAGGGAATGACGGGCGGCGGCACCAGGCCCCCGGTGATGGCCAGGGTGGGCGCTGTGCCGGCAAATGGAACGGTTGAAAACAGGCCGGCAACGGACGCAGCGAGCGTGACCGTATCGGTGAGGCCACCGGCCCCAGGCGTGACGCCGGGGCTAGCCAGAATGTTGATGGGGACGTTGACAGAGAGTTGTCCGGCGCTGACCGTGGCCGTGGCCTGAATGGTGACCACGGTTCCCACGCCTGTTCCCGTGAGGGTGAGGGATACATTGGTCGGGGTAACGGGCGGATAGGACATGGTGATGACGGCCTGCACGGCAGTGACCGGGGTGGCGGCAGCGGATGGCACGCTGGTGACCTGGAGGCCGGTCATGGTTCCCTGGGAGTTCACCGTTACAGTGACGGCATTTGTGCCTACCACGGCTGTGCCGTTAAGCAATTGAATGGCGACCCCGGCGATGAGGACGGAAGGCGCGAGATAGAACCAGCTTTCGTAGTCGCTGGCCTTGAGGGAGCTGCCGCTGGGCGTGGCGAGATTGACGCAGGGACTTCCATCGACGGTGCGGGAGCCGGTCTCTCCAAAGCTCAAGCCGTCAAGGTAGATGCTGCCAGCCGCGCCATCGGCGTACACTGCACCGCCGAGGAGACGAACGCGCATGCGCCCAAAGCCGATGGGGCTGGTGGACTTAAGCGCACTATTGAGCCCGATGTAGAGGTAGTAGGCCTCGTACATGGCTACGCCCTGGGTGGCCGCGGGGGTAATCCAGTTAACCTGGGCGCCGGAGACGGTGATGCCCAGAGGCGGATCGAGCACCAACTCGGTGCGCGAGAAGACATCGGTGCCGGGAGGGTAATTGCCGGGAGCGGGAAAGCCGGGAAGCTTGCCCCCAAATCCGACCAGCGGGTCGGCTTGCAGCGGCACCTCTAAAGTGACGCGGAAGTTGCCGCCGCCCCAGGGGCAGGATGGGGCCTGGTCGAAGGTGACAGAGAGGCCGTTCTTAATGAGAGCATCGACGGTCATGACGTCGTCGTTGGTCCAAGTGACGCTTTGGACGTGGAGGGCCGGCGAGGTTTGTTCCTGAGCCAGCGCGGTGAGAGGCGGGAACTGGAGGCGGCAATCGTCGACCACGAAGCGGCTGTTGGGGTTGAACGCTTCTTCGTTGACGGCGAAGTTGGCGGAGCGGAGGTGAATGCAGGCCAGCGGCACCGTATAGATGGGGGTGAATTTGGCGGGCTGGAAGAATTGGCCGTCGCTGCCGCAGGGGGGCCAGTCGATGGCACCGTCGGCGGTGCGCGCGGGGATGGTCCAGTAGTCGCCGGACTGATAAGCGCCTTTGCTGAAGGTGACTTCGATGCCGTTTTCGAGGGGGATGGCGGTGGACGAGAGCGCAATGCCCTGCCCTGTGGCACCGGAGCCGGTCTGGTCCCAGCGGCGCACGCGCGGGTGGCGGTCAAGGTGGATGCCGGCGACCGATGTGGCCAGGGTTACCTGGAGCGGACCGGGGCCAAGGGAAGCGATCTGGTAGAGATCGCCAGGCTGGTTGGGGGTATCGCCGAAGAGGAAGGTGTCGTCACTGAGTTCGACCCACTGGCCAGCCTGGAAGCCGAGGTTGGCGTCGGGTCCAAGAGTGTTGACGGTGACCACGCTGTCACTGATGGCGATGATGGCGGCGACGATCGAGCCGTTCTCGCGCGACCACTTGAAGGTGGCTGTATCAAGTGTGCCGCCGGTATGGATCTCAACGCGGTAGAGCTGATTCTCGAGGCCCTGGTATCCGGCGGAGGGAATGGGTTGGCAGCCGCACTGGTTGTTGCCCTCGCCAGTGTCGGCTCCCATGGCGCCGGTGCGCGCGGGGGGTTGCTGGCTGTAAAGGCCCTGGCAGCAGGAGGAAAGCTGGGTGACGGGATCGGCGTAGCCGCTTGTGCTTCCAGCAACAACGGGGTTGGTGGTTGATCCAGGCAGATTGGAGCCGGAGCCGGGCAGATTGGGGTTGATGTTTATTCCGGGCGCGCTAATGTCTATCTTGGACGACCTGGCACCGATCGCGGCCTGTTTGAGGCCGAGGACGGGCTGCCTGAGGCCGATGGAGATCGGGTTGATATTGATGTTGGTCGGCGCCGAGGGTACGGGCTGAGGGTTAACGGGTTGCGAAGGGGCCGATTGAGGGACGGTTCCGATGACGCGCCAGACGGTCTGGAGGCGGGCGGTGGTGTCAGCCTGACCGAGTGCGGGCTCGCGGAGACAATCGTCGTCGAGCTGGGTGACGAGGCGCTGCCACACCTGCAGAACCAACTGCGCGCTGTCCTGTCCCTGGCCCTCGATCACCGCTTCAAGGAGTTGTTGCGCGGTGTAGGTGGGGTTAATGAGATAAGGCTGCAGATCGTAGTGCTGCAGTGCGAAGGCTTCCAGCAGCAGTCCGTCGACGTAATAACGGCCGGGAAGGATGAGAATCTCGCCGTCAATGACATCGATGGCGAACCCGCAATCGCCCATGGGGCCGCCGTAGGGGCCGATCACGTCGACGTTGGTGGTGTCGCGAAGATAAGCGTCGATGGCGGTGCGCTCGTTGCCGTCGGCATCCAACGCGACGCGGCCCTGTTGCTCGAGCACCGCGGTGTAATGCTTTGCGGGGTTGAATCGAATTCTGCTGAAATCGCCTCTCATATTTCGTCCTGCCTATCGATGGGGTTGATACCGCGTTGCCGCTACCGTGGGTGCAGATGGAGAGTTTTAAATTCCATGTGCGTGCACTCCTACAGCAATCCGATCCCGATGCCGATGGGCGAATCCTGCACGGATTCAACTTCACCCGTGCAACGCCGCTTCTGAAGTCCGTACCCGTAGGCCCTGGTCTCAGGGAATGCCTGCAGCAAGGGGCGCGAGGGGATGAGAAACACCCCGCGCTCAAGGTTGGCAGGTAGATACTCCGCCGAACGGATTTGTATGTTGGTGACCGCCTCAGTTTCCTGAATCTGCTGGTAGACACCTATCTGAGAGCCGTTGTCCGCGCCCTTCCAAATGGCGAGCGGGACATCGCCGGAGAGCATGCAGTAGCCCGGCTCACCGAAGCGCAGGGTGATGAACTGGGGCAGGAGCGCGGGCTGGCTGGCCGCGTCTGGCGGCAGGCACTCGTAACGCCGCGGGACAAGGGAGTTGAACGGCAGCCAGCAAAAGCGCACGCATCCGGTTTGGCGGCGGCCGGCCCAGACGGGGGCCTGCCATGGATCGCGACGGCCGAGTTTGGCCCAGAAGATGGTGTTCGACGCCAAGGATATGGCCTGGGTCCAAACACGGCCGATCACGGTGGAGTCTTCAATGTGAAGCGAGGCGCCGGGTGAAGCCAGGTCTGCGCCCGCAATGGCCGGGCAGAATGGCGAACCGGCATCCACGATGCTGTCGAGAATGCGCACGGAGCAACTTGCGGGCAGCGCGATGGGCCCGCTGATGACGCGGGACAGGCACACGCTGGCGCCAATCGCTGCGCCGCTGAGACTGGGCTCGCCGGGAGATGCGGCGTCGCCCTGGCAGGTGAGCGAACGGCCAGGAGTGAGCGTGCAGTCAGCGATCTGCACACACGGTGAATCGCCGAGCACGCGAATTTCGCCGGCAAGATGAAGACCGCTGAACTGCACCTGGCCCACGAGCGCGGCCAAGCCATCAGCCAGCATGGGCAGGGGCAGGCCGACCACCTCGATGTCTCCGCGCAGAGTGACGCAGGACCGGTTCCACTCAGGAGGCGCGCCCTGCTGCGTGACGTCCGCGGCGGCGATGAGCAGTTGGCATTGCGATGAGAGTTGAATCGCGTTGGGACCGGTGAGATCGATCTCGTACGACTCGAAGTTGGGCAGTACGATGACTCCCGCAGACCCTAGGGGAAGGGCGTTCCACGCCTGCACTGCGTCGCGGAGAGTGGGATACGCAGCAGTGCCGACCTGGAAGGAAGATGCAGTGGCAGCGGGCGGAGTGAGGTTGGCGACGCGGTTGTAGGGACCACCGCCGATGGGGGCGGCCGCTCCGTAGCTGTAGGTCACGCGCAGATCGTTGGGCGGGGGCACGTCGTTGGCGAATTGAATGCGGCCCAATTCGGGGTCGATGGCGATCTTGCCCGAGGGCACGCGGCAGACACTGCCATTGGTCTCAGTAAGGTTGGCGGAGACGATCTGGTCGAGATTTACCGGGGCGCCGTCGGCGATCAACTCAACGCTCGCGGGATAGAAATCGGCGGTACGAATTTCAAAGGCACGGCGCGTGATGGGCTGCGGGGCGTCGCCCTGATTTATCAACCGTGTGAAAGGCAGCGGCGCGGGCGGCGGCTGCTGGAAGAGAGGAATAGGGCCGCCAAGGGAGCTGAAGAAGTAGCCGCCCGCGCCGAGATCGAAAGCCGGAGCATGAACGACCTGCCAGCTTTGCCAGCGCCACATCCACACCGCGATGTCGGGAATGTTGAAGCGGCCGGGGCCGTGCAAGGTGATTTCGAGCGGGGTGGGGTCAGGTCCGGCGGGCGCTACACGATTGCGGGGAGCGATGCGGCGTACATCGATGGTCCGGTTGAGGCGCGTGAAGGGGCCCTGCTGGTCTTCCCAATCGCGGCCGCGGCGCAGATTGGCGTTATCCGCATGATGGGGCCGGACATCGCGCAGGCTGAGGTTGGTAATGAGGCGCTTGAACTCCTCAACCACAATGGTGGTGCGGCCGGAGACGTCGTGGGTCAACTGCTCCATGGCCAGGAGCGTTCCCTTGCGGCGGCGGTAGCCGATGGTGTTGGCCACCTCGGCGCGGCTGTCGGGGCCGCTGAGGGCGACGGTGTAGACGGGATCGAAGCCGATCAACTCGCCGATGTAGGGAATGGCCCAGGGCGCGCAGGTCTCAATGAACTGATCGTCGTAGAGCTGCCACACGTTCTGGCGAACGATGGCGGCCTGGCTCTCCAGGACCGAGAAGAATGCTTCAAGCTGGCTGCCCTGCAAGGCGTCGCGGGTGCGGAAGACCGCCGGCAACAGCGAATAGATGGGTCCGGGAGTAGGTGTCGTGCTCATGGCCACACTCCTACGTTGCCTTGGGAGGCAGGATCGAGCAGCAGGACTTCTGCCCCGGCGGGCGGTGACAGCGTGGGCTGCGGCCCGGAGGCACAGAGGATGTTCTGCACGGCCGCCGGATCGCCGCTGCGATTGAGGGCGGTGAGATTGACCGCGATGACGCCGGGAACCTGCTGCGCGAGTTGAACAGCGTAACTGGCGGCGACACCCTGGCCGGGCTGCATCTGGCCGAAGGCGAAGGCGGCGGAGAGGCTCTGCCACACCTGCGCAACGACCAGCGTGGGATCGTAGGTGGGTGAATCGACTTTGACCTGCATGCCAATTTCAAAAAGCACTGGCTCGTAAGAGACGACTTGAACAGGCATATAGGGCAAGCCGTAGGTCTGCAGCGAGAGGACCAAATTCTGCACCACGTTGTCGTCGCTGTTGAGAGTTGAGCCGCCCTCGCCGGCCACGGTGAGGAAGATGCCGCGCGTGGTGCCGAACCATGTCCAGGTGGCGAGGGCGAGCGCGATGCCGCCAAAGTTGAGGGCGAAGTTCTGGTAGTCCTCAAGCGAGACCACGCGATCGAGGGTGAGGGTGGGGAGCGGAGCGGAGAGGCGCGCATCGGCGGGGGATGCGGGGTCGGCACCACCGGTGGCGGCACTGGGATTGGTGATCGACTGCAGGCCCTGGGGGCGGTCCAGGGGCTGGGTCAATTGACCGGGCGCGACCATGCCGGCGAGACCGATGCCCTTGCGATATTGGGCTTGAATATTGGATTGGCCGGTGGGCGTGAGCGCGCCGTTGGCGCCGTTGCCGAACTGCACCGTGGGACCGGCAGCAGAGTTGGGGATGGTGACGTAGGCGCGGTCAGCAGGCGCGGAGTTGAGGAAGTTGGCAACCTCAGTCCACAGCAGGTTGTTGACCCGCACCTGCAATGTGGATTGAATACCAGTGGCAGTGGATGCGGAAACGTAGGTGAGCGGAGACTGCTTGAGCTGGAATTCGAGCGCGGGATTGGAGGCGTTGCCGGAGCCGAGAATTTCTTTGGTCGTCTCGCCATGCGTAGCCTCAACGGCATTGGCGTTCACGGTAACGGTGGGTGCGTCATAGATGCGGGTGAGCGCGGCGTTGAAGGTGAGGGCGGTGGTGGCTCCCTGCGCGTTTTGGACGGCCACGTTGGAGATGACGGCGGCCTCGCCTGCCACGGGATCCGAGGAGGCGGAAGGCTGCAATGTGAATGAACCAGCGGGCACAGAGAGAGTTCCGGGCTGGCCGGTCACAGTCAACACGCTCCACAGCAGGTTGCTGGTGGCGGTGTCGGTGGCGGGCGGAAACGTATCGACGAGAAAGGGCTGATTGGCGCTGACGGCAAGCAGGCCCGTGGCGCCGGCGGGAGTGAATCCGCCAGTGGGCGAAGCCAGCGCCGAGGTGGCGACGATGCGTACACGTCTGCCGCTGACGGCGACGGGCGCGTTATCGGCGAGGGCCTGCAATCCCTGCAGCACAAGCGCTGTGCCGGAGACGGGAACGAGCATTCCCGGAGCCAGGGGATAGGTTGTGCCTTGCGGCCAGCTGGTGAGGGGCAGACTGGCCCCGGTGAGCAACTGGCTTTGGGTGAAGACGGTGATGAGTCGCGTGGCATCGACATAGGCCTGGAGGATTTCGTCGATGGTGGCGAGCGTTTCAGCAGGCAGGAAGATGGCTGAACTCATCTGCAGTTGGCTGGTTTTGGCGGAGAGCGCGTAAAGGGCTGGATTGGACTCAGTGGCTGCGGAGATCTGGCAGAGCGCAGTGATGCCAGCATAGGTGAGGACGAGCCATTGCAATTGGGCGGGCGTGGGATTGGAGGTGGATGGCGGATTCAGGCCGGCATAGGCGTTGTCCAAATTGATGGTCTGGCCGCCGGCGTATTGCCAGTTCCAATCGTCGGAAGGCGAGGACGGAGCGCCCGGGATGTTGGGAAGTGTTTTCTCCGGAAACATTCCGGGCCAGGGCGCATTGGCGCCGAATAAAGCGGCCTTGGTGCGGAAGATATAGACACAGACCTGGGAGCCGGAAATGCCGGTGGGGAGTGGCTGGTCCCACGCGACCAGCGTGTTGCCGCCGACCGGGTCGATGGTGACCGCCGTGACAAAGACCAGCGCGCCGGGACCTGTCGTTGAAGGGGTTCCACCGGGGGCGTTGACGAACAGGAGCGCATTGCCCACCTGGATGTTGTTGGCGGTTCCTGTAATCCAGGTGGAGGTGTCGGAGCCGAGCAGTTGCCAGGGCTGCGACGTGGACGCGGGAATGGCGTTGGCTGGGATGGTGGCGGTGATATCGGCCGAAGTTTCGAAGACCTGCGGGGACTGGCCGGGACCGGGGATGCTCTGCACGCGGGTTCCGGCAGGAATTGGCACGATGGACGGCGAACCGGGTGCGGAGGCCAGAGTGAAGGCCAGCACAGTAGATGCGCTGACGCCAGGAGAGGGCTTGTAGCCGACCAGGCGGGCCAGTTCGAAGACACTGCGGCCTTCGACGGCAGTGCCGAGGTAGGCTTCATTGGCCAGGCGCTCGGTGTAGAAGGTGAGGATGTCGAGGGCAAGGGACCAGGAATCAACGAGGGCGATGGAGAGGTCGGTTGTGGAGCGGGTGCGCAGGCCGGCCAGCGCGGGAACGCTCGACGAGGAGAGCGCGGCGAGCATGGTTTGAAGGAAGCTGGAGTAGACGCCCACGCGATATTGAATGGCAGGCAGGCCGGGGCGGTTGGCGATGACGGCAGGC
The DNA here is from genome assembly GCA_003165075.1 of Acidobacteriaceae bacterium. Classification (GTDB taxonomy): domain Bacteria; phylum Acidobacteriota; class Terriglobia; order Terriglobales; family Acidobacteriaceae; genus Telmatobacter. The sequence continues at coordinate 22,065 of PLSM01000181.1, read as the reverse complement.
GTGGACTGCGTGACTCCGGCGCAGCAGCCGCAGAGTTGAGGTCCCGTGCTTTGGCAAGTGCAGCTCATTTGCCACCGTCCATGGTGAGTACCAGCAGGCCGCGATCGGCATGGTTCGGATCGTTGTCGAAGCGGGGAATTTCAAGCGACCCCATGGTGAGCTGGGTGGGGATCGCGGCTCCCGGCGGGGTGGGTGAATCCATGCGCTCGAACGTGGTGAGACTGACGGCGACCACACCAGTGACGGCCCGCGCCGCAGCAACGATGGGGCTGGCGTAGACCGTTTCTCCGAACTGGAAGTTGGCGGGATTGAGCAGGCCAAGGACACCGGTGCATGGATCGCCCGCGACCAGCACCTGCCACACTGCGGAGTACACATCGCCCTGGAAGTAGCTGGGCGCAACACAGATTTCCAAACCGATGCGGAGACCCACCAGGATGGCGGGTTCGACCACCAGATCGACACCCATCATGCGCATCTTGTTCAGGCTGGCGGTTACAGATTGCTTCAAGGAGGCGGTGAGATTGGTGTCGAGAGTTGCAGAGGGCTCGACGGAGACGAAGGCGGTGTACCAGGAGCCGGTCCAGCGCATGGTGCCCCTGGCTTCGGCGACGCCTGAGAGGGTTTCGGCCATGGTGCCGTAGTCGGCGGCGGTGACGCAGCGCAACTGGCTCTGAAAACTGAACGGCGCGACCTGACGAATGTGCTCCATGGTCTCAGGGTCCGTGCCACCGGCGGCGGCCAGCGGGTTGCGCACTCCACTGATGCCGGGGCCGGAGAAGAGGACGTGGGCGAGAGCTTCGCGGCCGACATTGCCGGCGGCGCCGTTGCCGGTGCGATAGGTGGCGGTGAAGGCTAGGTTCATGGCGGGCGCGGCGCCGTACGTGCCGTCGCCGAAGCGCAGGTGGGCCGTGTTGTCGTATTCGATTTCAGGGACAAAGCCAGTGAACTCGCTGTCCTCTTCAAGCAGGTCTTCGATGGGTGTCCAGGTTGTGCCGTCATCGCTGAAGAGAGTGACCTGCGGCGCCGCAGTGGAGACATCGGGAGCGAGGAATGTTGAAGCAGGCGCGGTGGCGTCGAAGGGAACGGCAAAGGTGAGGGGTAGGTTGGTCAGCGTTGGCCGGAAATAAGGACGCGGTGTGAGCGCACCGGGCGCGGCAGAGCAGTTGCAGCCCATTCCAGCGACCGGCGAAGGCGGCGGAGGAGGAACGACGCCGAGGGATTCGCCGACAGTCCACTGGCCGTGGTCGGCGGCGAGCACATTGCCGTGCGCGACCGAGACACCGGACAGCGGCAGCGATTCGTGCGCGGAGTCGGTGACCGAGGATAGGCAGAGCGGGAAGGGCAACGCATCGGCGCTTTGCCACGCGATGCTGGTAAGGGGTGCGCCGTTGACCGGGTCCTGCAGGGGATTGCCGCTCTGGTCCACAGTGGTCGCGCTGGTGAGGCGCACGGCCCAGCGATGAGTGGGGTCGGCGTCGGCATGATCTCCCGTGAGCGGTCCAATGACTTCTTCAAAGATGAGCACGTCGCCTGCCTGAAGGCTGGGAAAGACGCCGTCAAGAGTGGCTGCAGTGGTGCCGATGGGAAGGCAGCACTGGCCATCGCCCCAGGTGTAGAAGTCCATCTGATTCTGCTCAACAAAGATGGTGAGGTCGGCAAGGCTGGCGAAGACGGGACCGGGACTGGCGCGCAGTGTATCGGCGGCGTAGCTATCAGGATCGACGGATGGGCTGAGGCCGGAAACGAGCGGATAAATCAGGGTTCCCGCAGGGACTGTAATGTCATCCTGGGAAGCGTTGAGGCAGACCCACGCGCGGGCGTTGGCGCCCTCCTGCACGGAGTAGTCGACCAGGCGGGCGTGGCGGCGCAGGGAGATACGGCTGCGCGCGGTGCCGATGTAAGCCTCGGTGTTGACCGCATCCTGCAGGTAGCTGACGCGATCGGCGGCGTAGGCCAGCGCTTCCACCATGGTGATGCCGGGATCGGCGACATGGGTCTCAGTCCAGGACGGAACCAGGGCGGCCATGCGGTCGAGCATGACCTGGCGGAAGCCATCGTAATCGCGGGCCAGGTAGTTGATGTCGGGCGCGGGAGTGGGCGCAGCCGGACAGCAGGAAACGGTCTGGCAATCGGCGGGTGAAGGGCAACCGGCCTTGAAGGAAAAACTGACGCTGGCGAGTTGCGAGTCGATAGTGGGCGGCGGATCGGAGTTCGCCGTGCCGGCCACGAGGGTAAGCGTATAGGGCGAGAAGTCGCCGGTTTGATCGAGCACGACGGTGATTGTGAGGGGATCGGCGGCGGTGGGCGGCTGGATGCTTGCAACGGTAAGCACGGTGTCGCCGGTGAGAACGACATTGGCCGGCGTGAGCGCGAGGGAACGCGCGTCTTTAAGGAAGGTGAGCGCAAGTTGAGTGCCGCAGCCGGGATTGCCCAGCACCTCAAGATAATCAATGCCGTTGAGGCCCTGGGTTTGCAGCACCAGGTCGCGGCGGCGCTTGTCACTGCAGAAGGCGATCATTGGGTTGGCCCTCCATAGACAAACTGCTGCGACTGCTGTTGCTGGTTGGAGACCAGGATGTAGACGACGGTGACGAGCAGCGTGGAGTCCTGGGTGACGACGGTGACCGACTGCACGCGAATGAGATCGGAGAGCCACTGTTGCAGGCCGGATTGAATGGCCTGCTGCTGCGCCGCGGCGAGCACGTCGCTGTTGGGCGCGAAGACCAGTTGCGCGGTGCCGCTGCCGAAGGTGGGGCGATTGACGCGCTCGCCGGGCGAGGTGAACAGAATCAGCTCGATCATGTCAGCGACGTGTTGCGCCACGGACGGGGATTGCGCAGTGCGGCCCGTGGAGTCGAATCCGTAAGGGAAGGCGAGATTCATGGTTGACATGGCTGCCTCACATCGCCGTTACGCGCGTTTGCATGGAAACCGGCATGAGTGTTGCGCCGCCGGGAGCAGTAATGGCTATGCCGGACTGCACCACGAGCGGCTGGCCGAATGAAGTGACGCGCATTGTTCCCATTAACCACTGTCCTGTGACACACGGAGGAACTGCGGGCGGAATTCCAGGACAGCCGGCCACCACCCACGGCACCGTGAGGGTGGCAGAGGGCATGCCCATGAGCGTGACCGACGGATTGGGCGCGATGGGCATGGCCTGGCCGCCATGCAGGCACATGACTACAGCGCCTTGATGAAGCAAGAAACCGGGCATCGCTACACCACCTCCAATGCGCCTTCGTTGACCATGACGCTGGGGCCGTTCATGAGGATGGTTGCGCCCTGGCCGTTGCTGATGATGATTCCGGTGTCGGAGATGGAGATCATGGCACCGGCGGTGGACTTGAGCAGGATTCCGCCGGTGGGGCCGGGCGTGTCGCTGATCATGAGCGTGTTCTGGCCAACGGTCTGCAGCACGATGGCCTGCAGGCCGGGAGGCGTGGCGAGGGCCAGGGCGGGCGTCTCTGCAGCGGAGCCGAAGAAGCAGCCCGACCAGATGGGATAGTCCGGATCGCCCTGTTCGAACTCCACCCACACACCTGCGCCAATGGCCGGCACGGCGAAGAATCCGTTCTGTATCCCGGCAAAGGGAAAACACGGCATGGCCCATGTAGACGGAATCACATTGGAGACATCGGGCACCTGGACCATGATCCGCCCAATGTTCATGGGGTCGATGTTCATGACCACCGTGCCGCGATATTTGCCGTAATACTTCTCCACTTTTCGCTTCTCCTTGCAATGGGTCGCCGCCGTTTAGAACGGCAGCGACGGCACAACTGGCGTATTCGCAATGAGCGCATTGCGTTTCAACACAAAACTTTCCTTGTACTCTCCGGGCTTGATGCGATGAGTGGCGGAATCCACGTAGTGCATTCCATCCCATGGAAGGCCCGCGCCACGCACACCCACGAGGCTGCGGGCGCGCAACGGCTGCCCATAGCGCATGACGTCGAGCGAGCCCTCGCCGGTGACCACGTCGGCGGTTTCAACACTGCGCGCGAATCCGCGCATGATGGCCTGGGCGGGGTTGAGCTTGGCGGTCCCGGTGATGGGTTCGATCTTCTGGGGAATGGGGACGGCCAACCCGAGAGGCGGATTGAACGGCGTGACGGGCGGAATGGGGATGGGAATGTTGATCTTCGACAGTGGATCCTGAATGAACACAATGGGCAACACCGAAGTCTGCGGCTCGTAGCGGAAGTTGAGGCTTTCAACGTTGGTCCACGTGTCGAGATTTACATTGAGCGCGGTCTGAGGCACTCCCAGGCGCATCTGCGGACCCCAGTACGCCTGGTTCATGCCCGGCAACGGTCCGGGCACAAGATAGAAGACGTAGCCAACCTCGCGAGCGAGCTGCTCAATGTATTTGAGGTCGGTCTTCTTTTGCGTGGGGATCTGGAGGAGGGGAATAGGTATGTCGGGAGCGGGCACGGGAATTACTTCGGGGACAATGCCGAACATGGCGTACTTAGCGAGGATGGTCAACACGCGGATATCGGGGCTCATGCCGGGATAGGGAAGGCCGCTGAAGTCGATCAGGTCCATCATTGCGGTCAAGTCCTGACCGGACACCACCAACTTGGAAGAGCCGCTCATGGCATCGGGCTGGACTTCGGTGTGCAGGACGACGCCATCGACGAGCACCTGGGGAATGCCGGGGAAAGTGACCAGCAGGACCACGCGCAGAATCGGCAGCGGCGAACTGCCTGCAAGAAGAAAGAATGTTTCGAGGATGCCTTTGTCCGCCAGGGTAAACGTCAACTGGAAGCCGCTGCGTCCGGTCGCGCTCTCAGTCACCTCGACAGAGACCAGCGCATCCGCAAGCGGCTTGGGTGCCGGGAGGGGCTCCATGGGGCCCACCAGTAACGTGAGGTAGAGCGGACTAACCATTGCGCGCTCCGGAGGGAATACCCGAGACCAACGGAATGAGAATCACCTTGCCCGGTTCGGCGGTGAGGTCGTCAGGGTTGAAAGCGGCGTTGGCGTCGGCGATCATCCAGAAGAGAATGGGATCACCGACAAAGCGTGCGGCAAGATTGTCGAGCCGGTCTGCAACCACGACACTGTAGTTTTGCGTAACCGGCCAGATAGAAGCCTGGGGAATGATGCGCCGCGACAGGTAGGCAACCACGGTTCCGTTGGGCAGCGTCATCTGTTCCACAGCGCTGCCGTAGTAGCGGCTGCTGGGATTGGTGGGCGCACCGGTTCCGGTGGCTGCCTGCACCAATGCCGCTAATGCGTTGTCCATCGTGTTCCTCCTGCTCACGCGCGCTGCGCGAGCGACTCCTTGCTCATTTGATAGGCCATATACATGGCTCCGGCCGGGGTGAGGAAGCCGACATCGTTCACATTCAATACGCGCATCGAAAGCGAGACTTTGGCGCGAATCGGATTCAGCTTGGGATCGAATGCCTCCTCGGCAATCTCGATGCCCGTGATGCGCACGGGTGTGACGCGATTGGGGCCCCAGATAAAGATGGTGAGATTCGACGACATGGGCAGAATCTCAATGGTGCCTACCAGCGACAGCACTTCGTTGGCGATGAGGATGGAGCTGGAGGGATAGACCAGCAACTCGAGAACCGCAAGCTGCGGCGAGATGCCCAGGCTCATCGCAGTGGGATCGGAAGCAGCAAGTTGATCGGTGGCGTCGATTTCGACGTCGCAGTGAATGGTCTCGATGGCCGGCCCTTTGAGGCGCAGCACTTCAGTGCGGTCGGGCTGATCGCCGACGCTCTGCGGTTGCAGGCTGCGACGGATCGATTCAGGGTTGTATTCGAAACTGATGGTGTTGAGTGGAATTCCGGTGGTGGGATCGACCACCAGGATGGCGCCCTTCTGGAGCAACGGCGAGACGTTAGCCATGGCGGTTGATCCCCTTTCCGGCGAGTTTGCCGTGGAGAGCCGCGGTGACTTGTGCGGCCGCCTGCTCGGGAGTGGCGCCGGCGCGCAGGCGACCGGCATCGAGCGATGCGATGCGCCGCGAGCTTGCTGCAAAGAGATCGCGGGGAGCCTGCGCGTCGACCATTTGGGTCAAGTGGGTTTCGAGGGCGCGGACGAAACGCTGCTGCGCATGAGGTGGAAGGCCTTCAATCACCATGCGGTCGATGTGAATGTGCACCTTGCGGGAGTTCACAGCCAGCCTCGCGTTTCTGCCGCGCCGAGCGGCTTTTCAAGCTTGGCGTATTCAGTGCGCGCGGCTGTAAGTACATGGCGCATGGCGATTGCGGCATGCTCATCTGCGGCCAGAAATGCGGCCAGCAATGCCATGTTGCGAATGACGCCGCCGGTGACATTCAACTGCGCGAGACGAGGAAAGTCGAGCGAGTGAGTAGGCGCGGCGGCAGGAAAGACACTGCGCCAGATACGCTCGCGGCTCGGCGCGTCGGGGAATGGAAACTGCACAACAAAACGCAGGCGGCGCTGGAAGGCGGTATCCAGGGAGCCCTGCATATTGGTGGTAAGGATGGCGATGCCGCGATAGGACTCCATGCGCTGCAGCAGGTAGCTGATCTCAAGGTTGGCGTAGCGGTCGTGGCTGTCGCGTACCTGGCTGCGCTTTCCGAACAGAGCATCCGCCTCGTCGAAGAGCAGGATGGCGCCACTGCGCTCGGCGGCGTCAAACACGCGGCGGAGATTTTTTTCTGTCTCGCCGATGTATTTGCTGACCATTGTGGCAAGGTCGATCTGGTAAAGGTCCCGATCCAGCTCGCGCGCCAGGATACCGGCGGCCATGGTCTTGCCGGTGCCGCTGGGACCGGCAAAGAGTGCGGAGAGCCCGAGGCCGCGTGTGTAGCGGCCCGCAAATCCCCAGTCTTGCAAGACCAGCGAGGATTGGCGCGCGTTGGCTACGATCTGGTGCAGAATCTCCACCTGGCCGTCAGGCAGCACCAGATCCTGCCACGACGAAAGGGCCTCAGCGCGCGCTGCGAGATCGTCGAGCGAGCGCCGTGCAGCGGTGCGGCACACGCGCCAGGCCGCATGGGCCACGGCTGTTCTGTTGCCGCCTTCGAGAAGCATTTCCTCCCGCACGGTTTCGGCGGCACGGCGGATTTCAGTTGCATCCAACGTAAACACATCCACCATAGTGTCCAGCGCGCCGTTCATCTGCGCAGCGAGGGGACCGAGGTGCGCGGCCCACATTGTCTTGCGTTCCGCCGCGCTCATGGCGGGCGTATCGAGCCGCGTTCCTTGCAACCGCTCGGCAGGCGAACCCGGCTCGACCTCGACCGCGATGGGCGCATCGACGCGGTCGAGCCAGGACGCAAGGGCCTGCACGTTATCAAGCTGGGTGGTGCGGACCAGCAACGCAACCGGCCACAGCACAGCCTCGCGCGTAAAGACACGGGCCAGACGCTCGCGCTCAGCCGGAGATTCGGGCAGATGGGCGGCTTCCATTTCCCACGCGCGCACGCCGGCCTCGCGGCACAAAGCGTGGAAGAGCGCGATTCGGTCACTTCCGCGCGCTCCGGTTAACAGCAGCGGGCCGCGCGCACTGCGGGGCTGACGCCAATGGAACGCGCCGCGCTGCGCTGTCTGACGCAATCCGGCGGACAGATCTTCGCCGTGCGCCTCTTCGATGGGGAGCGGGTGCATGAGCAATTCGAGTCGTTCATCCGCGGTGGGAACGTCGAGCAGAAATTGCAGAATGCGTTCATCGATTTCGAGCGGCGTGTGAAGCAGCGGACCCGGCCCAACTTCAAGGAGGCGCCAGTAGCGGAGCGGCCGCAGGCGGCTCATGGCGCTCCAATGGGGCTCGTCCAACACAGCGACCGCAAGCCCGAAAGCCGGCCAGGATGCAGACGCGGAAGGCGCATCCGGCTGGGCAGCGGCACAGGCCGCGGCAAAGCGCGGATCCAGTGCAGCACCGGCGCAGAGCAGCAGGATGTCCACTTCGAAGTTGCTGAGCGAAAATATCTCGCGCAACCGCTCGATGGGATTCCAGCGAGCGGGCAAAAACGGCTCGTCATGATCGTCGGTCAAGGGCGCGGCGTGCGGCCGATGTCCGTTCTCAATGCCTGGGGAAACACTGTCGTGAGAGGAATTAAACTGCACGCGGCGCTGCAACTGCGCGAGCACGCGCTCCAACTCATCCCACAATGCGAGGGTGGCAGCATCCCGCACGAGGGTCATGCGCTCACCTCCGCCTGGGGCAGGAATTGGCCAAAGGTTGGACTGCCTGAAGTCGTGTCGAGGGTGAGGCGGCTCTGGGCGCCGTCTACTTCAACGCGCAGCGGATATGTGCCTACGGCAATGGAAGCAGGCACGGTGACAGTGATCTGCGTTGACGTTGCCGGGCCGCTAAGCGGCATGGGCGACATGGGGATAGCTTGGTCGCCGATGTAAACCACCACTGTCTGCATCACACCCACCGCGGGGGTGAGGGTAAGGGTAAGCGGACTGCCCTGGGTTGCCTTGATGGGCGGCGTGACCGGCAGCGTGATGACCGGAACAAGCTGGAAGGGTACGGGATTCGATGAGAAGCCGGGATGCACGCGCGTGGAGGAGGGAAAGGTGACGTTGCGCAGCACGCGTACATTGTGCGTACCCGCAGCGAGCGTGGCAGGAACCACGGCGCGTACGCAGGAGCCCTGTACCGTGGCGGCAGCCACGCCCGCTCCCATGTCGAAAGAGACTTGAGTGTCCGCGGCAGTGTCGCCCAGGAAGTTGCTGCCGGTGATGGTGAGGGTCTGGCCCGAGGCGATCATTGCAGGTGTGACGCTGGCGATGAGCGGGCTGATGAGCGGCAGGGCCAGCACCGATCGCCGCTGCACAGGGAGGTTCGACGCATAACTCTGTGTATCCTGAATGACCACTACCGAGACCTGGTAGGAAGTGGTGGGCCGGTAGCTGGTCTGGAAGGCGGTCCACAAGCGATAAATCTCTTCGGTGGTCAGCGTCTCCGGCGTAATGCGGATGTGCTCCGCCTGGCTGGCCAGGGTGCTGCCGGAGATCAACTGCTGCTCGGCCGGAGCGGGGTGGACGGAGACCAGGTCAGCGAGGGCCTGCTCGATGGTTTCGCGCGGCACAACGGGCGTCGAGTGAAAGACCTGCATGGCCCAGCCAAGAAGAATCTCCGCGTCGAATGGATTGCTGCCGTACGCAGTGACCAGGTAATGCAGATTGATGGCCAGAGGCGGATTGCTCAAGGACGCGCCGTTGGCGCTCATGGAAGGCAAGCCCAGGTTGCGCAAGGCGGGATTGATGCTGGCGTAATAGAGAAAGAGATTGATCTGCGCGGACTCATCGGGGCCGGTTGAGACCAGGTCGGGCGCCACGTTGGTGATGCCAGCCGCCGCACCAAGAATTGTGGACGGGCCGCCCGCCGCAAGCGCAGTGGTGAGTAGGGATTTCAGTACGGCGCTGACGCCGCCAACCGCAAGATAGTCGCTCATGACGCGGCTCCCGACCTGCGGTTCAGAAACTGATCGAGGGTCACGCGGGGCTGGAATGGAGGCGCCTTGGCGGCAGTGCGCGGCGCATGCAGCTCGACGCTGCCGATGGTGATGTGAATCTCAGTGTGTTCGCCGGCGGCGTCCATCCCCGGCGCGGCCTCGTTGTGCACTTGAACAATCGCCGGCACCGGCTTTACTTCGTGTTCCGGCTTCCGCCCCATCGGTGGTAGAGCCCGTTGTGGCTCGTCAGCCGCTTTTCGCTGCACATCCGACGCTGCGCCTGGTGCGTTCACGGTGCGCACTTCAAGAACGCGCAATTCCGGTGGTGCAGAGTCCTGCGGGGCCTGGGCAACAGCAGGAGACTTAGGAGTGCTGAGGTTCTGAGGAGTGGAGCGGATCTGCGCATGGTGCGCCGGTTCGGAGGCCTTTGGTGAAGGCTCGATGCTCGGGTTGCGGCCTGACACATCGGGGGGAGCGGGCGCATTCTGGTTCAATGCGGGAATCTTCGCCGTTGCCTCCGGCTTGGAAAAAGGCGTGACTTCACGGCGCTGCAAATCCATGCGGACGGGGGCTTCGCGCTCAAACGTACCTTCAGACGAAGCCGCCTGCGCTCCGAGTACTGTCCACTGGGGAGCCACCAATGGCTCAACCGCGGGCAATTCGCCGCGCGTGCGTTGCACCATTCTGTCGAGTACTCCGCTCATGCGTCTAACATCTCCAGGTAAGCGGCACGGCGCGGGGTGCTCATGGCCGCGATTGCCTGCTGGCTCCATCCATAGGCGCGAGCCAAGCGGTGAATTTCAGTGAGCAGCCGCCTTGCTGCAAGCGCGACCTCACGCCACACAAAGCCGGCAATATCCAGGTCGAGCACCGGACGAGCGCCGCACGCAGCACAAGGCAATAAGCAGCGGATTTCTGCCGAGGCATTGAGCCGCTCGAAACGGGCCAACCAATCGGAACGCTGTGTGTGCTGGGGCTGCGGAGATTCAATGTTCGCGGGCTGAGGCAAGATCAGCGTCCGCTCCAGCAGCAGTTCGCGCGCTTGCGCATCGCCGTCGGCGGCCATGGATGCGGCCAGGTCGCTGCTATTGACCGGGCGCATGCGCATCTCCGTCTCCGCTTCAAGCCAGGACTCCTCACAGGGGGCACGTAACTCCCGCTCAAGGTCTGCAACATTGACCACAAACTGCAATTGCTCACCACACTCCGGACAAACAGCGAAGCCCTCGATGCGGCCGCCGAAGGTCATGGCGCGCAGCCGCAACAGCAGCGCATTCCGCTCCACGAGCGGCAAAGCCGCAAGAGCGCCAATGTCCCACTCCGGCAAAGCTACCTGCAGCAGGGCGAGCGCGCGCCAGGGCTCCCGCTGTTCGCGGCCCCGCTCCCACGCTGTTAACATTCGCTCACCATCGAGTGCGTACATTGGTCTGCTCTTTCCGCCGATCATTCCGATTGCGTTTCGAATTGCTTTGTCACCAAGGCACCGGGCCAGCAAAGCAAAAGGACTGCGGCGCGCACTTTCGCTGCCGAAGATCACGGGACTGGAGAGAAGTCCTCAGAGTGTCGCGCCTGCGCCGGTTGTTTGGTGGCCGAGAGTCTGAGCCAGCTTCTGCTATGCCCGCGTCGACGTGAAGCTCGGCTCAGTCGGCTCGGTCACCGAGGTGTCGCGCTCCCATCCCTCGTTCTCAAGGATGATGTGCTGGATAGCGACGGCGTTGGCGTTAGCGTCCAAGTCCGGCATGGCCTGATATTCAGAAACCCATGCGCGATAGATCTTGTAGCTAATGGCAAGTTGCCCGGCTTCGTTGTAGAAATCCAAGATCACATCTTTGCGAAAGTCGGCCAGAGAAACCTCCGCGCCAAGCCCCGCGCCAATCTGCCACACCTTGGCCGCCCAGGCCTCGAAGGCCAGATCGTGAGTGACGCCGCGTTCGAGCGTGATGGGTCCAAACTCGCTACGCCCCGGCGACTTGCGGCTGGTGCTGGGATCGCCGCCTTCGCGGTGCTTGACCACTTCAGTGGTGCGCTTGAGGGCCGAGCATTTGCTGAGACCGGCGACATACTGCCCGTCCCACTTCAGCCGGAATTTGAAATTCTTATACGGATCGAAGCGTTGCGCGTTGACGACAAACTCCGCCATGATTCCTCCCTCGTCTCTCCGATTTCGATACTCATTCGCAAGGGCCGCGGCGGCTCGCCGACGGCTGCATGCGGATTACGACCCCGCCTGCCCGGTCAACTGTTCGATTTGAATGACCACGAACTCCGCCGGCTTGAGCGGCGCAAATCCGACCAGAATGTTTACGATGCCCAGGTCAATGTCGGCCTGAGTGGTAGTCTCGTCGTCGCACTTCACAAAGTAGGCCTGGTCAGCTGTGATGCCCTGGAAGAACCCTTTCTTGAAGAGGGAGTCCATGAACGATCCCACGTTGAGCCGGATGGCCGCCCAGAGCGGCTCATCGTTGGGTTCAAAGACCACCCACTTGGTGCCGCGGTAGAGGCTCTCTTCAAGGAAGAGCGCAACGCGCCGCACGGGCACATACTTCCACTGGTTGGTCATGGCGTCAGCGCCCACCAGGGTGCGCGCGCCCCACAACACGGGGCCATACAACGGAAACGTGCGGAAGCAGTTAAGCCCCAGTGGATTGAGCGCGCCATTCTCCTGGTCGCTGAGCTGGTAGGTCATGTTCTGCACGCCATTCAAGGTGGCGCCGATGCCGGCAGGCGCCTTCCACACACCGCGTGTGGCGTCGGTGTTGGCATACACTCCCGCAACCACACCTGAAGGAGCAAAGGTGCGCAACTGACCGTTGTTGAGCGCATCGGCCAAGCGCAGGCGGGGGAAGAACGCCGCGCCGTTGGCATCGACCACGCCCAGCGTATTGGTCTTCCAGTCCACGGCCGCGGCCACGGTGTTTACGTTGGGCGGCGGATCGATGAGCAGCATGGCCCGGCGTTGATCGCACAGCGCGATGGCTGCGGAATAGATTTCCGTGGCGTTGATATTGGGATCGGGCGAGTTGGGATTGCCGGGCAGTGCGCGCGCCGCTTCGGGGATACTGAGCAGGTTGAACAGGTCCACTTTGGTCAGTGCATAGATGCCGGAGAAGGCTGACGGATCGCCGATGAGTTCGTCGTTCAAAGGCAGGCCGGAGGGCTTTGTGGCGGGCGTAGAGGCGAGGCCCAGCCCGGCGTTGACCGTGGTTGTGCCGAGCGCATAATGAGCCACGTTGCTGAATTCGGTGGGATTCAAGCCCAGCACTTTTGACGCGTCGTTCCCGGTGGCCGGGGAGCCGAAGGAGATCATGGCGTCGGGCTGATTGGGCAGTAGAGCGTTGACGCGAATCCCTGTGCCAGTGCCGCTGGGCGCGGCTACGCAGGTGACCGAGGCGCCCGGGACATTGACCATGAGCCAGTTGTTGAGCGCCTGTTGCAGCTGCGAGGCCAGTCCGGAAACTGTCTGCGCTATCGTGATGCCGTTGCCAATGACCTTGATGGTCGGCGGCGTCACCGGGCCGTTGGGCAGCGTCAAGGTGAGGCTGCAGTCCGCGTTGGCGACTGCGGTTCCCCCGCCAAGGGCCGTGTTTACGGCAGAGATGGTGAGAGGCGTGCCCAGAACGCCGGTGACTTCAAGAGCCGTCGGGGTGGTGGGAAGATTGGCGGTTACATTGACGAGTTGAGAGCCGTTGTCAGGGTCGTTGACCACGGCGACGAAATAGTTTTGCAGCGCAGAGTTCAACGTCACTTCAGGGAAGTACTCTGTGGTCCCATCCAGCAGATCGGTAATAGTCAGATTGAAGGCCAGGGGGTCTCCGGTCGTGGTCGACAGGTCCAGTCCCTGCACGTCGATATCCACCAGAAGCTGTCCGTTGGCCCACTGTCCGCTGCTGAGTGCTGTGAAAGTGATGCCATTGGCTCCGGACTTGGCAATCTCAACCGCTGCATCAATCACGGGTATTGGACTGGCCGGATAGTGCATGGGCGTGCGCACCACATAAGCCTGCGAGCCGCCATTCTGGAAGAACTGCTGCACCGCATAGCTAACCTCGCTGTTGGAGGCCAGCCCGCCATAGAGCCGTTCAAAATCAGAGAAGCTATAGATAGCCTGGGCGCGATTGTCGATGCCTCGCGCAGTGTATCCGACAAATGCAGCAATCGATGTGGCCACGCCAGTGATGGGATGGACAGGGCTGGGCAGTTCCTGGATGTAGACACCGGGATAGGTGTAAGTGGACATAGTTATCCTCCCGCCTGGATAGGCGTTGGCGACTTAGCAGGATTCCTGCATCTTGAAGAACCCGCGAAACGTGGTGGGGGAAGCGGGTTCCCGAAAGCCCGGAGAAAACACGCACTCCGAACGAGGCGCCCAGATTAGGCGCAATCCCCAAAGTGAGTCAAGACAATTTTTGAGGAACTTAGAAACCGTTTTGTAATGTGTGGTTGAAGCAGGTTACCAGGTTATCTATTTGTAAATACCTTATCTTGCACGTGCAGGTGAGTTATAGGAGTTACTGCCTGGCAAAAGCCAGCACGACAGTTTCTAACTTTGCAAGGGAGGGCAAAGCCTGCCAGCAGAGTTGCAGTCCCAAAGCAAATAGCCATAGAGAGAGCGCCAGGCGCATGGCACGAGCCGGGACCCTGGGGGCCAGACCTGTGCCGGCGAAGGCTCCGAGAATGCCGCCCGCAATGAGCCTCATCAGCACCGACGGATCGAATCCACCTTGACTTAGGTGCAGGCCTCCGCCGATGAGAGAGAGGCACAACCCGAAGGCGAGGTCTGTGCCCACAATTTGTTTAGCTTCAAGCGAAGTGAGCCCGAGCAGAGCGAGAGTTCCGAGCGCGCCAGCCCCGGACGACGAGAAGCCCACCTCCGCGCCTACCGGCAACATGGCGGCCGCCAGCCAGCGGGGACGATAGGGGCGGTCGCCGCCGATGCGGGCGGGGCGAAAATGGCGGTAGATGTGCCATCCGGAAGAAACTGCGATCATGATACCGAGCGCCAGGTAAAGCCAGATGCTATTGGCCTGACTGCCGGCTACACGCCGAAATACCAGGGTCCCCAGCACCACGCCCGGCACGCCGGTGAGCAGCATGACACCAAGAATTCGCCACGACACCAAGCGGCGCCAAATCTGAACCGGAACCACCACGAGCTTGACCGCCGCCGAGTAAGCGAGGGCCGTACCTACGGCGACGCCGACCGGGACATTGAGTAAGAGGATCAGCAACGGCGCGGTGATGGTGCCCGCACCCACGCCGGTCATCGCAATCAGTGCGGCAATCAAAAAGCCCAGTAGAAATTCCATCGCGTTCTCCGCAACTACGAACCTTGCACGTGAATGCCGCATTCCAGTTTCTGGCCAGACCAACGCCCAGAGCGCGGATCGTTGGGATCAATGGGCAGGCTGGTACATGGCGCGCACCCGATGCTGGTGTACCCCAACTCATAGAGCGGCAGAAGCGGAATGCGGTTGGCTGCGGCATACTGCCAGACATCGCGCGTGGTCCACTCGGCAAGCGGGCTGAGCTTGGCAAGGGTATGGCCGGTGGGGAGCGTAAAGGTTTCCTCCGGGTGCAGGTTGGCACGCGACTTCGACTGCTGGCGCCGCAGTCCTGTGACCCACACCCGGTAGCCCGCGAGAGCGCGAAAGAGCGGCTCAACCTTGCGCAGGGCGCAGCAGCGGTCTGGCGCAGTTTGATTAAGAATGCCGAATTCGGCTTCCTGCTGGGCCACGGTGCGCTCGGCCTGGACATTGACCAGGTTCAGATTCCATTCCGCGGCAATGCGATCGCGATAGGCAAGGGTCTCAGGAAAGTGATAGCCCGTTTCAAGAAAAATGACGGGGATCTCGGGGAGGATTTCGCGCACCATGTGAAGCACAACCACGTCCTCGGCCTGAAAGCTGCTGGTGACGCAGGCATCCTGCGACACGGCCAAGCGATCACGGAGAAATCCGGTGGCTTCAAGGGTAAGAGCGTTAGATGCCGAGGCCGTTGTCATTCTCATCTTCTCCAGTCGGAATCGATTCGAGGCTTTGAAGTTCACTGAGTATCTGATCGGGATCGACAGATTCAAAAGCAGGGGCGAGTTCCCGCGGCTTTGTGTTCAGCACGTCCACTCGAGCAAGAGTCAGCGGGGCATTGTCGTCGCTCTCGACCAGCACAACGGCGCCGAGGCGAGCGATGGTGACAAGCGAGGCCGAGACCGGAACGCGCGTGCGCAAGACAAGGGCCCCAGCTTCGAGAAGTTCCTTCTCGATTTGAGCAGCTAACTGCGAGCGGTTGCCTACGACAAGCAATCCGCGGGTTGCGCGATTGATGGTGGGCGCGGACTCGTCCACATCGGAGATGCCGCGGATCATGCCGGCGCCGGCGGTTGCGTTGTCGGCGGGGTCGATGAGAATGAAGCTGCCGGTGGCACGATTTTCGCGATAGAGATCGGCGAGCAGGGCGCGGCTGGTTTCGATAACTACTTCACCGATGTCGTTAAGGGCGAGTTGGTCAGTAGCGCGCTGGTCGAGATGCTCGACATCAATGCGCGAGCGAATCTGCACAACGTGAGCACGGACCGTCTGGGTGGAGTGCTTGAGCAGGAAACTTGCACCTGCGCGCAGAGGATTGCTGTGCATCCAGACCACGGTCGCTTCAAAGTGCCGCGTTCTATGCGGCGGCGCGGCGACGGCCGCGATCATGTCGCCGCGGCTGAGATCGGTTTCGTCCTCGAGCGTAAGTACGACGGACTGGGGCGCTTTGGCGGCTTCGAGGTCACCGTCCCACGTGGCGATTGAACGCACGCGGGTGCGCCTGCCGGAGGGTAGCGCAATGACTTCATCACCGGGGCGCACCGTGCCGGCGGCGATCTGGCCAGCAAAGCCGCGAAAGTCCTGATGAGGACGAATTACGCGCTGCACAGGGAAGCGAAAGGCGTCGAGCGAGCGCTCGATGGCGAGGGGCACGGTTTCAAGCAGTTCGAGCAGAGTGGGGCCGTCGTACCAAGGCATACGCAGGCCGCGGTGAACGACGTTGTCGCCATCGAGCGCGCTGACGGGAACCGCGATCAACTCGGGAATATCGAGAAGCCGGGCCAGGGCAAGCAGGTCGCGGCGATGGCGCTCGAAAACTTCCGCGGAGAAATCTACGAGGTCCATCTTGTTGATAGCCGCGATGACCGTGGGAATTCCAAGCAATGCGGCGATGCAGGCGTGACGGCGAGTTTGGTTCAGGATTCCCTTGCGCGCGTCAACCAGCACAATGGCGACATCCGCGGTGGATGCGCCGGTGGCCATGTTACGCGTGTACTGCTCGTGTCCGGGGGTATCGGCAATGATGAACTTGCGTTTGGCGGTAGAGAAATAGCGATAGGCGACATCGATGGTGATGCCCTGTTCGCGTTCAGCGCGCAGGCCGTCTGTGAGCTGTGCGAAATCGATGGCGGCGTTGTGGGTGACGGCGCGGACGTGATCTTCATAGACATTTTGCGAGTCGTAGAGAAGGCGTCCGATCAAAGTCGATTTGCCGTCATCCACGCTGCCCGCGGTGCTGAAGCGGAGCAGATCCTTGGCGCGCTCGGCTTCGAGCTGCTGTTCGATGCGTATATCCGCGTCGTCCGGGGACGCGTCAACCGTGGCGGTTGCGATGGGTTCCTCCGCAAAGATCATCAGAAGTAGCCCTCGCGCTTCTTGAGTTCCATGGAACCATCCTGATCGTGGTCAATGACGCGGTTGGCGCGCTCTGAGTTGCGCACGGCCATCAGTTCCGCGATGATCTTGGGAACGGTGTCGGCCTCGGAGCGAATCGCGCCGGTGCATGGACTGCATCCCAGGGAGCGCAGGCGGCACTTG
Organism: Acidobacteriaceae bacterium; assembly: GCA_003165075.1. Classification (GTDB taxonomy): domain Bacteria; phylum Acidobacteriota; class Terriglobia; order Terriglobales; family Acidobacteriaceae; genus Telmatobacter. The sequence continues at coordinate 4,820 of PLSM01000181.1, read as the reverse complement.
ACCCATTGCTCTTCGCCCGGCAATCCCTTCACAAAGGGCTGCTCCACGGGGATGAGGCTGTCGGTACGCACCAGCATGCGGCGCTCTTTGGCAAGATAGAGCGGCACGATGGGAATCTTCTCCAGGTGGATGTAGTGCCAGATGTCCAGCTCCGTCCAATTGGAGAGCGGGAAGACGCGAATGCTTTCGCCCGGACCGATGCGGCCGTTGAACAGGCTCCACAACTCGGGGCGCTGGTTCTTTGGATCCCACTGCCCGGCACTGTCGCGAAAGGAGAAGATGCGCTCCTTGGCGCGCGACTTCTCTTCATCGCGGCGCGCGCCTCCAAAGGCCGCATCAAAGCCATGCGCGCGTAACGCGTCGAGCAGGGCTTGTGTCTTGAGCAGCCCGCAACAGCGCTGCGTTCCGAGTTGGACAGGATTAGCGCCGTTGGCCAGCGCTTCCTCATTGCGCCACACGATGAGCTTGACTCCCAACTCGGCGGTGTAGCGGTCACGAAACTCCAACATCTCGCGAAACTTGTAGCCCGTATCTACATGCAACAGCGGAAACGGAATGGGAGCAGGATGAAAGGCCTTCTGCGCAAGACGCAGCATGACCGATGAGTCCTTGCCGATGGAATAGAGCATCACCGGCCGTTGAAACTCCGACGCTACTTCACGAATGACGTGAATGCTTTCAGCCTCAAGAAGCTGGATGTGGTTGAGGCGGTCGAGAGCCTTCATCCGATCACTCCGTTCATTTGCGCAGAAAAAGAGAAAACCCGCGGCAGCAGAGAATCTGCAGCGCGGGCTTAGGGGAAGTCGATCTGAGTCTAAAGCTGGTTTACCCCACAGTCCGGCGCGTCACGCAACAACACGCGCAACAAGTAGCCGGAGTGGAACACAAACTCATGTTGACTACTATATCGACGGAAAACGTGCAGGTCAAACCGCGGAGAAGTGAGCATCGAGTTCCGCGCTGGAATGATTCGCAGAAGCTGGGCGGAACGCGCTCAGGATAGCTTGTTGATAGCGGCAGCCAAGTCGAAGTCCTTGGCTGTGAGGCCGCCAGCACTGTGAGTCACGAGGCCGAGGCGAACCTTGTTGTAGCGAATGTCGATGTCGGGATGATGGCCGGCTTTTTCGGCCAGGCCGGCCACCTGGTTTACGAAAGCGAGCGAGGCGAGAAAGTCCTTGAATACAAAGGTTCGCGTCAATTCGCCTTTCTCGACTTGCCATGCGGGAAGGGCGGTGAGACGTGAAGCGACATCGGGTTCGGAGAGTGGGGACATGGTCTTCTGCTCCTGGGAACTCTGGAGCCGTCGGGCGACGGTGCAAACAGGCTACTCCACCGTGACCGATTTAGCCAGGTTTCTGGGCTGGTCGACGTCGCAGCCACGGCGGACGGCGATGTAATACGCAAGCAACTGCAGGGGAACAATCTCGATAAGCGGAGAGAGCATCTCAATGGCCGGGGGAATGTGGATGACGTGCTCGACGAGGTTGCCAAGAGTAGTGTCACCCTCAGTGGCCACAGCAATTACGCGGCCGGAGCGGGCGGTGACTTCCTGAATGTTGGAGAGCGTCTTTTCATAGCGCAGCTTTGACGCGGGGTCGGATTGGTCGCAGGTGGCCAGCACCACTACCGGCAGGGTCTCGTCAATGAGAGCGTTGGGACCGTGCTTCATCTCCCCGGCGGGGTAACCCTCGGCGTGGATGTACGAAATCTCCTTGAGCTTGAGAGCTCCTTCAAGGGCAATTGGGAAGTGGATGCCGCGGCCCAGGTAAAGGAAGTCGCGCGCGGTGGAGAAGTCTTTAGCCAACTGCTCGCACTGGGCGGAGCGGGAGCGAAGTACCTCTTCAATCTTGGCGGGGACACGGCTCAGCTCTTCGATCAATGCGACCGACCGGGCCGGGTCGAGCCTGCCACGCAGCTGACCTAGCTTGAGCGCCAGCAGGAACAGTGCGGTGAGTTGCGCGGTAAAGGCCTTGGTGGAGGCGACGCCGATCTCAGGGCCGGCATGGGTATAGATGGCGCCATGGGCTTCGCGAGCCACCATGGCATCGACTACGTTGCAGATGGCTACGGTCTTTGAGCCCAGCGAAATCATCTCCCGCTGCGCGGCCAGGGTGTCTGCGGTTTCTCCGGACTGGGTGATGAGCAGGCCCATCGCGTTGCGATCGGGGATGGGATTGCGATAGCGGTATTCACTGGCGTAGTCCACATCCACGGGCAGACGCGCGAGACGCTCGATCATGTACTTGCCGCTGAGCGCGGCATGCCAACTGGTGCCGCAGGCGGCAATGTTGATGCTGGAGGCGGTAGCCAGTTCCTCGTCGTCGATCTGCATCTCATCGAGGAAGACTTTGCCCGAGTCAAGCGAGACGCGGCCTAGGGTGGTGTCGCGAATGGCGCGGGGCTGCTCCCAGATTTCCTTGAGCATGAAGTGCTTGTAGCCGCCCTTTTCCGCCTGGATGGGATCCCACTGAATGTGGGTGATGGCGCGCTGGATGGGGTTGCCGTCGAAGTCGGTGAGGGCGACGCCGGCCAGAGTGAGAATGGCCATGTCGCCGTCGGCGAGGAAGTACATGTTGCGGGTGTGGTGGAGGATGCCGGGAACGTCGGAGGCGACAAAAGACTCGCCCTCGCCGACGCCGATGACCACGGGCGGACCGAGGCGGGCGGCGACGATCTTATCGGGCTCCGCCGCGGATAGAACACCGAGAGCGAAAGCGCCGGTGAGCCGCTTGACGGCGCGGCGGACGGCCACCTCGAGCAGAATGGGCGCGCCTGCAGCCTCGGCGTCTGCCTGCACCTGCTCAATCAAATGGGCAATGATCTCGGTGTCGGTTTCGGTAACGAACTTGTGACCCTGAGCGGTGAGTTCACGCTTCAGGTCGAGATAGTTTTCGACGATGCCGTTGTGGACCACGACGATGCGGCCGGTGCAGTCGCGATGGGGATGGGCGTTCTCTTCGGTGGGGCGGCCGTGAGTGGCCCAGCGGGTGTGGCCGATGCCGAATGTGCCATCGAGCGGGTGCTCGGCGAGAACCTCTTCAAGGTTGTGCAGCTTGCCCGGAGCGCGGCGAACGTCGAGCGTGGCGCTGGATGGACTGCCCACGGCGATGCCTGCCGAGTCGTAGCCGCGGTATTCAAGGCGCCTCAGCCCCTCGATGATGACTGGAACGACCTTCTTTGGACCGACGTACCCGACAATTCCACACATGAAGCGATTTTATGCGACGACCGGGCGATAGAAGGTGACAGGGCGCGGGATTCGGCGGTCCGAAGATCCGGACCTGGGGCGCGCGGCATTGGCTTCGACCGGGCCGTTTTCTGGGATTTCAAGGCACTTTGGGGCCAAAAACAGGGGAAAAACGGGTAGTTTTGTTTACCGATGAGTACATAGGCGTAGTTATTAAGTTGTTCATTGTAAGCATCTTATATTGAAAACTGCCCCTCTGCGGGCGGGTTTTGGAGGGGGAGGGGGGTGGGGGTGTCTTCTGGGTACGGACCGTTCACATCCCTGACCGCTCATTCCCTCATTTCGATTGTGCAGCCGGAGCGGGTTATTTTCTGCAAAAGGATTGAGGCGGCCGGTGAGCGGACGTGGCCACCCACCCTTTCCACGATGAGACTGTAGAAAGGATGGGGCACCCATTTCTGTAGTTGGGTCAAGGATGGGGCACCCGGCAAGGTTTCAAGATGCCCACTCATCGCGATAAGGCCGCGATGAATGGGGCACAGACTGTTTCTGAAGCGTGCGGGACCAGGGTCCATGAGTGGGCCACCTGCCCATAGTGTTCTGTGAGAACTGTACGAAACTGCACAGCGTCGTTTGTCGGACAAGCGCAGCATCAGCTAGAAGAGGCCTCAACTGACGGACATTCTCCTTCCTTCCAGCGTCACAACTCCTACACTCCTTTTCCTCGAGCCGCGCGTCCCAGCTCCATCAAAAGGTGCAACACATCTCAGTTCAGCCTTCTTTTTGGACGAATAGACAAAAGATTAGGACTCCCGAGCAGTTCTCGTCCACCGCCAAAGAACTCTACTCTACTGTACTGAATGCTACACACATTCCGAAGGGAGTAAACATGGGAAAGCTTCAAGGTAAGGTTGCAGTCATCACGGGTGGGGCTACCGGCATCGGCCGCGCCGCAGCAAAGCGCTTCATCGANNCCTTCGTCTTCATCTTCGGCCGCCGACAGGAAGAGCTCGATGCCGCTGTGGCCGCCCTCGGACCCAATGCCCGCGCGGTGAAGGGCTCGGTCTCCGATCTGGCAGACCTCGACCGACTCTACGCGGCGGTGAAGGCCGAGCGCGGAACCCTCGACATCGTCTTCGCCAATGCCGGGGCGGGAAGCCCGCTTCCGCTCGGCAAAATCACCGCCGAGCACATTGACGAAACGTTCGACACCAATGTGAAGGGTACGATCTTCACGGTTCAGAAGGCGCTGCCGCTGATGGG
>PLSM01000181.1:0-242 GCA_003165075.1 Acidobacteriaceae bacterium | reverse complement strand
TCGCCGTCGACGGCGGCCTGGCGCAGATCTGACGCGCTACGCCCGGCCGTAAATTCAACATAAAAGACAACGAAAAACAAAAGGGAGAAAACTTATGAGTAATAGTCTTGGACAAAAATTGGCGGGCAAAATTGCAGTTATCACAGGCGGAAGCAGCGGGATTGGCTTGGCCACAGCCAAGCGCTTCGTGGAAGAAGGCGCGCACGTCGTGGTCACTGGGCGACGAGAGAAAGAGCTGAAGG
>PLSM01000052.1 GCA_003165075.1 Acidobacteriaceae bacterium | reverse complement strand
CCGCTCCATAAAATCAACAACTTACGAAGAGACCTAGAAACTTCTGCTCCATTCCTGCTCCAATTACATGAGGAAGAGGCTTTTTTCCAGTTGATTGACCGCCGGAAGCCTATTCTCTACCGGCGACTGCGTGTACACGTTCTGGTTCACATCGAGGCTGTGCCCGAGCTGATCGGCAACCAGTTTTCCGCTCACCCCGAGTTCGTTCATCAAAGTCGCATGGGTTCGGCGCATGACGAGGAAGTTCGCCCAGCCCATGCCGACCTTATCCAGCTTCGGTTTGATGTTCCGGTTCCAGCAGTTGTCCTTACTCATGGGCGTCATCCGCTCCGACGGGAATACCCACGCATCTTCCCGCGTGGATACCGCCATCATCCGCCAGACCTCAATATCCCGAAGAAGCCCTTCGGGGAGAGCGGCCTTGCGAACGGATTGATCGGTTTTGGGCGAGTCGATTGTTCCACGGTAAACCCTCTGCCGAATATCCGCGTAGGAGGATTGCAGGGTTCCCCAAGTCAGCGCAAATATCTCGCCCGGACGCATGCCCGCCATGACCGCGAGCTTGACGACCAGCCGTTCCCGTTGATCGAGGGCGCCGAACAGCATTTGCACTTCCTTCATGTTCATTACCTTCCGAAGTGGCTTTGCCGCGTCCTTCGGCGTGAACAGCAACATCGCGGGGTTTCTGACAAGCAGACCTTCAGCCATCGCAAGATCTAAAATCTGTTTCAGATCCCAGCGCAGATGATCCACGGTTGAGAACGACAGGTTTTTGGCCTTGTCGTCCAGTACATCTTGCAAGCCGTCGCGCTTAAAACCCCCTAGAACCATCTTGCCAAGGCCATCGACCAGATGGATTCTGACGCGATTCATATTGTTGACACGCGTCGAGGCTTTCCACTTGCGGCTGTAATAGGGGAAATAGACTTCTTCCACGAACTCGCCAAACGTCCACGCCCGGTTTTGGCTTTGCTTGGCTTCGGCTTCCGTCACTATCCCGTCAACGATCGCCCGCGCTTCCGATTTGGTCATGTCCTTGACCAGCCCGATCACGCGGCTCTTGTGGCTTTTATCGACCCACCACATTGCGACCCATCGGCCATCTTGCTTCTTGACCGAACCTTTTTGATACCGACTCTTGCGCATGGATTCTCCTTATGCGCGTTTACCGGCATCCCGTTCTGGCAATGTCGATATGTTACCATCTACGGTTGCCCGCTCATTGTTCTCGATCCACAGCCGCAAAGTCTCTCTGCGTATGAGCTTTCTGCGGCCAAGTGATACGGCCGGAATAGGGGGGCACCCTGGAACTCGCCCGGACACGGCTTTACAGATGTGAGCCTTGGAACAATGGAGCAACTCTGCCGCATCAGCCAGGGTGAGCAGGTCGAAAGTTTCGAATAACGGTGACATGGTGAGTCGCCCTACGCAGGCGTAACCGCCTTTCTCGAATGTGCCAGTACAGATCCTTGTTGCACAAGGTTCAATCGCGTTTTGCGCGGCGCATCTCGAAAGCCCGCAACTCGCTGATCCACCAGAAGCCGTTCTTGCGCATAAGCACTCGCAGTTTGCATTTGTGTCATCTCCTGGGCCGACTCGGACTCTATTGAATCCTGAGAGAAGTACGGCATTTGTGAAATGTGCATTTCACTTGATGTTGCAGAACGATTGCGCTGTACCAAGAATCCACGCCCTTGTGCTCAATATGGCTCAAACAGCATCGCAGCACTTTGGTCGAAACCAGGTATCAAGGCCCTCCTGCGGTATCAGGACGGCCGCTTCTTTGGAGATTGGCGCTGCTTTTTTGCCTCGGCCTCGACACGTAGATTTTCTGCGTCGTGCCGCCGTGCAGCCTCGAAGAGGTGTTCCCAGGAGATTGGGAACTCTTCCTTCAAGCCCTGGAGCGTAATAACGGCATACTCCGGGCGGCTTTCGATGACGATCTTGCGTCTCTTACCTTTGTCCTTCACCAAAGACGCGGTTATGTATAAAACCTGTGCCTTGCGTTCGATCAAGTAGGCCATTCGCACGTGCTCCCAGTGCGGTCCTGCACGTAGATCCGGGGGGCAGGACCGTCAGCGCTAGAGCGACGAAGCGTACGCTATTTCGTCGCAGCCATGGGTTTGGAAAGCAGAGAGCTTTCCCCACAATTGTTCATCGGCATTAATACGCAAGAAGGGGCGCGAAGTAGGGCAGTAGGCAAATTTGATTTTGAGATCATCGAGACGGGCTTGCTTCGTGCTCGTGCTCTCTTGTCGTTCTTTGGTACAACCCCTATTGGACGCTGAAGTTTCGGAAACTGCTCAAGTTAGCTCACAACATTTCGAGTTTTCTAAACAATTAGATCGTAAAAAACTGTCGCCTAAACAACGGAAAACTCCTCCAAATTACGTTGTATTACTGGAATGTACGGTTCCTTACATGTCATGTAGTGGGATGCGCGTCAGGGGCGGGGATCACCGATTGCGAGTGACAGCTCGTTTCCGCGTTCGAGAGCGTGATGGCGCTGGGCAATTGAAGCAACAGGGTCAGCATCAACGGCGAGCATAATGAGGCGTCGTAACTGCGCCGACCTCTCAGCTTGTTCCGGAAAAGAAACCGCATCGGCAGTTGGCTCAGGTGCCTCCTTCCACTCCAGGCACAGATTGTTCTTGCGAGCGAGTTCCGTGGTGAACTCCTGAATTGCAAGGTCATTGCCAGCCACAAACGGACGCAGCGAGAGGAGATCGTCGATATGCGCTGAGGCGCGGCGTGTCCATTGATCGGCGGCGAGGCCCTTCAAGAAATTCTCGCGGCTCAGTCGGTCGAAGGCGCGATTCAAGGAGTCTTCAAGAGAGGATGCGGGCGCGTCTCCTTTCTCGATGCGTCGCAGCTCGCCAGCCCAATCGAAGACATCCTGATATAGATAGCGATGAATCTCCTGAAGATGCGAGGAGTCAAAGCCGCCGCGAATGGGAGATGCCTGAAGCTCCGCGAGACGGCGAGACGCAGACTCGGTTGCCGCGCGGGCAAGCGCATCAGGGTCGGTGATCCCCAGCTTGTTTTTCAATGTGCCGGTGCCAGGGATTTGAAAATCCTCTGCGTCGATCATCTTCGCTTCTCCTTTTCCGACTGAGACGGGGTGGATAGCCGATGGAGAGCCCCGAGGACTCGATCTACGTAGCCGTTGTCGAAGCCGCGGCCGGTGTCGCCTGTGTTGTAGCGTGAGAGTGCGTGCTGGAGAGCGGTTTGGCCTGGGCCGTATGTTCTGACCTCGATTCGGTATGCGTCTTCGAGAATCTGCCATCCGGCCCGCAGGTTGGTGCAGGTGTCGAGCAGCGATTCCGGGTCTAGCCCGCGCTTGTGCGCCTCGGCGGTGCTGACCTGCATCAGGCCGACGTCTATCGAGATCGAATGTTGCTCGAAGTAGCGAAGCCATTCCAGCGCTTCCTGCGCGTTCGCAGGCTGGCGCTTGAGTGCGAGAATGCCCTCGGGAAGGCGCCATCTCTTGAGCAGAGTTTTGGGGAAGTCGATCTGCATGGCGTTTGGATTGCCGCTGGACTCGACTCGAACAATGGATCGAAGCGTCGAGAGTGGGGCTTCGGGTACGCATAGGCGACCGAGGGCGGCAATGTCAGCATCTTGAGCGAGGCTGCTGGATGCAATCGAAAGAAGTATGGCAGTCAGAAAGGCTCTCATAGGTTCCGCGCCTCGTAGAGCGGAATCGCCCAAAGGTCGGCCCAGTCCTGGGCGGCTAGATGCAGGATGGCAGGGATAGGCGAGTTCCGCGCCCAATAGAGATTCGATGGGGCGATCAGCATCTCAGGGCCGCGCGCCAATGTTTTGGCAGCCGGCCAGAAGGC
>PLSM01000083.1 GCA_003165075.1 Acidobacteriaceae bacterium | reverse complement strand
AATCAGCCTCGCGATGTCCTGCGAGACAATCTGAATCATCACTTTTTCAGTATCGACTATTTACGACCCTACCCAGCCCGATAACCCGGATGGAACCAGACAGCCATTTGCAGGCAACAAGATTACCAACCCGAATCCCATCGCCTTGAAGTTCCTGTCCATGTTCCCCAAGTGCAATACCCCTAACCCTTCCACGTGCGATTCAGCCACGGACGGGGCCTTCAACAACCTGTATGTCCCGGGCGTGGACCCCACAACCGCGCAGAGGTTTGACATTCGCGTGGATTACGACAAAAGCGAGAAGCAGCGCATCTTCGGCCGTTTCTCCTTTGATAGGCTTTTCACTTCGGGTGTCAACGCCTTCAACAATCCGTGGGATTTGAATTATGCCCAGAACGTTACCAACGGGCGCAATGCCTTGCTGGCGGACGACTACACCATCAATCAAACCACCGTATTGCAGTTGCGTTACTCCTTCACTCGGCACTATGAGCATCAGGGTGGCGATCTTGGCCAAAGCCAGGTGGACGACCTCGCGGCTCTGGGATTTACCACTCCAACCGCCTCCGATGAGGTGTACAAGACTCTTCCCTACGTGAATTTCTGGGACGCGGGAGGCGGCATCGGCGGCACCGCGAACTGGAATACCTTCATTTTTGCCAGCGAGAACAGCGATATCAATGGAACCATCACGAAAGTCTGGGGCAAGCACGAAATCACCGCTGGCGCGGAGTATATGAAACGATTCCTGAACGTGGGCCAGCCACCGGCGCCTTCCGGCGCGTACGCTTTCGACATCTCCGCTACAGATCAGGCCTCGGGCGCGGCTAATCCGGTTGGAGGCAGCGACTTCGCCTCGTTCCTCGCGGGTATGGGAACGTCGCCGGGCAGTGAAGGCTATAACTTCACCAAGGATCTCTTCGTCGCCGAGGCTAACCCATATTACGCAACCTTTATCGAAGACACCTATCATGCCAGCAACGCTCTCACCATCACCGCGGGACTTCGCTGGGACATCTTCGGCGGGCGTACCGAGCGCCATAACCGGCTGGAGTACTTCAATCCGACGGCTACCGACACAGCCAGCGGCGTATCCTTTACCGGCGCTGAGGTCTACGCGTCCAGCGGCAGCCGGTCTCCTTTTGCCACCAACCTGAAGGACTTCGGTCCGCGCCTGGGTATCTCGTGGCAGCCCGTGACTCACTTGGTTGTCCGCGGCGGCGGGGGCTTCTACTATGGCCCGAGTGCGGAAATGGTCGGCTCCGCCAATTTGGACAGCGACGGCTATGCCTCGGTCACCAACTGGGACGCTACCTGTCTTAACTCCGACGGCAATACGGTGTTCAACGGCACGTCGGCATGTGCGGTCGCAGCGGAGGGGAGTCCCGCACCGAGCTTTACGGGCGTCTATTCCTTGTCCAATCCGTTCCCGGCGGGGGTCGTACCGCTCATCAATGCGCCGAAAGGCTTGGCCAACAACCTGGGCAACTCTCTGAACACCATGCTGCACTCGCAGCGTACGAGTCTGACCTATAACTTCAACTTCGGCGTGGAATATGAACTTCCCCACTCCATCGTTCTCAGCGCCGGTTATGTGGGGAGCAGAGGGCTCTTCCTGCCGCTTGGCCAGGTCGACCTAAACGAACTCGACCTGGGTACGATCCAGATGAATAACTATGCGTTGTGCGTCGATACTTCCGATCCGAATTGCAAGATGGTGCCCAACCAATGGGAAGCAATCCAGCCACCCACAAACGGCAATTATGGTTCGTCCACAGTTCCGCTCTGGTTGTCGCTCCAGGCGTACCCGCAATTCGGCAACGGCAGCTATGGCTCGGGCAACGGCGTTCTGGTGAATGGTTATCCTGGCGGCGATTCCGAGTACAGCTCTCTGCAGACCAAGGTGCAAAAGCGACTTACCAAACACTTCACTACTCTGGCCTCCTTAACCTGGGCCAAGCTGATGACCGACGACGGCAATCCTCCGCTCGGCTTTGTCGGCGCTCACGGAGGAGCGCCTCAGGACTGGAAAAACAGGAACCTTGAGCATTCCGTGAGCCCACAGGACGTCAAATATCAATTCACGTGGGATGTGTCGTACGACCTGCCTGTGGGTAAGGGAAGGGCGCTGAATCTGAGCGGGGTGGGAAACGCGATTCTGGGTGGCTGGACAGCCAACGGCGTAGCTTATTTCAGCACTGGCGTGCCGATCAATTCGCCCGTGGTGGGTGCATCGCTGTCCTACTTTAATCAGCGGACCGACATGACATGCGATCCTGGCAAAGGCGCCCCTCACAGAGCAACGGCGTGGTTCAACCCCACCTGCTTCGCAGCTCCTGCCAGTCCGTTTGTAGCTGGAACGGCGCCGGCCTATCTTGACCAGGTTCGCACCATGGGCGCCAACGATGTGGATATCTCTTTCTTCAAGAGCTTCACGCTTGGGAAAGAGAAGACGCTCCGCTTCGATGTCTCCTCCTACAACGTTGCCAACAAGGCTCAGTTTGCAGGGCCGAATGTGTCTCAGGAATCCACCGGTTATCCACTTTTTGGCAATATTACGAGTGACCTTAATAGCCCACGGCAATTTCAATTCGGATCGCGGTTCACATTCTGATCCCACAGCGAACGGACGAGCGGAATCCGGCTCCTCTCGCCCGTTCGCGCTTCTATGCAGCTTACGCTTTCAGAGTGTGGATAGGTAGACGGATCAGCAAGAAGATGCAGGCGGTCGCGAAGAGCGGCATCATGCCTGCAACCAGAAAAGCGGGCGCGTAAGAATAGCGATCAACCAGAGCACCAACGGCAAACGTGAAAGCCGCCCCCATCAGGCCTGCTGCCAGTCCACTCAGTCCCGTAACTGTAGCGACCACATCCTGCGGAAACAGGTCAGAGGGCAGAGTCAGTCCCATTGTGGACCAACTCGCATAGCCCCAAAGCGCGAAACAGATCAACGCCAATGCCGTGTAAACATTGTGGACGCTCACCGCTGGTATCCCTGCCAGGATCGGCAGACAACTGAAAGCGCACACCCATGTGCGAGCGCGGATTACGCTGAGACCTCGTCGAATGCAATAGCCGGAGATAAGGCCGCCGGTGAAATTGCCCAGATCGGCGGCAATGAACGGCATCCACGCGAAAAGCGCGATCCGCTTCAGGCTAAAGCCGCGAGCATCGCTGAGGTATTCGGGCAGCCAGAAAACATAGAACCACCAGATGGGATCGGTAAGCGCGCGTCCCAGGACGACGCCCCACACGTTCCTGTCTCTTACAAGATTCATCCAGCGCCGCAAGCCACGCCGCGGAGAGACACCCTGTACATCCTAGCCCGCGCGGATAAATGAGACCTCTGCAGCCGTTACCTTCGGATGGCGGTCCAGCGGATGGTAGATGCGCAACCACACCAGCAACCAGATAAAGCCGAGTCCCTCTGAGAATATGAAGGCCCATCGCCAGCCGAATGCCAACGCGATCAAGGGAATAACCAGCGCCGCCACGGCGCCGCCCACACTCGAGCCGCTATCAACGATCGCCACTGCGAGGCTGCGTTCCTGGCTGGGAAACCACTCGGCAACTGCCTTGCTGGCTCCCGGCCAGTTAAAGCCTTCCCCAATCCCAAGAAGAAATCGAAACGATGCAAATCCAACTACGGATGTGGCAAAGCCGGTAAGTATGTTGACGACGGACCAGAAGATCACCGCGAGAGCCAGCCCAATGCGTGTTCCTACTGCGTCAAGAAAGATGCCGCCCAGAAGCCAGGTCACAGCATAAGAAATTTGAAATGCGCCAAGAATCTTGGCCAGGTCCGTGTGAGACAGATGAAATTGAGCCGTAATCAGCGGCGCCAAAACCGAAAAGGTTTGGCGGCTGATGTAGTTGGTAACGGTAGAAAAGAAGAGTGTCCAAACGATCCACCAGCGTATCCGGCCTGGGCCTCGAGGCTTGGCCGTCGGCCCTGCCTGGTGCGTTGCACTCACTGGACTCACCTCATTGAGCTATTCGCTTTTATTCCCGCAGAACCTAGTGGATGTAGGTAACGTCTTTGATGTTCGTGGGAGCCGATCGACTTGTTCAAGTCGATATCAAAGGAAGGGGCTCGACCGGCGGCGCAAGCAGGCTTTGCAGTGATTCGGCTGTCGTTTGACCATACATGGTCACCGCAGAGAACGGAAACAAAGCGACCAAGGCGATCTCAAATACCCCTCTGGCTCGTCTCATGTACCCTACCTTGATTCACCGCTGAGCGTGATCCGGCGGAGGAGGAAGCATTGCCGCCGGAGAAACGCGGAGCAGCCGTTCCATGATGCATATCTCCAGAATTGATAGAAAGGTGCGATCTTAGACCCGATGGTCAACGATCTTTTCGTTCCGGGGATCCCAATACAGCTTCTTGCCACTCCAGTAAGATTCCGCCGCCATGATACACACGATCGAATGCGAGAAGCCATGGTCAACCGTGGCGTTTGGCTGCGTTCGCGTCTGCATCGACTGTAACCAGTTCACCAAATGGCCCACGTCATCATCGTCTGGCCCCAGGGAGTTCGGCGGCGGGGCGCCGGGAACATGCAGGATCTCTTCCTGGTCTTTTTCCGGCCCGACAATGGGGAGCTGCTTATAGACGAGCCCTGTATCGGCTGGATCAAATTCATTCCTTCCCCCTTCACGGGTAATTGAAAATAGCGATGCGCCTTCGCCACCATAATTCTCAATCGTCCCGTCGCGCCCATGAATCCTCGAAAAGCTTCGGTAGCTGTTTCCGAAAAGCGTCTTATAGGTGTAGAGAAAGCCTCTGGGATAAGTGACCGCCGCAACGCACGTATCCGGATTTTCCCGCTCATCTTTCCACGTGAAAATTCCCCCCGTAGCAACCACGCTTTCGGGATACGTCTCATCGGTCCAAAGGTGTACCAGATCGCTGCCGTGGCTCATCCACTGATCAAAGATTCCCGACGAAAAGTCCTTATACAGCCGGAATTCGAGATACACATGAGGATCGAACGGGCGATGCGGTTTCCCCAGAAGCCACCGATTCCAGTCCGTGTCCTCCTCCTTGAGCTTTGATGGCCGGCCGTGAAGCCACTCCTTCCACTCGGAGTGAATATCCATCAGCATTTCCTTCGATTGGCCGGTGTCCATCGACGTGAATCTCCAGCGCCCCTCATTCACATTCCATTCCTGCTCGATATGAACGATGTCGCCGATACGCCCGGAGCGAATCACGTCTCGGACCGCCAAGGGATAAGGCTGGCTGCGGTGCTGCGTACCCATCTGAACTATCTGCTTGGATTGCTTGACGACATTGCGAGCTTCAATAGCCTCGGAGAGCACGTTGGCAAACGGCTTCTCCACGTAGCAATCCTTTCCCGCCTTCACCACCTCCACGCATAACTTGGCATGCTGAAAGTCTCCGGTGGCAATCATCACGCCATCGATATCTTTGCGCGCCAGCATCTCTTCAGAGTACTTATAGATTTCCGGCTCAAGGTTGAATACCCGCTTCACCTGGGCAGCACGGTGTTCCCGCGCCAGGCTCCAGATATCGCAGACCGCAACCGTTTCCACCGGCATCTGCTTGGCCGCCAGTTGCACCATGTGCACGTGCCCTTGACTGCGCCCGCCACAGCCCAGTTGACCGATACGAATGCGATCGTTCGCCCCCAGAATGCGCCCATAGGATTTGGCAGTCATTCCCGCCGCGAGCATTGCTCCTCCGGTCGCCTTGACAAATGTCCTGCGGTCGATCCTTTCCTCGCCTTTTTCCACCATTGCATTCACCTCTCTGTATCGAGCGGACTCATTCCGGCACAAATTCTAGTTGGGTACGGAGACGAGGTCCATCACTTCGGCCGCAGAATCTACATCGAGATAAATCGTCGTATCCGGATGAGTGCGAAGAATGGTCGACGGACAATCCGTCGCGATAGGTTCTTCCAGGGTGCGCCGAACTATCACTGCCTTGCGGCTGCCAGGAACCGAAACGATCAACTTCGACACTCGGAACAATGTCGGAATCGTCAATGTTAAAGCGCATTTCGGGACATCCTCCCAGCTCTTGAACCAGCCCTCTGCCGCCTGTTGTTGACGGCACACTCGATCGAGAGTGACCACCTTGATCTCCTTCGGGTCATCGAAGTGGGCCTCGGAGGGATCGTTGAATGCCAGGTACCCATTCTCGCCGATCCCCAGAAGGCAAAGCTGCGGCTCGGCAAGGTGTAGCTTTTGAACATATTCCCGGGAGAATGAACCTATGTCTTCAGCATTGCCATCAATTTCGAAAAAATCACGCATCGCAACTCTCCGGGTCAGCCTCTCCCGCAAGTAACGGCGAAACGAAGCCGGATGGTTCTCATCGAGCCCTACGTATTCATCCATGTGGAACCCCTGCACATGGTCCCAGGGCAGACCCGGAATTGCGGTCAGCGCATCGAGCATAGCAAGTTGTGAGGCGCCCGTGGCAAAAATGACTCCTATGTTTTTGCGAAGTTGGCTTAACCGGCCAAGCTCGTCCGCGGCTGCCTGGGCCGCTGCGGCACCTGCCGTTTCCCTGTTAGGGTGAACTTCAAGCTTGATCTTTCCTGAGTTGAAGCGCGTTACGTCCTTATCAGGCATTCTTATTATTCCTTCTTGCAGAATTCTCGTGGCTTGTGGTCTGCCAGATCGTATAAACCGCGGAGAGGCCTAGTGTAGCGCAGCGTGATGAACCCGGGAAACTCTTCACCAGTCGGTGCCATTCTCACAAGCATGTCGGAACAGATTCTCCCCAACAATGCATCTTATGAAGCACGGGGTGCTCAATCCTTGAGATCGATCCCGATGCAGGAACTTCGAAGAATGGAGTAGACGGCTGTACTGACTGAAATGCTATAGTCTGCGAATCCCTGCGGGTGGCGATATGGCGGGAAATCTGAAACTTCAAAATGGATTGCGCTCGACCGTGGACCTGAACTCTGCGCGAGTGAAGGCAAACCGCCTCGCGCTGCTGACGCTGTTGGCAGATCTCAGGGCGGAAGAGGATTCAATTCGGCTCGGCGGGGGGGCTAAGGCGGCAGCGGCGCAACACGCCAAGGGGCGGCAGACGGTGAGGGAGCGCCTGGGCCTGTTGCTCGATGAGGGGACGGGGTTCCTTGAGCTGGGTCTCTGGGCGGCGCACGGCATGTATGCCGAGTATGGCGGTGCGCCGGGCGCAGGCGTTGTTACCGGGTTGGGACGAGTGAGCGGGCGGTTGTGCATGATCATCGCCAACGACGCGACGGTAAAAGCTGGCGCTTTCTTCCCCATGACGGCCAAGAAAGTGCTGCGCGCACAGACCATCGCACTTGAAAACCGGATTACTACACTCTACCTGGTGGACTCTGCCGGAGTGTTTCTGCCTCTACAGGAAGATGTATTTCCCGATACCGACGACTTTGGGCGTGTGTTCCGGAATAACGCAGTGATGAGTTCGCTGGGGATTCCTCAAATTACCGCGATCATGGGAATGTGCGTTGCGGGTGGCGCCTATCTCCCGGTTATGACGGATACGGTCTTGATGACCGAGGGGTCGGGATTATTTTTGGCTGGTCCGTCCCTGGTGCAGGCGGCGATTGGCCAGAAGACGGAGCCGGAGGAGCTGGGCGGAGCAACGATGCACGCTGAAATCTCTGGGACAGTCGACTTCAAGGAGGCTGACGATCATCATTGCCTGGCGCGTTTGCGGTCTCTGGTCGGAAAGATCGGCGAGCGGCAAGCGGCGGCTCCCATGGCAGAGGCATTTCATCGCCTGGAGTTCGATGCGATACGGGATGCCCCGAAATTTGCTGCGGAAGATGTATACGGGTTGCTGAATCCCGCGCCGGGGGCGAGCAATGTTTACGACATGCGCGAAGTAATTGCGCGCATCGTCGACCGCAGCGAGTTTGACGAGTACAAGGCGGATTTCGGCCGGACTGTGCTCTGCGGGTACGCGCGGATCGGCGGGCGCGCGGTGGGAATCGTCGCTAATCAGAAAGCCAATCAGACTCAGACCGTAGCAATGGGTCCCGCGGCGGGCATGAAGCGCATTGAGGTAGGCGGCGTGATCTACACCGAGAGTGCGCAGAAGGCGGCGCGCTTCATCATGGATTGCAATCAGAGCCTGGTGCCGCTGCTGTTTCTGCACGATGTGAACGGGTTCATGGTGGGAAAGGATGCGGAGTGGTCCGGCATCATTCGCGCCGGGGCAAAGATGGTTTCGGCGGTAAGCACGAGCGTAGTGCCGAAGATCGCGGTGATCGTGGGCGGCAGCTTCGGCGCCGGACACTACGCCATGTGCGGCAAGGCTTACGATCCGCGCTTTTTGTTCGCATGGCCCACGGCGCGCTACGCGGTGATGAGCGGGGCTTCCGCGGCCAATACGCTTGCTGAGGTTCGCGCCAAACAGATGGAACGTGGCGGGAAAGTGTTGTCGGAGACGGAAAAGGCAGCGCTCCATGAAGAGATCCGGGTTACCTACGATGCACAAGCTGATCCACGCTATGGTGCGGCGCGCCTTTGGATTGATGCCATCATCGATCCGGCAAAGACCAGAGACGTGCTGATGGTTGCATTGGAAGCCTGTGCCCTGAATCCCGAAGTTCCGCGTTTCAATCCCGGAGTCTTGCAGACCTGATCTACGATTTCGAGTTTTCTGTGGAGTGAATCGCGCCGGTGACAGGCAGGCGGCATCTTATTAAGGAAGCAAGAGACAAACCATCGCACGCCGGGCATAAAGGAGCGTATATATGGACGTCGCGTTGGAGTCAGCCAAGAGTCTATATCCGTTTGTGTTGACCGAGGATCAGGAGCATCTCAGGCGCGAGATTCGAGAGTTCGCCGCGCGTGAGGTTGCACCTCACGTGATGGCCTGGGATGAGTCGAGCGAGTTCCCGATAGACATTGTGAAGAAGCTTGGCGCGATGGGACTTCTGGGTGTGATCTTTCCCGTAGAATATGGCGGCGCGGGACTGGGCTATGTAGACTACGTGCTGGCGATTGAGGAGCTCTCCAGCGTGGACGGGTCGTTAGGCCTCACGATGGCCGCGCATAACTCGTTGGGAACCAATCATATCTTTCTGGCAGGAAACGAAGCGCAAAAGAGAAAGTATGTGCCACGGTTGGCGAGCGGTGAATGGCTCGCAGCGTGGGGTCTCACCGAGCCCGGTTCCGGTTCGGATGCCGGCAACGCACGCACTACTGCGGTGAAGAGGGGAGATGCTTACCTGCTGAATGGGAACAAGACTTTCATCACCAACGGGCGCCACGCCGATGTTGCGGTGGTGATTGCGGTAACCGACAAGAGCAAAGGCACCCATGGATTGTCGGCCTTCGTCGTGGAAAAGGGGACAAAGGGCTTCCGGCCCGGAAAGAAGGAGAACAAGCTGGGCTTGCGGGCCAGCGATACCAGCGAGTTGATCTTCGAGGACTGCGAGATTCCTGCCGAAAATCTGCTTGGAGCCGAAGGCGAGGGGTTCATTGATGCGATGCGAGTATTGGATGGCGGCAGGATCTCGATTGCTGCCCTGGCGCTGGGGATTGGCCGCGGCGCGCTCGACGCAGCATTGAAGTATGTAAAAGAACGCCGGCAATTCGGCAAGGCAATTGCCGAGTTTCAGGGCATTCAATGGAAACTGGCGGATATGGCGACGGAGTTGGACGCAGCGCGGTTGCTCACGCAGCGGGCCGCCGTGCTGAAGGATGCAGGCCGTAAGGTTACACGCGAGTCGTCGATGGCCAAGCTGTTCGCAAGCGAAGTCGCCGTGCGCATCTGCGACGAAGCCGTACAGTTGTTTGGTGGCTATGGGTTCATCAAAGATTATCCAGCCGAGAAGTATTACCGCGACGTGAAGCTGTGCACGATCGGTGAGGGCACCAGTGAGATTCAGCGCATGGTCATTGCGAGGGAGATTCTCAAAGTTCATCCTTCGCGCGGTTAGGGGACTGGCCTTCCGGGCGCGCTTTGGCCGCATTCGAGCGACAGAATGGGGAATGGATGGGCGATCAGGTGAAGATTGTCGAGTGTCCTCGCGATGCATGGCAGGGGCTGTCGGAGCAGATTCCCCCCGAGGTGAAGGCGGATTACCTGCGCAAACTAGTTCAGGCTGGGTTTACGCATATCGATGCGGTCAGTTTTGTCTCGCCCGCCGCAGTCCCGCAGATGGCCGACTCAGAACAAGTGCTCAAGAGATTGGTTCCTATCGGGCAAGTGGAGATCATCGGGATCGTCGTGAATGAGCAGGGCGCACACCGGGCAATCCGAACCGCCGCAGTGAGCACCCTTGGAATCCCGTATTCCATCTCTGCTGAATTTCTCCGCCGCAATCAACATCAGACGCCTGAGCAGTCGCTGCGTGTAGTGGAGGTGGTAGCAGCCCTGGCCCGCAACGCAGGGCTAAACCTGGTGGCGTATCTCTCCATGGCCTTCGGGAATCCTTACGGCGACAAATGGACTATCGACGCAGTGATGGATGCGTGCGATCGGCTGGTCGACTCCGGAGTGCGGCAAATTTCGCTTGCGGATACCGTGGGGTTGGCGACGCCTGATCAAGTCGCGACGACTGTAGCGGCAGTCATCGGAGCGCACACCGAAATCGAGATTGGCGTACACCTGCATGCGCGCCAAGAGAATGCGCCGGCGCGCATTCGCGCTGCGTTTGACGCCGGGTGCAGACGCTTTGATGCGGCAATTGGCGGCCTTGGCGGATGTCCTTTTGCGCTGGATACACTAGTCGGGAATATTCCCACTGAAACATTGATTCCCGTATTGACGGAGTGTGGCGCCACGCTGCCTAACTTCGGCCCCTTGAATGAATTGATGCGTGCAAGCGCGAAGATTTCCAACGGTTATGGAGCCCTCTTGAAGCAGTGATCGACCGCTAGGCCACTGAGCCGCTGAATCGCAGCGGAACTCCAGTCCGCTCCTCCACATGCGCGCGCGTCACCTGGTCTGCCAACTCGATCACTTTGAAGCCTGAAACCGTGATGTCGAGTACGCATAGGTCGGTAATCACGCGATGAACTACACCGGCCCCGGTAAGTGGCAGTGAGCAACTCCGCAGCAGTTTGGCTTCGCCATCCGTGGTCGTATGCTCCATCAGGACAATGACGCGCCGTACACCCGATACAAGGTCCATGGCACCGCCCATCCCTTTCACTCGCTTGCCTGGGATCATCCAGTTGGCCAGGTCGCCGTGCTCTGAAACCTGCATGGCGCCGAGAATCGCAAGGTCGATATGACCGCCGCGAATCATTGCGAACGAGTCGGCGCTGGAGAACGTGGAAGCCCCCGCAACAAATGTCACCGTCTCTTTTCCTGCATTGATCAGATCCGCGTCAACCTCGTTTTCGCGTGGAAAGGGGCCCATGCCGAGCAGGCCGTTCTCCGACTGCAAGGTCACCGTAATTCCGTCGGGAATGTAGTTAGCAACCAATGTGGGAATGCCGATGCCCAGGTTGACATAGAAGCCATCCTGCAACTCCCTCGCAGCGCGAGCAGCCATCTGATGACGAGTCCAGCTCACTTGCTTACGCCTCCCGAGTGGTTCTCTTCTCAATTCGCTTTTCAGGATGCGGATTGTGTACCAGCCTGTGAACGAAGATCCCTGGTGTGTGAATCTCGTCCGGATCGAGTTCGCCGGCCTGGACAATGATCTCCGCTTCGGCCACCGTGATCTTGCCGCATGTGGCTGCGTTGGGGTTGAAGTTGCGCGCCGTGCGGCGGTAAATCAGATTTCCGTGAAGGTCGGCTTTCCATGCTTTTACCAACGAGACATCGGCCTGAATGCCGCGTTCCAGGATATATGTCACACCGTCGAATTCCTTATGCTCTTTGCCTACGGCAACCAATGTGCCGACGCCGGTTCGCGTATAAAAGCCCGGTATGCCCGCTCCTCCGGCCCTCATACGTTCGGCGAGCGTACCTTGCGGAGAAAACTCCAACTCCAATTCGCCGCCTAGATACTGCCGCTCAAACTCGACATTCTCGCCCACGTAGCTTGAGATCATCTTCTTCACCTGGTGGGTCTGGAGAAGCACTCCGATACCCCAGCCGTCAACGCCGGCGTTATTACTTGCGATGGTCAGGTTGCGCACTCCTGTATCACGCAAAGCAAGGATCAAGGCCTCGGGCATGCCGCACAGGCCAAAGCCGCCGATCGCCAGCAACATCCCGTCCCGCACAATGCCGTCGAGGGCCGCGCGTGCGTCAGGCCATAGCTTGTTCATTTCCGATGCGCGCCTGCTGCGATCATCCATTGGCGGACCTATCCTCGTTTTCTACCTGGCCCCCGTTGCGTCACCTATCCTGGGACGCTGCTGCAGCAACCATCGCACCAGTTCCTTGCCCCCGGCGAAGTTATCGAACTGGCCATAGATTTTCGGGTTATTCCGCCCGTCGGTGTACTCGTTATAAAGCCACGGGTCGACGTTGGCAAACACCGTGCCGCGCCCATATTTCGCTGCCGCCATCACAATGCCGCTGCCATCGCGCAACAGTGTCATCGCCGGCCTTTGAATCGAAATGGCGCATGTGTCCTTCATATACAGCGCGTGCGCCTGATGAAAGAGTGGCCCGTTGTCCTCGGTGGCAATGCGGCCCGGCTCAACCTGCTCACCGATGATGTGATGCGTGAGTACATCATCAAAGTGAATCCCAAAGCGGTTCGCCAGCAGATTTATGTGCGTAACGTCCGCGTTGGGCGGATCGTTCTCCATGAGGACAAGCACTCCACCCTGCTTGACCCATGCCGCAATCACATCGGCCTCTTGCTCCGTCATATAGTGCGGGTTCGGGTTCTTTACCGGAATGTCTGGTGAAACGATCACGTAGAACTGCGCCTTTCGCAGTCTCTCTGCCGTGGGAGCAGAATGCAGGGTGTCGGTTTCCATCCCGTAGCTTCGTACCATGTGCCCGAACAGGGAATACCCGCTGTCACTGAAGTCGGACCACTTGTAATGGAAATAGTCCATCTGTCCTGCGGCATTCCTGCGTTGCTGGCTGTTGTACCAGGCATCCAGCAAAACAGTGTCACCGTGTCCCAGTGTTGCAGTGGACGCAAGATCGATCTCGGTGGCTGCCAGCAGAAGCGCCCCTGCACCCCTAAGTCCCGTGCTGGCGGGCGTAATTGTTCCACTTCCATCGACCTCGACAAAATGCCGAAAAATGCCTTGCCATGCGCGCTTCGCATCCGCAGAAGATTGCGCCGGGAGATACCCAAGCCGTGCCCCCTTCAGGAGCGCATAAACAAACAAGCAATCCACCGATGGTTCAACCGGTTGCTGCAACTCCGCAGGTGGCGCCAATGCTGTAACCCACAGCCCCGTTGCTCTGTCCTGATACAGCGCAATCTCCGCCGTTGTGCGATTCAGAATCGCCATTAATTGCGCGCGCCCCGCCTCGTCTCGCGGATAATACGACAGCGAATCCACCAGGGCTACTGCAAACCATGCCAAGTCGCGGAGGTAAGAATCCGTTGATCCCACATTCGCCCGCCGCGCCGGCAGTAGCCTGTAATCCTCCTCCCATTGCACCAGGTCCCTGGCAATTCCGGCGAAATCCTGCGGCTCCTGGAATACCGACGCATATTCGGCCAGAAAGGGCTCGGCCATGCAGGGCCTCTCCTGTCCGTCGCTACGCGCCCGCGCAGGTCCCGCAGAAACTCCGCTGCACGAAGAGACAAGCTGTTGTCGCAAAAGTCTGGCCGCCTCATAGTATTTCGGATCAAGCGTCACGCGGTACAGCAGCAGCAACTGGCGGCCGAGCATTGCAACGGCCAGCGGTTCAGCCTTCAGATTCTCGTCGGCCTCGGCTCCACCCGCACTGAGATACGCATCGACGGTCTCTTCTACATAACGGAAGTAGTCGCCACTGGCCGTGTTGTACCAGGCCGCATCCATCCCCTCCAGCAAAAAACCTGTCTCTTCATTCCAATGTCGCAGCGATGGAGATGCAAGCTGGCCATCCAGGCGGCGCTGGATGGTTGCATTGGCCACACGTTCGGACCAGGGAATCGTTTGTGCGCAGGATGGAAGTGCGCCTAGTGCGCAGAACACGATCGGCAACAGGTAGGCGCCGCGGTGGCACAGATTCCGAGATCGAGAGCGATTATTGACGCGGGTCAATAGTCTTGCGAGCGATTGCATGAGGACGACTCCTGGCCACCAATCTGTCACGATTCAATGTATCCACACCAGGAACTTCAATCGGTTCATCATACGGCAAAGTCCTCTATATACGACATCGCGCTACGGGCTCCGGATTGCGAGATTTTCGCTGTGCCTGGGAAGCGTCACAGGTTCAAGGCCCGCGGACCGGCACTCCGCGCCTATCAACATATCAAGCGGATAGTCCGCGGCGCAGCGTTTCCGGAACCAGCCCTCCTTTCTGCGAAAATGGAAGTGGATGCTCTCCCTGCAAAATGCCGGTAAGCGGTTTGGGCCGCGAATACTGTTTCTTGAGGCCAACTGGCTCATCCGAAGCAAGGAAAAGACCGCGCTGGTGGGGGCCAATGGCACCGGCAAATCCACATTGATGAAAGTGCTCACCGGCCTGGAGTCGCTGGACTACGGCGCCCTGCAGCAGACACGCGGCATGAGCATCGGCTATCTGCCGCAAGAGGGTCTGCAACTGGCCGGGCGCAGTGTCTTTGAGGAGTGCCTGACGGTCTTTGATGAAATCCGCGACATGACGCGGGAGATCGAATGGCTTAGCGGGCAACTTGCCGAGCTGGACCACACCAGCCCCGAGTACGACGCCGCGGCTGAGCGATTTTCCATGTTGCAGGAGCGATTTCATGCCCTCGACGGCTACGCGCTCGACGCGCAGGTGGGAGGCGTTCTCACCGGCCTCGGCTTCGGCAAGGAGGACTGGAGCCGCCGGACCGACGAGTTCAGCGGCGGCTGGCAGATGCGCATCGCGTTAGCCAAACTGCTGCTGGCCAAGCCCAACCTGCTGCTGCTCGACGAACCCACGAACCACCTGGACCTTGAAACCCGCAATTGGCTCGAAGATTATCTCCGCACCTATCCCTTCGGCTACATTCTCATCTCGCACGATCGGTACTTTCTCGATGTGACGATCGACCGCACTGTGGAGATATGGAACAAGCGCCTGAGTATCTATCAGGGCAATTTCACCAGCTACCTGAAGCAGAAAGACGAGCGGCGGGCACAACTGCGGGCCGCTTATCGGAACCAGCGCGAGCAGATCGAGCACCTTGAAGCTTTCATCAATCGCTTCCGTTCCCAGGCCACCAAGGCCCGGCAAGTGCAGTCCCGCATCAAAGAGCTTGAAAAAATCGAACGCATTGAAATTCCTGAAGAGGAACCGGCAATCCACTTCAAGTTTCCCCAGCCGCCTCCCTCGGGGCGCATGGTGGTTGAAGCCGAACAGCTCACGAAGAACTACGGCGCCAAGCAAGTGCTCAACGGGGTGCATTTCTCCATCGAGCGCGGCGACCGCGTAGCCCTTGTCGGGGTAAATGGCGCCGGGAAATCCACGCTCATTCGTCTGCTCACCGGCGTCGACGCGCCGACAGCCGGCACGGTGCGCCTGGGCCACAACGTAGTCAGCGAATATTTTGCGCAGGATCAGTACAAGGTGCTGGACGGTGACGCGCGCATGCTCGACGACATAAGCCGAGCCGCGGTCAAGGTGCCCGAGTCTGAACTGCGCTCGCTATTGGGCTGCTTTCTCTTCTCCGGCGACGACGTATTCAAGCAGCTCGGTGTGCTCTCTGGCGGCGAGCGCAATCGATACGCGCTGGCCCGGATTCTGGTGTCTCCGTCCAACTTCCTGCTTCTCGACGAGCCCACCAATCACTTGGACATGCGCGCAAAGGATGTTTTGCTGGATGCGCTGGCAGCCTTCAGCGGCACTGTCATCTTTGTCTCCCACGACCGCTATTTCATTGATCGCCTGGCCACGCGCGTACTTGAAGTCGAGAACGGCACAGTCACATCGTACGAAGGCAACTACGAGGATTATCTGCGCCGCAAGGAGGCACAGTCCGCTGCCGTTGCAGCTCTTGATACTGCAGCCCAGGCCCGGCAAACGGAATCGGCCGCGCTCTTCGTCCAGCCCAATGCAACCGGCGCCAACGGCGCAGATGAGCCTGACTCCGCGACAGATCGCCCTCGCCGCCTGAATCCCATCAAGCAGAGGCAGATGGAGGAACGTTGCGCCTTTCTCGAAGAAGAAATCCCGCGCCTCGAGGCCGCCATCACGCAAACCGAAGAGCAGTTGGGGGTCTACGTCTCCGCCTCCGAAACCCAGCGCCTCGTCGCCGAACTCGATGAGCAGCGCGCGGCCCTCACCGCGCTCACCACCGAGTGGGAAGATCTGACAATGCAGTTGGAGACACAAGCCACACAAAACATGTGACTCCGTCCGCACAGGACATCCGCATTACGCGGCATCGACACGGCAGCCGGTCGTCCTTGACGAATCCAGCCTCTCTCGTTACTCTCCTGACGGTGCGCACTATGTCCCGCAAGGAGGGCATCCCAGTGAAGCATCGGTGTGATCTGCCTGACACAATCGAACTACTAGGACATCGCATCCAATCGGCTCTATCCATTGTCCTTTTCAGCTCGGGGCTTTTGACTCTCATTTTGTGCCTTGCGCCTTCCGCAGGCGCTGCCGAGGATGACGCGCAGGCCCAGGCAAAGATGCGAAGTTGGGTTTCTGCCAAGTTCCTTGGTGAACCGCAAACGCCTGCGCCGGTGCCGTTTCTGCTGCCCAATCTGGATGTGAAAGATAGCGTGGTGATGCGCAACGCCATCCAGGGACATGCACTGTTAATCGCGGGACACGTTTTTGATCACGGCCTCGCGATGCGTTCCACTGGAGAGATTCGCGTTGTCCTGCCCTCCGGCGCACGATCGTTCCATGCCATCGCGGGTGTGGATAGTAACGATGTCTTCTCATACTCGAATGCGGGGCGCGGCAGCGTGATTGCTTCACTACGAACCGCTGGGAGTGAGTTATTTCGTTCCCCGGTTCTGCATGAGGGATCGCCGGGCGTGGATGTGAAGGTCGAGCTTCACGGAGCGCGTGAGTTCACGCTTCGGCTGGCCCCGGTTGGCGAGCGCCCGCCTGCGTATCAGAAGGATTGGGACCAGGCGGACTGGGCCGATGCAGAAGTTACGCTGCAAGACGGCTCCGTTCTGCGGCTTGGTGAGTTGCGCATTGGCGCGCCGGCGGCGCCTTCTGCCGATGTTCCGTTCTCGTTTGTCTATGGTGGCCGGCCCTCTGCGGAATTTCTGAAGAACTGGGTTGTGCAGCGGTCTACGCGCCGCCTAGACGATCAGCGCACAGAAATCAAAGTCACTTACACCGATCCTGCAACGCAGCTCATAGTGCGCTGTGTAGTCCTGCAATACGATGACTTCCCCATCGCTGAATGGACGGTCTATTTCAAGAATGGCGGCGCCGCGCGCACACCGATCCTCGAGAAGATTCAGTCGTTGGATGAACGCTTCGAAGACGAGCCCGGCGTGGATCCGGTGATTCATCACTCCGAGGGCAGCAGCGATCGGGCTACGGACTTTCGCCCGCTGGAGGAGTCTCTTCCACCATCTACCGTGCAGCAATTCGCTTCGCACGGCGGACGCCCCACCGACGGTGACATGCCCTACTTCAACCTGGCGTGGCCCGGTCACGGTCTAATTGCCGTGTTGGGCTGGCCGGGCCAATGGGCCTTGCAGATTTCGCACGACGGCTCCACGGGCGTGCGCATTGCGGGGGGCCAGCAGCAGACGCATTTCTGGCTCGCGCCCGGGGAAGAGGTGCGAACACCGCTCTCCGTACTGCAGTTCTGGTCGGGTGATTGGATCGATGGCCAGAACCAATGGCGGCGTTGGATGCTGGCGCACAATCTGCCTCGTACCGGGGGTAAGCTGCCTCCGCCGCAGTTGGCGGGCGGAAGCGCTCACACCACAGTCGAAATGCAATGGGCCAACGAGCAAAACCAGAAGCAGTATTTTGCGCGTATATTGGCCGCGGGAATGCCCATCGATTACTGGTGGATGGATGCTGGATGGTATCCATTTACCGACGGCTGGTGGAACACCGGAACATGGGACCCCGATCCGCGGCGATTCCCCCATGGGCTGCGCCCGGTAAGCGACGCGGTGCACGCTCAGGGACGAAAGGTGATCGTCTGGTTTGAGCCTGAACGCGTTGCCCAAGGCTCATGGCTCGACAAGAACCATCCCCAGTGGCTCATCGGTCCTCCAGGCAAAGACCGGTTGCTTTTCCTCGGCAATCCCGAGGCGTGGCATTGGCTCGTGGAACACGTGAGCCACATGATCGAACGCGAGGGAATCGACACCTATCGCCAGGACTTCAACTTCGAGCCGCTTACGCTGTGGCAGTTCAACGATACGCCCGATCGCATCGGGATCACCGAGATCGAGCACGTTGAGGGCTATCTGTCCTACTTCGACGAATTGCACCGCCGGTTCCCCAATCTCCTTATCGACACCTGCGCCAGTGGAGGCCGGCGCAACGATCTCGAAACGCTGCGCCGCGCAGTGCCGCTCTGGCGCAGCGACTTCCCTTACGATCCCGCCGCCATGCAGATGCAGACCTACGGCTTGTCGCTCTGGGCTCCCTACTTCGGAACGGCGATCAACTCGGCGGACCCGTATATCTTCCGCAGCCAGATCACTCCGGCAGTGGGCATCGGACTTGACCCGGACAAAGTGGAAGCGCAGCGCGCGCCGCTCATGAAGATGCTGGGCCAATGGAAGAGTGTGGCCGGCTTCTACTACGGCGACTTCTACCCGCTCACGCCCTACAGCACAGAAGAGACCGCCTGGATTGCATGGCAATTCGCGCAACCCGACGGGACTGCGGGCATGGTGCAGGTCTTTCGTCGCAAAGACAGCCCGTTTGAAAGCGCGCGCTTCAAATTACGCGGCCTCGATCCCCACGCGGGCTACATCGTCACCGATCCTGATTCCGCCACCGAGACGGCCTTTACAGGCGCGGAACTGATCGGTCAGGGGCTCCCGGTTCACCTGGTGGTCAGGCCCGGCGCAGCGCTTCTTACCTACAAGAAGGTTGAGCGGCAACAATAGAAGGATTGCCCGGCGGCGCTCGCGAAACGATCAACGCGCTTTCCGTCGTGCATAATCAAATCACGATGGCCCTTTTGTGGAATCCAGAGAGCTGGTCGCAGCGGTTGAAGGAGTTGGAAGCCCGTTCCGGCGACCTGAAGGAGGCGCCCCTGCGGCGCGACGTGCGCTCGCTTGGCACGCTGCTTGGCGAGGTGCTGCGCGAGCAGGCCGGCGAGGATCTCTTTGCGCATGTCGAGGCGTTGCGCCAGGGCACCATCCGCCGTCGCGATGCCGAGGCCCGCGGCAAGCAGGAAGAGGCCGCCCGCCACGGCGCCAAGGCGCTTGAATTGGTCCATTCGCTGCCCGTCGAGCGCGCCATCCTGCTCACCCGCGCCTTTGCCTTCTACTTCGAACTCATCAATCTGGCTGAAACCAACCACCGCAAGCGCCGCCGCATCGCCCTGCAGTTGAGCGGCGCGGCCGGCCGTCAGCGCGGTTCGCTCGCCGGCACCCTGTTCGAGATGCGCCGTGTGGGCATCGGTGCGGATGAAGCCATGGACTGGCTCAATCGTGTGCTCGTCGTCCCGGTCTTCACCGCGCATCCCACTGAGGTGGCGCGCCGCTCGGTAATGTTCAAGCGCAGGCGCATTGGCGAGTTTCTCTCCGCGCTTGATCGCATTCCCATGCCCGAGCAGGATATGGCGCGCCTCGAAGAACTGGTGCTGGCCGAGATTACCGGCCTGTGGCAGACCGATGAAGTGCGTTCGCATCGCCCCACCGTTTACGACGAAATCAAGATGGGGCTCGACTACTACGACGTCTCCATCTTCGCCACCCTGCCCGCTCTCTACCGCGAAATCGCCGAGGCCCTGCGCGCCTCCTACGGTCTCGAGATTGAGGCACATCAGTTGCCCATGGTGCTACGCTTCGGCTCCTGGATCGGCGGCGACCGCGACGGCAATCCTTTTGTCACGCCCGAGGTCACGCGCGAGGCTATCCAACTGGCGCGCGGCCACCTGCTGCTCTATTACCAGCACCAGTTGCAGGAGGTCATCGACCTGCTCACCACCAGCGCCCAACAGAGGCCCGTCAGCGAAGCGCTGCTCGAGCGGCTTCAAGCCTACGTAGAGCAAGTGCACACGCCGGAGGCGCAAGTCTTCGGCGAGCAGTACGAGTTCGAGTACTATCGCCGCTTCGTGATCTGCCTCAAGGCGAGGGTGCACCGCACCATGGAGCATCCCGGCCCCGCCGACGTCTCGTTGCCGGTCACTTCCTACACCCTGGCGCAAGGACAGGAGAAGCTGGCCCAGGTGCTGCCTGCCTACTGCTCCGTTGACGAATTCCTCGACGATCTTGAAATGCTACGGGCCTCGCTGGCTACCCATGGAGGGCTGCGCATCGCGCGCACCCTTGTTGACCCGCTCATCCTTCAGGTGCGCACCTTTGGGCTCCATCTGCATACCCTCGATATTCGCCAGCACGCGCGGGTACACGCCGTTGCGCTGCAGGAGGCCATTGCCGACACCATCGCACCGGCGCTGCCCGGCGGCCTTTCCGCTCAGACTTCTTCAGTGCTTGAAACCTTTCGCGTGGTGGCCGAGATTAAGGGTGGCTGCTCCCCAGAGGCGGTGCGCCAGTATGTCATCAGTGGCGCTGCAACTGTGGAAGATGTGTTGGCCGTGGTGCGACTGGCGCGGCTGGGAGGTGTACACGTAGAGGGATCGGGACGCGACCCGGGCTTGATGCCT
Source organism: Acidobacteriaceae bacterium (assembly GCA_003165075.1). Classification (GTDB taxonomy): domain Bacteria; phylum Acidobacteriota; class Terriglobia; order Terriglobales; family Acidobacteriaceae; genus Telmatobacter. The sequence goes on along the minus strand of PLSM01000083.1, from coordinate 41,042 downwards.
GTGCCGCTCTTCGAGTCCATTGAAGACCTGCGCCAGGCACCGGCCATCTGCCGCGAACTGTGGAGCCGGCCCGATTACCGCCGCCTGCTGGCCACTTGGGACAACTGGCAGGAAGTGATGCTGGGCTATTCCGACTCCAATAAAGACGGCGGGATGCTCACCAGCACATGGGAAATATTCCGCGCCCATCGCGATCTGCACGTGGCGGCTCGCGAGGCCGGCGTCAAGCTGCGCCTCTTCCACGGCCGCGGCGGCACCGTGGGCCGGGGCGGCGGACCCACGCACCGCGCCATCTTCGCCCAGCCCATGGACTCCTTCGAAGGACAGTTGCGCATCACCGAACAGGGCGAGGTGCTCAACTTCAAGTACTCCGACGAGGTTCTCGCCGAGCGCAATCTGGAGTTGATGATCGCCGCTTCGCTCGACGCACTCGCCCGTCCCAACGCCCGCGATCCCGAAGGCCACTTTACCGGCGTACTGGAACCGGAGTGGGAGGCGTCGCTTGATGAGCTCTCGGCAATTTCGTTCGCATTCTATCGCCAGAGCATTCTCGATAATCCCGAGGTCGTGACCTATTTCGAGCAGTCCACACCGGTGGGCGAACTGGAGCACGCCAAGATCGGCTCGCGGCCTGCGCGGCGCAATTCTTCGCCCAACATCGCCGATCTGCGCGCCATTCCCTGGGTTTTCGGCTGGACGCAGTCGCGGCTGCTTGTGCCGGCATGGTTTGGGGTGGGATTCGCGCTCGAGCAGTACATCGAGCAGCCTGGCGCATTGGAACTTTTGCAGACTATGGCTCGCGAGTTTCCGCTCTTTATCGACCTGCTGCGGAATGTGGAGATGGCTCTGGGCAAGGCGGATCTGGCTACAGCACGGCTCTACTCATCGCTGGTTGAGGATGAGGCGCTGCGCAAACGCGTGTTCGAGATGATCGAGGCCGAGTTCCACCGCACAGTGCATGCCGTGCTGGCGGTGACTCAACAGACCGAACTGCTGGAGACCAACCCGGTCCTGGCGCGCTCCATCAAGCTGCGCAACCCCTACGTCGACCCCATGCACCTTATCCAGATCGACATGCTGCGGCGCAAGCGAGCGGGGGAGGACACCGCAGAAGTGAACCGCGCCATCGCCGCCACTATCAGCGGCATTTCAGCAGGGCTTAGAAACACGGGGTGAAACTGACGCTTCACAGTTTCACAGTTTCACAGAATCTGTGAGACTGTGAAGTGAAATGTGTTGAATTTGAATGGGTTAGGTGCGGTTTCACAGTTTCACAGCCGATTTTTCGGCTTTTTGGGGCTGAGGAAGGGTGATTCAAGAGCAAATCCTCGGAAAGTCATCCCTCGGCGGCTGAAGCCCAGTTGATTCTGCAGGCTTATGTACAGGCTGAAGCCCGTACCCTTCACCGGCCAGGTTCGTACTCTCTACGCAAAACGAGGGCTGGGATAAATCCCAGCCCTCGTTTGTTGTTGCTGGATTCTGCCGGAATCCGGCCTGTCCGATTACAGGGGCTGAACGTCCGCAGCCTGCCATCCTTTGGGGCCCTTCACTACGTTGAACTGCACGGCTTGACCNNTCGCGTCATTAAACCACTTCACAGTACCTTGTTCCATTTTGCTCGTATTTCCTGGATTGAATTGCGCTGGATGAATCGGAGCGACCACTGGCAGAATCTTGCTTAGTTGGGCGAGCGCTGCTCACGCCCGGTTCGGCTCTAACGCTGTCCATAGTGTAGCATTCCTCGCAAAAAAGAACGCAGCAATCTTTGGCCGCCACCCCGCTTTCAGATTCCCGTATCGGGAAACCGCAACAGAATGAGGAACCTACCGCGCCCCGCCGGGCTGTGTTACCTTGGAGGGTCGCCATGCCCAACGATCCCGTCCCTGACCTGCTTGTCCGCGCTACCGAGGTGCTGGAGGGGGAGTTTGGCTCGCTGCCGGACTTCGATGCGGCCTCGGACACCGCCCGGAATCCCGAAGCCATGGCCCGGGTTCTGGACACCGTGGCGCATCGACTGGGCAACAACTACCCTTATTTTCATCCCCTCTATGCAGGGCAGATGCTCAAGCCGCCGCACCCGGTGGCGCGGGCCGCCTATGCCCTGGCCATGGTCCTCAATCCCAACAATCACGCCCGCGACGGGGGCCGCGCCAGCTCCGAAATGGAGATTGAGGCCGTGGCCCACATCGCCGGCATGTTTGGCTGGACGGAGTTCCTGGGTCATCTCACCTCCGGCGGCACGCAGGCCAACCTGGAGGCGCTGTGGGTGGCCGGGCAACTGGCGCCGGGACGGCGCATTGTGGGCTCAGAACAGGCTCACTATACCCACCAGCGCATCTCCTCGGTTTTGAAGCTGGAATATGCGTCCATCGCCGCCGACCGCCGCGGGCGCATGGACATGGAGGCGCTGGAGTCCGAGTTACGCAAGGGCGACGTGAGCACCGTGGTGGTCACGCTGGGCACCACCGCCATCGGCGCGGTGGACCCGCTCGACCAGGTTGTCGCGTTGCGCCGGCGCTACGGCTTCCGCATCCACGTAGACGCAGCGTACGGCGGCTATTTCAGGCTGATTTCCGATGCGCTGGACTCCCCGGCCCGCGCGGCCTATGCGGCACTGGACCAGGCCGACTCCATCGTCGTGGACCCGCACAAGCATGGCCTGCAGCCTTACGGATGCGGTTCGATCCTCTTCCGCGACCCGGCGGTGGGCCGCTTCTACAAGCACGACTCGCCCTACACCTACTTCACTTCAAAGGAGTTACATCTGGGCGAGATCAGCCTGGAGTGTTCGCGGGCCGGGGCTACCGCAGTGGCGCTGTGGGCCACGCAGCAGCTACTGCCCCTTACCCCGGGCGGCGAGTTTGCCCAGGGCTTGGCGTGCGGACGAGCAGCCGCCCTGGAGTTGGACCGGCGGCTGCGCCTCGATCCGCGCTTCGAGCCGCTGACCGCGGGAGCGCCGGAGCTCGATATTGTGGTGTGGAAATTGAACGCCGCATCCCCGGAACAGTCTTCGCACCTGGCCCACAAAGTCTTTTTGGCCTGCGCCACAGTCGATTTGCATCTGGCCCTTGTACAATTGCCCGTGGCCTGGTTTGAGCCGGCAGGCGCGGGAACGGCGGAAAGCGCCCAGGAGTATGTGACCTGCCTGCGCTCAGTGCTGATGAAACCAGAGCACGAAGCCTGGCTGGACCGGATCTGGGAAAAGCTGATTGCGGCCTGCGCAAAAGCAGAGGGGTAGTGTGGATGGCAGAGGCGATAGGTAGTTTCACCAAGGAAGAAAACGTTCTCATTGAGGCCGGCGATTGTTCTCTTGCCATCCTCCCCAAACTGGGCGGAAAGATCGCTTCAATCCGCATAAAGGGCCGCGAGCTGCTGCAGGCCCCGCTTGCCCCGTACGGACCGCGCACCCAAACCATGCCCTTTGACGCGGGCGACGCCAGCGGATGGGACGAGTGCCTGCCCTCGGTGGCCGCATGCGCAGTTGAAGCCGCTGCCGGAGCGGCTAACGTCCCCGACCACGGCGACCTGTGGCGGGTAGCCTGGAAGCCCATCGCCACCAGCGCCCACTCCGCAACATTCCGCGGTGAGTGCTTTTCGCTGCCGCTGGTAGTGGAGCGGACCGCCGCGCTGAACGAGACAGCCGGGGGTGTGCATCTGCGCCTGGACTATACGGTGACCAACACGGGGAGCCATCCCGCACCGTGGTCGTGGGCGGCACATCCGCTGTTTACGGCGGAAGCCGGCGACCAGATTCTGCTGCCGGCCACGATCACCACGCTGCGCCTGGAGGGCTCGGGCGGTAACCGCCTGGGCAAGGGAGGCGATCCGGTGGCGTGGCCCATCGCCGAACTGAGCAATGGAAGCAAGACCGATTTGAGTATCGCCCAATCCCCTGACTCGGGCATCGGCGATAAGCTCTTTGCGGGTCCACTGACCGCGGCGGAAAACTGGTGCTCCCTGGAGCGCCCCGCGGCCGGCCTGCGCATTCGAGTGAGCTTCGACTCTGCCGCCACGCCTTACCTGGGGCTTTGGATCTGCTATGGCGGCTGGCCCGACCGGCCGGGACCGAAACAGATTTGCGTAGCCATGGAACCTGCAACCGCGCCCGTGGACTCGCTGGCAATTGCCGGTCCGTGGTCGCGCCAGCTTAAGCCCGGCGAGTCGTTCCGCTGGCCGATGTTTGTCGATTTCGAAACCATTTAAGGTGTGACTCCCATGCATGATCCAGTTGAATTCCGTTCTCAGCACCTGGCCCGCTTCCATGCCGACCCGGCGATTTTTGTGGCTCCCGGCCGCGTCAACCTGATTGGCGAACATACCGATTACGCCGAGGGCTTTGTGATGCCGGTGGCGATCGATTTTGCCACCCTCGCGGGAATCTCGCCGCGCTCCGACGGGAAGGTCGTTGTCTATTCAGAGAACTACCAGCAAGAGCGCACCTTCGATGCAGCAACTTTGCCTGCCAAGGCCAGCAACCATTGGAGCGACTATCCGCTGGGAGTGGCAGCGATCCTGGCCGGGGAAGGCCACAAGATTCCAGCCTTCAGCCTGAGCCTGTGGGGCGACGTTCCGCTGGGCTCCGGATTGTCCAGTTCCGCTTCAGTTGAGGTAGTGACGGCGCTGGCCATCCTCTCGCTGATCGGGGCCAGTTATCCCGGGCCGGTGCTGGCCCGCCTGTGCCAGCGCGCGGAGAACGAGTTTGTGGGCGCCAATTGCGGCATCATGGACCAGTTCATCTCAGCCAACGGCGAAGCAGACCACGCGCTGCTGCTGGATTGCCGCGACCTGAGCTACAAGCTGGCGCCCATTCCTGCGGACGTGGCGCTGATCATTGCCAATACCATGGTGAAGCACTCGGTTGCCGGAGGCGACTACCCCACACGCCGCCGGGAATCCGAGGCCGCGTGCGCCGTGATTGCGAAGCACCGCCCGGGCGTTCCCTTTCTGCGCGACGCGACCCTTGAAGACCTTGAGAAATGGGGCAACGAGATGGAGCCGAAATCGCTCTTGCGCGCCCGCCACGTGATCAGCGAAAACCTGCGCACGGTGGCCGCCTGCGACGCGCTGATGAAGGGCGACATGGCCGAACTGGGACGGCTGATGGCCGAGGCGCACTGGAGCTACAGCAAGGACTTTGAAGGCAGTTGCGCCGAGGCCGACACCATGGTGGAACTGGCACAGGATTTGCCAGGCCTGATCGGCGCGCGGCTCACGGGCGGGGGCTTTGGCGGCTGCACCATCAACCTGGTGGAGCAGCGCCATGCCAAGGCGTTTGCTGAAGAGCTGGGCCGCCGCTATGCAACTGCGACCGGAATCGTGCCCCAGATTCACATTTGTCACGCCTCGGGGGGTGCACGCAAACTGGCCTGAAGTTGTTCTCATGCAGCCACATGACCGGTTTTTTTGCCGGCAGGGCGGTCGCGATGCGTTACGACGTGGTGATAATCGATTACTTCAGGGCGACTTGCGGTGTGCCTCAGCGGCGCAGCAATCACCGCATTCCTTGCTAAAATTACACTACGATGAAAACCGGGCGGGAAACGTTTTGCCCGGTTGGATTTTCCTTGATTACGATTCTTAGGCCGTCGCTTGACCGCTTGTGAGTGCCGCAGAGAGACAGATGATGCAACCCGCAGTGCCTAAACCTTTTTCCTACGAGACATTTCCTACTTCTGGCCTGGTCGCTTACTTCTCAATGGAGATTGCCATCCACCCTGCCATGCCTACGTATGCAGGTGGCCTGGGCATGTTGGCCGGCGACACCCTGCGCTCTGCCGCGGACCTGGGCGTTCCCCTGGTGGCCTTTACGCTGGCGCACCGCAAAGGATATTTCCAGCAGCATCTGAATGGCTCCGGCGAACAAAGCGAGGATATTCAGCCGTGGAACCCCGCCGACTTTTGTGCGGAAGAATCAGCTCGCATCACGGTCTCAGTGGAAGATCGCGTAGTGACGGTGCGCGCATGGCGCTATGAATTGCAGGGGCGCTATGGGCACGTGGTGCCCATCTATCTGCTCGACACCGACCTGGACGGCAACTCAGGCTGGGACCGCGGACTCACCGACCATCTTTATGGCGGCGACACCAACTACCGCCTGCAGCAGGAGATTGTGCTGGGGATGGGCGGAGCGCGCATGGCCAACGCACTGGGCCTGAATGTCAACGTCCACCACATGAACGAGGGGCACGCGGCGCTGCTGACCCTAGCGCTGCTGGAAAGCCAGATGAGCGGCGGGCCGCTGGCCGCAGCCACCGAGGCGGACATCGCCCAGGTGCGGCGCAAATGCGTTTTCACGACCCACACCCCGGTTCCCGCCGGGCATGACCGGTTTTCTACGGAGCAGACCATCCGCATCCTCGGCGGCGAGCGCACCGCGCGGCTTGAGAGGCTGGGATGCTTTCGCGATGGCCTGCTGAATATGACCCTGCTGGCCCTGCGCTTTTCGCGCTATGCCAACGGCGTGGCGCTGCAACACGGCAAGGTTTCGCGCACCATGTTTCCCGAGTTTCCAATCGACTCGATTACCAACGGCGTGCATGCGCCCACGTGGGTTTCGGAGCCGGTGCAGCAGATGCTGGATGCGCACATCCCCGCCTGGCGGCGCGACAACCTCTACCTGCGCAATGCCATCGACCTACCGGAGCAGGACGTGTTGAAGGCTCATGCCCGCGCCAAGGAAGATCTGCTGGCAGAGGTGGCCACGCGCACCGGGCTGGTGCTCAATCCCAGGGTGCTGACGCTGGGCTTTGCCCGACGAGCCGCCACCTATAAGCGCGCCAGCCTGTTGTTTACCGATCCCGAGCGGCTGCTGAAGATTGCCACTGATGCCGGCGGGCTGCAGATTCTCTATGCCGGAAAGGCCCACCCCCAGGACGCGCCCGGAAAAGCGCTCATTCACACCGTGATTGAAGCGGCCGGCAAGCTCTCCAACGACAAGCTGCGCATTGTCTACCTTGAGGACTACAACTGGGACCTGGGCGCGCTGCTGACCGCGGGCGTGGATGTGTGGGTGAACACGCCGCGGCGGCCTTACGAGGCCTCAGGCACCAGCGGCATGAAAGCCGCGCTGAACGGCGTCCCCAGCCTCTCGATTCTGGACGGATGGTGGATCGAGGGCTGCATCGAGAACGTGACCGGCTGGGCCATCGAGGACGGAGCCAACGACGCCGAAGAGGCGGGCTCACTCTACCACAAGCTGGAGACGGCAATCGTTCCGCTCTACCTGCAGCCAGCGGAGAAATGGGCGCGCGTGATGCGCACTACGCTGGCGTTCAACGGCTCCTACTTCAACACCAACCGCATGGTGAAACAGTACACGCGCAACGCGTACTACCCGGTGAAGCTTATAGAGCCGGCCAAGGTGGAAGAGGCGGCCTTCGCGGATTGAAGCGGCAACTGCCAGCGCTTAGTCCCCGGGCGCCTCTTCGAGTTCCTCGCCAATTTTCCGCAGCTTCATGACTCTCCACTGGAGCTTGTCAAAGAAGATGTAAACCACGGGTGTGGTGAAGAGCGTCAATGCCTGGGAAACCAGCAGGCCGCCTACGATGGTGATGCCCAGGGGCTTGCGCAGTTCCGAGCCCACGCCCATGCCGATGGCCAGCGGCAGGCCGCCGAACATCGCCGCCATGGTGGTCATCATGATGGGGCGGAAGCGCAGCAGGCAGGCCTGATAGATGGCCTCGACAGGGGGCAGTCCCTGGTCGCGCTCGGCCTGGAGCGCGAAATCGATCATCATGATGGCATTCTTCTTCACGATGCCGATCAGCAAAAGGATTCCGATCAGCGCAATGATGCTCAGTTCGGTTCCGGTGAGGAGGAGCGCGAGAATCGCGCCCACACCGGCGGGCGGCAGCGTGGAGAGAATGGTCAGGGGGTGAATCAGGCTCTCGTAGAGAATGCCCAGCACGATATAGACCGCCACCACCGCGGCCAAGATGAGATAGGGCTCGTTCTTGAGCGAATCCTGAAAGGCCTGCGCGGTGCCCTGGAAGGTGGCGTGAATGGCGCTGGGCATGCCCATGTCGCGCTGCACTTTTTCAAGCGCGGTTACGGCGTCGCCCAGGGCCACATTGGGCGCCAGGTTGAAGGTGAGCGTGACCGCAGGGTACTGGCCCTGGTGATTGACCGCCAGCGAGGTCCGCTGCTGCTCGTAGTGAGCGATGGCCGACAGCGGCACCATGGCGCCGCCGGTGGATGGAGTGGGAGCTGCCGTCGCCGCAGTGCCGCCCGAGGCCGCTGCGGGGATGGTTGGTGTGGTGGATTCAACAGTGCCCGCCGACGGGTTGATAGCCGTCAGAGTTCCGACCAGGAGCGGGTTGCCCGCCGCCAAGGCACCGGCGGTGGAGGTGGTGGCCGCAAGGGCGCCGCCGGAGGTGGGGAAGATTGCAGTGGCTCCGCCGGACGAAGTGGCCGCAGCCGGAGCCGTGGGAGCGGAACCCCCCGTGGAGGCCGCGGTAGCGGCGGAAAGCAGCGTGCCTGTGTTTGTGGCAGCGGGCGTGGAGCCGACCACATTGCTGGCTTTGATGTAAATGCCGTTGAGCGCGTCGGGGCTCAGCTGGTATTTGGGGTCGACCTCCATCACCACAAAGTACTGGTTCAGCCCGGTATACATGGTGGAGACTTCGCGCTGGCCAAAGGCGTCGTAGAGCACCTGGTCGATGGCGCTGGCGGTGATGCCCAGCCTGGATGCGGTGTCACGATCGATGACCAGGTTGGCCGCCAGTCCCTGGTTTTGCTGGTCGGTGGAAACGTCGCGCAGCTCGGGCATACCTCTCATGCGCGCCTGTAACTGCGGCGCCCAGCTATTCAGCTCGTTCAGATTCTCGTCTGAGAGGGTGTACTGATATTGCGCATCGCTGCCGCGGCCGCCGATCTGAAACTCCTGCTGCACCTGAAGAAACAAGGTTGCGCCGGGAACGCTGGTGAGCTTGCGGCGCAGCCGGTTGACCACCATGTCGCCGGTTACGCCCTTGCGTTCGTTCGGTGGCTTGAGGGCGATGAACATGTTTCCAACGTTGGTGCTGCCGCCGCCTGGCCCGTTGCCGCCCACAAAGGCTGTCACCGATAGGACGGCGGGATCGTCGAGCACCATCTGCGCAAGCTGCCGCTGCTTCTCTCGCATGGCTGGAAAGCTAATGTCCTGCGCGGCGCGAGTTCGGCCACCCATCCGTCCCGTGTCCTGCTGCGGGAAGAATCCCTTGGGCACGATGATGAAGAGATAGATATTGAGGACCGCTGAGCCCATGGCCACCGACAGGATGAGCCATTGGTGACGCAACACCCAGCGCAGCGCAGTCGCATATTCCGAGCGCAGCCATTCAAAGGCGTGTTCGCTGGCGCGATAGATGGGTCCGTGGCGGCTCTCGTCCCGCGCCTTGAGAAAGTGAGCGCAGAGCATGGGCGTGGTGGTGAGTGACACCAGCAGCGAGACGGCGATGGCCACGCTGAGGGTCACGGCGAACTCACGGAAGAGCTTGCCCACAATCCCGCCCATCAACAGAATGGGAATGAAGACCGCGATCAGCGAGGTGCTCATCGACAGCACCGTAAAGCCGATCTCCTTGGAGCCCTGCATGGCCGCATCGAAGGGCTTCATGCCCTTTTCAAGATAGCGGGTGATGTTCTCGATGACCACGATGGCGTCGTCAACCACAAAGCCGGTGGAGATGGTGAGCGCCATCAGCGAAAGGTTGTCGATGGTGTAGCCCAGGAGATACATCACGCCGAAGGTGCCGACCAGCGAAAGCGGCACGGCCACCGAGGGGATGAGCGTGGCCCACACCTCGCGCAGGAACAGAAAGACCACCAGCACCACCAGCACCACGCTGACGATGAGCGATATCTCAACGTCGTGGACGCTGGAGCGGATGGTCGTGGTGCGGTCCACGGCCACGTTGATCTTGATGGTGGGCGGGATGGCGGCCTGAAGACGCGGCATCTCGGCCATCACGCTGTCCACGGCGTCGATCACGTTGGCGCCGGGAATCTTGAAGATGACAATGAGTATGGCGTCCTTGAGCACGCCGCTGTGTCCCGGAGCATTGTTGCCCGCGACTCCCGCGGTGTGGATGTCGGCAACGCTGTCTTCAACCGTGCCCAGGTCGGACACGCGCACCGGCGCTCCGGTCTGATGGTTATAGCCGGCAATGATGGGCGCGTAGTCGCTGGCTTTGAAGATCTGGTCGTTGTCGTAGATCATCCAGCGGTGATCCAGGTCCTGAAAGGCGCCCTTGGGCCGGTTGGCATTGGCGCTGGCCAGCGCGGTGCGGACCGCCTCCAGCCCGATGCCGTTGTTACCCAGTTGCATGGGATTCAATTCCACACGCACCGCGGGGCTGGAACTGCCCCCGACAAACACCTGGCCCACACCTTGAATCTGCGAAATTTTCTGCGACAGGATGGAGTCGGCCATGTCGTAAATCTGGGCCTTAGGCACCACGTCGGAAGTGAGGGTGAGAATCAGGATTGGGGCTTCAGCAGGATTAGCCTTTCGGTAGCTGGGATTCTGGGGCAGATAGGAAGGTAACTGGCTGCGCGCCGCGTTGATGCTGGCCTGCACGTCGCGGGCGGCGGCATCAATGTTGCGGTTGAGGTCGAATTGCAGGGTGACGGAGGCCGAACCAAGTGAACTGGACGAAGTCATCTGGTTCACGCCGGCGATGCGTCCGAACTGACGCTCGAGAGGCGTAGCCACCGCCGAGGCCATGGTCTCGGGGCTGGCGCCGGGCAATCCCGTGCCGATGCCGATGACAGGGAAGTCCACATCCGGCAGCGACGCCACGGGCAGCACGGAATAGGCCACCGAACCCGCCAGCAATAGGGCCACGCTGAGCAGCGAAGTGGCTACCGGGCGCTGAATGAAGGGTGCGGAAAGATGCATGGGTCCCTCAGTCGCCGGCGACCGGTTGTTCGTTGGGTTCGTCGATCTTGGGCGACGCGGTGTAGAGGTGCAGCCGGTGCGCCAGCTTGTCAAAGTAGAGATAGACGACCGGGGTGGTGTAGAGGGTAAGCAGCTGCGAGAAGATGAGGCCGCCCACAATTGTGATGCCCAGCGGTTTGCGGAGTTCCGCGCCCACACCGCCGCCCAAGGCTAGCGGAAGACCGCCCAGCAGCGCAGCCATGGTGGTCATGAGGATGGGCCGGAAGCGCAACAGACATGCGGTGTAGATGGCTTCCTCGGCTGACTTGCCCTGGTTGCGCTCGGCATCGAGGGCAAAGTCGATCATCATGATGGCGTTCTTCTGCACGATTCCGATGAGCAGGATGATTCCGATGAGCGCGATGACGCTGAATTCAGTACGCGTAATCATCAGAGCCAGGAGTGCGCCCACACCGGCTGAAGGCAGCGTAGAGATGATGGTGATGGGGTGAATGTAGCTCTCGTAGAGCACGCCCAGCACAATGTAGACGGTAACCAGCGCGGCCAGAATCAGCAGCGGCTCGTTGGAAAGGGAAGTCTGGAAGGCGGCCGCCGTTCCCTGGAAGGTGGCGTTGATGCTGGGCGGCATGTTGATGCGCTGCTCCACGCGGTGTACCGCGGTGACCGCATCGCCCAGCGCCTTGCCGGGCGCCAGGTTGAAGCTGACCACGGTGGAGGGAAACTGGCCCTGGTGCCCAATTGCCAGTTGCGCGCGCGTCTGCTGCCAGTGGGCCACCATGCCGAGCGGCACCTGGGTGCCGTTAGCCGATTTCACATAAAGGTTATTCAGCGTGCTGGGATCGGTTTGGAAGTTTGCGCCCACCTCCATCACCACGTGGTACTGGTTCAACTGCGTGAACATGGTGGAGACCTGGCGCTGGCCAAAGGCGTCGTAAAGGGTGTTGTCCACGTCGGCCATGGCGATGCCCAGCCGCGCCGCGGTGTCGCGATCGATCACCAACTGCGCACCCAGCCCCTGGTCCTGCAGATCGCTGGCTACGTCGGTGACGACCTTTTCCTTGCCCAGCTCTCGCACCATCTGGCGTGTGTAGTTGGCCAGCTCGGCCTGGTCAGGATCTTCAAGCGCATATTGGAACTGAGTGCGGCTGACCCGGTCTTCCACCGTGAGGTCCTGCAGAGGCTGCAGGAAAAGCTGGATGCCGTCGACGGCCGCGAGCTTGGGTTGCAGGCGCTGAATGACTTCGCTGGCGGAGACTCCGCGCTGGTCCAGCGGCTTGAGCGTGATCTGGATGCGGCCCGAGTTCAGCGTGGTGTTGGTGCCGTCCACGCCGATGAAGGAGGAGATGTTATCCACCGCGGGGTCGCCGAGCACAACATCCACCAGCCTTTGCTGGCGCTCGGCCATGTTGGTGAAGCTTACCGTCTGCGGCGCTTCGCTGATGCCCAGGATCACGCCCGTGTCCTGCACAGGAAAGAAGCCCTTGGGAACCAAGATAAAGAGCAGAACAGTGGCCACAAACGTGGAGATGGTAACCAGCAGGGTGACAAAACGATAGCGCAGGACCACCTGCAAGGTGCGCCCATACGAGGCGATGATGGAGTTGAAAACCTTCTCTGACCAATAGTAGAAGCGGGTTTGCCTGGCGGTCGCCTTGTCTTGCAGGATGCGCGAGCACATCATGGGCGTAAGGGTCAGCGACACCACGGCGGACACGAGGATGGTGACCGCGAGGGTGATGGCAAACTCGCGGAAAAGCAGCCCGACCACGTCGCTCATGAACAGCAGCGGAATGAGCACCGCGATGAGCGAAACGGTAAGCGACATGATGGTGAAACCGATTTGTGCGCTGCCCCAGAGCGCGGCGCGCATGGGGCTTTCGCCCTGCTCGATATACCGCGAGATGTTCTCGATCATCACGATGGCGTCGTCTACCACAAAGCCCGTGGAGATGGTGAGCGCCATCAGGGTGAGGTTGTTGAGGCTGTAGCCGAGCAGGTACATCACGCCGAACGTGCCCACAATCGAAAGGGGCACCGCAATGGAGGGAATGATGGTGGCGGCCAAATTGCGCAGGAACAGAAAGATGACCATCACCACCAGCGCGATGGTGAGCATCAGCTCGTATTCCACGTCTTTGACTGAGGCGCGAATGGTAACGGTGCGGTCGGTAAGCACGCGCACCTGTACGCTGGCGGGCAGGCTGGTGCGCAGTTGCGGCAGCAACTTCTGGATGCGGTCGACCACCGCAATGATGTTGGCCCCCGGCTGGCGCTGGATATTCACGATGACCGCAGGCGTGCGATCCATCCAAGCGGCCTGCTGCGAGTTTTCCGCGGCGTCCACAATGGTGGCCACGTCTGAAGCGCGCACCGCCGCCCCGTTGCGATAGGCCACAATCACCGGCTTGTAGTCGGCGCTGGCGAGCAGCTGGTCGTTGGCGCCGATGGTATAGGACTGGCGCGCGCCGTTCAGCGTGCCCTTGGCCTGGTCGACGTTGGCCGCGGCCAGGGCGGTGCGCAAATCTTCAAGGCTCAGGTTGTAGGCCGCCAACTGCGCGGGGTTGGCCTGAATCCGCACCGAGGGTTTCTGGCCGCCGGCGATAGAAACCAGCCCCACGCCCGTAACCTGCGAGATCTTTTGCGCCAGGTTGGTGTCGGCCGCGTCTTCAATCTTATCCAGGGGCAGGGAATCCGAGGTCAGCGCCAGGGTCATGATGGGCGCGTCGGCAGGGTTCACCTTGCTGTAAATGGGCGGGTTGGGCAGATCGGTGGGCAGAAAGCTGTTGGCCGCATTGATGGCCGCCTGGACTTCCTGCTCTGCCACGTCGATGTTTTCGTCGAGGTTGAACTCCAGCGTGATGACCGAACCGCCGCCGGAGCTGACCGAGGTCATCTGCTTCAAGCCGGGCATCTGGCCAAACTGGCGCTCCAGAGGCGAAGTCACGGACGAGGCCATCACCTCGGGCCCCGCGCCGGGATAAAACGTGAGTACCTGAATGATCGGGTAATCCACCTCGGGCAGCGCCGAGACCGGCAACTGCTCGTAGCCCACCGCACCGGCCAGCATGATGGCCGCCATCAGCAGCGACGTAGCTACCGGACGCAGAATAAAAGGCCGGGAAGGACTGACACTCACTGCTGCTCTCCCTGACTAGCCTTGCCGTTCGTGCTGCCCGGGGCCGCAGATTGCGCACCCCGCTTGGACCCGGTCCCTAACGCGGCAGGAGGCTCGCCCGTCGCCGGAGCCTGCCCGACACCCTGGCTCGCCCGCTGACGGGCTAGGTTCACCGTGACCGGCTGTCCGGGCCGCAAGCGGTCCGCACCGTCCACCACCACGCTCGTTCCCGGCGCCGGTCCGCTGTCGAGAATGGTCACCTGGCCTTCGGCCAGCGCCACCTTCACAGGCTGCATTTTGGCTACCTGGCCGCCCTTGCCGTCGCTGTCGACGACCCACACAAACAAGGCTCCCTGCAACCCGGTCTGGATGGCCGCGGAGGGCACCACGAGCGCGTTGGGCCGGTCCTCAAGCACCAGGTGGATATTGACGAACTGGTTAGGAAACAGGGATTGGTCGCGGTTGTCGAAGACCGCCTTAAGCTTGTCGGTTCCGGTGGTGGTGTCGATCTGGTTGTCCGCGGTCAGCAATTGGCCCGTCGCCAGATTCTGCACGTCGCCGCGGTCGTAGGCATCCACGGGCAGGCGCCTCTCCGCAGCCAGCCTGTGCAGTACCGGGGGAAGCTGATTCTCAGGCAGCGTGAAGTAGACTGAGATGGGCTGCATCTGGTTGATAATAACCAGGTTGGTTGTATTGGCCGTGATGATGTTGCCGGGATCGACCAGACGCAGGCCGATGCGTCCGTTAATGGGCGACTGAATGGAGCACCAGTTGAGCTGTAACTGTGCGGTTTCGATGGCCGCCTTGTCTGATTCGATGGCTCCCAGGTACTGGCCCTGGGCGGCCTCGTCGGCTTCCATCGTCTCCTTTGACACCACACCGGCGGCATAGAGCGCCTTGTAGCGGGCGTACTCGGCCTGGGCATTTTTCAGCAGCGCCTCATCGTGGGACAGGGTGCCTTTGGCCTGGTCCAATGCGGCTTTGTAGGGACTGGGGTCGATCACCATGATGGTTTGGCCCTGCCTGACCTGCTGCCCCTCAATGAACTTTACCGGCTCCAACTGGCCGCTTACCCGGGCTTTCACCGTGACGCTCATATAGGGCGTCACTGTGCCCAGCGCCGTGAGGTAGATGGGCATGTGGCGTATTTCAGCGGGGGTTACCTGCACCGGAACCGGCCGACTCTGCAGTGCAGCCGCCTGGCTGGCGGTATTGGCCGCGTTTTGCTTCTGGTTCTGGTAAATCCGCCACACCACGAAGGCCAAGGCCGCCAGGAGGACAAGACCTAGAATGCGAAACCCCACACCCATGCGGCTGGGTCGTTGCGGTGCACCAAGTGCAGGTAATCGAGACTCAGAAGTGTCTTCAATAATGGCCATAATGTCGGTTCCGTCGTTTTCTCTCAGGTGAGCGCCCACGGTGCGGGCATGAATTTAGCAGTGGCGTGCAGAAGGCGAGATGCCCCTGGTCTTTTCTACGGACGTATTTGTTCTAACAAAGGTTTCGTTCCTCCCGGCCCGCCTGCGGCGGTCGTCCCAGATTTCCGTTCCGGATCGTTGCCCAGGACGAACATATACGGCCGATCCATGCGGCGAACGGCTGATTGAACGTGCTGCCCCTGACAGTCCACTATAATTTGGACGAATCGTGATGATGTACGTTGACTCCTTGCGTGTCTGCGGCGGCCCGCTTGTTCCGTCGCATCGTCAGCAGTTGCACGTTGCGGCCGCAGGCACCTTTGTGTCCAGTCCTGCGAGGCCCTATTGCCAGTGAACTCCACCACGGCCGCGCCTCCCGATCTGTCGCTGCCATTGTGTGTGGATCTCGATGGCACCCTGGTGAAGTCGGATACCCTGTTTGATGCAATTTGCCAGTTTGTACGCCGCCAGCCCCTGCAAATTTGGCGTCTATGCCTGTGGCTGGCCGCCGGCCGGGCCCGCCTGAAGATCGAGGTGGCCCGCCGCGCCCCGCTGAATGCCGCGCGCCTGCCTTACAATACCCCCCTGCTCCACTACCTGCGGGCGCAACGGCGCGAGGGCCGGAGCATCTACCTGACCACCGGCGCCGACGGCGCTTTGGCTGTGCGCGTGGCCGCACACCTAGGCATCTTCGACGCGGTTCTGGCCTCGGATGGAGCCACCAACCTGACCAGCGGCAAAAAGTTGGCCCTGCTGAAGGCCCGGTTCGGCGCATTCGACTATATCGGCAACTCCCAGGCCGACCTGGTGCTGCTGGCACATGCACACGCCGCCATGCTGGCCAACCCCACGCACAGCCTGCGCACCGCGCTTCGCCTGCGGCGCATTTCCGTCGCCAAAACATTCAAGGACCAGCGCCCCGTGGCGCGAACCTTCCTGAAGGCGATCCGCATTCACCAGTGGGCCAAGAACATCCTTATCCTTGTGCCTCTTGCGCTGTCGCACAAACTGGGGGCGGCATCGGTCGGCGCTGCGATCGCGGCTTTTTTCTGTTTCAGCTTTATCGCCTCGGCCAACTACCTGGTCAACGATATGCTCGACATCGAAAATGACCGGCGGCATCCGGTCAAGCGCATGCGCCCTTTCGCGGCGGGCGATCTGCCGGTGGGGGCCGGCCTTGGACTGGTTCTACTGCTGGTCGCGGCTTCGGCGGTCCTGGTGCCGTTTCTTCCCTCACCGTTTGTCCTATGGCTGGGAATCTACATGGTGTCGACCTCGGCCTATTCGTTCTATCTGAAGCGCGTCGCGGTGGTGGACGTTTTGCTTCTCTCCGGGCTCTACACCCTGCGTATGCTGGCCGGCGGTGCTGCCACCGGCACCGAGATCTCCCAGTGGCTGGCCAGCTTTTCAACCCTTCTGTTTCTTTCCCTGGCCATGGTCAAGCGCTTCAGCGAGCTGGAAAAGCAGCGCGAACGCGGCGCCACCGTCCTGCACGGACGCGGGTATGTGGTGAACGACATGGATCAGATACGCAGTTTTGGAACCGCCGGCGCTTACGCTGCCGTGGTGGTTTTCATGCTTTATATCGCGCGGCCCGACGTCACCGTGCTCTACCGTCACGCTTCGCGGCTGTGGCTGATCGTTCCCCTGCTGCTCTTCTGGGTCACGCGCGTCTGGCTGCTGGCCTCACGCGGCGAGTTGAATGACGACCCGATGGTCTTTGCCATACGTGACCGCGTTAGTTTGGCCGTGGGAGCGGCTGTGGTTGCGCTGGCGATCTTCGCGGCATAGGCGTTTGATGATTTGATTTTGAGCTTTCCCACCCCAGCGACGAAGACCTGCCGACGGGGGCTCCGGCGAGCCGTGCGGTTTCGAAGTCAGGATTCATTTATCCATCGCGGTCTGTCGAGACCCCGATTAATGCCCCCAATCTCAGGGCGGTAACAATCGGGACTATGGTTGCATCTTAGCGGGCATGGTTGCGGGCGAGGGAAGATAGTTCGAGTTACTCGAAAAACTCCGCAACATGGGGCATCAATGGTCTGAAAATGCATCTTTTGGCCCTGATCAAGCGTCTGCACAGTGTGCCAGTAACCCTCCCGTGCTGGTAGGTACTTCTCTGGTCAGCGTCTTCGTCTACCATAGTAGATTCAGCGGGGTTTCGGAACTGAGGCCGGCAGCTTCGCTCGCCAGTCTTGTATCCAGGTAACCCGGTCCAAACCGGACTGAGGCAATTGCCGATCCGGCCAGGAACTCTGCAACCGCGAATCACCCGCCTCAGGAGCGAGAAACAGCCCTATGTGGATTGTCCGGCTTGCGTTACGGCGGCCTTATACCTTTGTCGTTTTTGCGCTGCTGATTCTCATCCTTGGCGCGTACAGCATCGTTACGATGCCTACGGACATCTTTCCGAATATCGATATCCCGGTGGTCACGGTAGTGTGGCAGTACACCGGCCTCTCCGCCCAGGAGATGTCAAACCGGATCGCCTTCAACAGCGAGCGGGGCATGACCACCGCGGTCAACGACATAGAGCATATCGAGTCGCAGTCGCTGAACGGCCTTTCGGTCATCAAGATCTATTTCCAGCCGCATGTGAACATCGGCGCAGCGGTGGCCCAGGTAACAGCGATCAGCCAGGTGCAGTTGCGCAGCCTTCCTCCCGGCAGCCTTCCGCCCTTCATCATCCAGTACAACGCTTCGAGCGTACCGGTGCTGCTGTTGGGAATTTCAGGACAGGGCCTGAACGAGCAGCAGGTTTTCGATCTGGGCTCGAACACCATCCGCACGCAATTGGCAACCGTCGAGGGAGCGCAAACGCCCTTCCCCTACGGCGGCAAGCAGCGCCAGATTCAGGTGGACATCAATCTGCCCGAGCTGGAGGCCAAAGGGCTCTCACCTGCCGACGTGGTGAATGCCGTTGCCGCCCAGAACCTGATTGTGCCATCGGGCACCATGAAGCTGGACCGCTTTGAGTATGCGATCGAAACCAACTCCGCGCCCAGCATAGTGAACCAGCTGAACGATCTTCCCATCCGCGCGGTCAACGGCGCCGTGATCTACGTGCGCGACGTGGCCCACGTGCGCGACGGCAATCCGCCGCAGACCAACATCGTACGTGTGGACGGCCGCCGCGCGATCATGATGAGCATCATGAAGACGGGCTCGTCGTCTACGCTCGACATCATCGCCGGCATCCGCACCAAGCTTGCCGGCATCAAGGGACAGCTACCGCCGCAACTGCAAATCAACTTCCTCGCCGACCAGTCGATCTTTGTCCGCAGTGCAATTAATGGCGTGGTGCGCGAGGCGATTGTTGCGGCCTGCCTGACGGCCGTCATGATCCTGGTCTTCCTGGGCAGTTGGCGCTCGACGCTGATCATCGCGGTGTCGATCCCGCTGTCAATTCTTTGCTCGATCACCGTGCTCTCAGTGCTGCACGAGACCATCAACATCATGACCCTGGGCGGGCTGGCGCTGGCCGTCGGCATCCTGGTGGACGATGCCACGGTCGAAATCGAGAATATCAACCGCAATCTGGAGTCAGGCAAGGAGATCGAGCAGGCCATCCTTGACGGCGCGGCGCAAATCGCGGTCCCCGCTTTCGTCTCCACCTTGTCGATCTGCATCGTCTTCGTGCCCATGTTTCTGCTCAGCGGCGTAGCGCGGTACCTGTTCGTGCCGCTTGCCGAGGCCGTGGTTTTTGCCATGCTGGCCAGCTACCTGCTCTCGCGCACAGTGGTGCCCACCATGGCCAAGTACCTGCTGCACGAGCACGACGACGCCGAGGCCGCGCGAAAGAGCCACAGTCGTAATCCATTCACGCGCTTTCAACTGGCCTTCGAGTCCGGCTTTGAAAAGTTTCGCCGCTTCTACCTGGGCCTGCTCACGCTATGCGTCGACCACGCCCCGGTCTTCCTCATCCTTTTTCTGGTATTTGCCCTGGCGTCGGTGGGATTGCTCGCTCCATGGCTGGGCCAGGACTTCTTTCCATCGGTAGACGCCGGACAGTTCAAGCTGCACGTCCGCGCCCGCACCGGAACCCGCATCGAGGAGATGGCCGCGCTCTGCGACCATGTCGACGACACCATCCGCAGAGACATTCCGGCGAAGGAAGTGGTCACCATCGTCGACAACATCGGGCTGCCCTACTCCGGCCTGAACCTGTCCTACTCGACATCCGCACCCGTGGGATCCGCCGATGCCGATATTCAAGTGCAGTTGAGCCCGGACCATCATCCTACCCAGAACTACGTCGAACACTTGCGCAAGGTACTGGCCCAGCAGTATCCCGGCGTGACCTTTTACGTACTCCCCGTGGACATCGTCACGCAGATTCTGAACTTCGGTCTCTCCGCGCCTATCGATATTGAGCTCATCGGTCCCAATCTGTATGGCGACCGCTCCCTGGCCGAGCGCATGCTCAATGAGGTCCGCTACGTTCCCGGGGTCGCCGACGCCCGCATCCAGCAGCCCTTCGACCTGCCCAACTTCACCGTGAACGTGGACCGCACCCGCGCCCGGTCGGTCGGGCTTTCGCAACAGAATGTGGCCCAAAGCCTGCTGGTGGCCCTGAGCGGCAGCTTCCAGACCAGCCCCAGCTTCTATCTCGATCCGGCGAACGGCGTCAGCTATAACGTGGCCGTCCAGGCCCCGCAATACGGCCTGGATTCGCTGGCCGCGCTCAAGAGTCTTCCGGTTACCAGCTCCACAACTACAGCGCCTGCGAACACTGGCACCTCGACCGGCGCGCCGGGGGCCGCTCAGCCCGTCCAGGTACTGGGCAACATGGCCAGCATTGTGCCTGGCGCCGAACTGGGCACCGTGAGCCATTACGACGCCCAGCCGGTGATCGACATCTTTGCCAATGTGGACGGAACCGATCTGGGCACGGTGACCCGTTCCATAGAAAGAATCATTGCCCGCCACCAGACAGAACTACCGCGCGGTTCCCACTTTGTCCTCCGCGGCCAGAGCGAGACGATGAAGTCGTCCTACGTTGGCCTGCTCGCCGGCCTGGCCTTCTCCATCCTGCTTGTCTATCTGCTCATCGTGGTCAACTTCCAGTCGTGGCTTGACCCGTTCCTCATCATTTCCGCGCTGCCCGCGGCATTGGCCGGCATTGTCTGGTTCCTCTTCCTCACCAACACCCGGCTTAGCGTGCCGGCCCTCACCGGCGCCATCATGTGCATGGGCGTGGCCACGGCCAACTCCATCCTGGTGGTCAGCTTTGCCCGTGAGCAGTTGGAGATCCTGGTGGGCGACGCGCGCCGCGCCGCGCTCAACGCAGGCTTCGTCCGGCTGCGCCCGGTGCTGATGACCGCCCTGGCCATGATCATCGGCATGGTGCCCATGGCCCTGGGCCTGGGCGACGGAGGCGAACAAAACGCGCCTCTGGGCCGCGCCGTCATCGGCGGCTTGCTGCTGGCCACCGTGGCCACGCTCTTCTTTGTCCCGGCATTTTTCTCTGTCGTTCACGGCTGGCTCGAGCGCAGCGATAAAGCCGCACGCGGCGCCAAACTGGCCGAGTCCTTTGACGAGTTCGATTAGCCCACGTCCACAGCCTTAGTTTCGCGGAGTTGTTTGCTATGACCAACGAATCCAATCCGAACACGAATCCAGCTCCTCCGGCGGCCGAGCATCACGACGGAGCGCCCGAGCAGAAGGCCACCCCAGCGCGCTTCGCCGTGACCGGCATAGTGGTTGTGCTTTTGGCCGGTGCGGTGGTGGCCGGGCTGGGCATACTGAGCCGCATGCACCACAACGATGTGCTGGCCAAGACCACCAACGAGCTGGCCGCGCCCACCGTGTTCGCCCTGCCGCCCACGCCAGGCGCGCCGGTGGACAACCTTCTGCTGCCTGGCAACGTGACGGCCTTCACGGATTCGCCCATCTATGCGCGCACCTCGGGCTATCTGCTTCATTGGTACTTCGACATTGGCGCCAAGGTGAAGAAGGGCGCGCTGCTGGCGGTGATCGACACTCCCGAAATCGATCAGCAACTAGCGCAGGCCGAGGCCGATCTGGCCACCGCGCAGGCCAATGCCAACAACGCCCGTATCCAGGCCGAGCGCTACACGGGGCTGGTCAAGTCCGACGCCGTCTCCCACCAGGACACCGATACCTTTGTCAACCAGGCCGCGGCCACTGCGGCGGCGGTTCGCTCCGCCCAGGCCAACGTGCAGCGGCTGCACGAATTGCAATCGTTTGAGAAGATCTACGCACCGTTTGACGGGGTGGTCACCGCCCGTAATATCGACACCGGTCAACTGATAGACCAGGGCGCGGCGAAAGAGCTGTTCCACATGCAGGCCATCCACACCTTGCGCGTTTATACCAACGTGCCCCAGCCTTATTCGCAGAGTGCGAAGCTGGGCGCGAAGATCGACCTCACCTTTCCCGAGCACCCCGGCAAAACTTACCAAGGCAAGCTGGTGCGCACAGCCGACGCCATCGATCCGGTGAGCCGCACGCTGCTGGTGGAAATCGATGTGGACAACCGCGACGGCCAGTTGCTGCCCGGCTCGCTGGCCCAGGTGCACTTCAAGACGACCCCCACCGGCCCCACCTTCATCGTGCCGGTTTCCGCGCTGATCTTTCGCCGGGAAGGATTGCAGGTGGGCACCGTGGCCAACGGCAACGTGGCGCACCTGGTTCGGGTAGTTATCAGTGAGGACGATGGCGCCAACGTGCAGATCGTGAACGGGCTCAACGCCGGCGACAGGGTGATCCAGGACCCACCCGACTCGATCATCGAGGGCGAAAAGGTGTCTCCGGTGAACCCGGCAAACCAAGCCAACGTGGGAGGCAAATAGCGATGCGGAGATGGCCGCTCGACCGCGACCGCCGGGCGCTCCAGGTCCTGATTCCGGGACTGGGGAAGGCTGCCTGCCTCGCATTGCCAATGACTGCGCTTCTCATCCTCACCGGCTGCAAGCCCGTCGGGCCTAATTACTCGCGTCCTATCTATACCGCGCCCGCGGCCTATAAGGAGACCGCCGCTATTCCTCCGCCGAACCCGGCCGGCGGCACCTGGCAGGCCGCCGCGCCAGGGCAGGCTGGGACGGGAAAGTGGTGGGAGATCTACCAGGACCCGCGGCTTAACCAGCTGGAAGAACGCGTGGGCGCGCACAACGAAAGCCTGCGCAGCGCCCTGGAGACCTACCTGGCCGCGCGCGACCAGATTGCCGTCGCCCGGGCAGCCTTCTTTCCCACGCTCTCCGCGGGACCCTCCGCCGCGCACGATAAGCTCTCTGCCCATCGCCCGCTGGCCACCACCACCAGCAACTACAACGACCTTCTCCTGACCGGCCAGGCGAGTTGGGAGCCGGACTTCTGGGGCCGCATCCGCCGCACCGTGGAGGCCGCGCACGAGACCGCGCAGGCGAGCGCAGCGGATATGGCCACCCTGGACCTGAGCCTGCACGCCGAACTGGCCCAGGATTACTTTGAGCTGCGCGGGCTGGACTCGCAGAGCCGCCTGCTCGAATCGACCGTGACCGACTACGAGCGGCAACTGGACCTGACCCAGCGCCGGTTCGGCGGCGGGATCGGCACCGACGTGGATGTGGCCCAGGCACGCACCGTGCTGGAAACTGTACGGGCGCAGTTGATCGACATCAACCAGGCGCGCACTGAATACGAGCATGCGATTGCGACCCTGGCTAATATGGAGGCCAGCGAGCTGACTCTGCCGCCCGCGCCGCTCGATCCTGCCCTGCCCAATATTCCGCCGGGCGTGCCCTCGGAGTTGATGGAGCGGCGGCCCGACATTGCCGCGAGCGAACGCCGCGTGGCAGCCGCCAACGCCCAGATCGGCATCGCCGTCAGTGCGTTCTATCCAACCATTACGCTGGGCGGCACGGGGGGTTTTGAAAGTACCCACGGCGGCACCTGGCTGCAGGGGCCAAGCGCACTGTGGTCATTGGGCGCGCAGGCGACGGAGCTGCTGTTCGACGCCGGCCAGCGCCACGCCCTCACCGACCAGACCCGCCATCTCTACGAATCCGATGCAGCCACGTACAAGGCCACGGTGCTGGCGGCTTTCAACGAGGTGGAAGACAAACTCTCCGACTTGCGCATCCTGGAGCAGGAGTCGGTGGCCGAGGGCCGGGCCGTGGACGACGCGCGGCACTCTCTGGACCTCTCGAACCAGCGCTATAAAGGCGGAGTGACAAGTTATCTTGAAGTGCTGACCGCCGAAAGCACCCTGCTGACCAATCAGCGCACGGCGACCGACTTGCAGACCCGCCAATTCGCAGCCAGCGTCCAGCTCCTCCGCGCCCTCGGCGGCGGGTGGGATGCGTCGCAGTTGCCGAAGTGAAGCGGGTTGGCCTGTGGTTCCTTCCTACCCTCGATCCTTGCTGGTGTCAGGGTTTAGATCGGCTCGCGCGGCAGCAAGCGAGCGCATCTCCTTGCCCATCTTGCTACGATTGATTGCCAACTGGATCAGCAGGTTGATAACGTTGCCGGTGACCCAGTAAAGCGACAGCCCCGAGGCGTAACGCCATAGAGAAAAGCCCATGACTGCGGGCATCAGAATACCGAGCATCCACCGCTGGGACGCCGTCATGCCGGGCACGGGCGTAATGTACTGCGTCAGGCACATGCTCGCGATGATAAGAAGAGGCAAAATGTGCAGCGGGTCGGGCAAGGAGAGGTCGGTGAGCCATAGCCAGTGCGCCTGGTGCAACTCGGCCGCGTTCCGCAGCACGCTCATGTAGGCAAAGAGCAGCGGCATTTGTAAAAGCAAGGGCAGGCAGCCACCAAACATATTGGCCCCCTCAGCCTTGTAGAGGGCCATCATCTCCGCGTTCATTTCCAGCCGCTTGGGGTCGTTGATCTTGAGGTGTGCGTATCGCTTTTTGAGGGCGTCAACCTTGGGTTGAACACGCATCATTTTCAATGACGACTTCATCGACATCATCCGTGGCCAGAGGATCAGCACGTTAAATATCACGGTGAAAACGATGATGGCCCAGCCCCAGTTTCCAACTCCGCGCTGGTGGAGAAAACGCAGCGCCAGATAGAGCGGTTTGGCGATGAATGTCAGCCATCCAAAATTGCTAGTTTGCTGGATGGATTGACCACCAGCCACTGCTGCCGGCGCTTTGGCGATCACCGCTTGAAGCGCTGGAGATTGCATTTGAGCGGGGGGTTTGGGCCTCTGAACATGTTGGTAGCCAAAGAGGAGCATGAAGGCCAGCAGGGTGAAAGCCAGCAGAGAGCGTGCATCACCGTTGCCGCCAGAATTGCTGGATTGAAGATCAGGATTGTGAATCTCAGGCAAAAGACACCTTTTCCTTCCGGGACAATGGTCCGGAGAACCGTCGGAATAGACAGGCATGCACGGCGACTCAAGGCCGCTATGCGCTTGGAATCCAATGGAATCAGGAAAAGAGAGGCGGGGGACGCTGGAAGGAAGGAGCAAGACTCGGCCCGGGATCTACCACGAATAGAGGCACAGTGATCCAACGGCGGGTACAGTCGAAGATTGGAGCAACCCACGACGGCGGGAGGGCCTTGAGGCAGGCAGCGATGGTGCGACAGACCGCCGGGGAGCGCGCAACCACGAACATGAGCAGGAAAGTCAGCAGGATAAGGGAAACCATCCCGCTCATCCCTGCAAACAAGAGCGACTGATAGTACGGAAGGCACAGCACAAACAAGCAGAACAATTGCTCTGTGGTCGCTTGCCTGTAGCCTCGAGGCCTGGTCACATGCTCTCCCTTGCAGGTGATTGTACAGCCCGGTAGTTGAACCGCGTGGCGGAAGCTCCTTCATCGATTGCGAAATCGCTTTGGCACACGCCCGGCTTTGTGAACACGGGCAAGGATGACCGTGCCCATCGTTCCTCTTCCGAGGCCTATTGCTTTCCGATCTTGTCGATCTCGCGCTGCAAGGCAAAGCTGTCGAGCGTTGCCAGCGGCAGAGAGAGGAAGAGGCTGATGCGGCGGTCGAGTATGGAGAAGGCATCGGAAAATGCGCGGTCGATCTCTTCGGGCGTGCCCTTCACTGCGGCCGGGTCGGGGATTCCCCAATGCGCGGTCATGGGCTGGCCCGGCCAAAAAGGGCAGACTTCCTTCGCCGCGTTATCGCACACGGTGAAAACGAAGTCGATGGGCGGCGCGCCGGGTGAGGAAAACTCATCCCAGGACTTGCTGCGCAGGTTGGCCGCACTCAATCCCGCCTTTTCGAGTTGGCGAATCGCCTCGGGGCGCACGGCTCCCGACGGATGGCTGCCGGCGCTGAAGGCGGTGAAGTTGGGAAAGCCTTTGTGGCTCATGATGGCCTCAGCCATGATGGAGCGGGCGGAATTTCCGGTGCAGAGGAACAACACGTTATAGCGGGCCATATCGATCATCCTTGAGAAACGTTAAGGCGTTTTCGGCCTGACTGCTTACAGCCGAGATGGGCATCTATGGCCTCCCACCCAGAGTTCTGTTCACACTCAAATCGAAAATGCTCTGTTAGAGGCGAGATACGTTGGTTGGCGAGTTCCTTCGCCGGCAAAGAGCAGGGCCAGGGCAGGACTCCTGGAACTTGAACAAAATCCGTTCCACCCCGGCAGGGACAGAAAACATATTTGCATAAGCGACTATATTTCTTGCCAACATATTCGTCAAGGCGTATAAGAAATGCATGGCGGCAAAATCGTCTCAGTTCAATATGGAGCGCTTCTTCCAGGCATTGGGGGACAACACGCGTCTGCGCTTGCTCAACCTGATGGGGGACCAAGAGATTTGCGTTTGCTATTTTGTTGAGATTCTGGCGCAGGGTCAGCCCAAGATATCCCGGCATCTGGCCTATCTGCGCCGCGCGGGGATTGTGGAGGCCCGGCGCGAAGGGAAGTGGATGCACTATCGCATCGCGATGCCGTCGAATATCGGCGCGGCCCAGGTTCTGCGCCAGACGCTTGCATGGCTGAAAGAAGATCGTGCGATGCAGGCAGACCGCGCGCGCCTGTCAAAGGCCTGCTGCAGTCCGGCGAGGTTTTCCGCTCTTCAAGACGCACCCCTGCCCGTTGCGATTGAGCGGCCAACCGCGCTTGAGGCCAAATAACCATGTCGAGCAGGCCATATACGCAGGGCCAGGTGTGCACTCCGCTGCAGCGGAAGAAGCTCTCATTCCTTGATCGCTTTCTCACTCTGTGGATCTTCCTCGCCATGGCGATCGGAGTTGGCCTGGGCCACTTCATCCCCAGTTCCGCGGGATTCGTCAACCGCTTTCAGAGTGGCACCACGAACATCCCCATTGCCATCGGGCTGATCATCATGATGTTCCCGCCGCTGGCGAAGGTTCGCTATGAGAAGCTGCATGATGTTTTCCGCAACAAGCGCGTTCTGGGGCTATCCCTGGTTCAGAACTGGCTGATTGGCCCCGTCCTGATGTTTCTGCTGGCGATGGCGTTCCTTCGCGGAGAACCTGCCTACATGCGCGGCCTGATTCTGATTGGCATTGCGCGCTGCATTGCGATGGTGCTGGTTTGGAACGAACTGGCAAACGGAGACACGGATTATGCCGCCGGACTGGTGGCCCTGAACAGCGTGTTCCAGGTGCTCTTCTACAGCCTCTACGCATGGGTCTTCATCACCGTGCTGCCCCGGTGGTTCGGGCTTGAGGGCAGCGTGGTAGACGTGGGCATCGCGCAGATTGCGAAGAGTGTCGGCATCTACCTCGGCATCCCTTTCGTCTCCGGGATGATTACCCGCTTTAGCCTCATCCGGCTCAAAGGCGAGGAGTGGTATCGCACACGATTCATTCCCAAAATAAGTCCGCTCACATTGGTTGCCCTGCTGTTCACGATCCTGGTGATGTTTTCACTGAAAGGCGACCTGATCGTGCGCTTGCCGCTGGATGTGATTCGCATTGCGATTCCGCTGGTCATCTACTTTCTCGTCATGTTCCTGGTCAGTTTTTGGATGGGGAAGCGGCTCGGCGCCAACTACGCACAATCCGCCACACTCTCATTTACCGCAGCCGGAAACAACTTTGAGTTGGCGATCGCGGTAGCAGTGGCCGTCTTCGGACTGAACTCCGGCGAAGCGTTCGTGGGTGTTGTGGGGCCGCTGATTGAAGTTCCGGCACTCATTAGCCTGGTGAACGTTGCCTTCTGGATGCGGAGGCGCTACTTCGCTTCCGACGGGCGAGACTTCACAGCCACCCCGGCCGCGAAGGCATCGTAGCGGAATAGAGGGCCGGCCCCGGGACTATCCGCTACACTTGCCTCTGTGATGCCGCACGCCCTGGCCCTGGCCGTGGAAGTGGCGACCACGGTGCTGGCCGTGGCCGGGATAGGCTACTATGCGGCGGCCCTGGTGGCGGCTCGGCTGTTTGTGGCCGCACGGCGCGCGCCCCTGGCGAGGTTTGCGCCCGGGGTGAGCATCCTGAAGTCGCTGAAGGGGCTTGACCCCGGCATGCTGGACGCCTTTCGCAGCCACTGCCGGCAGTCGTACAGCGGCGAGTTCGAACTGCTGTTCGGTGTCTCGGGACTGGACGACCCCGCGGCGGACGCTGTGTCGCGGCTGCGGAGCGAATTTCCTGAGCAGGCGATCCAGCTGATCGTGTGCCCCGAGCGGCTGGGTACAAATGGCAAAGTGAGCACGTTGGCCCAGCTTGTGCCGCATGCCCGCCACGATTTTCTGCTCATCAACGACTCCGACATCACCGTGGGACCGCATTACCTGGAGAGGGTGATGGCCAGTTTCGCCGCGCAACCGGTGGGGCTGGTGACTACGCTCTACCGGGGCCGCGCCCGCGGCACGCTGGCCTCGCGGCTTGAGGCGCTGGGCATTGCCACGGATTTTCAGGCCGGGGTGCTGCTTTCGCGCATGATCGAGGGCGGCCTGAGCTATGGCCTCGGCTCCACGCTGGCGGTGCGGCGCGCGGCATTGGACAAGATTGGCGGAATGGCCTCGCTGGCCGACCACCTGGCCGACGACTATGAACTGGGCGCGCGGGTGGCCCGGGCCGGCTACCGCGTGATCTTAAGCAGCGAAGTGGTGGAAACCGCCACGCCGGCTTATGGATGGCGCGGCTTTGCGGAACACCAGCTGCGCTGGTCGCGGACGGTGCGCGATGCGCGCCCCTGGGGATACGCGGGGCTGGTGTTTACGCATGGGCTGGGCTGGGCGCTGGCAAACGTGCTGGCCAGCGGGCTGAGCCCGTTGAGCCTGTGGCTGCTGGGGTTGAGCTTCTTCCTGCGCATGGCGCTGGCCATGGCGGTGGGAGCCGAGGTGCTGGGCGACCACCAGGTGCTGCCCAACCTGTGGCTGCTGCCGCTGCGCGACCTGGTGGCCATGGGGATGTGGGTGGCGGGCTTTGCGGGCAATACCATCGTGTGGCGCGGGGAGCGGTTCATGGTGAAGAAAGGGAAGCTGAGCAAGGTGGCGGGTTAACAAGAGAATTGCGTAACCTGCGGCGCTCTTCATCCTTCAAAACCAAGGATTCACAAATCTGGCCTTTCAGGAGGCGACGCCGGTCTGGTACATTCCGTGCACGCGGCCTGAGCCGCGTGAGGAGAGATTCCATGCACCCTGCAACACAATTCGCCGGTCACTTCCCTGCCCGCATTCTCGGTTGTTGTCTGCTGGCTGCTGCATCCGCACTCGCTTTTCCGCAGGCCGCGGCGCCGCCCAAGCCGGCTGTGGGGACAAAGACGCCGCCCGCGCAGGTTTATGGAAAGCTGCTGAGCGGAATGGAGAAGGAGTTTGTATCCGCCGCGGAGGCCATGCCGGAAGACAAGTACGACTTTGCGCCCCCGGCGACGTCGGGCGAGTTCAAAGGCGTGCGCACTTTCGGCGCGCAGGTGAAGCATGTGACGGAGGCCAGCTATTACTTCTTCGGCGGGCCCAACTACAGCGAGGCCGAGGACAAGGCGAAGAGCGACGCGATTGAAAAGCTGACCACCAAGGCCGATATCGTCAAGGCCTTGAAGGAGTCCTTTGTGCAGGCGCACGCCTTTGTAGACACCATCACCGCGGAGAATGCGTTTGTGGAGACCGGACATGGCACGCGCGGCGGAATGGCGGCGTTTGGCCTGGCGCACATGATGGACCACTACGGCCAGATGGTGGAATACCTGCGCATGAACGGCATTGTTCCCCCGGCCAGCCGCGGCGGCATGTAGGGCGAAACGAGCCGGACCGAGCAGGCTGGCCCAGTCCCACGTTATTGCTCGCGCATGGCGGTCACCGGATTGATGCGCA
The DNA here is from genome assembly GCA_003165075.1 of Acidobacteriaceae bacterium. Taxonomy (GTDB): domain Bacteria; phylum Acidobacteriota; class Terriglobia; order Terriglobales; family Acidobacteriaceae; genus Telmatobacter. Next base: position 11,423 of record PLSM01000083.1, on the reverse strand, counting down.
TGGCCCGGAGCGCGGGCAAATAGCAGGCCAGGACGGCGATGGCCGACAACAGCGCGGTTACGGAAACCACCGTGAGCGGGTCAGAGGCGCTGACGCCATAGAGCATGCCGCGCAGGAAACGGGTGAGCACCAGCGACAGCGCCAGTCCCAAGGCCAGGCCGATGGCCGCGAGGCGCAAACCCTGATAAAGCACCAGGCGCAACACGTCGGACCGCGAGGCTCCCAGGGCTACCCGAATGCCGATCTCATGCGTGCGCAACGCCGTACGGTAAGCCACCACACCATAGATGCCAGACGCCGCGAGCACCAGGGCGAGCAGACCGAAGGCGGTGGCAAAGGTCGACTCAATCATCTCGAACATGCTGCCCATCTGAATGCCCTGCTGAAGAGTGCGCACATCGACGACGGGCAACTTTGAGTTGAGTTCGTGCACCGCCTGTTGCACCGGTTCAGCCAACTGTTGCGGATCGCCCAAGGTGCGCACGTGGATGATCGTCTGTGGCCGGGACATCTGAAAGAACGAGAAATAAAGCAGAGGCTCCGGCGGCTCATTCATACGCTGGTGCTTGATGTTCTTCGCCACGCCGACAACCGAATACCAGTGGCCATAGACGCTCACCCGCTTGCCCAGGGGTAACTGCCCCGGCCAGAAGCGGTTGGCCATGGTCTGGTCGACAATGGCCACGCGCGGCGCGCCTTCCAGGTCCTCCGGCGTAAACTCCCTGCCCTGAAGCAAGGGAATCTTCATGGTGGCGAAATATTCGCCGGTGACGGACGAATGCCGCACTTCCATCGATTCATGTGGCCGGGGCACATATCCCTCGGGAAAGGCATCGACCGATCCGCGGGTAAAGTTGAGCGGAACCCAGTCAGACAATGCAACCGAGGTGACTCCCGGAATAGCCTCAAGTGTGGCGAGAAGCTGATGCTGAAACACCTTGGCGCCGGCTCCGGAATATCCCGCCGATCGCAGCTCGACGGAGGCGAGCAGGACGTGCTGCCGGTCGAAGCCCGGGTCAGCCTCGCTGGTGTTTCTGAGCGTGCGCAGGAAGAGTCCGGCGGTAACAAGGAGCGCGAGGGACAAGGCGATTTGCGCCACGACGAGCCCGCTCAGGAGATTGCGATTGTGAGAGCCAGAGGAGACGCTGGCCGCCTCTTCTTTGAGCACCTCGGCAGGGGACACGCGCGACGATCTCCACGCAGGGAGCGCGCCGCAGATGATGCTGGAGCCAAGGGCCAGCAGAAAGATCGCGGCGATTACGTTGTGGTCCACATAGCCGTTGAGCACGATGGGGTTTGCATTGGGCGGAATGAAGCGGGCCATGGTTTTGGCCGACCACGTGGTGAGCACGATTGCCACCGCGCCGCCGGCGAGCGCCACGAACAGGCCTTCGAGAATCATTTGACGCATGAGCGCGAGACGCCCCGCGCCCAGCGATTGGCGGATGGCAAGTTCGCGCCGCCGTGAGACAAAACGCACCAAGGCGAGGGTGGCGACGTTGGCGCAGGTGAGCAGCAGCACCACACCGGCAATGGCCAACAGAATTGGCAACGACGCAGCCAGGTACACGTTGGCGCCGAAGGGCGAGCGCCACAGGGGATCGAGGTAGATGCTGTTCACGCCGAGGTGGTCGTCAGGGTACTGAGCGACCAGTTGCCGCATCTGCACGTCCAGGTCCTGTGTGGCGTTGGCGCGGCTGACGCCGGGGCGCAGCCTGCCCATCACGTTGAGCCAGGGGTCGCCGCGCCCTTGAATCTGCCAATTGTCAGTACCCTGGCGCAAAGCAGAGAGCGGCAACCAGGCATCGGTGCGGATGCCGGTCTTGCATCCTATGAATCCTGGCGGCGCCACGCCGATCACAGTTAAAGGCTTCTGGTTGATTTCGATGGACTTGCCAACGATGGCCGGGTCGGAAGCGAAGTGGGCTTCCCAAAGCGCATAGCCCAGGACCACGTAAGGCGCTCCGGCTGGCTGCGCTTCTTCGCCGGGCAGGAAAAAGCGGCCCAAGTAGGGCTTGATACCCAGCACATCGAAATAGTTCGACGACGTGTTGGCAGCATAAATACGTTCGGGATTGTCGCCGCCGGTCAACGTCGCCCAATCGTCGTGGTAGCCGAGGATGCCGCTGAAGCTGTGATTCATCTGGCGCAGATCGCGGTAATCCGGATAGGAGAGCGGCGGCGAGGGTGCGGTGTTCCACGCGCCGCGCATGATGGTGACCAGGCTGCCGGTGTCGTGGGCTCCAGGGACGGGATTCAGCATGGTTGCGTTGATCCAACTGAAGACGGTGCTGTTGGCGCAGATGCCCAGCGCCAGCATCAGCACGGCCGTGAGCGCGAATCCCGGGCTCTTGCGAAGCTGTCGCAACGCGAAACGGACATCCTGGAAAAGCCCAGCCATGGAGACGCCTCCCCAAAAAACTCTTCTCTCGGTTGAGAGAGTAATTATGCTCCCAGAGGTTGCATGCGCCGCGCCAAAGTGACGACGCATGTAAGTGGTTGACTGGACATTGTTTACCTAAGAGAGACAGGGTAGTGGATTGGGGCCGCGATGTCCGCTGGCGCACAGAATGTCCGCTTTCGCACAGTAAGGCGGGCGCAGGAATTGCAGGGCAACGGGAAACGGCCGACGTTCCCGCAGGTTCGATTGGAACGGCTTTATATCGCGAGCGTATGATGCTTTGTTGCCATCCACCGGGCCTGCGGGTCAGTGCGCGAGATGGCGGGAAGAGCCGTGCAATGCAAGATTGCGGCGGATCTGAAGGGCTGCGGCAAACGGTGGGTGGCGAAAGCGGAACCGAATCGGCTGCGGGCGCGCCTTCTCCAAACCCCGCTCCGGCGTTGGTGTATGACCTGAGGCGGAACGGCGACGGCTCCGATGGATTCTACGCCGAGACGGCGCGGTTCTCCGCAGCGCTGGTAGCCGGCATCGAGAGCCGTGCGGGCAGCGTGCTCGACGGCTACAGCCGCCACGTGCGGGAATTTCTGGGCGAGACTCCGCGTAGCCGGGGCGAATATGCCATTGAGCTGCTGACACTGGGCATGGCCCTGAGGGGATATGAAGGCCCCGCGCAAAAGACGCCGGGCTGGGCTGTGGAATTGGCTCGGGAACTCTACCGGGTGCGTTGCCGCTTTGCGTGCGTGAAGGCAGTGGCCGACGCGGTGCGGACGGTGCTGACGCATCTCTTCCTGGCGCCTGAAATTGGCCGCAAGGCGAGTGCGGCGGGCTCTCCGCTGGACCGTTTGACGCACCTGATCGATTGGCTGCAGGCTACCGGCGAGTTTGAACAGGAGGCGTTGCGCCTGCTGAACTGGCGCAGCTACCTGGCCGCGCTGAAACCGGAAAAGGCCGACCATTGGATGGACGTAGCCGGTACGCTCTTTGACAATTTTGAGCGTGAGGCGGGGAAAACACTGGGCGTCTACACGCAAGGGGTCGACAGCTTTTTGAAGACGCAGTATGCACGGCGCGGCTGGCGTGAAGACGTGCTGCTTTGCGGCCGGCCGCGGGTGGAGTACCACCTGAACATGGTGGCTGCGGAAGTGATGAACCGGGGCCTGCGCGCAGACTTCGACCGCACGCCGCGGAAGGTGGTGCTGGCGCCCACCTGCATGCGGGGCGAACGCGCCGGGAGTTGCAGGGCGCAGATGGACGGCGTGGACATGACCTGTACGGGCTGCGACCCGGATTGCCCAGTGAACCGAATCACCCAGCGCATGAGTGGCCATGGAGCCAAGGTCTACCTGGTTCCGCATGCCGCCGGCTTCAGCCAGTGGCTGGAACGCTGGCAGCGCGAGCCGGAGGTGGGCGTGACTGCCCTGGCCTGCATTTTGAATATCCTGCCCGGAGGCTACGAGATGCGCGCCCGCGGCATCGCCTCGCAGTGTGTGCCGCTGGATTATCCCGGCTGCCGCAAACACTGGGACCGCGCGGGAATCTCCACCGGCGTGAACGAAGAGCGCCTGGTGCAGATTGTGGCCAGCCCGCTGCGCGGCGAGTGTTGATTCGCCGGGCTTCCGCGTGCCGCCGGGTCAGGCCTCGGCCGTGGTGGGATCAATCATGCGCCTTATCTGCTGGACGCTATTGGCCGGAAATCCTCCCTGGCTGGCGTGCTCGCGCACCGTGGCTTCATCGGGCGCAATGTAGACGCAATAAATCTTGTTGTCGGTGACGTAGCTGTGCAGCCACTGAATCTGCGGCCCAAGATTCCTCAGCACAGAACACGACTTCTGCGCGATAGCCTGCAGTTGCGGAACCGACAAGGAACCGGCTCCGGGAATCTCACGCTCGATCACGAATTTGGGCACGGCGACAACCTCCTCCAGACGGGGAATTGCTCAAGTGTACGCATGGATGAGGGGGATTGTGAAGTGAATTGATATCGGTCATGGGCCTTCCGGCGGAGTGCCCACGTCGCAGGCGGGGTGGCCCGGCGGAGGGGTTATCCGCGACAATGCTAGGGTGAGTGTCAAATGCCGTCTGGGACAATCCCACAAGCCGGTATCCCCACCCCCTTTTAGGAGAACAAAGACTGAGATGACAACGACTGCTGCATCCACACAGGAACAAAAGCTGGCGCATGCACTGAAGCTGGACAAATTGGCGGAAGTCGCGGTGAAGGTCGGGCTTGGCCTGCGGGCCGGGCAGGAACTGGTGATGACCGCATCGCTGGACGCGCTGCCCCTGGCCCGGCGTATTACGGAGCAGGCCTACCGCGCGGGCGCTTCGCTGGTGACCACGCTCTATAGCGACGATGAGGCGACGCTGATGCGTTACCACTTCGCGCCCACGGAGAGCTTTGACCACGCGGCGAAGTGGCTGTACGACGGAATGGGCGCTGCATTCAAGAGCGGCGCGGCACGACTGGCCATCGCGGGTGGGAATCCGGCGCTGCTGGCAAACGAAGACACCGACAAGGTGGGCCGCGCGAATCGCGCCGTTTCACAAGCCTATCGGCCGGCGCTGGAGTTGATTACGCGCCACGAGATCAACTGGACCATCGTGGCCTGCGCCACGCCGGCGTGGGCCGCGGCGATGTTTCCCGAGGATGCGCCCGACGCAGCGATGGACAAGCTGTGGGAGGCGATTTTCGAGACTACGCGCATCAACCAGCAGGATCCGGTGGGCGCGTGGAAGACGCACGATGCCGATCTGCAGATGCGTGCGGCGCGGCTGAACGAAAAGCGCTACGCGGCGTTGCGCTACCGCGGGCCAGGAACCGATTTCCTGCTGGGGCTGGCGGATGACCACGTGTGGATGGGCGGCGGTACGACGGCGGGGAACGGACTCTACTGCATTCCCAACATGCCGACGGAAGAGGTTTTCAGCATGCCGCATAAGGAGCGCGCCGAGGGCACCGTGACCGCAACCAAGCCGCTTTCGCACCAAGGGACCATGATCGAAGGCATCCAGGTGCGGTTTGAGAAGGGATGCATTGTGGAGGCGCATGCGACGCGCGGCGAAGAGGTGCTGCGGAAGCTGATCGACACCGACGAGGGCGCGCGGCGATTGGGCGAAGTGGCGCTGGTGCCGCATTCGTCGCCGATCGCGCACAGCGGAATGCTCTTCTACAACACTCTTTTCGATGAAAATGCCGCGTCCCATATCGCGTTGGGGCAGGCTTACACATCGTGCGTGCGCGACGGAGACAAGCTGACTCCCGAGCAGCTTGCGGCCAAGGGCGCCAACGACAGCCTGATCCACGTGGACTGGATGATCGGATCGGAGAAGCTGGACATTGACGGCATCACCGCCGAAGAAACTGCCGAGCCGCTGATGCGGCAGGGGGAATGGGTCTAACGAATCTCTGCATGAGTTCCTCTGGTGAGCGACCATTCCTTCGGGGGGCTTTGCCTAAAAGCCTCTGTTGCCCAAGAAGTCCGGGGCTTGCCTAAAAACTCGGCGACTTGCCTTAAAACTTCAGGCCTTGCCCAAAAGGTCAGGCCTTTGCCCAAGAACTCCGAATCCCGTCCAGCAGCTCCCTGCGGCCGAAACCGCAGACCGCTGGATTATGGAGTGCGGGCAGTTAACAAGTACTAATTGGCAAGTAGGCGGTGATCCAGGCGTAACCTCTCCGGAACCGCAAAACAATGACGTGAGCCCGCCATTCAATTCTCACTTGAACTGCGTTTCGAGATGTCGGCTCTTATGAAATTAATGCCTTCAAGCACTCCGGGAAATGTTCGTTCAATCGCAGCCGTGTAGGGGATATACTCTAGCGTTCCGAAGATTCCTTTATCGAACGTGGCGCCCTCTTCAAGCAAGATCACTATCCAAAGTCCACGAGAACGTGCATCGACCATCTAATCACGAATCCACTTGGATTCTCCCGCTTTAGTGATAACTGCGATAAGGAAATTCACGTCGGCTCTGAGTCTTGCTGTGACCTTGTCTTCAATTCTGCGGGGCTCGAATTGCTCGCCTGTCAAGAATTCTATGTGTACCGCTGCCAGCAATCGTTTAAGGCTATTCACCTGCGTGACAGTTTGAGGATCGTCAAACTTGAAAGATATGAAGCACTTTGGATTGTTCCCCGCGATTTTCGCTGCTTTCTCTAGCGCCGCAACTCTCGTCTCAAGATCTTCCCTGTCGTCTACCGGCTCTTCTGTCTGCTCAAGGTCAAGAGACGTTGCGATAATCTCTAGACACCGAAAAGCCCTCTTGTCCGAGGCGTAAACTGCGAATGACTTTCCTTCAACCGCCCTAGCAAATAGGAGATAGACTCCGCCATAGTCTCTGCCCTTTTCATAACCAGATATGGTGAAGTCGACGTTGTCGAGATCGACGACGGCCCGAAGGCTTTCCGCGTCAAGGCGGACCTCGTCTTTCACGCCGGGACTCGGATAGCGCGGGTATTCGACCTCAATCTTGCAATCTTGCCCTAGCACTGCGCTAAAAGCCTTCTCGCAAGCTTCCTTGAACTGCCCAATTTGAAGAACCTTCAGTTTATAAAACAGCTGTGCTCGCATATCTCGCTAGAGGATAGCACCGGCTGAGCCTCATCGCGGGGCCTTCTACATCGGGTTCCATAACCTTTGTAGCGGGACTGGGGGTTTGGTCCTGCACTATCCGGGGCTCCGGTCGGATGGTGGACAACCCGTCAATGGACAACCCGTCAATTACTTTGTAGTCAGCCCAGACGTGACCGCAGAATTCGGGCGAATCCGGCGAAGTTCGATTCTTATCGATTTGCGGCATGGCTGAAGATCACACCAGCGACAAAGACCCGTCGCCGGGGACCCCAATAGGCCATGCCCTTTCAAAGCCCGGATTTGTGCAACCAGTTTCAGGCGCTGCTCATACCGTTGGGTTGAGTGGCACAGAGCGGTTCTCTTCAATTCCCGCATTCCGGTTGGCGAGGGCTGCGGCGGGAATGCTAAGGTGAGTGCCACATGCCGTTCCTGACCACAACGGAAGCTGGTGTCCCCATCCAGGGGCCGTCTGCCACGCTCATTTATGACGACTGGTACCCGGCACTGCGCACCGACCGGCTGCGCAAGAGCAAGCTGGCAAAGGCCATGCTGCTAGGGATTCCGCTGGTGCTGGGCCGGCGCGGCGACGGGCGCGTGTTTGCGCTGCGCGACAGTTGCCCGCATCGCGGAATTCCGCTGAGCGAAGGCTGGTTCGACGGCCAGCGCGTCACCTGCCGCTACCACGGCTGGGAGTTTGAGCCGTGCAGCGGGCGGTGCGAACTGATTCCCTCGCTCTCAAAACACGACCGCCTGGACGCGACCCGCATCTACGCTACCGCCTTCGCCTGCGAGGAACGCGATGGACACGCCTGGGTCTTTATCCCTGGCCCGGGAAGCGGAAGGCGTTCGCCGGGCGCGCAGCCCCCTGTGCCGGAGTTGGCCAAGTTCGGGCCGCGCTACCGCAACGCGTTTCTGACCGCCGACCTGCCTTGCAACGTGGACCACGGGATCATCGGGCTGATGGACCCGGCGCACGGGCCGTTTGTGCACCAGGCGTGGTGGTGGCGCTCACGGGCCAGCATCCGCGAAAAGACCAAGCGCTTCGAGCCCATTCCCGAGGGGTTCCGCATGAGCGCCCACGCGCCCAGCGGCAACTCCGCGCCGTATAAGCTGCTCGGCGTCTATGGCCAGCCGGTGGAGACCACCATCGACTTTGTGCTGCCCAACCGGCGCACGGAGGTGATTCGCTGCGGCGACAAGTGGTTCAGCAGCCTGACTACGGTGACGCCGGTGACCGCCTCAACCTGCCGCATTGACGTGGTGGCCGCATGGAACGTGTTCTACCACGTGCCGCTGGTGACGCCGATCGCCAAATTTTTTGGGGCGCGGTTTGTGCGCCAGGATCAAATCACGATGATCCAGCAGGCGGAGGGGCTCAGGCACAATCCCAGCCTGATGCTGATCGACGACGCCGACAAGCCGGCCAAGTGGTACTTTGCGCTGAAGCAGGCGCGGTTGGATGCGGCAGGGGGTACAGAGCCAAGGCATCCGATGGATGGACCGGTGGAGCTGCACTGGCGCAGTTGATACGACTATCTGGCGGAGGGTAAGTATTCCCTTGACTGTGCCGAGGTCTGCAGAACGCCACCCACAGCGGAATCCGTGACCGTGCGCGTTACTCGCTCTGCGGTTCGCCGCCTTCTTCGTCTTCGCCCTCTACGGCGATGCGGAGGGAGCGGAGGAAGTGTATGTCGTTGGGGGTGAAGGCGCCGCCGCCTTCTTCGGCGGCCTCAGCGTCCGCGGCATCTTTGGCCGTGACCTCATTGAGGCCGATGGTGGCCTCGAGCATCAGCAGCACATCAAAGCCGTGCTTGCGGATATCCTGCACCACCCCGGCTATCTGCTCGCTTTCAATGACCGACTCGTGGATGGCCTCTCCGAGTTGTTGAATCAGTTCGCGCAGGCGGGATGTCACGGGTACCTCCAGAGCGGCGACCAGCGCATGACAGGCGCGGGGGCGGCATGGGATTTCATCTACCTTACTTCCACGGCGGCCTGGGGGCAACTGGCAACTGCCGGAAACCTTGAGAAGTGCTTCGCACCATCCGTCGCTGCTACCATCATATCGAAATGAGACCTGAAACGATTGGGCGGGTGTTGGGAACCGGGTTGCGTGTGGCTGGACGCATCGCCGGCCAGCACATCACCGCCAGCGCACCAGCGGGCCAGCAGGGGACCGCGGCCGCGGTGCCCAACCGGGCGGATGGGCACGCCGCAGGCCGGGCAGCGCGCCGGGCAAGCGGAAGCCTGGCCCGCGGGGTGGGCGGGTTTCTGCGCCCCTTTGCGCGCGTAGGCGGCATTCTGTGGCTTGAGGTTACAGGCGTTTTTTTCTTCCTGCCCGTGGCCGTCTTTATTCCCAATCTCTGGCGCATGAGGGCCAGTTGGCAGCACGGCCCCGATCACACGACATTCCTGGTGACGGCGGGGGTGGTGGTGGTGTTTCTCTACCTGAGTGTGACTTCCTTCTGGCGGGCGCGGCGACGGTGAGCGGGGCGCCACGCGCCTTTCAGGTGGGAATTTCTGCTGTTCCAAGCGAGCACCCAGATAAGCGCGCCAACGACGACCACTGCGAGCATGATCCAAATCAGGCTACCGGCGGGCATGGACCCCGCCTCGGGCCAGTACGCCAGGGTCAATGAGATTGCTACTGTGGTGAGCATCGCTCTCCTTCCCGGCCGAGCTACATTGCGGGTTCCGATATCCATGAGAACCTGCAAGCGCCCGGCACTTCGCGGCTGTGGATGATCCGCCTCCGCCGGCATCCGGGGAGACTGCCGGGCAGCACGGGTCAGTCGACAGTTCGTACCCGCCCAGTAATCCTACCCCCTCCCCCCTATTCTGTAGGTAAAGTCTCTCTTTTCATGTGTTTAGAGCAGGGGGTGCGCTGCAAAATATTGATTCCGCAGGAGCTCCCTGCAGAATATAGACATCAAAGGAGTTAGGCGGCATTTTCGGAGGGAGGTGGACAGTTTGCCTCCCAAATTCAGGAAGACAAACACCTGCTGCGCCTGCCCGCGCACAGCTTCAGGATGCGTGGGTCGACTGGTGATGCTTCCCGCTCTTGCCATCGACCAGTCAGCGCTCTACTCGAATTCCATTATGCGCCGCGCGCACTTAATTCAATGCAAAAGGTCAGCCGTTCTGAGGAATCGAAGGGGCGAGCGGAGCCGGACTTATGCCGGCGGCTTGTGGGTTACGCGCCATGCGCCGATGGCCAGGGACACCACTCCCAGGGCATAGGCCAGCAAGGCGGTCCGGCCGGTGTGGAGGGTCCATCCGCGATAAAGCGCCAGCACGCCGAAAACAATCAAGACAACGCCGCGAAACGCGTCCATGGATACATCCCTTCCTGAGTGCTCCGCCCCACTGATCCTAGTGCACGCGGGTTTGACCCGGCTGCGTCCCTCTCCCTATCGTGGATAGGGTAGGTTTGAGTTGTTGAAAGGAAGCCCGATGACCACCCCCACCGCTCCTGTCGCACCCGCGTTGAAGAAGACCGCGCTGAATGCTACGCACCGCGCGCTGAAAGCGAAGATGGTGGACTTTGGCGGGTGGGATATGCCGGTGGAGTACCCATGCTTTACACCCCAGCGACAGAGACCTGTCGCCGGGGGCCCCGGTACGGGCGGTGGGGGACTCATCGCCGAGCACATGGCGGTGCGCACCGCGGTGGGCCTCTTCGACGTGAGCCACATGGGCGAGATTCAATTTCGCGGCCCGGGCGCGCTGGCGGCCGTGCAGCACATCACCATGAACGACGCCTCGCGCCTGAAGGACGGCCAGGCCCACTACTCCGCGCTGCTGACGCCGGCAGGCACGTTTGTAGACGACATTCTCGTTCATCGGCTGGGAGAGAACGACTACCTCCTTGTGGTGAATGCGGGCACGAAGGACAAGGACTATGCGTGGATTCGCCAGCAGGCGGGGGCCATGCCGTCAATTCACCTCAGCGACTACTCCAGCTACTACTCGCAACTGGCGCTGCAGGGGCCGCGGGCGCTGGAGACACTGCAAAAGCTGACCAAGGTGGATTTGGGGGCGATCCGGAATTACTGGTTCACCTGGGGCCAGGTGGCCGGGGTGTACAACGTGATGATCGCGCGCACCGGCTACAGCGGCGAAGACGGGTTTGAGGTGTACATCCCCAGCGACGAGGCCACCACGGTGAAGATGTGGGACGCGCTGCTGGAGGCGGGCGCGGAGTTTGGCATTCGCCCCTGCGGGCTGGGCGCGCGCAACACCCTGCGGCTTGAGGCGGGGATGCCGCTCTACGGACACGAAATCTCAGACGAGATCAACGTGTTTGAAGGCGGGCTGGAGCGCTGGCTCAAGCTGGACAAGGGTCCGTTTATTGGGCGGGAGGCGTTGATGGCCGTTCAAGCAAGCGGCGGCCCGAAACGCAAGATCGCCGCGCTGGAGATGGTGGAGCGCGGCATTGCGCGCGACGGGTA
>PLSM01000025.1 GCA_003165075.1 Acidobacteriaceae bacterium | reverse complement strand
TGGCGTCAAGTAAATACCCCTATTGTTTTATTTTGAAGACCTCGGACTGAGAGAAATCAGTGAGCGGCTTCAAGAACCCCTCGGTAATGTGCGGCACCATTTTTACCGGGGTCTGGAACGGCTGCGCACCAGTGCTGTGGTTGAAAGGCTACGGAATCATTGCCATGCAAAGGACTGAAAGATCCGACGATCACGAAAGATTCAGAGAGCTTTGCGCTCTGGCACAGGCCAACTCGATCAGCATTGGGGAGAGGCTGGACCTCGAGCGGCATTTGAAGATTTGTGGTGCCTGCCGGATAATCTACGGCCAATATTCCGCGATTAGCGAACGAGGTATGGGCTTCCTGTCGGGAGGCGATGCGCTGGCAGAGGAAGCAATGAGATGGGACAACCGCGAGGCGAGAGAGAAGCTGTTCTCTTCGATCCGCGGCCAGAGACCGCAAAAGGTCGTGTCCATCATGGCCAGTTCGCCGCGCCGTTCATGGGGTTTCGTGCCCTCGATCACAAATGAGGAATTGGCTTTTGCGGCTCTGGCAGCGTGTGCGGTCATCGCCGTGGCATTGGGCGCCTATCACATAGGGGAACAGAAGAGTGTCGTTTCGCCCGCTCAGTCTGCAGTTGTGCGGATGAGTCAGTATCCGACGGCGCCGGAAAAGCGGGCTTCTGTCGATCAATCAGCTGCACAGGCTGCACAGATTTCAAATCTGGAGAGGCAGATCTCCAGCAAGGAACAGGAGATTGCCCAGTTGCGTGCGGCGTCGATCATTGCCGAAGAGCGCATCAACGAACTTGGATCTGCGAATGACACAAAAGAGACCGATCTTCAACTGTTGGCAGAAGAGCGTGACCAACTGACAGGTAAGCTCGCGGAGAATGAAAAGGTTTACGAAGCGCTGCAAGCGGATTACTCGAGTCTTCGTGCCGAGCAGACCCGCAATCTTCTACATGCGGCATCGCTGGAATCGGAACTGACGAGTCTGACAGCGGCGAACCAGGAGCAAGAACGCCGCATCAAGGACGACGAGCAATATTTGACGTCCGATCGCGATATTCGCGAACTGATAGGTGCGCGAAAGCTCTACATCGCCGATGTCTTCGATGTGGATAGCGGCAGCCGCACGCGCAAGCCCTTTGGCCGGGTGTTTTACACAGAGAACAAGTCGCTGGTGTTTTATGCATTTGACCTCGACCATCAGTCAGGGGTCAAGAACGCGAGCGTGTTCCAGGTGTGGGGGCAGCGAGATTCAGAACCGAACGGCGCGCCGCATCCCATGAATCTTGGGATTCTGTATATGGATAATGAGACGAACCGTCGATGGGTGCTTCGTTCAGATGATCCAAAGCAGTTGGCCGAAATCGATGCTGTCTTTGTGACCGTTGAGCCGCATGGTGGCAGCCAAAAACCGACAGGTAAGCCGCTGCTTTACGCGCTGCTCAGAAAAGAAGCGAACCATCCCTAGTAAGCTTCATTTCCAGCCACGATTGGGAATGATGCCGAGGCCTTCTTTGATGGTATAAAGCTGATCGGCCTTGAGGGCAGTGAAGGTCTGATGCTGTCCACTGGGCCAGCGCACAGTGACATCGGCGACTAGAGCGCCGCCCAATCCGAAATGAAGGCGGAAGTCATTGCAGGAGAGAAAGCTCGACTGGCTTAGTTGTTCCTTTGTCAGCTTCATCCCATTGGCTGTTATTTCGATACGCGCGCCGATTGCGCTGCGATTAGAAACCGTGCCTTCGGGCCGGATTTTGATCCAATGATTTTTCTCGGAGACGTCGTTGCGGAAGAGCGAAGGTGGTTCGCCCAGATTCACGACCAGCATATCGATGTCGCCATCATTATCGAAATCACCGTAGGCAATGCCTCTGCTTGAATGAGGCGTGAGGATCGCCGTACCTGCCTCATCAAACAGTTCCTCAAAATGCCCGTGCCCCAGGTTACGGTAAAGCAGCAGCGGGCTCTTGTAGGGAGAATCCGGAAACCTGGATTCGAGTTCGGGATAAATGTGACCGGTGGCGACAGAAATATCCTGCCATCCATCGTTGTCGAAGTCCTCAAATCCGGTACCCCAGCAGACAAATCGATTGTCGACTGCCAGGCCGGTCGCGCGCGTAGCGTCTTCAAAGACGGCTTTGCCCACATTTCGATAGAGCACGGGAAGATCCCCGGCGAAGTTTGTCTTGAAAATATCCAGGTGGCCATCGCCGTCATAGTCGCCGATGGCTATCCCCATGCCTGCCTGTTCCTGGCCATCCTCGCTATAGGCGACGCCCCTCACTCCACCCTCTTCTCTAAAAGTGCCGTCGTGGTTGTTCATGAAGAGAAGACTCGGACTCGAGTCGCACGCGACGTAGATGTCGGGCCATCCATCATCGTCAAAATCGGCTGCAATTACAGTAAGGCCATAGTTGCTTCGTGCTGTAGAGATCCCTGCTGCCTCGCTCACATCGCGGAACGTGCCATTGCCGTTATTGCGATAGAGACTGTGCTTTCCGAAGGGAAGTCCCCGTGGTCCGCAATTGACGGGTGTGTTTAGAAAATAGCAGTAGGACTTTTCCCCTGGTCGAGGAGTCCTCGTGGAGTCAAAGACCACGTAATTCGATACAAAAAGGTCCAGATGTCCATCGTGGTCATAATCGAGGAATGCGCATCCGGCCCCATAGCGGGTCGTGGAGTCCAGCAATCCGGCCTCGCGGGTTACATCAGTGAAAGTCCCGTTCCCGTTGTTCCGATACAGGACGTTTTGTCCCCAATAGGTCAGGAAAAGATCGTCGAAGCCGTCGTTATTGTAATCTCCAACGCATACACCACAGGCCCATCCCGTCTTTGTGAGGCCGGCCTCTATGGTGACATCTCGAAACGTACCGTCCCGGTTGTTATGGTAAAGGCGGTTTGTGATGCCTGCATCCGGACCTGTGAAATTGCTTCCGCCGAGCATTAGTATGTCGATCCATCCGTCGTTGTCGTAATCAATAAAGGCGCATCCGCACCCGATCGATTCGAGGATGTAGTTCTTGGGGTTAGGAGAGCCGTACAGCACCGGGTGATCGATTCGCGCTCTTTGGGCTACCTCGACAAAATGAGCGCCGTAGGGCAAGCCGGACCTCTTGCCGCGCGGTTGAACTGCAACCTTGTGTGGAACAACGCCTTGCGAGAATGCCGCAGCAGCCGCGGCGCTGAACGTGCTCAACACAAACGCTCGCCGTGACTGTTTCATCCCTTCCCCCAGAGTGGAGCATCATAGTACATTGCGTCGAAGGAAGCTACTACACACTACC
>PLSM01000169.1:12531-68819 GCA_003165075.1 Acidobacteriaceae bacterium | reverse complement strand
AAGTGGCTATATTTTCAGATCTAAGCACCCGGGTTAAAAAGCGCGGCCCCTTGTTGTGCCCCATCCGCCGGCTGGCCTTCTTGGTCTTGAGCGTCCGGGGCAACCTGGCGACCTTCTACGAGCCATGCCGACAACTGGACCGTGTTGATCAGGACAGGGCCCTGGCTTTTATAAGCAATAAGACCCAGAACTCTAAAGCGATTCATGAAGAAGCTCACCCGCGACCGGGTTGTGCCCACCACTTCTGCCAATATCGTTTGGCCAAGATACGGAACCACCGCCTCCACGTCGCCGCTTTCGCTCATATTGGTAAGTTGCAGCAGGGTACGGGCCAGCCGCTTTTCGCTGGAGACAAACATCTGGTCCATGATGACTTCCTGATAGCGGGTGATGCGGCTCAGCAGATAGTCGACAAACAGCACCGCAAAGGCGCGCTTTGTCTTGATCATGCGCAGCATCTCATTTCTCTCAATTCTCAGCACAGTACATGCTGTGAGTGCCCGCCCGGACGATGTCCTCTGGGGCCGGTTGGACGCAATGCATTCCTTGCCCGCAAAACTCCCGGGACCGAGCAGGGTGATGATTCTCTCCTTGCCGTCAGCAGTTACCGTGAGCCCCACCACACCGGCCAGGATGTAGAAGATCGCGTCTGCGCGCTTGCCTTGACTAAAGAGGACTTGATTTCTTTTCAAATACTTAATCGTCCTGCGCGATCCGGGTGTGGAGAGAAACGTCTTAAGGTATAGAGGTTTCATGTTCATGGCCGTGCTCCTTCTTGAAAGCCATAAAGCGATAGCCACTCCGCCATGATTTCGCAAATAAGGCTCTTATTCGCTGAGACTTGGGCCCGGTATTCTGTATCCGCCGCGAGCCCCGTTTGAAGACGCGCTCGGGGATCTTGCAGCGTAAACTTTTCTTCATCACAAAAGCTGTGCAACAATGCTCACTTGCGCTCGGTGACAATGGAGCCATGACCCCAGACGTGCGCCAGTTCGATCTCGTTGTGTTGGGCGCGGGTGCGGCTGGGCTCATGTGCGCGGCGGTTGCGGGCGCGCGTGGG
Organism: Acidobacteriaceae bacterium; assembly: GCA_003165075.1. Taxonomy (GTDB): domain Bacteria; phylum Acidobacteriota; class Terriglobia; order Terriglobales; family Acidobacteriaceae; genus Telmatobacter. Next base: position 67,759 of record PLSM01000169.1, on the reverse strand, counting down.
CGGCGCGTGGCGCTGCTGGAACACAGCGCACAGCCGGGTCGCAAGATCCTCATCTCCGGCGGCGGGCGCTGCAACTTCACCAATCTGTACTGTGGGCCTGACCGCTTCCTCTCAGAAAATCCGCACTTTGCCAAGTCGGCGCTGGCGCTTTACGAGCCGGGGCACTTTCTTGAGTTGGTGGAGCGGTACGGCATTGCCTGGCATGAAAAAACGCTCGGACAGCTTTTTTGCGACCACTCGGCGCTCGCCATTCTGAACATGCTTCTGGCCGAGTGCGAGCGCGGCCGCGTGGAGATCGTGTTGAACGCGCGCGGCATTGTGGTTGAAGGCTCGGGGGAGAACGGGTTTCGCGTAGTGTCGTCGCAGGGCCAGTTTCAGGCCGAGGCGCTGGTGGTGGCTACAGGCGGACTCTCCATTCCTAAACTGGGGGCCACCGGGCTGGGCTACGAGCTGGCGCGGCAGTTCGGATTGAAGGTGATTGCTCCGCGTCCCGCGCTCGTGCCTCTGTTGCTCGGGGGCGCTGAGACGGACTGGACCCAGCTTGCGGGAGTTGCGGCAGGCGTGGTGGCGCAGGCCGGCGGCGTCAAGTTTCGGGAAAAGTTGCTGGTGACGCATCGCGGGCTCAGCGGACCGGCAGTGTTGCAGGCGTCAAGCTATTGGCGCCCGGGCGAGCCGCTGCTGGTCGATTTTGCTCCCGGCATGGCCGATGGAGCAGCTCTGTTAGGGGATTTGCGGCAACCGGGAGCACGGCGCGATGAGGCAGCGCTGAAGCAGGCTTTGCGCGGGGTGCTGCCTCAGCGGATGGCTGTGTATCTGGCCGGGCAGGGTGCGCCGGATGGCTGGTCGAATGCGGCCCTTGAGGCCTGCGAACAGACCTTGCGCCGGTGGGCATTTCATCCTGTCGGAACAGAAGGCTTTGAGAAGGCTGAGGTCACCGCCGGAGGCGTGGATACCGCGTGCCTCCAGGCCCGCACGATGGAGGCGCGGACGGTGCCGGGGCTCTTTTTCATCGGCGAGGCGGTCGACGTGACCGGCCACCTCGGGGGATTCAATTTCCAGTGGGCGTGGGCCTCAGCTGTGGCTGCCGGAAGGGCGGTATGAAGCGTAGGCAACCGACCTTACTCGCCCAGTGGGGCCATGGGTTTTGCAGGAGGCTTCAGGACGAAGCCTTTACGGACCAGGGCAAAGCCCAGCTGGGGCAATTCAGCTTGCAGAAGCTGGTTCTCCGGGCCAGAGAAGAGATCGGTGGTGCCGCCGGCGATGGTGGCGATCAGGTGGTGCACCGGAATGGGCTTGCCGTCCAGCGTGCCCTCCTGGTCGGCGTAGGTGGCCAGTTGAACCGGCTCGATGGAACCTGCCTGCTTGGGGATGATCGCCCACAGGTCACGGTTGTTCTGGGTCACAGCCATAGCCAGCAGGGTTTCCAGGGCGCCGGGGTCGAAGTCGGCCAGAAAAACAGCGCCGGTATGTTCGGCGAGCCGGGTGGTAGAGCTCTTGCCGCTGGCTGAAATGTTGATGAGAAACTGCGCGGAGTCCGGCGCTCCGGTCACGCTTACCGCCGAGCCGTTCACAATGGCGCTCAGTTGCACATGCTGCAGGGCATTCGCCGAGGAGAGCATCTCGGTCTTCGACAGCGAGTAGTCCAGCCCCTGCATGGCCACGCGGACCAGTGAAGTGGAGTCGTAGCCCTCAGGCGTGGCCTTGAAGTTGAAGCTGGCTGTGCCCACGGCCTTGCCGTGCTGGTTGATGGTGAAGCTGCCCGCCTGGGCTGTGGCGACCAGTGTGGTGGCAGCTGGAGTAAAGGCAAGCAGCCCGACAAGCGGGAAAAAAGCGAAAATGCGCACAAGTCTCTCCATCGCGCCGTCTAGTTAGACACGAAATGGGCGCAAGAGTTGTGGGAGACGCGAGAGACAGAGAACAGCCGCCATTCGAATCGCCTCGTCGTTGACCGGCTTCGATCAACTCGCGTCCCGCGCGGCGGCTGTTCTGATCCCTGATCCGTTTTACCCCTTCGCGATCGCGAAACGGCGGTTTACCTCAGCCCAGTTCACCACGTTCCACCACGCGGCCAGGTAGTCCGGACGGCGGTTCTGGTATTTCAGGTAGTAGGCGTGCTCCCACACATCGTTGCCCAGGATAGGATAGAGGCCCTGCGTCAGCGGCGAGTCCTGGTTGGCGGTGGTGATCACCTTCAGCTTGCCGCCCTGCAGCACCAGCCAGCCCCAGCCGGAACCGAACTGCTTGGCGGTAGTCTCATTGAAAGTCTTCTTGAAGGCATCAAAGTCGCCGAAATCGGCGGAGATCTGGCTGGCGATGGCGCCCGAGGGGTGACCGCCGATGCCGGGGGCGTTGACCGGCCCCATCAGGCTCCAGAAAGCCGTGTGGTTCGAGTGGCCGCCCCCGCTATTGCGCACGGCGCCGCGGATATCTTCGGGAACCTGGGCCAGGTCGCGCACCAGGTCGTCGACCGACTTTGAAGCCAGCTCGGGGTGGCTGGCCAGCGCGGCATTCACATTGGTGACGTAGGTTTGGTGATGCTTGTCGTGGTGCAGGTGCATGGTCTCGGCATCAATAAACGGCTCGAGCGCGGTGTAGTCATAAGGCAGTGGTGCGAGTTCGTAAGCCATCGGGGAATTCTCCTCCATTCGGATTGTACTGTGAGGGTTGAGCTGTTTTGCAGTGTTTCGCGAAACAGTGAGACGCCGCTCGAAAATGGGCCGTATGGGCCCGGAGCCGGTCAGAGCAACGGCGGAGTGCAACCGAATCTTCACACGCCGGAACGCGCCCTTATGTTTGGATGGATGCGCAAATGTAGCGTGAGGGTGCGAACTAATTCAGTTACGAAGTGAGAAACCTTCTGCCCTGGTTCCACATCCCTATGAAGGACGGTCTCACTCAAATTGATCTTTCCCATCCCACCGAACGGAATCGAGCCTTGAACGATCAGCACCTTTACCGCTGGCTTGAGCAGCAGGGCGAAGCCTTTGGCGCGCCCGGCCTTGAGCCGCGCTGGACCTCAAGCGTGAAAGACGCCATAGGCACCGCCTACTCGGCCTCCAGCAGGGTGTGGTTTACCTGTTCCCATGGCATCCTGAACGAGATCTACCACCCCACCATCGACAGCGCCCAGGTCCGGGACATGGAGTTCCTGGTCACCGACGGCGAGACCTTTGCCCATGAAGAGAAGCGCGACCTGCTCACGACCTTCGAATACTTCCACCCGGAAGCCCTGGGGGTCCGTTATGTCAACCGCGATCCTGACGGGCGTTACGGCCTGACCAAGGAGATTATCTGCGACCCGCACCACTCGGTGGTGCTCACCAATGTTCGCCTCGAGGGACATCCTGAACTGCTGCCGCGGCTCCGCGTATATGCGCTCCTGGCGCCCCACCTCGACGGTGGAGGTGCGGGCAACACCGCGCGCGCCGTGGATATTGCCGGCCACAAGATGCTGCTGGGGTGGAAGAACCGCTGGTCGTTGGCCATGGGATCCAGTTGCGGCTTCGCGCGCGTCAGTTGCGGCTTTGTCGGAGCGAGCGACGGCTGGCGTGACGTGATGGAGCATTTTGGCATGGAGTGGGAGTTCGGTTCGGCCACCGGCGGCAATCTCGCGCTGATCGGCCAGATTAATCTTGAGGCTGCCCGCGAAGATGGGGCGCGTGAGTTCACCGTGGCCATCGGCATTGGCGAAGGCCATCACACCGCGCTGCAGAAGACCGTCAGCGCCATGGCCATGCCCTTTGAGCAGAACCGCGAACGCTTCATTGAGCAGTGGCGGCGGGCCGCCAACCCCGAGTGGCTGGCGGCCAAGGCCGGCGACGGCGGCAAGCTGATGCGCGCCAGCCACAACGTGCTGTTGGCGCACGAGGACAAAACCTACTCCGGTGCATTTGTGGCTTCCATGTCCATTCCCTGGGGCCAGGTGCACGGCGACGACGACCTGGGCGGCTACCACCTGGTGTGGACCCGCGACATGGTGCAGACCGCCACGGCGCNNCGGCGCGCCCTGGTCTACCTTGCCTGCACCCAGCAGCCCAACGGTGGCTTTGCACAGAACTTCTGGGTAGACGGCCGTCCTTACTGGGGCGGGGTGCAATTAGACGAGGTGGCGTTTCCGCTCATCCTCGCTTGGCGCCTCTGGAAGGCCGACAGCCTGGGCGGGATGGACGTCGTTCCATTCGTCGAACGCGCCGCGGGATTTCTGGTGCGCCATGCGCCCATTACCCATCAGGAACGCTGGGAAGAGAATGCCGGATATTCACCCTCCACGCTTGCTACGGTGATTGCCGGGCTCATCTCCGCGGCAGAGATTGCCCGCGCCCACGATTCAATAGAGCTGGCCGCGTTTCTTGAGGAGTTCGCCGACTGGGTCGAGCATCACCTCGATGACTGGACGGTGACTAACAACGGCGTGCTCCTGCCCGGCGTCACGCGCCATTACATGCGCATCCGACCGCCGGAAACCGGTGAGGCCTACGCCTGCGAGAGTTGCGGTACTGAGATGATCCGGCTTTCCAACCGCCCCCCGGGCACGCGCTATGAATTTGAGGCGCGGGAGATCGTGGATGCCGGCTTCCTTGAATTGGTGCGTTACGGCGTACGTCGCGCCGATGACCCGCTGATCGTGGACTCGCTCAAGGTGGTGGACGCGGTCCTCAAGCGCGGTCTGCCGCAGGGGCCCGGCTGGCTCCGCTACAACTGGGACGGTTACGGCCAGCGCCCCGACGGCGGTCCCTACCAGGGCTGGGGACAGGGCCGCGTTTGGCCGCTGCTCACCGGCGAACGCGCCCATTATGAGCTGGCGGCTGGCCACGACATTGCCCCGCTGATTCAGACCTATGAGCGCTTCGCCACCATGGGCCAGATGCTGCCCGAGCAGGTGTGGGACGAGCCCAACCGCCCCGATTCGCGGCTGCGGATGGGCAGGCCGGCGGGTTCGGCTGTGCCCCTCGTGTGGGCCCATGCTGAATATCTCAAATTGCTGCGCTCCGCCCTCGACGGCAAAGTCTTCGACCGCATCGACCCTGTTTATGCGCGTTACTGCGAGCCGGAGGGTCGGAAGCGCCTGCGCAGGAACCTGGAAATCTATAGCTTCCTCAGGCCCATCCAGAAAATTGCTGCCGGCGATACGTTGCGCATTCTCGACGAATCACGGTTTGAGGTGGTCTGGTCTGCCGACGGCTGGCAGACCACCAACACCACGCTCAGCCGCGGTCTGGGCAGCGCGGGTTACAGCGCCGACATCGCCACCAATTCGGATCTCGCGAACAGAAGGCTATTATGGACTCTCCACTGGCCGGAGCCGGACCGCTGGCTTGGTTACAATGTGGAAGTAAAGGTCGAATCGAGTTAACCCCCACTCAAATCAAGTGAACGCATTTATCTGAACGCGTACCAGCCTGGCGAAAGGATCTGGATAAAGCATGACAGCGAGTCTTACCGAACTCTCTCTCGACGAATTGTCCATCGACACACTGCGGTTGCTGGCCGTGGATGCTGTGGAGAAGGCTAAGAGCGGCCACCCCGGCGCACCTCTGGGCTGTGCGCCCATCGCTTATCTTCTCTTTCACAAGTTGCTCAAGCACAACCCGGCGCATTCCAAGTGGGCTGACCGCGACCGTTTCGTGCTCTCCAACGGCCATGCCTCGGCACTGCTGTACTCCACGCTCTTTCTCTCCGGCTACAACGTGACCCTGGATGACCTGAAGAGCTTTCGCCAGTGGCATTCGCGCACGCCGGGCCATCCGGAGTACGGCCATACCGACGGAGTAGAAGTCACCACCGGGCCGCTTGGGCAGGGCATCGCGATGGCCGTGGGCATGGCCATCGCTGAAAAGCATCTCGCCGCGGTCTACAACCGTCCCGGCTTTGAGCTGGTCAATCACCACACCTTTGCCCTGCTGGGCGATGGCGACCTGATGGAAGGCGTCTCGCACGAGGCGTCCTCGCTGGCCGGAACCCTCGGCTTGGGCAAGCTGATCTTCATCTACGACGACAATCTCATCTCGCTCGACGGGCCTACTGAGTTGAGTTACACCGAAGACGCGCTGGAGCGCTTCGAGGCCTACCACTGGCATGTGCAGCGCGTGACCGATGGCAATGATCTTGTGGCGTTGGAAGCGGCCATCGAAGCCGCCAAAGCCGAGACCACCAAGCCCTCCATCATCGCGGTCCGCACGGTCATCGGCTATGGCAGCCCCAAGGCCGGCACCAACAAGGTGCACGGCGAGGCGCTGGGTGCCGCGGATACGGCGGCCACCAAGAAGTTCTACGGATTTCCCGAGGACCAGAGTTTCTACGTCCCTGACGATGCGCTGGCCAACTGGCGCAAAGCAATCGATCGCGGTGCGACCCTTGAAGGAGAGTGGAAGCAGCTCTTCGCCCGCTACGCAACTGAGTTTCCTGATCTGGCGGTAGAGTTTGACCGTACCCAGAAGGGCGTGCGCAGGACCGGGTGGGAGAAGGCGATTCCCAGCTTTGCGCCGGGCAAGCCGCAAGCCACGCGCAACGCCGGCGGAGCGATTCTGAACGCCATCGCCGACGTGGTGCCGGAGCTGTTTGGCGGCGCCGCGGACCTGACCTCTTCGACCAAGACAATCTTCAAGCCGGGCGCCAGCTTCCACGTCGATCCTGCCGGGCGCAACATCTTTTTCGGCGTCCGCGAATTCGGCATGGCCGCGGCGGTCAACGGAATTGCCGCCCACGGTGGCCTGGTTCCTTTCGGGTCTACATTTTTCGTATTCTCCGATTACTGCAAGCCCGCTCTGCGCCTCGCCGCGCTGATGCAGGTGCATTCCCTCTTCATCTTTACCCACGACTCTGTTGCCCTGGGTGAGGACGGCCCGACCCACCAGCCCATTGAGCATCTGATGGCCCTGCGTGCGGTTCCCGGAATGACCGATTTTCGCCCCGCCGATGCCAACGAGACCGCTGCGGCGTGGCGGCTGGCCCTGGAGCGCACCGGCCCCAGTTTCTTCGCCCTCACGCGGCAGGATGTGCCGGTGATCGATCCGGCCACGCACGATGTCTACGCCGGGGTCAGCAAGGGTGCCTACGTGCTGGGAGATACCGCCAGCCCGCAAGTCATACTCATCGGTACTGGCTCCGAGGTTTGGCCCGCTGTGGAGGCCGCAAAGCTGCTGGCCGCCGAGGGCGTCGCCGCGCGCGTAGTCAGCTTCCCCAGTTGGAAGCTCTTTGAGGAGCAGACACCGGAGTACAGAGCCAGCGTGTTGCCTGCGGCCGTGCCCAAACTGGCTGTCGAAGCCGGGGCCACCCTTGGCTGGTGGAAGTACGTCGGCCAGGACGGCGATGTCATTGGGCTGGACCGTTTCGGGGCCTCGGCGCCGGGCGCGAAGGTGATGGCGGAACTCGGTTTCACCGCAGAAAACGTAGCGGCCAGGGCGAAAGCGCTGGTGAAGAAGTAGGCGGCACAGCGGAGTTAGCAAGCCCGCCTATTTGTAGATTCTCCGGGTCCGCTAACTCCGCTAACCGGCACGAAGTGCCGCTAACACGCTTGCGCAGCAAGCGGCTAACTCCGCTCAATGCGCGGAAAGGACCATCGTGAGGCTTGTTATCGGTTCCGATCATGCGGGATTTCCTCTTAAGGAGGAAGTGCAGGCCCATCTCACCAAGGCCGGCCACGACATTGTTGATCTGGGGGCCTATCGCGTCGAGCCTGAGGACGACTATCCCGACTATGCTGAGAAAGTTGCATTGGCTGTGAAGCAGAACGTGGCTCCGCGCGGGATCCTTATTTGCGGCTCAGGCGTAGGCGTGTGCGTGGCGGCCAACAAGATTCCGGGAATCCGCGCCGGCATGTGCCACGACACATATTCGGCGCACCAGGGCGTGGAGCACGACGATATGAATGTAATCGTTCTGGGTGCGCGCATCATCGGCTCATCGCTGGCCTTTGAATTGGTGGATGCTTTTATTAAGGCAAAATTCATTGCCAATGAAGAGCGCTTTGTGCGGCGGTATAAGAAAGTACTGGCCATCGAAGCCAAATATCAATGCGGAGATGGCTCGAAGAATCCCGCATAACATCCGGTAGTTATTCCGGCACGGAAAGTGGGGATGTCCACTTAGCCGGTCTGACTCCACAACCTTTTAACTTGATCGGCGCAAGATCGCGCAAGAAGAACTGACTGAGAGGCGCCGATGTTCCCCTTCGACGTAATTCTCTTCGATGTGGGTGGAGTCCTGCTGACCAATGGCTGGGACCACCGCGAGCGCGCGGCGGTGCTGGCGCAGTTTCACCTTGACGCGGCTGCCTTCGAGGCTCGTCACGTCGTTCCCTACGACGCATGGGAACGGGACGCAATTGCCGTCAGGGCATACCTGGACCTGACCGTCTTCTACGAGCCGCGCAGCTTTTCCCGCGAGGAGTTTTTCAATGCCATCTGCGCTCAATCGCAATTGCTGCCGGATGGAGCATTGGGAATCATGAAGGAACTTGCGGCATCAGATAAGTGCAGGCTTGGAGCGTTGAACAACGAGGCGCGCGAGACCAACCAATACCGTTTTGACCGCTTCGGCCTGCGCGAGTACTTCGAGTTCGCGTTCAGTTCATGCTATCTAGGGTTGCGCAAGCCCGAGCCGGCCATCTACAGGCGCGCGCTGGATATTCTCGGCAAGCCGGCAAAGCGCATCTTATTCATCGACGACCGGACGGAGAACGTGGCTGGCGCCGTGGCTGCTGGTTTCAAGGCGATCCGATTCACAGGCGCTGAAGCGTTAAGGCAAGAGTTAGAGAACATCGGAGTTCTGTAAGTCCCCTGTGGCAGTGTTGAGCCCCTAAGCAAGACGCAGAATAACTCCCGCTTCACCGTGATATTCGCAGTTCCGTGAAGCGGGAGTGAACTTACAAGGGATGGAAATGTTCGACCTAGGCGTTATAAGTCGAAGACGAAACCCGGCCCCCATGGCCTGTCCAGTTCGTATGGAAGAACTGGCCGCGCGGCTTGTCGGTGCGCTCGTAAGTGTGCGCGCCGAAGTAGTCGCGTTGCGCCTGCAGCAGGTTCGCCGGCAGCCTCCCGGTGCGGTATCCATCGAAAAACGCCAGTGCTGTGGAGAAGGCCGGCGTCGGTACACCCAACTCGATCGCATGCGCCGCCGCCTTGCGCCAGGAAGCCTGGTACTTGTTGAGCGCGCCCGAGAAGAAGCTATCCAACAGCAGATTCTCCAGCTTGGGGTTTTTGTCGAAGGCCTCCTTGATCTTGCCCAGGAAACGGCTGCGAATAATGCATCCCCCGCGCCACATCAGGGCGATGCCGCCCATGTTCAGGTTCCAGCCATTCTCGCCGGCCGCGGCCCGCAGCAGCATGTAGCCCTGCGTGTACGAGATGATCTTCGAGCAGTACAGTGCGCGCCTCACATCCTCAATGAATGCGGCACGGTCCACGTTCAGCGGTGTCGCCGCCGGCCCCTGCAGAATCTTCGCCGCCTCAACGCGTTCGCTCTTCAGCGCCGACAGGCAGCGCGCAAACACCGATTCGCCAATCAGTGTCACGGGCTGGCCCAGATCGAGCGAGCTGATCACCGTCCATTTGCCCGTGCCTTTCTGTCCGGCGGTGTCCAGAATCTTGTCTACCAGCGGTTGCCCGTCTTCGTCCTTCTTGGCAAAGATGTGGCTGGAGATCTCGATCAGATAGCTGTCCAACTCGCCCTTGTTCCACTCCGTAAATATCGGTTGCAGCTCGTCGGCGCTCAGCCCCAGTCCGCGCTGCAGCAGGTCGTAAGCCTCGCAGATCAACTGCATGTCGCCGTACTCGATGCCGTTGTGCACCATCTTCACGTAGTGCCCTGCGCCGTCCTCGCCCACCCAGTCGCAGCAGGGAGTTCCGTCCTCTACCTTGGCGGCGATGGCCTGAAAGATTTCCTTCACGTGCGGCCACGCAGCCGGATTGCCTCCGGGCATGATCGAGGGACCGAAGCGCGCGCCTTCTTCGCCGCCGGAAACGCCCGTGCCGATAAAGAGAATGCCTTTTGCGGCCAGTTCCTTCGTGCGCCGGTTGGAATCGGTAAACAGCGAGTTGCCGCCGTCGATCACGATGTCGCCCGCTTCAAGATACGGCAACACATGGCCGATCATCTGGTCCACGATATCGCCCGCTTTGACCATCAACATGATGCGGCGTGGTCGCTTGAGCAGGCTGGCGAGTTCCTCAACGGAGTGCGCTCCCACAACCTGTGTGCCTTTGGCTTCATGCGCCAGAAAGTCGTCCACTTTGGAAGTCGTGCGGTTGAAGACGGCTACTTTGTAGCCATGATCGTTCATGTTGAGAACAAGGTTTTGTCCCATGACGGCAAGGCCGATCAGGCCGATATCACACAATGTGTCAGGCATAGTTTTTTCCAAGGTTCACGGGAATTTTCACTGTGGAGTGTGAACACCAGTTCATTGTACTGCGGTGGTCGGGCGGTGCAGTCGCAACGCCGCTCTTCCTCCGCGTCCCGGCAATGCGGGCAACCTGCGTGGGTTCGCGCATCCCGCCTCGGCGGCCTTGGACTTCTGAGACATCCCGGTATTCATCAAACTTTCGCACAAACAGCACGTCCGGCGCGTGTAAAAAACATGCGAGACATTGCGCACAAACAGGCCCCGTGGAACCAGCGGGGCGATAGATAAGGGAGGAATCGATGCAATTAGGAATGATTGGCTTGGGTAAGATGGGCGGCAACATGGCGGAGCGCCTGAGGCTGGGCGGCCATCAGGTGGTCGGTTTTGACTTCAGCGCTGAAGCGGTGGCCCGGCTTGCCTCTTCGGGGAACGTGGGCGCGTCCACTCTCGAAGAACTGGCGCAAAAGCTGAAAGGCCGAAGAGCCATATGGATCATGGTGCCGCAGGGTGACCCTGTAGATCAGACGATTGCCAAGCTGGAGCCGCTGCTCAACCCCGGCGACATATTTATCGACGGCGGTAACTCGAATTACAAGGATTCCATGCGCCGCCACAAGGAAGCTACTGCCAAGGGCTTTCAGTTTGTAGATGCGGGAACCTCGGGCGGCGTCTGGGGCCTGAAAGAGGGTTACAGTATGATGATCGGCGGCGATAAAGAGGCAGTCGACTATCTGCGGCCTATCTTTGAGACGTTGGCTCCCGCGCCGGACAAGGGATGGGGGCACGTGGGTCCGGCGGGCTCAGGGCATTTTGTGAAGATGATTCACAACGGGATCGAGTATGGAATGATGCAGGCGTACGCCGAAGGATTTACGATCCTGGAGAAGAAAGAGGAGATGAACCTGAACCTGCCGCAGATTGCGCAGATCTGGCGCTACGGCAGCGTGGTGCGAAGCTGGCTGCTGGATTTGACCGCCGACGCGCTGTGCAAGAATCCGGCGCTTGAAGGGCTCGAGGCGTATGTCGAGGACTCCGGCGAAGGGCGCTGGACGGTAATCGAGGCGATCGACCTCAACGTTTCCGCGCCGGTAATTACCGAGTCTCTGATGCGGCGCATCCGTTCGCGGGAGCAAAATAACTTTACCGACCGGATGCTGGCCATTATGCGCAACGAGTTTGGTGGGCACGCTGTAAAGAAGGATTAGTCCCCAGGCAACATAGACTGATTCTTTCGGTAGGTCTTAGTGGACCCCGGACCTTTCCGCAGTAGAGGAAGTCGAGGTTCAATGAGTAAGTCAGCGAAGTTATTCACTTAGTGGCAGGAGGCCGAAGAAGTTATGGCGACAATGCAGATGAGCGTACGTCCTGAGGATCTTTCTCAGATTCCCCATGGTGGCGAGCGGATTCCGGGTCCGGGAATCATGGTGATCTTTGGAGCGTCGGGTGATCTCACCAAGCGCAAGCTGCTGCCTGCGCTCTTTCATCTGGAGCAGGTAGGCCTGTTGCCGAAGCAATTCGCCATTGTGGGCGTGGCGCGCCGTCCGCTGGGCGACGAGTTCGCGGCCGATATGCGTGCGGGCATCGTGGAGTTTGGCGATGTCGATACGAGCGACCCCAAGCTCGATCACTTTGTGGGCCAGATTAGTTACTTTCCATTGAGATTCGACGATCCTGCGGGTTATGCAAGTCTGAATGTGGAGCTCGACCGCATCGCCACGGAGAAAGGCATTGGCCCCGACCGCTTGTTCTATCTGGCCACAGCGCCGGAGTATTTTGCGTCGATTATTGAGAACCTGGGCGCGCAGAATATGGCTCAGCCGGAGCACGGGCGCGTGGGCGTGGTGATTGAGAAGCCTTTTGGTCACGACCTTGACTCGGCGCGCGAGCTCAACCACCAGGTGAACGCCGTCTTCAATGAAGATCAGGTATTCCGCATCGACCATTACCTGGGCAAAGAGACGGTGCAGAACATTTTGGTTTTCCGCTTTGCCAACGGCATCTTTGAGCCCATATGGAACCGAAATTACATCGACCATGTGCAGATCACCGCCGCCGAAACGCTGGGCGTCGAGGGCCGCGGACCGTTTTATGAGAAGGCCGGCGCGCTGCGCGACGTGGTGCAGAACCACGTGATGGAGCTGTTGAGTTTTGTGACAATGGAGCCCCCGTCGAGCTTTGAGGCGGAGAGCGTGCGCCGCGAGAAAGTGAAAGTGTGGCGGGCCATTCCGTCGGTGCCCATTCTGAATGCGGTGCGCGGCCAGTACGGCCCGGGCGTCGTGGAAGGGCAGAAGGTAGTGGGCTATCGCGACGAGGAGCGCGTCAATCCCGAATCGGGCACTGAGACCTATGCTGCGGTTCGGCTGCAGATCGAAAACTGGCGCTGGGCCGGGGTTCCGTTCTATCTCCGCGCGGGCAAGCGGATGAAGAAGCGGGCCACGGAGATCACCATCCAGTTCAAGCAACCGCCTTTGTTGATCTTCAATCGCCTGCAAACCAGTGGACCCTGCCATGAGATTGAGCCCAACCTGCTCACCATCCGCATCCAGCCTAACGAGGGAATTGCGTTGCGCTTCGGGGCCAAGGTTCCCACCACGCCGGAGATGGCCGTGTGCCCGGTAAACATGGATTTCGACTACGCGGCGGCCTTCGGCAAATCCAGCGCCAACGGCTATGAGCGCCTCTTGCTGGACGCTATGCTCGGTGACCAGACGCTGTTTTCCCATCGCGATGGCGTGGAGACTACCTGGGCCCTCTACACGCCGATTCTCGAAGCCTGGGCGGCGAAGAATCCCGAAGTTTTCCCCAATTACTTCGCTGGTACCTGGGGCCCGGAGTGCTCCGACCGCCTGCTGGAACGCGGCCGGCATGTGTGGCGGAATAACTTGGGAGGAAAGGCCTGAAGCGGCTCAGCGCGCCATTGCAGATTCTCCACTTCTGTGGCTCGTTCTTTCCACGCGAACGGGTCGCTGAAAGCTATTCGACTTGACCAGAACCTGTCCAAAGACCAACAAGGCTGGCTACCGCACTTGGTTCAGCGATGCTCTCCCCTTCGAACTCCGAGAGCGGCTGCCCTTTTGCAGTGAATTAAGTGCACGCGGCGCATAATGGAATTTGAGTTGAGAGTTGATAGGTCGATGGCAAGAGCGGGAAGCACCCCAGTCGACCCACGCATCCTGAAGCTGCGCACGGGCAGGCGCAGAAGGGTGTTTGTCTTCCTGAATTTGGAAGGCAAACAACCGACCGCGCCCCGAAAATGCGCCCTAACTCCTTTAATGTCTATATTCTGCGGGGAACTACTTTGGAATCAATATTTTGCCGCGCAACCCCTACCCTAAACGCATGAAAATAAATAATTTACTTGCAGAATAGGGGGGAGAGGGGTAGGGTTACTCAATGGTACTGGCCGGCGACCGTCGCCGTGCTTCCCGGCGGGCAGTTCACCCTCCACCAGGTGAACCACGCCGTTCTTCACAAAGCCACCGAGCATCTGGCGCATTGGTTTTGCGGGTGCGGCATTGCCCCCTGATGGCCCGGCTCTCCCGCGGTGCCCGCTGACCCGCCTACTTGTTTACTCCCCGCCCCATCCCCTTGTCCATGGCTTCGTTGGCCAGCCGGTCGGCCTCCTGGTTGCCGCCGCGCAGGGTGTGGCGCATCTCAATGCCGTCCAGGCGCGCGGCCAGGCGTTTAGCATCTTGCCAAAGGGGGCGCAGCAGGGGGCTGGCCACCTTGTACCGGCCTGTCATTTGTCTCACCATCAATTCGGAATCCGATACCACGCGCAGCCGTCTGACTCCGTTTTCCAGGGCCCAACCCAGCACCGCCAGCAGGCCCTGGTATTCGGCGTAGTTGTTGGTTTGGACACCAAGGAATTTGCTCAGTCGCGCCGCCACCCGCCCCTGCGGGTCCTCAATCACGGCGCCGTAGCCGCTGGGGCCGGGATTCCCGCGCGAGCCGCCGTCGCAGTGCGCAATGTACAATCCGGCAGCCTCCGCAGCGTCGGGTTCGACACTTGTAAATAGATTGTTGTTCATCTCTTCCCAGTGTACTGGCGGCCGCACCGCCGGGTGCAAAAAGCTGGTGCACCCGCTCACTAACCCGCTCAGGGACCGTCTACAGGAGTGCGAACAGACCCTAGACCAGGAGCAGAGATTCGATGGTAACGAACGCTGCGAGCTTCCCATCTTCCCTTGCTGCAGTTTCACCATCTTTCGCATGGCCGGCCGTAAGGAGGGTACAATCCTCCCTAAGTATGGCTGCGACCAGGGCAACGGACGGTCCAGACCGCGGGCAGGAGCGCTTGCAGGCTCGCGCGTCGGAGATGGAGCTGATTCGCGAGGCGCAAGCCGGGTCGCGGGTCGCGTTTGACGCTCTGGTGCGCCAATACGAGCAGCAGGTTTTGCGCCTGGCGCTGCACCTGACGGGCTCCGAGCACGACGCTGAAGACATCTACCAGGAAGCCTTTCTCAAGGCCTTCCGGTACATCGGAAACTTCCGCTTCGAATGCTCGTTTTATACCTGGATCTACCGGATTGTAACCAATCTTTGCCTTGATCAGTTGCGGCGGCGCAAGACTCGTCGTGAGGACCAGGCGGTCATCGTCGATCGCTCCGGAGACGAAATCGACCTCCTGTCTTCGGTCTCGGACAATCGATCCTTCGCCAACCCTGCGCGGGAGTTGGATCGCAAGGTGCTCGGCGCGAGGATTCAAGCCGCCTTGGGCAAGCTCACTCCTCGTGAGCGCATGGTTTTCGAACTGAAACACTATCAGGGGCTCCGCCTGCGCACTATCGGAGAGATGTTGAACACTACGGAAGAAACCGCCAAGAATACGCTCTTCAGGGCGACCAAGAAGTTGAGAACACAACTGGCGGGTTTGCGGTAATAGCGTCCCCGGGTGCCCACGCGGGCAACGGGTTTTTGGACGTGGATGATGAAACTTTTTTGAGTCTGGAAGGACGTAGCGATGAATTGCGAAATTACCCACGAGAAAATCGTGCTGGCGGCCTATGGGGAGCTGCCCGACGAACACACCCATGAGCTGGAACGCCACCTCGCCGGCTGCGCGGAGTGCCGCGAAGAGCGTGAGCAGTTGCTGGCGCTCAGAACGCTTGCGGCCGTCCACCCGGTCGTGGAGCCGCCGGCCAATCTGGTAGCCCGCTCCCGCCTACGGCTTGAGGAAGCACTGGACACGCTGCCCCCTTTGCGCTGGTATGAACGGCTGAGCCAGCGCCTCCTGAACAACTTTGCCGGTCTCCAGACGGCCCCGGTGGCGGCATGTCTGCTGCTGGTGGTCGGGGCGGGCGCTGGCAGCTTGGGCGGATACGAATTTGCACAGGGACGCGCAGCCCATGCCGCGGCCCGGGTGCAGATGGCCGGCGTGCAGCCTCAACCGGCTGTGGCCCAGGCAGATGTTGCCAGTATCTCCAGCATCGTCCGCGAACCCCACAGCGGAATGATTGAAGTGAGCTACAACCAGGTGGTGCCGCAGCACATTCAGGGCTCAATGGATGACCCGGCCATCCGCCAGTTGCTGATGCTGGCGTCGCAGAACTCGGCTTCCGCAGGGGTGCGCGACGACTCGGTGGGCCTGCTTGCGGCCGCGTGCCGCGCCGGGCACAGTTGCCAGGCGGCCGGAATTCGCGACGCCCTGATGGTGACGTTGCGCTACGACCGGAATGAAGGCGTACGCGAAAAGGCGCTGGAGGGCCTGCAGCCTTATGTGGCTGAGGATATGCGCGTGCGCGATGCAGTGCTTGAGGCGCTGTTGAACGACGGCGATCCCCGCATTCGCACCAATGCAATCAACATTTTGGAGCCGGTGGAAGCCGACACCAGTGTGCGCCAGGTGCTGCATACGGTGGCCAACTCCGACCGCAATCCCCAGATCAGGAATGTCTCCAGGCTAGTACTGAGCCGGGAGCCGGAGATTCAATAGGCACGTGATACGTTCCGGCGATTGCACCGTCCATACAGAGAGTGCGGGCCGGGGTAAATGAAGAACGCAGGGGGAAGAGACAAATGACGCATTTTTCGAGGCCTTACCGTCGCACGTTTGCTAGTCTTGGTGCCGCGCTGCTCGTTGGCGGGCTGGTGGTCGCGCCGCCTGGAGCCATGGCCCAGTTCGGCCGCATCGCCCAGATCATTGAGCAGCCCATTCCGTTGCTGCATTCCAGTTCGCAGGGCTATTTGGGTGTGCTGGTCGGTGATGTGGACTCGGATTCTGCGCCCAAACTCAAGCTCAAAGAGGTCCGCGGGGCCGTTATCACGCTCATCGATCACGACGCTCCAGCGGCACAGGCCGGGCTCCGGGTCAACGACGTGGTGTTGCAGGTGAACGGGCAGGTCGTCGAGGGCGCCGAGCAGTTCAGCCGCATGATGCGCGAGATTCCCGCCGGACACAACGTAAGCCTGGTCATTAGCCGCGACGGCAATATTCAAACCATCGGGGTCCAGGTGGTCGATCGCAAAAAAATGGAGCACGACGTCTGGAATAAGCTCGGCAGCAGCGGCGATGACCTCTCCCAGGCTCCGGGCATGGGCATTCTGCCCGGTGGAGGCGACGCCCCGATGCCCGGCGGGTTCCATATGCCGTTTTTCGGCAGCAGCCTCAACGTGGGCGCGCTGGTTGAGCCGCTCACCTCGCAGATGGCCGACTACCTGGGTGTGCAGAGCGGGCTGATGGTCAAGCAGGTGGCGCGCAAAAGCGAGGCCGCCGCGGCCGGACTCAAGGCCTTCGACGTGATTGTCAGGATTGGCTCTGAGGGCATCGCCACCGTCTCTGACTGGGATCGTGCCCTACGCTCCAACCAGGGCAAGCCGGTACAGGTGACCATCCTGCGCGACAAGAAGCAGCAGACGCTCACTCTGCAGGTGGATTCGAAGCGCAAGGGCGAACTTGATTTCGAGCAGATCTTCCCCGGCGGCGACTGTCCGCTGATGGCTGAGGTTAACCCTGAATTCGCGCAGCAGTTTGCCGGGGAGGCCGACGCCGCCGCCCAGGCCATGCGCGATCAGGCCGAGGCGCTCAAGGATCAACTGGGATCCAAGCCTCTCATTACCCCCGAGCAGTCTGAGGAGCTTCGCCGTCAAGCCGAGAAGCTCCGCGAAACACTCAAGAGCCAGGGCTTCCAAATCGACCAGAAGCAGCTCGATGAGATGAAGAAGCAGATGGAAGAGTTCCAAAGGAACTTCAAGCCCGAAGAGTTCAAGATCGATCCGCAACAGATGCAGCAGCTCCGCCAGCAGATGGACCAGTTCAAGCAGCAGATGGAACAGATGCAGATCCCGGCCTTCGACAACCACGTCTGAGAGCCTGTCAAAAAACTCGGCGGCAGCGCCCGCGCGGTAACAGTTGGCCGGCATTGGGGAGGGCGCCAAGCAGCACGGCGACAGTCGCCGGTGTGTACCGATGAGTAACCCCACCCCCCCTCCCCCCTATTCTGTAAGTAAATTCTCTCTTTTCATGCGTTTAAGGGAGGGCATGCGCCGCAAAATATTGATTTCGCAGGAGTTCCCCGCAGAATGTAGACGTTAAAGGAGTTAGGCCGCATTTTCGGGGCGCGGTCGATTGTTTGCCTCAAAAACATTCAGGAAGACAAGCACCCATCTGCGCCTGCCCGTGCGCAGCTTCAGGGCTTGTGGGTCGACTGGTGATGCTCCCTGCCCCGTGATCGACCTATCGACTCTCAACTCAAATTCCATTATGCGCTGCTTGCACTTAATTCCCTGCAAAAGGGCAGCCGTTCTCCGGGCTCGAAGGGGAGAGCATCGCCGGAGGAAGTACCGCATCCGGCCTTGTTGGTTCTTGGAAAGGCTTTGAGAGTTTGCGACTGAAGCATCAAGCAGGGCGCCGCCAAGGCTATCGGACTGGCGCCCTTTGTGTTCCTGAGCGCCACCAAGAACCTGTCTCCATCGGACATGGCCGCCAGGCCGAATTTTCACTTGACGCAGCCTGTCAGGCACGCAATGATTGATCTCCCCAACATAAGGAGGTCACATGCGTGTAGTTCGTTTTCACCCCCCGCTTATCACAGGTTGTGCCATTCTGATTTCTGCCTTTGTCCAGAGTGCCGCGGCCGCAACTCTCTGTGTCAACACTGCCGGTTCTGCCGGTTGCTACTCGAAGATTCAAACCGCCGTCAGTCACGCCTCTCCATTCGACGTGATTCGCGTGGCACACGGCACCTACAACGAGGACGTGACCATTGGCATTCCCCTGTCTCTCCTCGGCGCGGGAGCCGGAAACACCGTGATTGACGCCAGCGGCCTCGCCAACGGCATCTATGTGGATGGCTACGACAATCCGGGTCTCCACCATGTGACCGTGTCCGGATTTACGGTCAAGAATGCACAGTATGAAGGCGTTCTGGTGGTCAGCGCGTCTGACGTAACCGTCAGCGGCAATCACATTGTGGACAACGACAAGTTTGGGCCTGTCTTCAATCCAGTGGCTAGTGGCTGTGCCGGCCAACCCGCCTTTGAGACCGATGAAAACGGGGACTGCGGTGGCGGTCTTCACTTGATGGGGGTATCGAACTCCATTGTGTCTGGCAATCAGCTGGAGAGCAACGCCGACGGCATCCTTATTAGCGACGAGACTGCAGAGAGCCACGACAATCTTCTTATCCACAACACCGTCAAAGACAACCAGTTGGAGTGCGGCATCGTTCTGGCGTCTCATCCGCCGGTGGATTCGGCTCCTCCTTATTACGCACCGCATTTCGGCATCGATCACAATACGGTGGCCGACAACATCTCCGCGAACAACGGCGTCAAGGTTGGCGGCGCGGGAGTGGGTCTGTTTTCCGACGGCAACGGCCCGGGGCGCACTTCTGACAACGTGATTATTCGCAATACACTCACTGGAAACGGCATCGCCGGCGTCGCGCTGCACACCCATGTGGGGCCGAACTTCGGAGCGCCTGCCGATAACATGGACGGCAACCAGATCATCGGCAACTATATTGCCAGTAATCTGGCGGACACGGGCGACACGGCTACCCCCGGCCGCGTAGGAATCAACATCAACAGCGGCGGCGGCGGTTCGCCGGTGTGGGGCACCGTCATTACACAGAACACCATCACCGATGAGGACGTAGACATCGCTTTCAACACCCCGGCCACGGTGGATATCCATCTGAACGATTTGCGGGGTGGCAAGATCGGCGTGGCCAACGTATGCGCGTACGACCACGTGGCCACGTGCAACGGCGCTGGCAACGCGGCGGAGAACTATTGGGGATGCCCTGCCGGGCCGGGCTGGCCCGGATGCAGCAAGACCTACGGAGCGAACATTCTTACCACCCCGTGGCTGCAGAAGCCTGCCGCTAACGAAGACGAAGGCGGCGACAACCAGCAGTAGCGTGAACGGCGAGAATTCGGTTCAGCCCAGTCAGGTGCTCGACTGGGCTGAACCACTCCTATTGCGCGGGTTGCAGCCAGAAGCTCGGCGTGGAGCGCGAAATACCAATCTCTTCCTCGGTCATATCCACTGAGACGTCCGCGAAGAGCGGGGTACTCAAGTAGCGCTCTCCTGTATCCGGCAACATGCACAGAATCGTCGCTCCCTGCGGAGCCTCTGCGGCCACGCGAAGAGCTGCCGAGAAAGTCGCGCCCGACGTAATCCCGACGAAGATCCCTTCCTTGCGTGCCAGTTCCTTGCTGCAGCGCATTGCCTCCGCATTGGGGACACGCAAGACTTGGCTGATGACCTTCATGTCCACCGCGTCCCCGGTCAGCTTGGCAATGAAATCCGGGCTCCAGCCCTGCAGCGGGTGGGGTTTCCATGCCGGATGCGCAGTCGCCGCCGAACCATCGGGGTTCCGCGTCTGCTCAATCCCGCTGGAAAGCATGGGCGCGTCATCCGGTTCGCACACCACAATCTTGGTCTCCGGCCTCTCTGCGGCCAGCACCCGCGCCACGCCCTTCAGCGTGCCGCCCGTGCCGAATCCCGTCACCCAGTAGTCCAGCCGCTCCCCTTTGAAATCGTCCAGTATCTCTTTGGCCGTGGTTCGCGAGTGCATGTCGGCGTTGGCCTCGTTCTCAAACTGGCGGGTCAGGAACCAGCCATGCGTTTCGGCCAGCTCCACGGCTTTGGCCACCATGCCCATCCCCCTGCCGGCCGCCGGGGTCAGCACAACTTTGGCCCCCAGAAAGCGCATCAGTTTGCGCCGCTCCACGCTGAAAGTCTCAGCCATGGTGACCACCAGCGGATACCCCTTCGCCGCGCATACCATGGCCAGTCCGATTCCCGTATTCCCGCTGGTTGCCTCTACCACGGTTTGGCCCGGCTTCAGGCGCCCTGTCCTCTCCGCATCTTCAATCACACCCAGTGCAAGACGGTCTTTGACTGAGCCCAGAGGGTTGAAAGCCTCCACCTTCACAAACAGGTTTACGTGTGCAGGTGCAAGCTTGTTGATCTTCACAACCGGCGTGTTGCCCACCGTTTCAAGAATGCTGGCATACCGTTTGCCCATAGGCTTCCTCCTGGGGATGCGCGCAATTGTATCTGGCGGCATTGAAACGGCGAAAGTGGAAAGTGCAGTTGGCCGTGCAGAAGCGGAGGGGTGGAGCGGTACGGCTACGCGCAAAAGTTCTCCGGCGACATTCGCCAAGCCCGCGCAATGTCTCTAAAGGCAGACCGCCGCGGTCGCAGTGGCGAGACCTGGGGCATCCGTTGTTGTTTGAGGTCTGTGCTGCCCGTCTGCCTCGGTGGCGCCGTAGACGCATACCGCGTGGTGCATTTCCAGAGCGCTCTTGGCGCGCTCCATCTCGACATTTTCGTAGGCCACAAAACTGGTGCTGACCCGGCAATACGCAGAAGAACGAGCCTTCATGTAATCGCTGATTTTGCGTCTAAAATCTCGTTCCAAATCCTTGCAGATTAAGCAACGCATAACTTCCCCTTCCGGCCTTTCGCCAGCCCTGTAGCAGTTTAGTTATGGTCGCTTTAGCTTTCCAGAATCTGACGCTCTGCGTGGAGCCAGTCCTGTATGTCGTGGCCTTGTTTACTACCGCGGCTTTCATATAGCTCAAATGCGCGCTCTCTGATTTTGTCTTGCGATGCGCCAACTCCGCGCGCTGTCATTTCAATGGCGGCGGAAGCTTTCGGGGCGGCACGTTTGTTTAGTTTCGGTTGTTTTTGAGTTCTTGAATCTATTATTGGGGAACCTCATCGGTATTAATGTCTAAGAGATAAGATACTCCAGATGAACTGCCTTAGTTCAGAGAATCTGAAAGCGGATAGTTACTTATCACCCACATCATTAAGCCTACGCTAAATTCTCACGTGCGGCAAATACTGTTTCTCTAAGTTCCTTCTTTACCTTTGAACTTATCAACTTACAAGGTTCTTTGGTCGGCCTTCACATACTTACAGGGCAAGCCGGTCGCGGATAAGTCGCTTTGGGGGCACCTCCCACAAAGCGTGGGATAGCACGAAATCCCGAGTCAGAAACCCAGTGTGCAACCCGCGTGCCCAAATCCCTCCGCCGCTTACTTCATCGCTGGCGCGGCCAGAAATCCCTGCGTCTCCATCCACCTCTGGAACATCTCGGTCCATTCGTCCGATGGCAGGTTTTGCTTTCTGATCCCGAACCCATGCCCTCCCTTGGGGAAGACATGCAGTTCGGTTGGTATTCCGGCCCCGTGCCACAGGTCGTAGACCTTTACGCTGTTCTCCGCCGGAGGAACGAGCGGGTCATCGGCCGCACATGCCAGAAACATCGGGATTCTCTCCGGATTCGCGGGCAGCGGCTCCGGCGCCAGCGCATAAATGGGCGCCACAAAGTCCGGCATACTCTCTGCATCGTTGTGAAATGCGACGCTCAGCGTCAAATACCCTCCGGCAGAGAAGCCCATCATCCCAATCCGATTTGGCGCCAGTCCCCACTGCGCCGCATGCGCGCGCACCGTGCGCANNTTCAGCCCTCCCGGCGTCTTGATCTTGTGCATCATCCCCACAAAGAACGCGGCATTCGTCTTTGTCAGCCGGTAGCGCAAAACAAACGCGGTCACCCCCAGCGAATTCAGATAGTGCGCCACGTTCACACCCTCGCCGTCGATGGTGAGCATGTGAAATCCGCCCCCCGGGCAAACAATCATGGCGGTTCCATTCGCGGTTCCGGCAGGCGGAAAATAGGCCGTCAGCGTGGGGTCCACCACGTTGCGAATGATTCTTTCGCTCAGCTGCGATTCTGTCTCTTGCTGCGTCCAGCCTTCTGATCCCGGAGCCTTGCCCGGCCACAGGCGCATCTCCTGCGGCGCGCTCGATATTGTCACGGCGCTG
The DNA here is from genome assembly GCA_003165075.1 of Acidobacteriaceae bacterium. Classification (GTDB taxonomy): domain Bacteria; phylum Acidobacteriota; class Terriglobia; order Terriglobales; family Acidobacteriaceae; genus Telmatobacter. The sequence continues at coordinate 45,131 of PLSM01000169.1, read as the reverse complement.
GCTTGCGTGCGGGGAACATCCACCGCGGTGCCCCTGATCTTCACCCACAGGTACACGAAGCCAGTCGCCAGCAGCAGCACTACCGCCATCAAAGCCCATCCAACAGCGCGTAGCCATCTAACTTTCAAAACTTGCCTCCGGTCTCTCACTTTCGTTAGACCTGAATACAGGCAGTTCTCCCGCCCATCTTTTGGTCCCCACCGAATTTAGCACGGAAGAGCGAGCGGATTAACCACAGAACAAGGGGGACCCTCGATGTCTTGATTTTCAGACATGCGGAAGCTGGACACCTCGCGCGTCAGGGAATCCGTCCGCCTAGGGCTTGGCCGCAGTGATGGCAATCGACAAGCCGCCGGTTGCCACTCCGGTCGTTCCCGTGGAGTTCAAGGTTCCATCGTGATTGACCGCATAAATCGAGGCTGCGCTCTGTTCGTTTGTCACGTAAACAAACTTGCCCAATGGGTCGAAGTCGATGCGAAAAGGCTCAGCTCCGGTTGCGACGGTCCCTGTGGGGTTTGCGGTGGTGGCATTCAGTGTCAGGTTGCCCGTGCTGGGGTCGATGGTGAACATCGAGACGGTGTTATCGAGGCGGTTGACCACGTAGGCAAACCTGCTGGTTGGGTCGACGGCGATCGCAGTGGGCGCATTGCCGGCCGCGGCCCCGTAGGATGAATTCTCAGTCAGAACGCCAGTGGCGGAGTTGACGGTATACTGCGAAACCGCATTGGTCATCTCGCCGCCGGAGAGGTTATTCACCACGTAGGCAAACTTGCCGGAGGGGGCGACGAGGACCTGAAATGGGATCCCGCCCGCAAGGACCGTGGCGGGCGAGGTCGGTATGAGAAGTCCGGTGGTCTGGTCGATGGTGTACATGGAGACTGTAGCGTCGACGCTATCGAGAGCGGATACGTAGAGGAAATTGCCTGTAGGATCGACGGTCAAAAAGCCTGGCTGCGAAAGGGTTTCGCCGGGGATCATCGTTGACACTGAGGTCGGCGATGTCGGCGTCAGAACGCCCGTAGACTGGTTGATGGTGAACATGGAGACCGAGCTGTCGTCGGTGTTGGCGGTGTAGACGAATCGCCCGAGCGGGTCAATGGCGATTCCCTGGGGGAAAAACCCGGTTGGCACCGTGGCGGGTGTGGTCGGGGTAAGCACTCCGGTTGTGGGGTTGATCGTGTACATCGAAATTGTGGCCAGGTCCGATGCATTCGACACCAGATTCGCTACATACGCAAACCTGCCCGCAGGGTCGACCACCATTTGCTCGGCACCCTGTTGTGGGTACGCATAGCCGGTTTCAATGCTCGCGGGCGTTGTCGCCCTGAAAGCCCCGGTGCAGGAATCGACGGTATACATTGAAACCGCAAAGCCTGTTAGTTCATATGCAAACTCAGGAGTGGAGGAAGGCACGCATGCAGGCACGATCACAGGCTTCGAGGTCGGGTTTCCGCCACAACCGGCGGCGAGCAGAACCAGCAAACTCAAGGCCGCAGACCGCAAATAGGACGCTGCCATTTGGAATCTCCAATCTAATTGCGGATACGAACTCATTTTACCCGGGAACCGTTTGACCCGCCGTGATCTGGTTCCCACCGTGTCCCTGTTTCCTACCCCCCTGTGTTTCAATAGAAGTGATGGCAATTCCCCGGAAATTGACGCTGCGCGGGCGGTGGGTGGCGGTGACGCGCAAGGCGCGCGAGTTGGCCATGGTGACCCGTGCGCTGGCCTCTACCAACCACCCGGTGCTGGTCCAGATTGTGCCCGCGCGCTTCTGCAACCTGAGCTGCGGCTATTGCAATGAGTACGATAAGGTCTCTGAGCCAGTGCCGCTGGAGGAGATGTACCGCCGCATCGATCACCTGGGGCGGCTGGGCACGGCCATGGTCGGCATCTCCGGCGGCGAGCCCCTCACCCACCCCCAGCTCGACGACATCATCCGCCGCATCCGCCGCACCGGCGCCATTGCCGGCATGATCACCAACGGCTACCTGCTCAATGTCGAGCGTATCGAGCGCCTCAACCGCGCCGGCCTCGACCACATGCAGATCAGCATCGATAACCTTGAACCCGACGAAGTGTCCAAAAAAAGCCTCAAAGTCCTCGACAAAAAATTAGAAATGCTGGCCCAATATGCCGAGTTTCACATAAACATCAATTCGGTCGTTGGCGGCGGTTTCAGAGATCCCAACGACGCGGCGGTAATTGGGAAGCGGGCCTTGGGGTTAGGGTTCACGTCGACCATCGGAATTATTCACGATGGGGACGGGCAGTTAAAGCCGCTGAAGCCGGCCGATGCGAAGGTCTACTACGAGATGAGCAACAGGAGGAAGATCAACTACTCGCGCTTCGACCACTTTCAGGAGGCAATTGCCGAGGGCAGGCCCAATGACTGGCGCTGCCGTGCGGGGTCGCGGTATCTGTATATCTGCGAGGACGGCCTGGTGCACTACTGCTCGCAGCAGCGCGGGTACCCGGGCGTGCCGCTGGCCGAGTACACCACGGCGGACGTAAAGCGCGAGTTCTTAACGGCGAAGAGTTGCTCGCCGAATTGCACCATCGGCTGCGTGCACAAGATCAGCTACATCGACCACTGGCGTGCGCCGCAAACGAAGACGGTTTCGCCAGGCAGGCAAGGTGCGGAAGAGCCGGTGCTGGTGAATATTCAAACAGGGAACTGACGGGCGAAATTTTCTGCCAAAGCAGAAACGGCGCATCCCATGGAGGGTGCGCCGTTTGATTTTTGCACTGCGGATTGCTGGCTACTTGTGCGCGGTTTTGGCCGGAGCGGCGGACTTAGTGTCTGCCAGAGCCTGGTCGATGAGCTGAAAAAGCTTGGTGCGGTCCACGACTTCAACGAAGGGTGCACCTTTGCTGGCGGCCGTGACTACCCAGATAGTGGGGGTGTGCTCGATGCCGATGCGCTGGCCGAGGGCGTAGTCGGCTTTGACCAGTGCCGCCAGCTTGCCTTGCGGATCGGGAGCAAAGGGGAACGCTACATTGGCGTTGTGGGAGAACTTATCAGTGAACTGGCGCAGATCGTCGAGGGTAGTGATGGAGATCTGGTTAGCGAAAACCTGGTCGCGGTACTCATCGCCGAGCTTCTTGCTTTTGGTGTCGAACCAGCGTGCGTTGATGGCTGCCTGCGTGCTCCAGGCGTGAAAGGGCAGGGGAAAGTCGTGGCGCTCCAAGGGGATGCCGTACTTAGCGGCCGCTTCGCGAAGGAGTGGGTTGGCGCGGCCGCAATCGGGACACTCCATGTCTTCAAATTCGACGATGGCCACGCGGGCGCCGGCGGGTGGCCGCAGTGCGCTGGCGTCGTGGACCTGCGTGGTGGGAGGTGCGCCAAACTGGGCGCGGGCCGGGGCGACAGCGATCAGCAGCGTTGCACATGCCAAGCCAAGCAGCAAGCCGGCGCGGCGAAGGCGAGCAGGGAAGCGTAGATCTAGGAAAGGGTGCATAGTCTGGTGGACGACTACCTCTCCTCCATTGTAACGGCAGAGATGCGGGAAAGTTGCTGCTCGCGAGGCTCGAACGGCGCGTCCTCCGCTCTAATGGCGATCGCGACGTCGAGCGACGATCCATTGGCGCCACTTGTAGTCGGCGTAGAAGGAAGCGACTACGAGCAGGAGGGCGAGGATGCCAACAAGAATCTTCATCGCTCTATCAGGATTGCATGGACTGACTGCGCCGAGATGGACCATCGCAATTGATTTATTGGCGGGTCGGCGTACACCCATCCTTGCCTCATAAACAGAGCCAAGGATGGGACGCCTGTATTGATCCAGCGCGACTACCTGCCTACAACGATGACCTTGAAACTGCCGGGAATCATTGTGGGCCGGGGACGCGGGTTGGTGGGTGTGGGGTCGGGGCGGGGGCCGAAATCGGCGGTCACGAGGTAGATGCGGTCGGTGCCGGCGTCATAAGCCATGGTGCGCGCGCCGCGTAGAGTGGGCAGGCTCTCGATCGTCTTGTAGGCTGGCGTGGCAGCATCGACGACCGAAAGAATTCCGTCACCGCTGGAAGCGAAGGCCAGCTGCTGTGCGGCGCTCCAGCCGACAGCATCGGGGCCGTCGCCAATGGCGGGCGTGGCCAGCACCTTGCCAGTGTTGGAGTCCACGACGGCCATTTTCTTGCCGTCGCAGACGGTGAAAAGGCGGTTGCCAGAGGCGTCGATGGCTAGTCCGGACGGCGATTCGCACCCTGCGGGCCATTCGGCTGTGAGTTTGTTGGTGTGGGCGTCGAGACGAACGATTTCGCTCTTGTCCTCGATGTTGTCAAAGACCGTGCCCTTGCCATCCACCTGCGGGAACTCCGGCTTGCCGGGCAGGGGGATGGTGGCGACCACCTTTTTCGTGGCTGCGTCGATGACGGTGGCGTCCTTGCTGCGGCCGTTGAAGGCCCAAACAGTCTGCGTGGCCGGCTCAAAGATAATGCCGTCAGGGCCGGTTCCGGCGGGGATGACGGCTACGATGGCCAGGGTGGCGCGGTCAAAGGCCACCACCGCGTTGCCGCCGCCATCGGAGACGAAGCCGAGTTTGCCGGCGGTATCGAGAGCGACGCCGTGCGTGCCGTGCATATTGCCGATGGTGCCCACCTGCTTGCCGGTCTGGGTGTCGAGCACATCGACATGATCGCCGCGGGTGATGTAGAGGCGGTGGGCGGGGGAATCGACGATCAGGTAGTCCCAAAAGCCCGAATCAGCCAGCTTCCACTTGTCCAGAACACGATAAGGCTGCTGCGCGGCAACCGGCCGGGTGGCGGCAAAGAGTGTGCACAACAGGGCTACGGCAAAAAGTGGCCGGGCCAGAAGACGAACGATGCGCTGGGTGCTGGGCATGGGAGTCTCCGCTTGGAACTCGGTGAACTTGCAGATTCACCGGCGCAAGAAGTGTGCCACACGGGGATTAATTCAAGCTGAAGGCGAGCCAGATTTGCCGTTCAAGAGCCGGTCGCAACCATCGCAGATGGCCCGCAGGTTCCCGGCAGCCGCGCGGTCACCGTAGTCCCCCTGCCCGGCTCGCTGTGCAGCTCAATTGTGCCTCCAACCCTCTCGACCACGGCCTTGCAGATGGCCAAGCCCAAGCCTGCGCCGCCGGTAGCGCGGGCGCGGGAGGGGTCGCCGCGATAGAAGCGGTCGAAGATGTGGGGCAGTGCATTGGGGTCGATGCCCTCGCCGTGGTCCTCAACATTCAGTTCAATGGTGGTGGCGTCCCTGTGAAGCCGGAGTTCAACCTCCGACCCGGCAGGGGTGTGCTGGAGCGCATTCAGCAGCAGGTTTGAGACCAGGAGCGCACAGTCTTCGCCAGCCAGCGGCACCCGGCAAGCGTCAACATGCGGTTCCTCGACGGTCACCTTGACGCCGCGCAGGACAGCAAAGGTCTCGAGTTGAGCGACGGTATTGCTCAGGCAGGCAGCGATGTCGCAACCCGGGCCGGTAGTGCCGGTGGTTGCGCCGCTTTCCACGCGGGCCAGGGTGAGCATCTTGGCCACCAACTCCTCTAGGCGTGCGGAGTCGCCGAGACAGCGTTCCAGGCCTGCCTGGTACTCGGCCACGGTTCGCTCTTTCAGGCCCAGCAACTGCAGCGAAGACTTGACCACGGCAACGGCGGTCTTGAGCTCGTGGGCGGCATCTGAAACAAAGGTTCGCTGCTGCACAAATGCGCGCTCCAGGCGCTGCAACACACTCTCGATAGCGTGGGTTAGCGGGGCTAGCTCGGGTGTGGTGCGCGCACTGGCGGGCGGGTCAAATTCCCATGCGTCCACCGAAACCTGAGAGGCCAGCGCCGCCAACTGGCGCAGGGGCAGCAGCCCGCGATGGAGCAGCCATGCGATCAGCGGGCCGGTGACCACGAGCAGCAGAAGGCTGCCCGCGGCATAAAACTCGACCGCGCCACGAATGGCGTGCCACACATGCTCGGTGGGTGCGCCGTAAAGAATGGTGACCGGGCGCAGCTTGCCGCCGCCGGCCTCGCCGGGGTCCACGATGCGCGAGCCATGCTGCAGGAGCAGGCCGTAATGGTGGTGGTTGAGTTCGAACGACGACATGCCGTCTTGACGCGGTGGCACGATTGCGGCGCTGCCCAACCAATTGGGTGAGCGGCCCAGCATGTGGCCGCGCCCGTCCCACACTTCGTAAACGTCTTCTGGAGGCACGTGCAGGTCGGGCAGGTCAAGCATGACATTGTCGCCTGTATCCTCGGCGTCCTGCACCGCGCCCAGCACGGAGTCGGCGCGGCCGTGCAGCATGACGTCGAAGGCGCGGAAGTGGATGTGGCGCTCATAACCCAGCGATAGAAAGACCACCAGGAGGGCGGAGAGCAACTCGACCAGCAGCACGGCCAGGATGAGTCGGAAGGCGATGGAGCGGGTTTTCCTAGTTCTGGTCAAGATCCTGCTCCGGTTCGGGCGCTAGCCGGTAGCCGCGGCCGCGCATGGTTTCAATCACCGGCTCTGCCTCTGGCGCAACTCCGCAGAGCTTTCTGCGCAGATTGGAAACGTGGGCCTCGATGACGTTGGAGTGGTGCTCCCAGTTGTAGTCGTAGAGGTGCTCCAGCAGTTCGCGCTTGCTGACGATTTTGCGCGGATGATGGATGAGGTATTCGAGGATGCGGTACTCGGTGGGTGAGAGATCGACCAGGACACCCGCGCGCCGCACCGTCTGCTCCAGGGTGTTCAGCTCCACATCGAGGGCGGTGAGTATGGGATGGGCGGCGCCCTTGCCGCGGCGAATGAGCGCTTTGGCGCGGGCAATCAACTCGCCCAGATCAAAGGGCTTGGCCAGGTAGTCGTCGGCGCCGGCATTGAGCAGTTGAATAATGGGCCCGCGGCCCTCCACGGCGGTCAGAATCAGCACCGGCGTGGGGTCTTCGCGGGCGCGCAGGCGCCGCAGCAGACTCAAACCATCGAGTTTGGGCAGCATCAGGTCGAGAATGACGAGATCGTAAACGCGGCTGCGGGCATAGTCGTCGCCGACCTCCCCGTCGCCCGCCCAGTCCACCGCAAAGCCGGGGCCATCGCGCAAGGCGGCAGACAGGTTGTCCGCCAGACGAACCTCATCTTCCACCAGCAGGACTCGCATCTCAGGCAAGTATCTCCGAAGTCATTATCAATGGAGCAAGATTAAATGAGGCTGAAGCAGGGTGGATTGTTTCGCGCCGTTAGTACTGAGGCCGATGCATTACCCTCATATCTGCAGGCACATCACAAGTTACGGACCGACTCTTGCGCATCGTTCTCTCGAACATCGGCACCTTCGGCGATATCAACCCGCTCATCGCCATCGCTCTTGAACTCAAGCGGCGCGGTCACGTGCCGGTGATGGCGCTGCCCGCGGTTTACCAGCCGAAAATTGCGCCGCTGGGGCTGGAGTTCCACGCCATTCGGCCCGACATTGACCCCACCAACAGTGTTCTGGTGGAGATGGTCTACGACATTAAGCATGGCACCGAGCATGGGCTGCGCGACTTTTTGTTTCCCGCACTGCGCCAGACCTACGATGACCTGCTGGACGCCGCAACCAAGCCCGCACGCGCCGACCTGCTGCTGTTGGGCGAATTGAACTATGCCGGGCCGCTGGTGGCCGAGGTCACAGGGATTCCCTGGGCCAGCTACGTGTTGGCGCCGCTCTCGTTTTTCTCGGCCTTCGATCCGCCGGTACTGCCCCCTTATCCGCGGATGGCGCGGGCCGACAAGGCCGTGCCGGGCTTTGGGCGGGTGATCCGGCGGCTGGCGCGGTTTGCCAGTCGCAAATGGCCGCAGCCCATCTACGACCTGCGCCGCGAACTGGGGCTGGCGAAGGGTGCGAATCCGTTGTTTGATGCCAAACACTCGCCGTATCTGGTTCTGGCGCTGTTTTCAAGCGTGCTGGGCGTGGAACAAAAGGACTGGCCGGAACACACGCTGATTACAGGATTCTGCTTCTACGATGCCGACGCGGGGAATGCTGCCTTGCCGCCGAACCTTGAGGAGTTCATGGCCGCTGGGCCTCCGCCGGTGGTGTTTACACTGGGCTCGGCCGCGGTGTTGGCCGCGGGAGATTTCTACGAGGTTTCAGCCAGGGCCGCCGTCAAATTGGGGATTCGCGCGGTGCTGTTGATTGGCGCAGACCCGCGCAACCGGCCAAGCCATGAGCTGCCAAGCTCGATTTGCGTGGCCGAGTATGCGCCTTACTCTGCGCTGTTTTCGCGAGCGGCGTTGATCGTGCACCAGGGCGGCGTAGGCACCACGGCGCAATGCCTCCGCGCAGGCAAGCCGATGATCGTCATGCCCTACTCGCACGACCAGCCTGATAACGCGCGGCGCATGCGCCGGCTGAAGGTGGCGCGGACTATTCAGCGGGCGGGTTATTCACCGCTGCGTGTGGCGCGCAAGCTCAAGGCGATGCTTGCCGAGCCTCGTTTTGCGGAGCGCGCGCAGAGCGTGGCCAAACGGCTGGGCCATGAAGATGGCGTGGGCGCAGCGTGCGATGCGCTGGAAGAACTCTTCAGGCGGACACAAGGAGCAGATTGAGCTTTCCTGCTGCCGCCCTTGAATGTCTCTGCTCAGTGGCCGTAGGCCTGCACCGTTGCCTCCGGCAAAGACGCAATACTTCCATCGAGCAATGGTTCTTGCTGATTTTTCAGAGTCTTATCGAGAAATGCCTGAATAAAAGATTGGATCAGAGCCTGATTATGCAGGGCGGTTTGAGTGCCCGCAGCGCGGCCGTGTGCCTCAAGTAGCGGAGAATCGTCGTAGCTTCCGTGGATGAGTCCGTCAGCTCTGAGCGCTACCGCGAAACTCCCCTTGGGACAGGCCTGGAGCTGCTCCTCTCGCTTCTTGTAGTAAGCCAGGTGCTCCTCGTGTGTTCCGCCCATCTTTGACTCAGGATAATAATTCTCAAGAAACAGGAGTGGTTGCTGGATCGTCGCCCCGTCGGGATACTCAGGAAGCGCCGCGACTGGAACCATTCCTCCATCCAGGTCGACACACGCCTTGAAGCGCGCATCGAGCTGGCAGGCACGTGCCGCGAACTCCGCACCGGCGGAGTGACCCATCGCCGCAACTCGGTTCAGATCGAGCCTTCTGGCCAGCGGAAATTGCCGCCCATCTCCGCCGTTTAGTGCGGTTAGCTGGTTGAGTACGAAGCGAACATCGGCCGCGCCCTCACTAATCAACAGCGTGCTTTGTTCGATCATCCGCTGCCACCGCTCGGCGGGGGTAAGCCCCGCAGGTGGAGAATCCCTATGAAACGGAACCATCCGTCCATCTGGAAACGCAACCACAACGGCAGTCTCAGTGTGTTCAATGGCTGCAATCACATATCCGCGGCTCACCAAATCTTCGATCAGGGACGTATATTCAAAGCCCGTTCCGCCCAATCCGTGCGAGAAGACGATTACCGGAAATTGTCCGGGCTTCTTCGCGACGTGGGCACCTTCCGCCGCGTGGCAGTAGATCGCACCTGAAACAATGTATTGCCAGTTGCCCTCGAAGTACTTGCTCATGCGGCTCTGGATGTCCGGGATTGCGTCCATCTGCTTCGCGTGCGGAATGTACGGGCCTTTCACATCCGCAGCTTTCCGCGCCGTGGGATACCAGAGATAAACCATTAACTCGCGCTGTGCGTTTGGATCGGCAGAAAAGCGGTCCGGGCGCGACGAATCAATCCAGTCGTATCCGATGCGGCCAATACCAAATGGCCCGGATGGGATTGGTATCCGGGGTAGCGCAGTCACGGACGCCGCTCCCCCCGATTGTTGCGCCTGGGTGCTCGCCTGACCGAAAGCCGCGATGAATGGACTGGCAAGACAGCAGAAAAGGACGGTGCATGCGAGGACAGATGTGTTCATGGCTGCATCCCTGTTACGACTGCTTTGCGATCGCGGCGGTGGCGAGAGTTCCACCCAGCCCCATGGTTTCGACCGCAGATGAAGGCACGATCACCATCGAGCCTTTTTCTCGAATCGCTTCAAACAGCATGTTCATACCGCGCAGATGCAATGCGCCTGGATTATCGTTGTAAACGCGCGATGCCTGAGCAAACTGCTCGGAGACCTGTACCTCTGCCTGGCCCAGAATCACGCGAGCCTGGCGTTCCCGCTCCGCCTGGGCCTGCTGCGACATTGCGTTTTCGAGTGCCTGTGGAATGCGGACGTCACGAACCTCGACCGATTGCACTGTAATGCCCCAGGGATTGGTTTTTTCGTCGAGAATGCGTTGCAGTTCGCGTCCCAGCGACTCGCGGTCTGTGATCATCTGCGCCAGCTCATGGCGTCCGATAGATTCACGCAAAGCAGTCTGCGCACTGAGGCCGATAGCCTCAAGATAATTCTCGACCTCGAGGATCGCCTTCTCAGCGTTCCATACCAGCCAAAACACGATGGCGTCCACGTCGACGGGGACGGTATCGCGCGTAAGAGTTGACTCGGCGGTCACACTGGCCACGCGAACGCGCTGATCGACAAACGGGCTGACGGTTTCAAGCACGGGAACAATGAAGAAGAAGCCAGGCCCGCGCAAGCCAACATACTTGCCGAGGCGCAGTAGCGCGACTTTCTCCCATTGACGGACAACCTTCATTGCAAAGAGAAAGTACAGGCCCACCAGGGCGCCCACGATAACTGGGGCGGGGCGGTGAATGGCAGCGCTGACGACGCCGCCGGCGACGAGGCAGAACAAGAAAGCGGCGACTGCAACTCCGTTGGTTTCTTGTAACGCAATCTTGGACATGGCGTTATCTCCTGCGGGGTGGTTCCGAGACCATTTCCCGCAACTGTTCGATTAAGTCCTGGACCGTGAAACCTGCGGCGCCAGCGCGTGCGACTACATCGGCGACAATCTGGTTCAATTGCCGCGCCCGCTCAGCAACGGCACGAGGGATCTTCTGTGTGCCGATGAAAGTGCCGGTGCCCTGATGCGTTTCCAGCAGTCCACCCAGCTCAAGCTCCCTGTAAGCGCGAACCACTGTATTGGGATTGATGGCCAGGTCTACGGCAAGCTGGCGCACTGTGGGTAGTTGGTCACCCGCCGAGAGAGTGCCCGAGGCGATGGCGCCGCGCACCTGATCGATGATCTGGCGATAGACAGGTACGCCGGTATGAAGATCGAGGAGAAGGCGAAACGCCGGGCTGGAAGGGCTGCTCATAACGGCAATCAGTGTACTAATAGACTAGTACATCAAATCGATTACGCTGTCAAGCGGGAAAGCTGCGGCTGGATGGAATAGTGGCGGACTGCTGTCCCTTCCCCTCGGTACCGGCAAGCCCTTGAGCCGCCCTAGCAGCCTGTTCCCGCCTTGGCTAACGAATCCTTTAGCCCTTTCATGCTGATGCGCGTCGACGCTTCCGGGGTCCCGGCGCCGCGCCAATGCGTCTCAAGGCTGACGGCGTAACGATAGCCGTCGTGCTGGAGCGCACGCAGTTGCCCCGGCCAGTCCACCGCACCCTCGCCCACTGGGGCCCAGTCCCATTTGCCGTCTGCCTTGCGCACTAAGCTCTTGGCATGGCAATGGCCAATGCGCTGCTTGGGCAGCAGATTGTAGCCGTCGGGAAAGGGTATGTTGCCGGTAAAAGTGGCCGCGTTGCCGGGATCCCAATTGAGCATGAAGTTTGGCTCGGGTACGGCACGCAGCGTCTCCGCGGCCTCTTCGCCCGTGGCCGTGTTGCACGACATTTCGTTTTCGAGCACCAGGATCAGGTTGCTTTTTGCGCAGCGCTGTGCGGCTTGGCGCAGCTTCTTGTTGATGGCTTCCCGATAGGGCTTAACGTCGTCGAGCCGCCAGAAGTCGAAGCAGCGGATGCGGTCGGTGTGGAAGTCCTTGGCCAATTCGATACAGTGCTCCAGCAGCGCATCCTGCTGCTTGAAGTCAAAGTCGGCGTGGAACTGATCGCGGCGTTCGCTTTGTTTTGAAATAGGTGCGCCGGGCCAGTCGCTCTTGAAAAGTGGGCTTGCAATGTCGGTGACGCGCAGTTTGTATTTCTCCAGAATGGCCTTCGCCCGGGCGATCTCGTCCGCGTCGAGTTCGGAGATGTTCTTGTTCCACATACCGCGCAGTTCGATCCACTGCAGCCCGAAGTCGTGTGCGGCCACTTGGCAGGCGTGGTCGAAATCCTGCGAGATTTCGTCGTTGATGACTGCCACCCGGAAAGGGCAGCTGGCGTGCGCGGCACTTGGCACGGCGGCCAGTGCGCCTGCGGCTCCCATTCCGGCCATAAACTCCCGTCGTGATAAAGGCATCTAAATCTCCTCGATTCCGGAGCGCCGCGCGCTCTACTTGCTTGAATACTCTTTGTTTTTTCCGGTGCGCGAGTTGGTCACCGCGAAACTGCCGTCGGCGGATGCGATCACCTTGAAATACGAGCCATCGCCGTCGCCCTTCGGATTGGCGATAAGGGCCTCGGCGCTGTTGTGCGCGGCGTCGGAGTCTTCCGCGGTATGCAGCATCCACAGGTCTTCGAGGCCTGGGCTCTCATGCACGGTCTGCCACGCTTCGGGACTGCCCGCCTTGTGCGCGCCGTTGTCCATAATAGCTGCGCGGGGATGGATCGCATCCACGATGGCGCGCGAACTCGATTGGTTAAAGCCGTGATGCGTTACCAGGTAAAGGTCCACCGTACCGATAGGGTTGGCTGGGCACACCAGCGCAATCTCCTTGGCCTTGGTCAGGTCGCCCAGATCGAGAAATCTGAATTTTCCGAACCGCACCAGGATTCCGGCGGAACGCGCATTTTCAGATTCGTCCACGGGCCACTTTGGCTCGGCGGCGCAGTACGGATTAGGCACTGGCCTGATGCCCGGAACGTTACCGATGTGCTCACCGTCGGCAGCCAGCACGACAATGTTGAGCCCGGGAATATCGATGGTGTCGCCGGGATGGATGATGCGGCGCGGCTTGCCCTCAATGGCTTTCAGATACGCGGCGAAATCGTGCCGTGTGATGTCGGAATCTTCGCGATTGACGCCGTGGTCGAGGAACTCGCCGACCGGAATGCGCTTGACCAGTTCCGGCACGCCGCCCACGTGATCGTTGTGGAAGTGTGTAATCAGCACGTGGTCAAGGCGTGTGATGCCGGCATCGCGCATGGCCGCCTGGATGCGCGCGGAATCGCGGCCATTGTTGCCGGGCCAACCCGTGTCCACAAGCAACGATGCGCCGGAGGGAGCAACCAGCAGCGTGGATTGCCCACCCTCAACGTCAATTGCATAGATAAGCAAGTGCCCGGCTCTTGCTTGCGCAACGGCAGATTGAGGCACGAAGGAGAAAACCAGCGCGCAAAGCAGAAATAAGAGGGCAGGGAAGACACGCAAGAGGCGCGCAACTTGTGCGCAGGCCGGCAAAATCAAGCGGGTGTGAAAGGCAATTCGCATGTGTCGAGAAGTGTAACCGACGGGGAGTCTCTGGGGAAACGAGGCGGTGCAGTACCTCAGCTTCGACTCGCGTCGCCTCGCTCCTCCGTACATTCGCTACTTCATGTTTTCTCTGGCGTCCTTCCAAAGATCGATCGCGCTGTCTTGCGCGTGGCGGTCGATCTCATTTAACTCCTCATTTGTGAACTGGAGTCTGTTGAGTGCATCGAGGGAGTTATCAAGCTGCTCCACGTTGCGTGCTCCAATCAATGCGGAGGTAACTCGCTTGTCGCGCAGCACCCATGCAATTGCCATCTGCGCCAAGGTCTGCCCGCGCTCCTGCGCAATTTTGTTCAGTGCTCGCACGCGGCTCAGATTCTTCTCATTTAGAAAGCCCATTAGCAACGACGAATTCTCTGCTGTGGCGCGCGAATTCTGTGGTACGCCGTTCAGATACTTATTCGTCAGCAGGCCCTGGGCCAGCGGAGAAAACGCAATGCAGCCCGCGCCCAGTTCATCCAGGGTGGCGAGCAACTCCTTCTCTACCCAGCGGTTCAGCATGGAATAAGACGGTTGATGAATCAGGAGCGGCACACCCTGGCTCTTCAGTATCTGTGCCGCTTCGCGAGTCCGTTCGGGGCTGTAAGACGAGATGCCCACATACAAGGCTTTGCCCTGATGCACGGCCTGCACCAGCGCGCCCATTGTTTCTTCCAGGGGCACGTCCTCCCAGGGGCGGTGCGAGTAAAAGATATCTACATATTCTAGGCCCATGCGCCGCAGACTTTCGTCCAGCGATGCCAGCAGATACTTGCGAGAACCGCCTATGCCGTAAGGCCCCGGCCACATATCCCATCCCGCCTTGGTCGAAATCAACAACTCATTGCGGAGGCCGCGAAAGTCCTTGCGTAAAATCTCGCCAAAAGTTTCTTCGGCGGAGCCGTACGGAGGTCCGTAGTTATTGGCTAAATCGAAGTGTGTCACACCGCGATCGAAGGCGCGCCGGACCACTGCACGGCCCGTCTCGAACACATCGGAACCGCCGAAATTCTGCCACAGCCCCAGCGATATAGCCGGCAAGTCGATCCCCGATCGCCCACACCGCCGAAACTGCGCATCTTCGTATCGCTTTGTGTCGGGTACATAGCTCATTTGTACATATCCCCTTTCGTTAAGATGCAGACAACCCTTCGATAGTGCGGACAAGACAACGTGAATCCGGAGGGAACTCACACGGCCCCGCAACGATCTTCGTCAAGAAGTATGTCACAATCATTCCGCGCGCCGCAGCCGTTCGTCACTGTTGGCTGGTAGAATAGAGATTGCCGCAGTGTGCGGCGGTTCGTCGTATCTTCATCCCCCAACCTGATGGCCCGCGAGTGGCCGAACCCGAAAGAAGGAAAACCGTACTTGTGAGCCAGACGATACGCAATATCGCCATCATTGCCCATGTGGACCACGGAAAGACAACGCTGGTGGACGCCATGCTGCGCCAATCCGGAACCTTCCGTGCAAACGAGCAGGTGGCCGAGCGGGTGATGGACTCAAACGAACTGGAGCGGGAGCGCGGCATCACCATTCTCGCCAAGAACACGGCCATCAACTTTGGCGGCGGCAAAATCAACATTGTCGATACGCCGGGCCACGCCGACTTCGGCGGCGAGGTGGAGCGCGCTCTGAAGATGGTGGACGGCGTCATGTTGCTTGTGGACGCCGCCGAGGGCCCGCTGCCCCAGACTCGCTACGTGCTGGCCAAAGCGCTGGAGGCCAAGCTGCCGCCCATCGTGGTCATTAACAAAATCGACCGCCCGGACGCACGCCCGCAGGAAGTGTTGGACGAGATTTACGACCTGTTCATCGACCTGGACGCCGATGAGACGCAACTGGATTTTCCGGTGCTCTACACTGTGGCCAAGGCGGGAACGGCGACCATCGATTTCGCGGTGCCAGGTGTGGACTTGCAACCGCTCTTTTCTACGATTGTCTCTGCGATTCCTGCGGCCACGGGCGACCCGGACGCCACGCTGCAAATTCTCGTTACGAACCTTGACTACTCCGATTACCTTGGCCGCATCGCCATCTGTCGCGTTTTTCAGGGCACACTGCACGCCGGCGACGAGGTGAACATCTCCAAGCGCGACGGTTCGTTGCATAAGACGCGCATCACCAAGCTGTTCACCTTCTCGGGACTTAAACGCAACGACATCACTGAGACCACGATGGGCGACATTGTGGCTGTGGCTGGTGTGGAAGGCATCACTATCGGCGAGACGATTACCTCCATCGAAAACCCGGCACCGCTGCCGCTGATTGTCATTGACGAGCCGACCATTGCCATTCAATTCAGCGTGAACAACTCGCCGTTTGCGGGGCGCGAAGGCCAGTACGTAACCAGCCGTAATATCCGCGAGCGCCTGGAAAAGGAACTGCTGACCAACGTATCGATTCGCGTAGAAGAGACCGGCTCGCCCGACAGCTTCAAGGTGCTGGGCCGAGGCGAACTGCAACTCGCTATCCTCATTGAGATGATGCGCCGCGAGGGCTTTGAACTGATGGCCGGCCGTCCGGAGATCGTAACCAAGATGGTGGACAGCACCCGCATGGAGCCGGTGGAACACCTCACTGTGGACGTGCCCGAGCAACACACCGGCGTGGTGATTGAGAAGCTGGGGCCGCGCAAAGGCGAGATGACCAAGATGCATAATCACGGCTCGGGCCGCGTACGGATGGATTTTCGTGTACCCAGCCGCGGACTGATTGGATTGCGCAGCGAGATGCTCACAGAGACCCGCGGCACCATCGTGATGAACTCCCTCTTCGACGGCTACATTCCCTACCAGGGCGAAATTCCGCAGCGGCCCACAGGCGCGCTTATCGCTGATCGTCAGGGCTTGACGACCACCTATTCGCTGAACGGGCTGCAGGAGCGCGGCATTCTGTTTGTTGGACCGGGCGTCGAGGTTTACGAGGGAATGATTGTCGGCGAGCACTCGCGCGACAACGACCTGGATGTGAATGTGGTGCGCGAAAAGAAGATGACCAACATGCGCGCATCCAGTGCGGATGAGGCGATCCGGCTGGTGCCTTACAAGGCATTGAACCTGGAGCAGGCCATCGAATTTATCGCCGAGGATGAGATGGTCGAAGTCACTCCCAAGTCGCTCCGCCTGCGCAAGAAAATACTGCAGGCCAACCGTCGCCCCAAGCGCTGGGAGAAGTCAGAGCAAGTCGACTAGAGTCGCGCCATGCTGGGTACTCCGCGGCTTTTTCGTAGAAGCGGAAGGCTACGGAGAGCTTGCTTGATATCAGACCGCTACAGTCGCCGCTTCGCTTCCAACACTCGCGCGAGCGCTTCTCCTGCGGTGGCCCCCGTAGCGGATAAGTGACCCATCTTTCGCCCTGCGCGCGCGATGTGTTTTTCGTAAAGGTGGAGGCGCACGCCGGGCACGGCCAGTGCGGCGGCAAAGTTCGGCTGGCCGCTTACCCAGAGTTCGCCGAGCAGATTCACGATCGCGGCCGGAGTGATGAGCGTCGTGTCGCCGAGGGGCAGATTGCACACGGCGCGCACTGCCTGCTCAAACTGGCTGGTTACGCAGGCGCGTTCGCTCTGGTGATAGCTGTTGTGTGGGCGGGGCGCAAGTTCGTTCACCAGCAGCTTGCCCTCGCGAGTGACGAACACCTCAACGCAGAGTAGGCCTTCGATGCCGAGCCGCGCGATGATCGCAGCAGCCAGCGCCTCGGCACGCGCTTCAAGCTCCGCGGGCACATCCGCAGGCAACACACTCCACGACAGAATCTGATTTTCGTGGTGATTGCGTGCGGCGGGAAAACTACGCACTTCTCCGGATGGATTACGCGCTGCCATCACGCTGATCTCACAGTCCAAATCGATAGCTTGCTCCGCGACGGCGGGGCGCGCACCAATGCTTTGCCACGCAGCTGCAATCGCCTCTTCGCCTGCGGGGCCGCCAAGCCCGATTTGCGCTTGGCCGCGACCGTCGTAGCCGCCACGCCCAATCTTCAGAAACACGCGGCCGCCCAGTGCTTGAACCGCATCGTGCAACTCGGCCTCGCTCCGCACTACGCGAAAAGGTCCGACAGGAAAGCCGTTTTCGGCGAGCCATGTTTTTTGGAGGACTTTATCCTGGATGATGCGAATGGGTTCAACACCGGGACGCAGCGGCGCAATCCGTGCCACTTCAGAGAGAGCGTCCACGCCTATCTGCTCAATCTCCAGGGTCACTACGTCGGCGCCGGTCGCGAGCCGTCGTGCTGCGGCCACGTCATCCCAGCGTCCCAAAATGGCTTCGTCCACCACAAAACTGGCGGGGCAGGCAGGCTCGGGGTCCATCACGCGTATGCGGTATCCCATGGTGCGCGCTGCCATCGCCGTCATGCGTCCTAGCTGGCCTCCGCCCAAAATTGCCAGCAGCCCGCCGGGCCGAACGATGGAGGGAATGTCTCTTTGCCCAGTGTTAACACTCACCCGGGCAGCTCCTGCTCCAGTACCTCCTGGGTACGGGCGGCGCGCCACGCGGCCAGCCGCGCATAGAGCCCTTCGTCAGTTGTCGCAATGATCTCTACGGCCAGCAGAGCAGCATTGGCGGCGCCAGGCTTGCCGATGGCCAGAGTCCCGACAGGCACGCCTTTGGGCATTTGCACAATCGAGAGCAGGGAATCCATGCCGTTCAGTTGCGTGGCTGCCACCGGCACACCCAGCACGGGGACTAGCGTCTTGGCTGCCAGCATACCGGGAAGATGCGCTGCACCTCCGGCTCCTGCGATAATCGCTCGCAACCCGCGCGTCCTTGCTGTTTCAGCGTATTTGAAGAGCCAGTCGGGCGTGCGATGCGCGCTCACTACCCGCGCTTCATATGGAATCTCGAACAGGCGCAAGATTTCCACAGCAGCCGAAAGCACCTCGTAATCGCTCTTGCTGCCCATCACCACGCCAACCAGCGGTTGATCGTTCATGGGGCTGATTATACGAGTGTCTGGCGCGCCCGCACGAAAGCAATGTCCTGCAGGCGCGCTTTTTCAGCGCCGATGTCAGGCTTTACCGCTCAGCGGCGGAACCACGCCTCCACGGCCACTTCGATCGCTGCGAACAGCACGCTCACCGCAGCCAGAAAGCCTTTGGCGCGCTGCCAGTTCTGTTCGTGCCGGTCCATGCGCCGCTCCAGGTCGGCAATGCGACCGCCATTGCCGTCACCCATCAGTCCGTTCATCTGCGACTTCAACACGCACAGGTCACTCAATACCTGCGCTTCGAATTCATTCATCATCCGCATCCACCGGACTCCGTCTCTCGCTCACTTGCTTCAAGCCCTGGCGCTCACGATCCCAGCGGTAAATTGATGAATAGCGCCGCCGAAAACTCCGAGTAATTCGGTGGTTTCGCCCCGTCATACATCCGAATGTAGAACCGGTCGCTCGCGGTTGTGCGAGTGAATGTCATGTTGGGCTGCGAGCCACGCATCACCAGGTCGGGGTCCTCTCCCGGCATGAAAGCAAAGTCGCGCTTTCGTATCTCAAATCCGCCGCCGGTGGTCGGCACAGCCCCAGCGTTGACCGTGACTGAACTTCCACTGATCGCGGTTACAGTTAGACCGTTAAGATTGGCTAGAACTGTGGGTGCGACCGGCGCCGGCAGCCATGCATCGGCAGGTACTGCTGCGCTGGTTTTGATGGCCAGATCGTCAGCCCAGTCGTTGGCGAATGTAATTCCATATTCGACCAGGTCTGGATAACTCGCCCTGTAACTCACCTTTACGCTTCGCACCACCACCTGCGCGTTCAGATTTGCAGTCGGCGCATTCAACTGGAGCGCGTCGCCGGGCCAGACGTCGGTAGCGAAGCTGGCTCTAGTTCCCTTGTAGCCTCCGCTCCACAAGGCACTTACACTCGCCGCAGCCTGCTCCATCGTTAGCGCCGCATTGCGGCAGTCCTGGGAGCTGCGCGTAGCTGGACTGGTGACTGACCCGATCCACGTCGCCACGGCGGGCAAACCGGCTTGGGCCAGTGCCTGCTGGCTGGTGGCATTTACGGCCCTGCCCACCGCTCTACCCACTGTGCGGTAACTCACCGCGATCTGCTCACCAACAGACGGTGTGAATCCGGTGTAGAACACCAGTGCTCCACCCCGCTCAAGGTGACACTCGGCTGCCTCGGCAGTGGTGCCCACCCGCCGTGTGCGGGGACTTCCACTTGCGGGCGTGCTCACCACCCAGCCTGACCCCAGGTTTGTCAGGTTAAGTGCCCGCATCGTCCCAATCAAGTTAATGCTGCTAGCGGCAACGACTGTGCACGCGCCCGGGAGGCTGGCGACGGATCCATCGTAGAGCGTCACGGGCATGCCGGCTACGCCATTGACATATTCCTGTATCTCGAACTGGAGTTTGCCCGGGGCCAGAATCCATTGTCCGCCATAGGTAATGGCGCCGCTATCTCCATAAGAGCGATAGATTGCCAAGGCCCTCTCGTTTTCGGGACAATGGACTCGAATGCGGAGCGAGTATTGATTGGCTGCATTTAACGTATAAGTCGTTCCCGAGGCTATGCCCTGAATGATCGGCTGCAGCGTAACCGCGCCTGTCCCTTGTTGAGCCGTGGCCTGAAAACCCGCGGTACACCCGGACTGCGTTTCAAGGCCGCTGAAGAAACCGGCCAGAATGCCGGTGCTCCCAGAAGCAAGAGTCACTCCTGTAGCCTCCAGTAGTAAGGTGCCGCCCATCTCCACCGGATCCAGCCATGTTAGAAGCGTCTGTCCGTCAATTCCATTCCCGCCTTGCATCACCAACCCGCCGGCACCCAGCGACAGATATCCATATCCGCCCGAATTGCCCCAGACACGAAGGTCGATCTGGCTCTCGTTGAAAAGCTCGCGGATGAGGTCGGACTTGGAGGTGGGTGGGAAGTAAGGGTTAGCGGCCAGATTGAATTGCGTCGTAACTCCGTCGCCCAGAAAGTATTCGGTAACATAGGCAACCGGCTCATCTTCGCCGCAAACAGTGACATCGTTAGCCAGTGCGCGCTTCACCTCGCTCGCAAGCGTAAGGTTACCAAGATTCAGGCTGCCGTCGGTCTCGTTCAGGGAATGTACGACGCACTGCACAGTAGCGAGCGTCAAGGCGCCATCGAGGGCACGATACGACGCCCGCGCCTGGCTCGCTACCTGGCCTGCGCTCTTGCTCCACGATGCGCCTGCATCTGGAACGAAGCTGCTCAGTGCCGAGTTCAAGGTGAGCGCCTGGGTTGACAGGCTTGTCGATCCAGTTCGTGTCACCAGTGCCGTCATCAGCGATCCTGCTGTTTCGCCGGTTGCCCCTTTGCTCGGGGCCATCGATAGCTGGTCCAGGAGCAATTCGTCGCTTAACGCTTGAATCGCAATTCGATAGCGCGGACCTTCTATCCCAACCCCTGCGTATTCCGGTAGCGGACTTACCGCAATGTAACCGGTAAAGTAGGATGTTCCATCGTCGCCACTTACCAGCAGCGACTGATTCCGCAAAGGTGTCTGCAGGCTGCCATTGAAGGGCAGACTGAGCCATAACTGGCATAAGGAGGGCTCGTTCAGTTTGCGTTCGATAGTCAATGAATATGCAGAATCGAGCGCAGCTGTGTAGTCCTGTCCTTGGATAACAATCTTCATCGTGACTCTCTAACTTGACACCCGGTGAGCTGCTTCCTCTTAAATCAGAGCTTTGGCCGCCGGCAGAAAGCTCCGGTAGCAAACCACCCGTTCTCCGTCCAGTGGATCTATCACTGGCAATGCTAGAAACTGTCCCTTGAGCAGCACTCGTGCATGGCCGCTCTTATGATTGGCGTCAAGAGGAACAGCTTCTTCTTCTGCGCCGCTCATGCTTTGTAATCTCGGGTAGTAATAGAAGATTCTCTCTCCCTGGCTGCCCTGCATGACAAAGAGTGCCGACCATTCCTGATAGAAGCTGCCACCCTCGCGGTCGACGAATCCGGTCACTGCTTGCACCTTGTTCCCTGCAGCTGGAGCGCCGCCGGGAAGCGGTTCGGCAAGTGTTAGCCCGGAGACACTCACTTGAGATACCAATGCAACGTTGAACGTCACGCACCGGATATAGTCCACATCCGTCAGTGCCAGGCGTAGGTATGCGCCTGCAATCGGCGCACCTACATATCCTGTCTGCCCTGTGTAGTCCTCGTCGACCGCAATCATCGAGCCCGCTGTGAACTTTGCCGCATCTGCTGCAGCTAACAGAACCATGGAAGCAGTTGACCCGCCTTGCACGTTGACTGCTGTGGCCGCCGTCCCACCGTCCGCCGCCGTTCCTGCGCTACTCGCCCGTGCCAGCAGATTCATATGCTGCGAATTTGTGGCTAAAGCCATGGTCAGCTTTGTCCAGCTCAGGAACTCGAGGCTCACCTGGGCCTCAAGCGTCTCGCGGACCTGCTCCATTGTTCCCGCCGGGACCCCTGTCAGCACTGCAGCGGTCTTGCTTACCGGTTTGCGGCTGAATGCTTGAATCCAGCCTAGGTTGAGCCATGGGGCAGGAGGAGAATCGAGAGCGAATCCACTCTGTTCCGCCGGATCGAAAACGACGGGTGTCTGCGCAGTGCGATTGACCGGTGCAAAGTAAGCCCTAACCCGTCGAGTCACCGGCGCTGGAGCCGAAAACCAATTTGCCGCCATCTATTCCCCCTGCTCCTGGTAGCCGTAGACCATCACTTTGGCTGACCGGCTAAGCCGGTCCCTCTGCGCGACGATCGGCGTAAACCCAGGCTCATCCCAAAAAACCTGGGTCAACATTGCCGCCGCGGGTTGCACAGCGTAGTTGAGTTTCGGAGTGTAGAGCGGCTGCAGTATCGCAACCAGTTCCTCATCCATTTCGCTCAGCGCGCGTCCGCGGTCGAGCCCGCCATAACTCTGCGTTCCGCAAGTCTGGTAGGCGATCTCGCATTCCTCGGCTGTCATTGTTGAAGCCAGATCGAGATCGGTACAAAGACCCAGCCAACGCAGTACAAAGACGTCGTTGGGAAGCTGGCTGAAAGGAGCCTCGGCCTCCTCGACCAGAATGCCCGGCCGCACCACTCCACGCAGGAGAATCGTCCGATCCGGATTGATCGCAGTTAGCCGTGTGCGCAGCGCCATATAAAACGAGTCTTTCGCATTTTGCATGGAGTACAGTTCCTTGTGCACTGCGCGAGCAGTTCTAACTTGACTTATGTCCGAGCAGGTGCAGAGTTATACTGCCTGCTGCCGCGCCTCGCGCAGGAGCAGCCTGTAAAGATATACCTGGCCAAAAGCTTCATTGGAGGCGATCGACTCGATCATGTAGTCCTGCCCTGACACGGTCACTACCAGTGTCATGGCAAAGAGAGCTTGCGCCGAAGCGAGATCGAGCGAACTCACCTGCTGCTCTACGCTGGTTGCAGAAACCAACAATTCCCACAGCGATTCGCCGCCGCTTTGCCAGTTTGGGCGCAGCTTCCTGATCACTACCGGGTTCACAATCGCCTCGGCAAAAGTTGTTGCCACCAAGCCCACTTCCGACTGATTCGTGTCCGCATTTGCGCCTGTCACGCGCAACAATGCACTCGTTCCGGCCACACTTCGCAGCAGGGCATCGGCTAGCATCTGCGGCGCTCCTACAGGGTTGCGTGCTGCCGTGTCGCTCATTCGTTACCCCAGCCTGTTCGCTACGTATGGACGAAGCCACGCTTGCACGGTTTCGTCCACGAGCGAACTTGAGAAATACTGCATCTGCATCGTGTCGATCTTGGTCTTGCTGGCGTTCAGTGCGGGCGTCGACTGCGCATTGCGCACAATCTGCGCGCAGGCCGTCTTTACATCGTCGCCGATCGTGGCCAGCCCCGCCGTATAAGTCACCATCACCTCGTTGTACGGCAGTCCAAGCACATTCCAGGGCAACGTCAACTCGCCTGTGATCGGGTCAAAGTCCACGGAGTTTGGATCGATTGCGGTCCATTGTCCCGGTAGGGAAAATGCCCACACGATTTCAAACAGCGGCTCGCTCAGAATCTCTCCGCGCCGCGGCTTCGCATAACGGCCTTCGATGCCGACCACCGGCGAACTTGCCGTTCCCAATGGCGCCAGCGGCAGATAACTCAACAGCACAGTCTGCGATCCGCTGGTCACCCGCAGGCGTTCCGTATACTGCATCACGTTCAGGTCGGGCCGCCTGCAGTAACTGTTGATGAGTGCCGTGGCGGCCGTGATCCAGTCCGCTGTCGTTCCAGTCGGCAATCCGTAATTTGGATAATCCGCTGGCTGCAGATAAGCCATACCTCACCCTTCCGTTCGCGCTTCCAATGTTGCTTCCGCTAAGCGAAGAGGCCCCATTCCTGGGGCCTCTTCGCAAACTCGCCAATCTGCCATCTACCGGTCCACCAGGACCTGGTAATGTGCGTAATTGGCGCCCTTCACTACCACGGCGCCGAACTTTACGGCCACGTACTGGGAAGCCAGTGAGCCGGGCATCCCGAGTTGGAAGATCCGTGGCGTTGGATCGCCGAGCCAGTGGTACTCGATCAGATCCTCGGTGACGATGTAGGCCGGCAACACAGCCGTACCCGATCCCGGTGTGCCCGTATAGCTCAGACTCCAATCTGGAATCAGAGGCAGATCGCCCGCCTGCGTCGACAACATCTTTACGCGCACCCCACCCGTGATGCTGTCGGTATTCAGCACCACGTTGAACTCGGTCTTCATCTCCCGGTCGATCAAGTCCAGCAGTACTGGGTTGGCGTAGATCGCTGTAGGCCGTACATGAAATCCGTTGCTTGCGACCATCTGCGCCACTGCCGACTTTATCCCGTCCACAATCGATGCCGTGGTCCCGATAGTCGTGGTGTTGCCGCCGGCCACAATCTGACCGATTACACCCATGTACTGTGTAGTCGTCGGAGTGCTAAGGCTCGTGTCGTTGCCGTTCCACAGCGCAACATCGTGCTCCACCATCACGCCGCTCACCGTGTCCACCAGGTCTTTTGCCTGCAGATAGGCGAACTGCTGCTGTTGGTTGCCCAGTTCGATGTCGAACAGGTTGTAGTTGATCTGCGAAACAATGGCCTTCAGCGGCACGCTCCGCTCCACTCTTGTAGGGCTCACTACCGGCGCCACGATGCTGCGCGGATTCACAAATCCGGCCGCGCCGGGACTCGGAAGGGCCGTCTCTTCGAAGAATCTCGAGGGATGACCGGTCGCGGGAACTTGCTTGATGCGTTGTCCAAAAGGACTCGACCGGCGGCAGATATCGAAGATCTCGGTTTGATATAGCGGTACTTCGACAGCGCCCGGCCCAATGTAATCAGCTGCCGCGTGAATGTCTGCAAAGGTTGCGTTCATAGGCTCTTTCCGCCCCCTCCATGGGGCCAGTCGTTGCTCGAAGAAGAGCTTTCACCTACTAGCTTCTAGCTGTCAGCTTTCCTCTTTGAGCGGTCATTGCAGCATGTTTCCGGCAGGGTTCAATCCGCGATATTCCTGACCGCCGAATCGATTCCCTGCCGCAACGTCCCGGCCTGCCCGAGAAAACTCTTGGCCGAGTGTCCAGAAGCTTTTAGCTAGAAGCTAGTAGCTAGAAGCCAAAAGCCGCCTTTACGCAATCGTGCCGGCCCGCAGCAACTGGGTCTTCACCGCAATGCGCTGTTCCAGGCTCAGCCCGGACAGCGCCGCGTCCAGGGTCCGCACATCCACCGGGCCGTCGCCGATGCCGTGCTTGGCCAGCATCTCCGAGGTGGCCGCTGGCACGGTTCTGCGCAGCGGATTCAATGCCGTTGGCGCCGCCGCCGCCTTCAACTCGGCCAGTTCCTTTTCGGCTGCGACCAGCTTTTCCGCCAGTTCCGCCTCCCGCCGGCTTTGCTCCACGGTGGCCGAAATCCTCTCCACCTCGCCGGTCAAAACGCCTTGCCGCTCCTCCAGCCAGCCCAGCGTCCGTTCCAGCAGAGCTGTCGCGGCTTCAAGCCGGCCCGCAATCTCTCTCTCTTCGCTTTCCATGCCTTTCCTTTCTGCGTTGCTTTGAATCCGGTGCTACAGATGCGCTGACGCGCCATCCCACTCAAGCAAACAGGCTCCGCGTCGCGGAACCTGTTTGCCAACTCGCCGACCCGCTCTCCTGCTAGCTCGCCATGCGGAAGCTCGTGGCCCGATAGGCCGCCTTTTCCCGGAGCAGAATTGCCGCTCCCGTAAAGGTCACGCGGGTCAGCTTCCACACCTCGGCCCGCATATCTTCCACGCGCGCGTCGGCCAACTCGTAGCTCATGCCCATCGCTTCCGGCGACTGCGCATGAATTGCCTCGGCCACCTCGGGAAAGTCCCGCGCGTAAAGGTATCCCCGCACCACCAGGCGCGACCCGACCAGATCAGCCTCGGTCAGCAGCCCGATCTTGCGGCGCGCGTCGTGTCCATCCCAGCCGGGCCTGTAGTCCACGGCCATCCCCAGCAGCGAAGGCAGCGCCTTCTCTGCCGCCTCGCGGGTCAGCATCACCCGGTGCCCGCGGGCTCCCGCCGGGGCCTTGTCGCTGGCTGCATTCACCACCGTCAACACTCCCTCGAACGACACCCGGTTCGGGTGCCCTTCCACAGGGGGAATCTTTACTGCCATCGCTTCCAATCGCATGCGCTCTCCACCCATCTGCTCTCGCCGGTCCGGTTCTCTGCTCCCTGGCCAAAAACATCACCGCACTTTCAACCATCAACCGCCCTGTTCCGTTGCCGCCGCGCTCGCCAGTTGCACCTGCCCGTCCTGGCCCAGCGGTCCAAGTCCTCGCATCGCACGAACCTCGTTCACCGTCAGCACACCGGCCTTCAGCAGTTGCACCTGGACCGCCAGTTCCGTTTCCTCGTCCCTGGCATTCAGTTCGTTGAAGACAAACTCGAACTCTCGCCAGCCAATGCACTTGCCAAAAAGGTCTCGGGTAATGTGCCCNNCCATCCGGATCAGAAACTCCTGCCACGCCAGGCGCAGGTCGGCGTCTGTTCCCTGCGCGAACCGCAGCACTTCCGGCTTCTGGTCGGTGGAGATCAACGGCACCCGCCCCGTCCCCTCGATCTCGTCCTGCCACCAGCGAATCAGCCGGTCATGCTGCGCCGGCGAGGCCTCGTTCAACCACAGCGCATACTGCGCCACCGTGTTCGCAGCCAGCTTGCCCGCAAAGCGATGCGCGCTCAGAAACTGGTTCACCGTCTCGAAAGCCACTTCCAGCGGTCCCAGCCCGAAAGGCGTAAAGCTGCGCGGATTCATGCGCACATACATCAACTGCCTGTCCAAAAGCTCGATCGCGCTGGACTCCAACTGCCCCGGCATGGCCTGCGCATACCGCGGCGTGTCTTCCTCCCCGTCCCACCTGGCGTTGATCCGGATCGAAGCCCCATCCACCGCCCACAGCATCGCCGGCCGCTCCTCGTCCCCCGTCGGCTCCATCTCGATGGCCCCGAAGCCGCCCGTCAGCGCATCCTCGATGACTTGCTCCATCAAGGTTCGAAAGCTGTCCACCGCGTTCGGCTCTTCCAGCGTTCGCCGCAGGGCCCTCAGTTTCCTGGCCGCGTAGCCCACATCCTCCGCCCGCACTCCGCGCCGCACNNCGATCCTTGATCACGTTGATCGCCCGGCGCACCACCGGCGTCTCCGCAAACCGGCGCAGATTCGCCGGCGTCGGCTTGGGCAGCAGCCGCCCTGGAAACTGCACCGGGCTCAGAATGGCGGGTAGCGCCAGTGTCCTGCGCTCCGCCTCCGCGTCTGCCGCGCCGGCTGCCACGTCCACCCTCCGGCCGCCTCGCCCCGCGGTCGCCTGCCGCCAGATCTCCCGCAACTGATCTCCAACCTTCACGCGCACCTTCCTTCTCCCGCTGCCCCGGAAAACAAAAAGGCACAGCCCCCGAAGGGACCGTGCCTCGAAATACAGATGTCAGTTGTCAGTGGTCAGTCGTCAGTGGTCAGTCGTCAGCAATCAGTTGACGCACACCGCCTCCGACCTCCAATCGCTCTTGCCTCTCAACAAATTCGATCCTACCGCAAATGCAGTAAATCATCTGCAATCTTCCGCGAATAACTCGCCCATAACTCCAACCTGGCAAAACAATACGGATCACTGTTCACTGACGACCGATCACTCACACACACACACACTCACACTCACACTCACACTCACACCCACACCCACACACTCACACTCACACACTCACACCCGCAACTCCCGCCGCGCCGTCTCCGCCACCCGGCCCAGGTCCGATGTCGTCAGCACCCGGATCTGGTGCTCCTCCATCGTTTCCACGCCAAAGCGGTACATCTCCAGCCGTTCCGGCTCTTCGTCGGTGGCCCCCAGCCTGGCCGCGGGCTCGATCACCGCCGTCAGCTCCAGGTGCGCCTTCTCCACCCGTTCCACGCCGGCCCGCAAACCGGCCGCCGAGAACGCCAGCACTTTGGCCATCTCCACGCCCGGCTCCAGGCTCACCGCATGGAACATACGAATCATTCCGTTCGGCCTGTAGCCCACGTCAATCCGCAGCGGGTCGCCCGCCCGCGTATACTCCGAGGCCGCAATCCGCTTGCGCAGGAGATCCCACACCCCGGCCCGCTCGANNGGCTCCACATAAAGCCGCATCAACTCTTCCATCCCCGCCGGAAGGCTCTCCGCCAGGTAGGCCTTGGGCTCGGTCATTTGAACGTTCAGCGACAGCGCCTCGCTGAGCAGTTGCATCAGCCGTCCGTCCGGCTCGGCCTGGAAGCGCCGGCGCAATTCGCCCTCCATGCCTTCCAGCAGCGCGGTATCGGCCTCCGGGTCCAGGCAGCGCACGCGGCGCCAGTCGCGGGTAAACCGCACCTCCGCCGCCTCCCGGCTGCCCGCTTCGCGCAGGATCACCCCGATATGCACATACTCGTTCCTCACCGCATCCGGCACATACCGGAGCAGTCGAAACTCGCATGCCCGACGCCCGTTTTCCTCTTTCATGCCTGGGCCGCCCGCGCTCCTTCCATCACTTTTCTTCTCCTGCTTCTGCCCGCCCCGCCGTTTTCAAGCCGCCTGTCCTTTGTCTCTTCGGCACAACAGCCCATCCTTGACTTCCTTCAAGCCGCCAGCCCTTCGCCCTTCTGCACAGAAGCTGTCCTTGACTTCCTTCAAGCCGCCAGCCCTTCGCCCTTACGCACAGAAGCCCGTCCCGGGCCCCCGCCAAGCCTTGCCCTTCGCCATCCTGAAAAGGCCGCCCTCGCCTCTAATTCACCGTCCCAGCGATGCTAGTCCCCCACCGGGTCTCTTTCCAACCCTCTTCCACTCCATTTTTCCCCATCCCCACCCATTTCGGAAATGGCTTCCGATCCGACTTCCCGAATTCCTCAATCAGTCCCCGGATTCGGCTCCGCCGCGCCAGCAGTTTCTCCACCAGCGCTTCCATCTCACCCAGGTCGCCGCCGTACCATTCGGGAGGAATCTCGCTGGCCGCGGTCCACACCGTCTCCGCCGCCATGGTCTCCAGCCGCGTCAGCCAGGGCTCAAACGACTCCCAGCCCGTAATCTCCCGGTATACGTCGTTTCGATAGTAGACTCCGCGCAGCGGAATATCCTCGAACTCCCACTCCCCGGCATGAAAGCAATACCCGTAGTCGATGAACACCGCCCGGTAGCGCTTCTCCCGCTGCTTGCGGGTGAATACCGCCTGCCGTCCGTTGGCGTTTCCCGTCCACTTGTCCAGGGCCAGAATGCCGGCAAACTCACCCAGGTTCCTGGTCTCGGCCATCTGCTCCTCGGGAAGGTAATCCACCACCTGTCCCGGCATCAGCCCGCCCACAAACCGCGACCCGAACTGCAACCCCGGCTGGCATCGCACCCGCGTCCGGCCCAGGTCGATCTCCAGTTCCT
The DNA here is from genome assembly GCA_003165075.1 of Acidobacteriaceae bacterium. Classification (GTDB taxonomy): domain Bacteria; phylum Acidobacteriota; class Terriglobia; order Terriglobales; family Acidobacteriaceae; genus Telmatobacter. The sequence goes on along the minus strand of PLSM01000169.1, from coordinate 15,953 downwards.
GCGTATTCTCCACCAGCCAGCCCGAGACCTCCACCAGTTCGACCTCTGGAGCCGTCAGCCCCGCCGCCGCCGCCAGCCTGGAGGCCAGAAACTCATTAGCCAGCACACGGATATGTTGCGGGTTGTTCTGGAACTTCACCACGTAAACCTGGCCGTCCGCGCCCAGCATCAGCTGGCCCTGCGCACCGCCCTGCATCCGCCGGATATGCTGCACCGCCAGAACTGCCAAGCCCGTTCCCCCGTCTGGTTGAGAACCTTCCTCGCATTTTAAGCGATTGGCCTCGAATGTCATGCAAACAGGCGGCAGAGATCAGGGATCAGGGTTCAGAAACCAGGGCTTTAAAGCCTCGCGAACCGTCCCGGCTCCTCTTCCGTCCCACCCTCAGCCCCAAACGCCACAATGGCCCTTTGAAGTCCTGCCGCTGACTACCGATGACCGCCCCCTGATCCCTGACCCCTGATCCCTGATCCCTTCTGTAGCAGCTCCGCCCGCGCTTCCAGCCCCATGGCCATGGCCATCACCCGGTCGTCATGCGTCCCCGGCCTGGCCCCCGACCTGCCGTCCGCCAGTCGCACAAAACTCCTGCACTCGGCCAGCAGCCGCCGGCTCTGGAACCGCTCCGGCTGCTCCACCAGTCCCGCATCCAGCCGCCCCAGCGCCGCCGGCCGGCTCATGGACGTGGTCAGCCACCCCGGCTGCCCTCCCGAACGTCCGCCCTGCCAATAAACCCGCTCGTAACCGCACGCGGTTTCGATCAGAGCCAGGATTCCGCTGCCGTGATTGTTCCGTTCCACCACCAGCCAGGCCCGGTTGTACTCCCTCGCCAGCGCCGTCACCAGCCGCGCCAGCTCCAGCCCTCCCACATGCCCGGCAAACTCCGCGCACTGCAGCCCCGTCTCCAACTCCAACACCTGCGCCGCCGAGTAGTCGCCCTCTCTGCCGCCGCCGGCCGGGTCCACCGCCACCAGGTACTGTCTGCCTTCCACCGGCGGCAGCCATATCTCCAGTTCCCCATTGCGCCGCAACTCCGCCGGGGCCGGCGCCGTCGCCAGCCGCGCCTCGATCGCCGACAGCTCAAAGACCGAATCCCCGCTGGCCAGAAAGCAGCTTTCCTCGTCCTCGGCGTACTCCTGTCGCGCCAGCCCGCGAAAATCCGCCCGAATCTGCCGCCGATACCCAATCTGTTCCCGATCCAGCCCCCGCCGAGAAATCAGATCGCGCTCTTCGTCGCTCAAGCTCTCTTCGTCCACCGCCTTGGCCCTGTACCGCCGCTCCATCCACCAGGGAAAGAAGTGCCGCACCATCCCTGTCTCCCGCGCCTTTTGCCATTCTTCGTGGAAACAGCCCCCCACCCCGTCCGGCGTCGACTCCAGAATCAGCTCCGCTCCCGGAGCCATCGCTGCCCGCAGCCCCGCCAGTGTCTCCGCCGGGTCGCCCGGCCACCGCGCCAGCTCCGAGCAGTGCAGGTTCTGCACCGTCAGGCCGCGGCCCGCATTCCTGTCCCCCGCCGATACCACCCGGTACTGCGCATCGATCTCCGGAAACACAATCTGCCGCACGTTGGCCCGCGAGGTCTTGAGCGGCCCTTCCCGCAGTTCCTCCGGCAGCCAGTCCAGAAACCGGTGCACAATCCGAAAGATCTCCTCGGCCGCCTCCTGCGTATGGGCAACTTCCAGCGTCAGGGTCCCCGGCCGGGTGATCGTCTTCAGAAAAAACCGCGCCGCCGCCCAGGTCGTCAGCCCCATCTGCCGCGCCTTCAGCACGATGTTCCGCTCGCCCCGCCGCCGCTCGAAGGCCCGCTGCGCCGCGTTCGCCTTCAACGGCGCCGTCCATCCCTCCCGCGTCCTCACCAGCAGCAGTTGTTCCGCCAGCGCCATGCCCACCGTTCGCCCGCGCAGGCTCGCCGGACGCTGGTCCAGGATTTCTCCGTAACGCTGCAACTCCTGCGCATCCAACTCCTCCGCGCACAGAGCCAGCTCTCCCTCCCCTCCCGCGCTTTCTCCCTCCGTTTCTGCCACAAATCCCCCATCGCGCCCAGCCTGCCTGAGCGGTGCGCCCCCACCAACAGCTTGAGTAAATTCGGAAGACCTCTCTAGTTGTGGACCTTGTACATCCCGGCAATCTCCCCCGCCGAAAGCGCCCGATTGTAGACCCTCACATCATCCAGAAGCCCGTTAAAGTACGCAAAACCCCCTTGCGTGGTGTATCCAATGTAAACTCCACCGCCCGACGCGGGACTGCTGCTGGTTGAGAGTGAGCCTTTCAGTGCGCCATCGACATAAACATATGCGGCCGCCCCTGTATAAACTCCGGCCACATGATGCCAGTTGTTCGTGGAGATGGATGAAGAAGACAGCACTTGCCACCAGGCTCCGGTCCGATTCCCAATAAGCGAAACCTCACCAGTTGCAGCAATCCCCAGAATTACTCCACCTACCTCAAATCCTGACGAGTTGGAATAGATTGGCTCCTGCATTGACGGGATCGATGGGATGTTGACCCAGGCACAGATGGTCAGAGGGCCGGTCACGTTGAGTGTCGGCACGGAAGAACTGGAAACGGTGAGCTTATCGTTGCTTCCGTTGAAATACCCGGCCCACGGCCCAACATATCCGGCAGAGTAGTAGCCACTCGTTCCTGCGGCGGTCCCGGCCCAGGCGCCGCTGTTGCCGTAGCCGCTGGAGTCGTACGCGGTCGATCCCGTTCCTTCTCCAAGCTTCCACCAGCCCACCAGCCCCGTGGCGTAGTTCTGGCTCCAGAACGAGTTCTGTTGCGGAGCCAGAAGCAATGCCAGCAATACAAGCTTCCGTATCATCGCCTACCTCACGTTCGCGTAGCAGTTGCTGCCGTCGTAGAGCACCGCAAGCAGATTGATTCCGTTGGCCGCGGAAGTCAGAGTTGGCGCAGTGGACGCGGTGAAGCCGGCGTTAGTGCCCAGGTACCATGTGCATCCGCTGCCCAACGTGAGAGCCGCACCCCCTGTCGAATCCTGCTTCAGGACGACCGTGAAACTCGCCCCGTTCACCAGCCCCGTTACATTCAAGGCCCGCGTCGACGTCGAGTGGCTCAACGTCAGCGTCGCGTTCGTCACTCCCGAGCCTCCCGTCGCCAGTGTGACCGTGGAGCCGTCCGTCAGCGTCGTAAAAGCCGTCGGCAGTGGCGCTGCGCTCACCGTGCAGGCCGTACCCAGCGTGCAGGCCTGTCCATTCACCGTCAAGGATGGACTCGCCAGCGCGGAATTGGGAATGGAACTCACCGCCACCCCCAGCGCCGGGGTGCTCGCCGCATTGGCCACGGTTGGCGTCATCCACGACGGCCAGGCCGATGTCGAAGCCTGGAAACTTGTCACCGTTCCAGTTCCCACTCCGGTTCCGCAGTCCTTCAATGTGCCCGCCGCATCGGCGAAGCAGGCCGCGTCGTT
>PLSM01000169.1:0-12493 GCA_003165075.1 Acidobacteriaceae bacterium | reverse complement strand
CCCGCCGCGTCGGCAAAACAGGCTGCATCGTTGGTCGTTGTTCCGCTATTCGGCCCTGTCGTCAATCCCGCGCCCGCCCCCGCCACGCTCGCCAGCGCGGAGGTCGGAATCGGGCCCGCCGATACCGACAAGCTAGGCGTCGTCGTCGCATTGGAGACGATTGGAACCATCCACGAAGGCCAACTGGCCGAAGACGCTCCAAAACTGGTTACCGTCCCCGTTCCGCTCCCCGCCGTGGCTCCGCAATCCTTCAACGTCCCAAACGCATCGGCAAAGCAAGGCACATCGTTTGCGACTGTGCTGGTGGGGCCCGTGGTCAGCCCTGCTCCCGACCCGGTCGGCGCCGCCCCGCTGATAAGAGTCTGCGGCGTTCCGCCTCCCCACAGCGCAACATGCCCGGCGGTTGGCGATCCCGAAACAACAGGCACATTTCCGCCGCTCGAGGCGCTCAGTGAAAACGAACCGCCGCTCAATACCCACGCCCTCGTAGAGGGGTTGTAGGTCAGCCCATCGTTTCCGCCGTTGCCCGCTACGCTCAAGAGATAATACGGCGATGTCCAACTTGCGCACCCGATCGTTCCGCATCCAACCCCAAGCACAAAATTGGCGTATCCCGCCCCCGGCAGCGGCGGTTGAGACATCTTCCCGAAGAAAGTGTGAGCCCCGGACATATTGATTCCATATGGCGCAAGCAACTGGCCATATCCTGCGACCCACGGCGTTCCCGTCGGATACCCTTGATACAGTGCGGAATTGGCGGTGTTTGAAATGCTGATTTCGGTGTCCTGGCCTTGCCCGGCTCCAACATGCGAAATCCCTATCCCAATGCTTGCATCCGAACTTAGAGTGGGAATGATACTCCCATAGGAAAGATTCTCTTCGCGCGCGTTTTGCCAAAAATAATGCGGCTGCTCGACAGAATCCTTGACTGCGATCGTTCCCGCAAACGGCTCTGTCCAGAAGGTGCCATCCACCGTCCCGGTGCTGGCATTGTAGACCAGGTAGGTCTTTGCTGCCGGGTAGAAATCGTAGGCATTCACTGAGGGCGCGCTCGCCGTAGCGGTGGAAGACACACCCGCTCCCGCGCTATCGATGGAGCAGCCCGTGAAAGTTCCCCCGCTATAGCCCGTCAAATGAGCCGCGGGAGCCGTCGTCGGGCTTCCCGTACCGGCAAATGCAATCGCCGGAGGAGCGTTGAATATATAGCCGCTTCCGCCGCTCGGCTGACATCCCGTGACAGCGCCTCCAGATACTGTGATGCCTATGGCGATGCCGCTGCCCATCGCCGGATATACCCGGCTGGCTGGAAACACTGTCGCCCCAGGAAGGTAGTTTCCTCCAACAAACAGCGTGGCGTTGTTGCCGCTGGAGTTGTACATCACTGGCCATGCGGCCCGGATGGTTGAGGATATGGCGCTATCGGGAAGGCCTGAGATCAGCGCATTGCCTGGAACAACCCTGTCGGCCTCAAACTCGACGGCGTATCCCGTCAGGCCGCCGCTGGTGACGTACGCCCCAACCGGGTGCGGCAGGCGGGCGGTTGCAATCGTAACGGTTCCCGCTCCTACCGCCGTAATCTTCTCGCATTCATAGTCGTAATCGAAAATGCAGGCCAGATTGCCAACCGCGAACCCTGGGGTTGAAGCAACCTGAAGCACCGCGTTCGACTGCGGAAATGTATTTGTGGAAGACGTTCCATTGCCCACCTTTGCGGTCAAGGTTGTCTGTACCGAATCGCCGAAGCTCGAATCCCAGTTGCACGTACCCCCGCATGTCATCACGGGGTTTCCTCCAACGGTCGTGGCGCTGGCGATGTAGTTGCTGTTCGCCGCGCCGTTGTATCCCTGCGAAAGGTCGATCAGCAGCCTGCCCTCGCCCTGGTAGCCGTTATAAGTCTGGCCGGCCGTGGAAATCGTCTCCGAACCGTCCGCCCCAACTGAGATGCCCGACACCGTCGCACTGAATACCTGCCCGCCTTCGCCTACATCCTCCCGATGACCTTCTATGCCTTCATCGGCGGCTGTGTTTGGGCCTCCATAGCCGAGAAGGTCCATCGTAATACCGACATTGTCCCCGTCGCCAAACCCATCCAAAGCTAGGCCCATTGCGCCGCCGCCCTGCATTTGCGCATATTTGTATTGGTAGAGGGAAAATGTCCCGATGTTAACCTTGTCGCCCATTCCAGATGCGTTGTTGAAGGAATTGCGATAACCTGCGTAATCGAAGCTCAGCAGTTGCATCGATCCGGCCATGTGCGCATTCAAGCCCGATGGCGCGGATATCGAAGACATTGAGAAGCTAGGCCAGGAGCCATGCCTCCCGTCCCATGGCACCGACGCATTAAAGAACCACTGCGGAACTCCGTACCTCAGATCTTCGACAGCGGCAATAGGCTGTGAACTGGTTGGCCCTTGTGAATTCGCCAAACTTCCATACGGGACACTGAATCCGCCCCACGGTTGAGCCTCCATCTGCGCATAAAGCGCAGGCGCTTGGATCATGCACGTGTAGGTCTGCGAAGCGCATTGGGATATCGACATCGCGATCCCGTTATTCCCGGTCCCCGACGGAGACTGGTGCTGGTCTGCCTGCAGTGCGCCCTCCACAGCCGGAGCATTGAGCGCCCCGGCCATCGTTTGCGTCGCGGCTTGAGTTACCGACAAGCCCCCCAGGTTCGCCAGCGCGGCGGCTGCGCTCGATGCCCCGGTCCCGCCCGCCGTCACTGCAACCGCGCTGGTCCCCGCGATTGCCGCTCCGTTCGCGCTGTAGTATGCAATCTGCCCGCTGGTGCCCACGTTGACCGTGCCATTGGTGTTTCCCGTCCCGCAAGTTGCCCCGGTATTGGTGATATACCCCGAATTGTCGATCTGCAGGCAACTGTGGCCGCTCGTCGCCTCAAGCCCGGGAAACCGGATCGCCGCCGTTCCTGTAAAGCTCGCGTACAACGGGCTGGTGGTCCCGCCGCCATAAACGTAGAATCCCGCGCCCGCGCCCGACTCGTTATTGATGCGCACCGCTCCAGTCGCATTCGAGGCGTTCACGTAGGTATCCCCGCTGTTCGTGCTCTGGTAGGCCTTGAAGCTGTCCAGTCCGCCTATTGCCGAGTTCACCGCCCAGTTATTCGTCGCGTCTTTCACCATGTACCATTGGCTGGCGCCCGTATAGTCCTTGTAGATGAAGGACTCTTTCACGTCCTTCGTGGCTCCCGCCCAAAGAAATTGGTCGATCTCCGCGTCCGCCTGGTTTCTCACCGTGGTCGAACCGGCAAACGAGGACGCCCCGCCCACCTGCAGCGTCCCGTTGAACTGCGCGTTCCCCGTGTTGCCGATCGCCGCCACGGTCGTCTCGCTGGCGCCGCCCGACCCGATCACTACGCCGCCCGTGCCGGAGTTGTTTGAGCCGTTCAGAACCACCGCGCCCGTGCCGGCCGCATTGATCACCGTCTGGTTGTTGCTGCTTGGCTGCCCGTTGTTGTATTGACCGATCTGCAGCCGGTTTACGTTGTTCAGCTCATCCAGAACCTGGTAGAACTGCTCGCCCGCCGTCGCGTCGCTCAACCCCATCGTCCACCGGTATCCGTAGTCGGTCTGGTACCGGTCCAGCAGCCCGCGCTCGTTCCCCGCGCCAATCCCGATGCGGTAGTGATTGGTCACCGTGGCGTCCTTCTGGCTCCCGTACCAATCCCCATTCACCCCATTGAAGCTGCGATGGAAGGTGTCCAGAAAGCTGTTGCGGGTGCCGTTATCCGTCAATTGACCGGTGAACATCGTTCCGCCCGTCATCCAGTTGTTGTACGAACTCCCCGCGTCCGCCACCACCTGGTTCGTCGAGTTCTCGTTCCGCAACCCGACGATCGTGTTGTTCTGCGCGTTCGCTCCCAGGTGCAGCGCCGTCGAGCATCCCTCCACATCTCCTCCGGTGAAGGTGTTTCCGTCTCCCTGCTGCAGATTGATTCCATAGGTGCCGCTCACCGGACTGCCCCCGCTCGTCGGGCAGTCGATATGCAACCGCACAAACGTGCTCGCGTTCATCCAGTCCGTCGTCGCGGAGTTTGTCGTCTGGTGCCCGATTGCGTTCACGGCCGTCTGAAACCCGCTCAACTGATTGCCGAAGAATGTTCCCCCCGTATAGTTGCCCGTGCCATCCAGTGTCATGCCCGTCTGGTTCGAATTCCCCAGCAAATACAGGTCTTCGAGATCCATCTCCTGCGTCCGGTAGGCCGCCAGGCCCTGCGCTGTGCCGCTGCTCGCCGCCGTGGTATTGATCACCACGTTGTCCATGTGAAACCCCATCGTATCCGCCGCATACGTCGGGTCGCCCACCTCCACCGCCGCGCCCGCTCCGGAATAGAGAAGCACCGTTCCGCCTTGGCTCCCGCTCGCGGTGCTCGCTCCTCGCAATGCGCATCCACGCAGCGCCACATTGCGCGTGCCCGCGGTCACAATCACTTGGTTCGCCGTCGAAATCGTGGCGCAGGGCAGCAGAATCGTGGTGTTTCCGGTCGATATCGTCAGGTTCGATCCCATCGACAGGCTTCCCGTAAAGTTGCGCGCATCGCACGTTCCACCATACGTGGCGTTCACCGTGCTCAGGCAGGCCTGAAGCTTTCCCCCAAAGTCCGCGCCTGGGAATTGGTCCACCCCGGAACTGCTTCCCAGTGCGCTGTTCGTCACCAGCGCGGTATAGGTTCCCCCGCCAGGCAAATTCCCGCCGCCCCCGCCCAGTTGCGTTCCATAGCTCGCTGAGCCCGCCGCGTTCCACACCGTGTAGCCGCCGTTGCCCTTCAGCAGGTTGCCCCCAAACAGCGCCATATTCTGCCCGGCTATTAGGTTCACCGGCGCCGATGTATCCCAGGTCCCCGCTGCGCTCAAGCTGGCCGTCGTGGTCGCCGAGCAGCCGACGCCGCCCGTGGTTACCGTCACCGTCCCAATCGTCCCGTTGCTGCTCACATTGGCCTTGGCCTGCGCCGTGCAACTCCCGCTGAACGTCAAAGGAATCTGCGTCCCGTACGGATCGAATCCCAGTCCATGCTCCGGCCCTGCCGTCACCGCAGTCACGGCGCCCCCCGACGCGCTGACTGTCAGTGTCGGCGTCACCGCGCTCCAAACCGGCGACACCAGGGCATTCCGCACCGTCCATCCTTGTTGCGCGCTGGACAAATCCAGCACCAGCCCGGTCGGCGGCTCGCCCGTCGCGGCCGAGTTTCCCGCCGCCACCACCACGTTATCCAAAACGTTGCTCGATCCCGCCGCGGCTGTGAATCCGTGTGTTGCCTGTATCGTGATGTTCTGCCAGCGATTCGAATCCGCAGTCAATCCCGCCGGAGTCGCTACCGGCAGCGCGGGCACCGCGATCCCGGTATTCAGTCCCCGAATATCGATGTTCCTGAACTCGCTCCATTGCGGCCACTGGGCCAGGTACATTCCGCAGGTGTGCGTCGAGTGCGCCCCCGCATACTGCCCCATCGGGTCCACCCCGGTCGCCGCGATTTCCAGGTTCTCGATCTCCGCCACGCGCAGCCCGTTTCCGCCTCCGCCCGTCACCGCGGGCATCGCGATCGCACAATTGCCCACTGCCCAACCGGCGCCCGTTCCCACCGTTCCGGCCAGGCCGTTCCCACCCGGCGAAAAAATGGAATTGACCTCCATCAGCCGGCTCATCGCGCAGGTTCCAGCGGGCGCGCGCCCCATCGCCGCCGAACACGACGCGTCCAGGCTCTGGTCGACATAAATCGTCAAATCGTGAAGACGCGTATAAGACAGCAGATTCACGCTGTCCGCCATCGTCGTCAGCACATCCTGGCCGGGAAATCCCATCAGCGCCGAAACCTGCTTGCCCATTCCCCCCATCGACTCCCCATGCCAAACCAGGGTCCGCGTCTTGCAGGTCCCTTGCGGAATCGTCAGCGCCACTCCGTGCGTCTGCGCAAAATTCAGCGCCGACTGCAGCGCGTTCGTGTCGTCCGTGCTCCCGTCGCACACCGCGCCGAATTCCTTCACGCTGCGTTCAAACTGCTGCGACTTATTCGGCCGCAGGTCCGAAACATACACTCCGTTCGGATTCGTAAACCCGTCCGTCCCCGTGTAGTTCGGGGGAATCTCCATCGCCCCGTTCGTCCCCGCCGCGCTCATCGCCGCTTGCAGCGTGGTCTGCGTGCTCCCCGCCAGCGGCAACTCCACTCCGTTCACCCCCGGCGTTGCCAGCGGACCCGTCATGTTCCCGCCACCCAGCGGCACCGCCCCAGCAAAGGTCGAATCCACATAGTGCTTGTCCGCCGCCTGCAACGACTGCGTCGGATCACCGCTCAAAATCAGCGGTCCGCTCAGCGTCCCGCCGGACGCCGTCAACGCGCTTCCCGCCAAAGCAGCAATCGACTCGTCCACATAGCTCTTGTTCACCGCCTGTACAGCCTGTGCCGCCGGCATCAACTGCGCCTGAACCTGCCCCAGGCTCGCCTGCGCTGCCGCCGGAACCACCCAGTATTGGGTGTTCGTCGTGCCGTCGCTCAGGTAGTAGACAGCCGTGTAATAAAGCCCCGCCGGTGTCGCGCCCAGGTTCGGAGCAAGATTCACGCTCACAAATCCATCCCGCGCAATCGTTACCGTCAGGCTGTCGGCCGCCACTGCCTGACCGCTCGCCGTCGTAAACGCCGGCCAACTCACCACCAGTGTCCCCGTGCCAGGCAATCCGCTCGCCAGATACACCGTTCCCTGAACCGTCGTCGTGCTGACAGCCTGCGCCTCGGCCATCCAACCGGACGCCAGCCAGAACAGGCCCATCCAGATCAAGAAAAGCCCCATCCCTCTGCCGGCGCCGAACCACTCGTGATTTGTAAGCTTCATCCGTGTCTCTTCTTTCTTCAGGTCGCCACCGCAAAGAGTCCACCCTCGCCCTCTGCCGTGATCACCGCAGAATACTTTCTTCAGGCCCGCCATGCGGCCATTCCTTCCGCCGCCTCATTCCCGCTCAACCCGCACCCGTCACTTGAGCGAAACCAGAGTAGCTGTACCCAGCAGCCACGGCGCCAAGTGGCTTCTTCCTTGACAAAAAGCCACCTCGCACACTCTTTCCAACGGCGCGTTGACTCTGGTTTCGCTCTGGACTTCCCACACCAGCCGCATTCCTCGTTCACCGGTGTGGGAAGCCCTGGCCCTTGATCCGCCGGCCTCTCCGCTCTAACTCAAACTCAAACAAAGAAACCGGGCTATGTCCTCAAATTGCCGGCGAAGGTTCCCCGAGGCTCGCCTCCGCGGATGCCTCGATCTCCCCGTCTTTCCACTCCGGCTCCGCCGCCAACTCGCTCGCCAAGCTGCGAAGAGTCCGGATGACCCCCTCGGCCTCGCTCTCCGATTGCCCCTCCGCAAGTGAAAACAGCAGTCTTGCACTGCTGGCGTCGCCGTATAGGGTGCCCGCCAACAGCCACTTGACCATCACCTCGCAGTGATCTTCCAGCGTCTTGCCTGCCGATTTGCTCACCTGCTTTGTCCCGCGGCCGGCTGCTTGCTTCTGCGAACCTGCTCCACGCGGCTTGGTTGCCGCCTGCCTCTGTCTTGCCACCACCATTTGTCCGCCAATCCCGTCCCACCATTCCACGGTCGTGCACTCGCTCCGTAGAAAAGGAAGGGGGGCAATCCCTCCGCGAGATGACCCCCAGGTTCCTCCGAATTGGTGTCCCTGTTGCCGCGAATGCAGTGCGCCCTGGCTCTTCAATCCAGTTCGACATGCACTGCCGTTCGCGGCCCGGTGTCAACTCGAAGAACGCTCCGGTCCCTTCATCGCATCTCTCCCCAAAGCCATTTCTCCTTAAGCCGCTTCCGGCAGATCATGTGCGGCCCTGCGCAAAGGTCAAAATGTCCTTGCGACCCCTGAAGTTACCTCAGCCTTCCCCACTCGCCTGCGAACCCGCCGAAGGTGTCCGAAAAAATGCGAAGAGCCTCACGCGCTCTCCCTTGCCTTCCCTCTTCTTGAATGTTCTTAGCTTAACCAATCGCACCGGAATTCCATGCAACCCAGAAAACCCCGCCTACCTCCATGTTTATAAACAACTTAACCAAACACCCACGAACTCGAATCTTTGACACCATCCCGAAAAGAAATACCCGTTTCCCAAAATGGACCCTCCTCCCACCGAAAAATGGAACCCCTCGCCCGCATCGGCGCCGCCCCTTGCGCTCAGCGGGACTTTCGTCGCTCCCCTCTGAAATGCTCTACCATATCCCGGTGACGACCAACCATTTGCACGTCCCCACCCTGCTCGTCCACGGCGGCGCATGGGCCATCCCCGCCAACTCCGCCTCCGCCCACCTGGCCGGCGTCCGCAACGCGCTTGAAACCGGCTATGCCACTCTTTCTCGCGGCGGCTCGGCCCTCGATGCCGTCGAGGCGGCCGTAACCGTTCTTGAGGACGACCCCACCTTCGACGCCGGCCGCGGCAGCTTTCTCACCTCCGACGGCCGCGTTCAGCTCGATGCCCTGCTCATGGACGGCGGACGCATGAAGGCCGGCGGAGTCGCCTGTGTCGAGCGCCTCCGCAATCCCATCCAGGCCGCCCGCCTGGTCCTGGAAGAGTCGCCGCATGTCTACTTTGTCGCTGAAGGCGCGGAGCGCTTTGCCCACGCCCACGGCATGACCCTCATCGACAACTCCGAACTCGTACTCGATCGCGAGCGCGAGCGACTCGTCCATGCCAAGCTCCGTGAGTCTGCCGGCCTCGGCGACGACACCTTCTCCGGACAGGATTCCCCATTGCACCCCGTACTTCACGACGACAAAAGCCCGGAAACCGCCTTCCCGTCTCATCTGAACAGCCACGACACCGTCGGCGCCGTCGCTCTCGACTCCAGCGGCAACCTCGCCGCCGCCACCTCCACCGGTGGAACCCTCAACAAAACTCCCGGCCGTGTCGGCGACTCCTCTCTCATCGGTTGCGGCTGCTACGCCGACAATCTCTCCGCCGCCGTCTCTCTCACCGGCTGGGGCGAACCCATCATGAAGCTGGTCCTCGGCAAGTGGGCCACCGACCGCGTCGCCTCCGGCACAGCCCCCGACATCGCAGCCCGCGAAGCCATCGCCTATCTCTTCAACCGTCTTGGCGGCCACGGCGGCATCATCTTATTAGGTCCCGACGGCCGCTTCGGCCTCGCCCACAACACACCCGCCATGGCCTGGGGCCTAGCCACAAACAAAGGCCTCCAAACCGGCCTCTCCGTCTAACCATTCACACTTTGGGTGCCCCACCCTCGGCGCGTCTTTGTTTTTGCGCCTAGTGTGGGATTCTCTGACTCCCTAACTAACTCGCCACTTCCTGACCCCTGCTCCCTGCCATAATCAATTCATGCTCGTCCTCGCCTCCTCCTCGCCCCGCCGTAGCGAACTTCTCACCCAAGCCGGCTACTCCTTCGAGGTCCATCCCGCCGACATCCCCGAGGACCCACTCCCCAACGAAGACCCCGTCGCCTACGTCACCCGCCTGGCCCGCGAAAAAGCCCAAGCCGTCTACAATGAATTGGTTTTGAAAAGGCACGGCTTCAAATCCACCGAGAAACAAGTCCCGGGTTCGCTAGAAGCGTCAGGGCACGACTTTAGTCGTGCCGAATGCGATGCAATAAATTCCCGGGCTTTAGCCCCTGCGGGCGTTCTTTCGGAAACCCTCACCGTCCTCGCCGCCGACACCACCGTCACCCTCGACAACCAAATCCTCGGCAAGCCCTCCAGCCCCGCCGACGCCGCCCGCATGTTGCGCCTCCTCTCCGGCCGCACCCATCACGTCATCACCGGCATCGCCCTCATCTCCGCAACCTCCACCCAGGTCGCCGCCGAAACCACCGCCGTCACCTTCCTCCCCCTCACCGGCGACGACATCGCCGCCTACATCGCCACCGGCGAACCCATGGACAAGGCCGGAGCCTACGCCATCCAGGGACGCGCCGCCCGCTGGATTCCCCGCATCGAAGGCGATTACTTCAACGTCGTCGGCCTTCCCATCGCCCTCGTCTCCTCCCTCCTCGATTCCCGCCTTCCCCACGAATAATCGGGTGCCCCACCCTCGCGACGACTTTGTTTTTGTCGCTAGGGTGGGATTCGCTGACTAGCTACAATATTCCCCCTCGACTCTACCCTCCCTCCGATGTAGAATCCTTGCATTCTTTCCACAAGTCTCGCTACAGGCCTCTATTCGTCTGCAAGCCAAGGATCGTCTCATGCGGCTTTCTGCTTTTGTGCGCCACCTGCCCCTTCTTCTCGCCTTCACCTCGCCGGCCCTTATGCTCGCCCAGTTCCAGCAGCCCACCAGCGAAGAACTCAAGATGACTGCCGATCCCAAAGCTCCCGGAGCCGCCGCCGTCTACCTCAACGTCGAGGAAGTCACCAGCGATCAGCTTCACTATCAGTCCTTTTACGCCCGCATCAAGGTCCTCACCGAGAAGGGCAAGGAGCTGGCCACCGTCGATGTCCCTCCCTACCTGCGCGGCACATCCAAAATCACCGACATCAAGGCCCGAACCATTCACTCCGACGGCACAGTCATCCCTCTTGTCGGCAAGCCGGAAGATCTGTTGGTCGTTAAAGGAAAAAACAAAGAAGGCGAGCAGGTGCAGGTCAACCGCAAGGTCTTCACCCTGCCCAGCGTCGAGGTCGGCAGCATCCTCGAATACACCTATACCATCCAGGATGACGACAATATCTCCTCTTCTCCGCGGTGGGAGATTCAGCGTCCCTACTTCGTCCACAAGGCGCATTATTCCTTCTTGCCCTTCAAGGCATTCCTGCCCGGCCTCCAGAATCAGACCAGCATAAATTTAATGGATGAGCATGGGCGCGTAGTCAACACCCTGATCTGGTGGCCCAGGCTTCCTCAAGGCGTGACCGTGCAGAAAGATGCCGCNNAGCATTCGTTATAGAGTCTTCTTCTATTACAAAGCCGCCAGCAGCGCCATCGAGTTTTGGATCAACGACGCCAAGCTCTGGTCCAAGGATGTGGATCACTTCGCCGAGCCCTCCAAATCCATCAAGCAAGCGGTTGCCGGCCTGATCGCTCCCGGTGACAGCGACCTCGACAAGGCCAAAAAGCTCTATAAAGCCGTCCAGGCCCTCGACAACACCGATTATTCCCGCAAAAAATCTGAAACCGAGATGAAGCAACTCCACTTGAAGACCGCCAAGCACGCCGAGGATACCTGGGTGCAAAAGAGCGGCGACAGTGAGGACATCGCCCTGCTCTATCTGGCCATGCTCCGCGCCGCCGGTCTCACCGCCTACGCCAGCAAGGTCGTGAATCGACAGCAGGGCGTCTTTGATATCTCCTATTTATCCTTGTCCCAGCTCGACGATACCCTCGTCATTCTCAGTACCGGCGGCAAGGAGATCGAGCTCGACCCCGGCGAAAAAATGTGTCCCTTCCAGACCGTCAATTGGAGGCACTCCAGCGTCGGCGGCCTTACGCAGTCCGCTAAGGGAGTCGGTGCCGTTACAACCGGCGCCCAGCAATATCCTGATAACAAAACACTGCGCATCGGCAACGTCAACCTCGACGCCCACGGCGACTTCACCAGCAACTTCCAATTCGTCATGACCGGCCAGGAGGCCCTCTACTGGCGGCAAACCGCCCTCAGAAACGATCCCGAAGAGCTCAAAAAGCAGTTCGACCATAGCAGACTTGAGTCCATCTTCCCCGACGGTGTCGAGGCCCACATCGATCACTTCATCGGACTCGACGATCCCAATGTAAACCTGGTAGCCGTCATCAATGCAAAAGGCGCCATCGGCGCAGCTACCTCCAAACGCCTCATGCTCCCCGCCTTCTTCTTCGAGACCCGCGGCAAGCAGCCCTTCGTCGCTCAGGAAAAGCGCACGCAGCCCGTCGATATGCACTATGGCGATCTCGTTGCCGATCAGGTCACCTATCGCATCCCCGACGGCTTCACCGTCGAGGGTGCACCTCAGGACAACAAGATTGCCTGGCCCCAGCACGCCATCCTGACCGTCAAATCCGTTTCCGCACCCGGCCAGATCACCATCACCCACTCCCTGGCCAGCGCCTTCACCACCGCCAAGCCCGAGGAGTACAACGACCTCCGCGGCTTCTACCAGAAAATTGCCGCCGCCGACCAGGCCCAGCTCGTCCTCGCCAAAACACCGCCCGCTCCGAAAGGCAGCCAATAATGAAATTTTCGCTTTCTTCTCGCACTACTCGTTTTTTGGCTGCCGCTCTGCTGGTTGTTCTCTGCGCACCCTGCCTCGCCAACTGGTTCGGCGTCAAGCAGGATCCCCCGCAGTGGGGCCTCGACGCCGCAAAATCTCCCACCCCCGCCTACGCCAAGGATGCCGCCACCATCATCCTCTTCGATGAGTACCTTGAAACCGTGGACGCCCAGGGCCGTGCCGTCGAGCGCGAGCGCGAAGCCATTCGCATCCTCAAGCCCCAGGGCCGCGCCGTCGGTTGTGAGGTCACCTACGACGTGGACGAAAAGATCAACTACTTCCGCGAGTGGACCAT
>PLSM01000096.1 GCA_003165075.1 Acidobacteriaceae bacterium | reverse complement strand
AGGACTGAACGTACGGGTTGCGCGGATTCTCCGACTCGATAACCGCGATGAACGACAAGGAATTCTCAGGGAACGGCCCCAGTGAGGTGTGAGATGGGAACAACTGGTTGCCGAACTTGAGCGTATCCAGACTGTTTTGCGTGGTGGGGTTGAGAGCGTTGCGGACGCTATAAGGATAGATATCCCCAGAGTCGTCGATCTCGCGGCCCTCATAGGAGGTGAAGAAGATTCCATAGCCGCCGCGCACAACCGTCTTGTCGGTCAGGCGATAATTGAAGCCGAACCGCGGCGCGAAGGGGTTCTTCGAGCCCGGATGCGGCACCTTTCCGCAATAGCGCAGGATCGGGCTAACGCCATCGATGCCCACTCCCGGAGCCACCCCATCGGTGGAAAGATTCGGGTCGGCGTAGCACAGGCCGCCCTGGGTGTTCTCGTCGTCGAGCCAGAAGAGGTGGTTCAGCTTTTCGAACGTCGCGGCGTGGAAGTCCCAGCGCAGACCCATACTCAAGCTCAGCTTCGGGCTGACC
Source organism: Acidobacteriaceae bacterium (assembly GCA_003165075.1). GTDB lineage: Bacteria > Acidobacteriota > Terriglobia > Terriglobales > Acidobacteriaceae > Telmatobacter. The sequence goes on along the minus strand of PLSM01000096.1, from coordinate 80,627 downwards.
TTCCAGTCGTCTTGCGCGTAGGGGGCAAAGTAGTTGTAGATGTGGGTTTGTGGGTTGCCGGCCTGATCGGTGGGGCTCAGCGGTCCGGGAACGAATCCCGAGGCGCCGTCGTAATATCCCAGCATCATGTCTGACATGCCGTTGGCAGAGCCGCACAGTCCGGTTTCATTGGGGCAACTGGACGCGGAATTGGTGGCCGAAATCGCTTCGCTGTTGGTGGAAATGGTATTCGCACCGAAGCCCCAATCGCCGTAGAAATCGTCGTCCAGGTTGCGGGTGATGATCCAGTGGCGATAGTCGAAGCCAAAGCCCAGGGTGTGCTTTCCGTGAACCTTGGTAATCGAATCGGCGAATTCCCATTCAGGAATAAACGAACCGCTGTAGGAGTTCCCGCTGCCGCCTACGCCGTTAAACTCCGACACGCCCACGCTCGGATATGTCTCCTGCAGAGGCCCGAATTTGGTAAAGATGCCGGTCTCGGCAAGGTCCGACGCCAGCGTAGCAGGCGGGGTAACTCCGCCCTCCGGCGCGTTGGCCGAGAGATAGCCAAAGCGGAAGTTGTTCACAGTGCTCTGGCCCATATTGACGGTGTGCGAAATCTCCCAGGATTTCCCCTTTTCGAAATACGTCTCTGCACCAATGACTGGGGAGTCGGAGTTGTAGTGCGATGTGTTTACGTAGTTGGAATATGTGTAGCGGCCAAAGACCGAGCCCCATTTGCCCAGGTTCTGGTCGCCGCGATAGGTCTGCTGGTTCATCGTCAGGGGTCCCGGAATGCCATGGATGTAGTTGGCGATGCCTTCAGGCTGGCCTGCATTCGTCGGTGTATTCCAGAAACCGTACTTGATGGAAGCCAGGCCGATGCGGGACGTGAAGTCGGCACTTGGGACCTGGTTGCCCGGGAAATTTGCCCCGGTCGTCGGATCCACCGGCATGCAGTTGTTGCCCAAGCCAAGCAGCGCTGTGCACTCCGGTGTTCCGTAGTCAGGCAGCGTACCACCCGGCAAGGCAACGTGACTCCCATTTACCGTTGCACCAGCGGGAATCGCCGAATAGGTCTCATTCGAGAAGTCTCCCGTCAGGATCGCCGGGTTCGGCATTTGTTCTGTCAAAATCGCGCCGTTATTCATGCGCCAGCCTTCGTAGTTGGCCATGAAGAACGACTTGTTGCGTCCGTCATACAGGTGAGGAATGTAGACCGGCCCATCCGCCACAAACCCAAACTGATTCAGGTGCAGAACCGCGAGGGAGGTGGGGGTACTGGTGATGTAGGTGTTGGCCTCGGGAAACGGCAGTGCGTCGAACCCGTTTTCGCGGTGGGATTCGAACAGTGTGCCGTGCAGCTTGTTGCTGCCGCCCTTGCTGACCACGTTGACCTGGCTCGCGGAGAATCCATACTCGGCCGGATAGATGCCGCTCTCGACCTTGAACTCCTGGATTGCATCCTGCGAAAGAATCACGGCTGGTGTTTCCATGGCCTGGTCGGTGTTGACCAAACCATCCAACGTGAAGTTGTTGCCCTCAGGACGGCCACCGTTGATGCTGATGGCGTTGCCTTCGCCCTGACGCATGGTACCCTGTTCGCCGCCGACCGTGACCGCGCCGGCGCCCAAAAACAGCAATTGAACAAAGTTGCGGCCATTCAGCGGGAGTTCTTCTACCTGCTGCTGGCTTACCAGTTGCGACAGCGCCGCGCTATCGGTGTCCAGTTCGACGGCCTGCGCCGTCACTTCCACGGTTTCTGTCACCGCGCCCGGCTTCAACGCCAGGTCGACGCGGATCTTCTGGTCGACTGCCAGTACGAAGCCGGTCGTGACCGACTTTTGAAAACCCTTGACTTCGGCTGAAACCGTGTAGGTTCCAGGAGGCAGCGACGGAGCGTAATAGTCGCCAGCCGAACTGGTGACTGTCTTGAAGGCTTGGTTGGTTGCCGTGTTGGTTACTGTGACCTTGACGTCCGGGATGATGGCGGCCGAACTGTCGGTCACCGTCCCCAGAATCGTGCCTGTCGCGCCTGCCTGCCCGAACATCCTGCCGGTGCCTATACCTACCAGCAGGAGGATCAATGCAAAACAGATTCGAAATGTTCGCATTATGGTGCCTCCATGAAGTTTGTTAGCTTTGTTGTCTCGACTGCGATTGGCGTCTGTATTTTCTGGAGGCCCGGACAGGAACACGCTCACTCCTCCAGAATCAAGACCAATTCTCATCGCCACTCACTTGCGGTCCAGACGCACCACCAAACCTTGATAGGTGGCACACGCCTGCATCGCAGGGTGAATGTCAACGTTGTCTGAAATAGACGGAACGCAGAATACGCTTGCCGTGACAGCGTTGTCAATCACAAAACTCCCTTGTGTAATGGCCCTCATGTCGGACATTCGCAGCATGTATGTATGTTATTGAGTCAAAACATCTTGCGTCCGTTTTCCCTCAAGACGTAGAGGGCCATTCTTAGTTTGCCTAGAGCTGGTCGGTGAGCCAGAAGGAATGAGGCACTGGGCGGTGATTCTCTATGTGAAGCATGGCGGCTTTGATATGTTTCGCCCGTTATCTTTACGCGTTTGGGCAGCCTGGTACCGTCCGGTAATCGCAGAGGACAGAGCGCAACAGAAAGCCGGACACTTCTGTCATTGCTGACGATCTTCTAAGAATGTGGTTGCGGGACGCCACGGCCCGGGCTCGATCTTCCATCCATATATATAGTGCTGAAGGACAGGGGCCTTAAACCGTATTTGGAGGGGCTCATTCACAGGCAAACCGACTATATTGGCACGGGCGATGACAGCCTTCTGCTTCTCTCGAGGAGCAGCTGAGTGAATCGGCGGCCCGCATGTCACGCCCGGCCGGCGCAAGGGGCAGCAAGTTGAGAATGCACTCATAAAGGTGGCTGCTATGAAACCGATGAGTCCCCTGTATTTCTTTGAGACGGGTCAGTTGCTCAGTAGAGCTTCGCATCATTCCTGGGGTTGAGGCTTGCATCCGCAGGATCTGCGAAGAATGAGTTCCGTACTGAGGACAATCTTCCGCGGTGGATGGTGGCTAGCATCTTCTATTCGCTCAAAGAGTGCCGTTGCTGCCTGGTGTCCCAGCTCGCGCGAAGGCTGGCGCACCACGGTTAATTCCATTGGAATCAAGTCAGCAAGCTCGAAATCGTCAAACGATATAAGTGCCACATCTTGGGGTATCTTCTTATTGAGAGCTTTGAGCCAACGCAAGACCCGCATGGTACAGACCCAGTTCAGAGAAAAGATAGCCTCCACGCCGTTGGGGCCGGATACGAATGCCGATAGAGCCTCCAGAGTCAGGTCGCTCTCATGCTCGACTAGCAGTTCGATCGGATCGGCTCCTGCACGTCTCATGGCAGAACGATAACCAGCGGCGCGCTCCGTGCATGTGAACAGGAAGGGCCGGGCGCCTACGATGAGAATTCGAAGATAACCGTGTGCGAGCAGGTGGTCAGTGGCTTCGCGAGCAGCCTTGCGGTTAGTCACGGTGATGGAGTCCACCTCTTCGCCTAGTACGGGTTCGTCGAAAACGACGAGGGGCACGTGTTTTTCCATGAGGGACTTGACATCGCTCTTCTTGCTGTCCGCTGCGACCAGGATGACGCCATCGATTTGGCGCCTCACCATGACCTGCAGTTCAGACTTCTCGATTTCGACATCTCCGCCAGAACTGCCGAGGATCACTGCGTATTTGTGCTTCCGCGCTACATCTTGCACAGCTTGAAAAGCTGATGCCGTAAACGGATCAGCCAGATTCGGCACGATCATCGCGATCACCGCTGATCGTTTTGCCTTCAATCCTCTTGCGAGCTCGTTCGGTTGATAACCGAGCCGGACCATGGCTTCTCGGACTCGCGCGGCGGTCTCCGGCCGGAGCTCGGGAGAGTCATTTAGAACACGTGAGGCCGTTTTCAGCGATACGCCTGCCGCTCGTGCAACATCGACTAAAGTTGCGGAACCGCTCTTCACTATCACATTTCGATCCTCGCCCTTTTCTGGACTCCCGGTGCCCCTTGCCTCTGGACATTTCCTAACTAGTGATGTTAGATGCCAACGTTTCCAAGCTACGGTGTCTCGTTTCTGGATATACGAGAAATATAATCACGCATTGTATAGCCATAAGAATCGCCAAAGCTACAAAAATCATCCTGCCTAACCTGATCGCGATCGCCGGAAAGGACCCCACGATAAGTGCATTAGTCAGCCAAAGCACAGTGCTTCCGAAACTTTGTCCGCGGGCCCGTACCGGGAGGGGAAATATCTCGCTAAGATAGACCCACACTACGGTGCCCTGAGAAAAACCGAAGAATAGGTTGTAACAGAATAGGACCACTATTACAGACGTGGCGGGCCAGCCCATGTATCGAATAGCCGGCAAAGCAATGAGGCAGGCGCTCATACCCGCCGCCCCGGCAAGCAGAAGCGGCTTGCGTCCGACCTTGTCGATGACGCTCACAGCCACCGTGGTTACAACCAGGCTAAACGCGGACACCAGGATTGCGTCCTTTCGCCCGTTCAAGCGTCCCGAGCCGAATTCGGTAAAGATATCGAGGACGTAGTAAAGAAGCACATTCACGCCGGTAAGCTGATTGAAAATGACAAGGCCGGCAGCCAGAAGGATGGGCCGTGCATGCCGGCGCGAGAAGAGCTTCGATTCACGCAAGGCCCCGAACCCACGGATTGAAGCTGCGAGGCACTCTTGATCAGCCTCTGGATCGATAGAACCTACGGCGGCAAGGCTATTCCGCGCCTCCGCGAAGCGACGCTTCAGTGCCAGCCAACGCGGGCTTGGAACGGCCTGCAGGAGCAAGGCGTCGCACAGCAGCGCGGGTAGAGCTCCGCACCCCATCGAGTATCTCCATGCCGTGCCGTTTTGCGAATGAAGCGAAAAGAAGTAACCCAACGCAAACCCGAGCAACACGCCGATGCTGATGTTGATTTGAAAGCTGCCGACCAGGCGCCCCCGCAAGTCCGGTGGGGCTATCTCAGCAAGGTACATGGGAGCAGCTACCGAGATGAAGCCGGTGGCTACACCACCCACAAAACGAGAGATTGCGAACTGCCCAAAGCCGAAAGCGAATGCAGTCCCAAGCGCTGCAAGAGCGTATAGTGCTCCCGAAATCAACAGCGTTCTGAGCCGACCGATTGCGTCGGCTACAAATCCGGCAAAAGCCGAGCCGGCAATGGTACCCACTAGCGCAGAAGCTACGGCAATGCCAAGCGCGGAGGCGGAAAGTGAAAAATGCGTCCTCAGCTCCTGTGTAGAACTGGAGATTGCGCCAATGTCATAACCGAACAACAGACCGCAAAGCGAACTGGCAATGACCGAGACTGCTAACCGTTTGTTTATCCGAGCGTTCATTGAGCTTTCGAAGTCAGACTCCAGCCTAGCTCCGCAACTGACTGAAAGTTTGCGCCGGAAAGTCCATCCCTCCCCCTCAGACCCCAGAAGCTGGACCACCGCATACTACATAGACTCAGTTCGTCTTAATGGAGAAACGGAATTCCCGCCTTTTCTATTGCATGGGTCGATTCCCCTTCGCCACCGTCATCTATCCATCACTATAGAGACGGACGATATTTACACCACTGGCCATATGTAAGCAAGCGCCCAGCACTTCGGCGTATTCATACCGAAAACCGAGCGGGACCATGTCGAACCTAAAGGCACGTTGGCTTGCCCTCGAGGTTCGGAACGAGTACTAGGGTGAAGTAAGGTCTCGCTATTGACAACGCTGTCAAAATGAATCTATCCTTCGCTTGATTGTTGACTGACAACGATGTCATTCATGCCGCGGTGTACGCTGATGCAATCGATGGCGGGCAAGGATCGCAACGCAAGAGAAAATCATCTCTAATTTGGCGGCTTAAGTGGATTTGCCGTTTGACTTCAATAGGCAAATTGCTTCATAGCAGACCATTTAGAGTCGGCACAGTCCTTAATCGTTGTGAGTTCGAATAGAGCGGATTTTGCTTTTCGCTTGTTCTGGGTGTCGTGCCTTTGTAGGAGGCGTCTCTACTGGGCTCTTCACGGATCTGCGAAAGGCCGCCTCTTTCAAAGTTCATTGTTTCTTGACACATGCTTCATGACGCACCCAGGGAGACAAGAAGGTGCCCAAGACAAAGACCAGGCGGTCATACCTTATACCCATTCTCTCCAAGGCGCTCGACGTGCTCGAGCTATTGGAAAGGAGCAAGGGTACTCTCTCGCTCGAAGATGTTTATAAAGAGACTCACATTCCCAGGACTAGCGTCTTCCGCATTCTCAAAACGTTTGTGCAACGCGGCTACGCCGCCAATGCCGAGCACGGACGATACGAGTCGGTCCCCCGCCAGCGAAGGCTGCGCTTCGGGATTGCGGTACAGAGCCTTGAAATGCCCTTCTCTGTGGCTGTTACAGAAAGTGTCACCCAGGCAGCTGCGGCAGCCGGCGTTGAGCTGCTGCTGCTCGATAACCACTACGACGCCGACATCGCCATCCTGAACGCTGAAAAGCTTGTGGCCAATCGCGTGGATCTGGCAATCGAGTTTCAGTTCAGCGATCGAGCAGCGCCGCGCGTGGCCGGCATTTTCAAGAAGGCCAACATTCCTCTCGTCGCGGTCGACGTGCCCCACCCCAATGCCACGTACTTCGGCGTAGACAACCCCGACGTAGGCTATGATGCCGGCTCCCTGCTAGCCCAACACGCCCTGCGCAAGTGGAACGGCAGGATCGACCGGGTACTGGGTGTGGGATATTCCGAGGCAGGTACCTACGTTGATAGCCGCATTACCGGCGCCTTCGATGGCATCAGTGACCGGCTCCCCAATTTGCCCGCAGATCGTTTCACTCGTCTGGAAGGGCGCGGTATGCGGCAATCCAGCCAGCTGGCGGTTGCGGATTTTCTCCGCGGCCAGCGCAAAGGCCAGCACATCCTGGTAGCCGCCGCTACCGATGCCAGCGCTCTTGGCGTGTTGGACGCCGTGCGCCACGCAGGCCGGGAACAGGATTTCGCCATCGCAGGCCAGGAGTGCATACCCGAGGTACTCGACGAGATGCGTAACCACAAGAGTGCCATCATCGGCTCCGTCTCCCACGAAGCAGGCAGCTACGGCCCACGCCTGATTCAATTGGGCATAGCCTTGCTGCGCGGCTACTCGGTTCCCCCATACAACTACGTGCATCACCAGGTAATAACGCCAGAGACCCTGGAAGCCGCGTATCCAGGCGAACAAGCCGCGGAGTTGGGAGATCCAGGGCCAGTTCAGATTGCGCGCCGAGAACCAGGTACGCCGGCTTGGCTGCCTACCGCTCCGGTCTCGGAGGTTCCCAGCACCTTGGGGCTGTCAGTTGCACCGTAGCGTTGCGAAGCTGGATGACCGAACTTGTTATCCGCAGGACAGGCCCCGTGGACGCTTACGCGCATCGGATCCCTGGCGCGAATGTGTCTTACCTTGATCTTCTCGGCGAGAGGCCAGATTCTGTCGGTCCGGATCTGCGAGACACCGTCTAATTGGTTGGGCGTGACCCTATGACGAGAATGTCCACCAGCCTCCGGGCGCTTTGCTGCCACCCAGGACAGGACGCTACATGGGAGACACCGATCAGCGCTCGAAGCAGGTCGAAGGGGTCGAGATCTCGTCGTATGTCGCCGCTCTTGATCAGCCTCTGGATCGATCGAACCTACGGCGGCAAGGCTATTCCGCGCCTCCGCGAAGCGACGCTTCAGTGCCAGCCAACGCGGGCTTGGAACGGCCTGCAGGAGCAAGGCGTCGCACAGCAGCACGGCCAGCTTGCGCGCCCCAGTCCGGATAACACTGGCGCAATACCACCACCTGCTCTTCCAACGCCTCGGGGATCTTCTCCGGAGAGCAGCGCGGCCGTCGGCTGCGCTCGGCAATGGCCGCCACGCCGCCCTCGCGGTAACGGTCAATCCACAAGTAGCCGGTGGGCCGCGAGATGCCAAACTCGGCGCATAGCTGGCTCAACGGCTTCTCGACCGTCGCAGCCTCGACTACAAACCGAACCCGCTGATCCCTGACTTCCATCGTTTTCCAAGGCATCGCCTTTACGCCTCCGCGCAAGCTTTCGCTTGCGCGGAAGCGTAAAGGATGTCATGGACTGAACAGGTATGCCTTCAGGTGCGGGATAAAGCACAGAGGTCACGTGCCAACCCGGCCCTCCAGTATCACTATTTATGAAGACTCACCGAGTCCCTAGAAGCTATTTCTGGATGGAAATCCAGCAGGCATTCTCCTTCTGCGGTGATTGGCGGGTTGGCTCAGAGAGAGATTTCCCGATTCTGATTATTCATGCCATCAAAGGCAGGAAGCTTTCGCTTTGGGGCGTTCACTAAGCGTCGGTGCGGCTGCTACCAGCTCTCCTTCGACTTTTGCTGCTTTGACCAGAGGAAATCGACGATGTGGTGGATGTCCTCTTCGCTGAGCAGGTTTTTCCACGAAGGCATGTACAGAGGCGGCGTCGGGCCGGATGCTTTGTCCAATGGGGGCGCCCGACCGTTGCGAATGACGGCAAGGATCTCGTCCTTGGTGTAGTCATCCGAGACATGCAGAAGCGACGGTACCTCACCACCCTGCGCGTTGGGATTGGGGAGGCCACCCTGCAGCTCAGTGCCGTGGCAACCGGCACAACCAAAGCGCGCAAAGTCCCGCTTACCTGCTTCGATCGCGGCGTCCTCGGGCGTGAGGGTATGGCCCTTGCCGGACAAGATTTCCTGCGCATCCTGCGGCGTGGCAGAAGTCATAAACGCGACCAGAGCTTTGCGGGCATTCGTCTCGAGGTCGTATTCGGGCATCGAGCTTCCCGGGTAGACGAGATCCGGATTGACCAGTTGTTCGTCGAGCCATTCCGGTGAGTGCTGCTTGGTGACACCGAGAAGGTCGGGCCCCGACTTGGCCCCGATTCCCCCAATCGCATGGCAGACGATGCAATTCTTCTCGACAAACAGCTGACGACCATATTCAGGACTGGGAATCAGGCGCACGCTCGAGTAGTAGGTGCCCATTTCTTCGTTAGTGAGTGAAAGCATGTAATAGGTGAGTGCGCGTGCCTGTTCACTCGTGAAATGGAAATTGGGCATGGGGGACCCGGCGGAAACTGCGTTTGGCGCGATGAAATGATGTTCGAGCCACTCGGGAGAACGGCGGTTTGCCCCTTCTTCGGTGAGATCGGGACCGATGCTGCCCCCGACTCCATTCAATTTGTGGCATCCACGGCAACCCTGCGTCTCAAAGAGATGCCGGCCTTCAGTCAGTTCCGGCACGCCGGGAACGTCGCCTTCCTTGTGGCATCGTCCACAGGAGGCGCGGATGTAGTCCCGGGTAAGGAGCGGCGTTTGCCAGAAATCTACTTTGCCGTGGGCGGCATCCTTCTCCGTCGCCAGGCCCTGGCCCCCGTGGCAGATGGTGCAACCGAACCGCGAAGGAATGTGCGGACCGAGTCCAGCATGATAGCGGAAGGGTTCCGGCGCGTTCTTCATCGTGGGGTCATCCACGCCGAGGTGACAGGTGGTGCAGCGGTCCACGCGCTGCAAGCCGGTCAACATCACCTGGTGAATCTCGGGAGGCGTGGCCAGCACAGCGGCTTTGGTTACCGCGCTGGGTTCTCCTTGCGCCTCAAGCTGCAGGAAATTGCGCTGGTAAGTCTTCCAGGAGGGCGTGCTGGCCTGCCACACTGCCAAAACGATGAGCACCAGAGCCAGCGTACTCAGCGCGAAAAAGATTTGTGGAAGTCTGCTTCGCATTACTCTGCCCCCGCAACGACATGAACCCACGGTGGAATCAGCGCCCAACCCGGGCCCCGGAAGAAAGTGCCTACGACGATCAAGACCAGGTTGGCAACAACAAAGATCGAGAACAGCCAGAGAGCCCACTTGCGGTCAGAAGGACGGCGGCTCGGGTTCCGGTCGAAGTAAGGGATTGCCAGCAACGCGATGACCATGAGGGCGGGCGCAACCACGCCACCGAGCAGCGCAGAGTGGCTGACAAGTTCCTGCAAGCCCAGAAAGTACCACGGCGCCTTGGCAGGATTTGGTGTTTTGGCTGGATTTGCCAGCTCTTCAAGTGGTGCGTGAAAGAAGAGGGAGATGGCCATGATGCCAGTCACGGTGACCATCAGCGCGATCGCTTCGCGGAAGAAAGCGTAGGGATAAGAGAAGACGGCGTCTTCTTCCTCTTCGGGAGTTACGGTTTCAAAAATTGGCTTGCCGGTGACGACTTCCATGAGTCCATAGGTCTTGTCTTTTGAGGCAGGCCCGGTTTTCAGCGGGGCAATCTCAAGCGGAGCACCGATGGTAACCAGGGTTTCAGTCTTGTTCGGCTTCAGCTTCCATACCGGCCGCGAGAGGCCGCCGTCCTTGCGGACGCGCCAGAAATGAACAATGGTCAATAGGATGATGAGGGTTGGCAGGACTGCAACGTGGAGCACATAGAAGCGCAACAACGCAGCCTCTCCAACGCTGTGACCGCCAAGCAATAACTCGCGAAGCTGGCCGCCGACGATCGGCGCATAGCTGCCGATATTCGTTCCAACCGTAATTGCCCAGTACGCCAACTGATCCCAGGGCAGTAGATAGCCGGTGAACGATAAGCTCAGGGTCAAAAGCAGGAGAAACACGCCGATCACCCAATTGAATTGGCGTGGCTTCTTGTAGGAGCCGGTGTAGAAGACGCGGCACATATGAAGAAACACGCAAATCACCATGCCGTGAGCTGCCCAGCGGTGCATGGCACGCAGGAACGGGCCCATGAATACGACGAACTGGAGGTCCTTCATGTCCTGGTAGGCCTGCGGAGGAAACGGCCTGTAGTAGCACATGAGAGCAATGCCGGTGGTCAGCAAGATCACGAAGAGAAAGAAGGTAATAAAGCCCAGGTAAAAGGTGTGTTTGAAGCGGAGGTTTTCCTTCTTCACCTTGGCAGGATGCACATGCAGCCAGACATTGAAAAAGACCAACTCGGACTTTCCCTTGTCAGTCGACAGAGGGTCTCGCCGAACGATCGATTGCCAGATTTCGCGAATTAGATTCATCGTTACACCATCAACCGGTAGTTCGAGGGCACGACCTTGTCCTTGTCGACCCGGAGCTGTCCATCGCGGGTAAGAGTTACCTCAAACCAGTTCAGTGCGCGCGGAGCCGGGCCATGTTGCACCGCGCCATTGGCCCCGAAGACGCTGCCGTGGCAAGGGCAGTGGAAGCGCTGGTCGCTTTGGAGATAGCCGACCGTGCATCCGAGGTGGGTGCAGACCGCGCTTGCCACCGCAAACCCTTTGTCTCTGTCGCGGAACACAAAGATCTTCTCGTCGGCGAGAAACGTGGGAGCGCCGAAGGGAAAGTCCGCAGGATTGCCGATCTTTAACGATTGAGGCGGTTCATAGAAGACACTCGGAACCAGAAACCGCAGCACCGCCCCCAGGCTCACTCCCACTCCTGCGCACAGCGCGACCAAACCAGCGGTTCCCCAGTTAAGAAATGCTCGACGATTCATTCTCGTGCTCCCTTATTCAAAGACTTCACGCTCTTGCCGTTCCAGGGTCTCCATGGTGATGGCCTGGGTGGGGCATCGGTCGGCACAAAGGCCGCAACGGATGCATTTTTCTTCGTTTTTGATAATCGCGCCCGCCTGTCCTGCTTTCAGTGCGGCAGCGCCAACGCCATAACGCTGTTTGATCAGGGCGTCATACCGCTCATCGCCGCTTACCTGTACGAGATCCACCAAACGGAGACAGTTTTCCGGACAGATATCCACGCATCCAGCGCAGAGGATGCACTTCGATCCATCAAAGATCGTATTGACCTGGCAGTTGAGGCAGCGCAATCCCTCGGCACGCCCCTGTTCCTCATCGAAGCCCAACTCCACCTCGGCAATCCCGATGCGGCGGTTGGCGGCGAGCACAGGCATCTTCTGACGCGGTGTACTGAGGAAACCGCGCGGCATCTTCCAGTCCGTCAGAATGCGGAAGCGGCTGCGCACGGTCTTCTCGGTCTTGCCGCTGAGATAGAGGTGAATGGAGCGTGCGGAGCGATGGCCATTGGCCACGGCTTCAACAAGAATGCGCGGACCAAAGGCTACATCTCCGCCGGCAAAGACGCCAGGAGCGGTAGTGCTGAGATCATCGTCGATCTTGAGAATGCCGCGCGGCGTGACCTGCACCCCATCTTCATTGTTGAGGTATGAAAGGTCCGCTTGCTGGCCGATGGCAAGAATGACGCTATCGCAGGGAATCACCTTTTCTTCGTCGCTGAATGCCGGATTGAAGCGGCCATTCTCGTCAAACACGGTGAGGCAACGGCGGACCCTTAGGCCAGCCACGAGTCCATCCTCGCCCACAATTTCCTTGGGCCCCCAGCCATTGTCCACCACAATGCCTTCGTGCTCGGCCTCGTCCACTTCACCTTTCCACGCGGGCATTTGCACGCGCGATTCCAGGCTGACCATGTCGACCTTTTCAGCTCCCGAGCGCATGGCCATGCGAGCTGCATCGAGGGCCGCCTGCAGACTCTTTTCATCCTCATCGGGGACGGCAAAATCGACTGCTTCCTGCACCAGGCGCACGGCGGCGCGCGCCACATCGATGGCCACATTACCGCCTCCGACGACAACGACGCGCTTGCCAAGTTCGATCTCAAAGCCGAGATTGACGTTGATCAGGAAATCGATGCCGTTGTACACACCCGCCAGATGCGCGCCCGGAATATTCAGCTCGCGGCCCTTGTTGAGGCCAGTAGCCAGCAAAACGGCGTCGAAGTCGGATCGTAACTTGGTAAACGAAATATCGCGGCCCACCGTCACCCGGGTGTGCAGCGTGACGCCCATCGCCAGAATATTGTCTACCTCCATCTTGATGATTTCCCGGGGAAGGCGGAACTGCGGGATGCCCAGGTAGAGCATGCCGCCGGGGACCGGGGCGGACTCGAAGACTTCTACCGTGTATCCCAGGAGAGCGAGATCATGGGCGCATGTCAGGCCGCACACCCCGGCTCCCACAATTGCTATGCGCTTGTTGCGCTTCGGCGCGGGGGGCAAAGCCTTTCGCGCGGGATCGTGGCCAGTGCCGAGGTTATGGCGGTCGGTGGCATAGCGCTTGAGCGCGCAAATTGCGATCGGCTCGTCGATCTTGCCGCGACGGCAGTTATCCTCGCAGGGGTGCGCGCAGATTCTCCCCAACACGTATGCGAAGGGGTTCGGCGCGCGCGCCAGCATGTAAGCTTCCTCATCCTTTGAGATCCCGATCGCTTGCACGTACCGCCCACATTCGGTGTGGATCGGGCAGGCGGACTGGCAGGGAATATTCTTGTCGAAGTATTCCCGGTCCGGGATGGTGATGGAATAGCTCATGCGTCCCCCGTAATTGAAGTGTCAGCTACAGCATCTTCAAGCGATTGCGCTGGAATCGCCGGTAGTCGGAACCAGGTCCCCGGCGAGCGACCGGTCGCTTGCCGGGAACGAAGGCAACTCCGCAATAGCAGCCGAGAAGGCCCCTATTGCTGTTGAGCTTTCAGCTTTTCAATCTCTTCGTCAGACAGGGACTTCGAGAATACCGATGGGTTCTTGTCCTTTCGCGATTCCTGGTCGTAGGCGAGGAATTCGTAGATCGCCTTCCCCTGGCTGTCGCTGATTCCCGAGTTCGGCTTGTGCATCATGCGCTTGACGTAGCGCGCCCATTCGTCCTTGGTCATGGTTGTGTTGATGGGGCGTGCAATCGTGTGGCACTTGGAGCACTTGTCGGTAAACATCTTGTACGACTTCTGCTGTTCTGCCGGGTAGGAAGAAATATCAATTTTGTTGGGACCCTTGTCTTGCGGAAGCGTTACGTTACTGGTCTGCGCGGCCAGAAACAAGGGTGCGCTTAAACATGCGAGCGTCATGAATCGAATTGCGTTGTGCATCTTAGTTTCTCCTTACCACATGAACCGAAAATCAAGTCTGAAGAGTTTGTCGGTCGTGCCCACGAGAGCGACCGGGTCGCCATCATGCTCCTGGTTGTATGTAGCGCGGACCACCACGTTGCCCAAGGTGGTTAGCGCGTGCTCAGCGCCAAAGCCCCAGGCCCGCGTATGCATGAGCGGCTGCGGGGGGATCTTGGCTGTTCCGCGATCCAGGCGTGCCATCAGCACTGTACCGGTCTTGATGTAATAGTCTGCCTCACCGCGATAGGTATCTGCGCTGTAGTACGACATGGGAGATGTTTGATCCCAGCGCCAATCGTCATGGCTGTGAATGTATCCTCCAAGCAAATCCAGCTTGTCAAAGAACAGATAATTGCCCATGGCTCCTGCGCGGTAGAAGGTCGGGCGATAGGTGAATTGGTTGACTGCGCCCGCGTTTTGTATCTGGTCTTTCGACCCTCGGTAGAACAGCACAGTCACGCCGCCGTCGGGTCCAAACCAGTAATCGGCATCGGCCCAGACGTCCTTGGAGTTCTTGGTCGAGCCGGCAAGAATCTCACTACCATCGGCATTCAACCCGTTTGTGACCTTGGCCGAGACAGCAAATATATTCTTGAAATAATTCGAGGCCCATGTGTATCCCACATCCACGCCCACAGGGTGCTGATCGAGCGTGAAGTTGATCGGATCGACATTGACAAGAGTGTAGGCGGGATCTGAGAAGAGGTTATAGAACATGGCTGCGCGAGTTCCCTCGCCCTCCTGCATGTGAATCTCGCCACCCTTGACGAAGAAACTGCTGTTGGCGCGGCCGGCGGTGTATACGCCAAACCCCTGCTCCAGATCGCTTCCTCCATCCTGGTAAAGCTCATAGTGGCCGAAGTAGGAGAAGCCGGTGTCCGGTACTGTACCGGCCACGAACAGAGCGGCCTCGTCCAGGTTGAAGCTGGAACAGGAGGAACTCTGCTGGGTGTCGCTGCCGCACGAGGTCGAGGGGGATGCGGAAGTCGTGTTTCCCGCGTCCGCGACAGTCTTGTCGTTGGTGACGCTGCCTTGCAGAATCAAAGCGAAGGAGTTGGTGAGGCTGAATTTGATGTCCTTGTCCAGCGCTGTAATTTTTGGCGCCGGCTTGGTCCCGTCCATCTCATCCGGCGGCATCCGGTAGCCCAGGCGTTTGAACATATAGCCGTTCTTGTTTAAGGCCGGCGGAACGGTATGGCAGGTGTAACACTTGACGCCGTACTTGCGCGCAAACGCCGGAATCGCGTCTCCTGGTTGGGGCATCAGCAAGGTGAGGCCAAACACCAGCAGGATTGCCTTTAGGCCTGAGATCCAGAGTTTCATGGCGGGAGCTCCTGCACTCTCCTACAGCATCTCTTGGGCCAAAGTGAATTCTCTTTTTTATCAGTGACTTGTCGAGCGCATTTCCGACAAGATGGGGATATCATTCCCCGGTTCCCAGGTCGTTCTGGGGAATTGGTTCCCCACCCTGCGGATCTTTCTCCCGTTTGAGCAGACTGTAGAAAGTCTTCCGGTCGACCCCGGCCTCTCGCGCAGCGGCGCTCACATTGCCGTCGCAACGAGCCAGCACAGCTTGCGCGTAGCTGTTCTCGAAACTGGACAGGTATTGTTCCCTGGCATCCTTCCAAGGAAGGGCGGAGAGGTCACCGACGTTCTCCAACACCGGAGAGTCCTCTTGCAGGTCTTCAGGTCCAATCTCTCCGCCTGGGTGCAAAGCGGTAAGGCGCTCCATCACGTTCTTGAGCTGGCGCACGTTGCCTGGCCAACGCTCCTTTAAAAGCGCCTCGTAGAATCGCGGTGAACCGGAAAGGCTTTTGCCATAGCGCCGCGAGAACCGTTCGAGGAAGAAACGCGCCAAGTGCGGAATATCCTCAAGCCTCTCGCGCAGGGGCGGCAGTTTTACCGTGACTACGCCGAGGCGGTAATAGAGCTCCTCGCGAAAGGTGCCTGCCTTGATTTTGGCAAGCAAATCCTGGTTGGTGGCGCACAGGATGCGGCAATCCACGCGCACCTGAGCAAGTCCGCCCAGCCGCCGCAAAGACCGTTCCTCTACAAAGCGAAAGAGGCGCGTTTGCAGCTCCACGCCCAGGTCGCCTATCTCGTCCAGAAACAGCGTGCCGCCGTCGGCCGACTCAATCAGTCCTTTCTTGGTTCGCTCCGCTCCAGTAAAGGCGCCGCGCTCGTAACCGAACAATTCGCTCTCAATGAGGGAGCCCGGCATGGCGCTGCATTCCACCGGCACAAAAGGGCCGTCTTTTCGCTGGCTATGGCTGTGAATGAATCGGGCAGTCACTTCCTTGCCCGTGCCGCTCTCGCCGAGGATCAACACGGTGGCATTGGTGGTCGCCGCCCGCCGGCATTTGTCCATCTGATCCAGCATGACGGCGCTGCGGCTCTGGGCCGCCTCTGTTTCACCCATAGATTCAAGGCGCCCTTGCAGTTGGGCGACTTCATGTTGCAACGCGGAAAGGGAGAGCGCCCGATTCACCACCAGTAGCAGATCTTCGCGCTTGAAGGGTTTCTGGAGGTAATCGAATGCTCCATTGCGCATAGCCAGCACAGCACTCTCCACCGATGCAAAGGCGGTGAGGAAGACGATAGGAAGCGAGGGAAAGGCTGCATGCAACCGGACAAAGACTTCCTCCCCCGACATCCCAGGCATCCGCACATCGAGAAGAACCAGATCAGGCGGATTCGCCAGGGCTTCTGCAAGCCCCTTTGCCGGGTCGACGAACGACGAAACGTAGACGCCGGGAAGGCGCAGCATGCGTTGAATGTTCTCTCCCAGCGCGCCTTCATCGTCAATGACCAGAACGCGGCTCACTCAGACGCTCCTCCGGCGAACCAGTGATAAGGCTGGCCGCGAGTAAATCGTGCCGGGGGCAGCTCGATTACAAAACTGGCACCCCCGCCCTCCCGTGTCTCGTATCGGATGCCGCCATCATATATATCCAGCAGGCTGGCTGCCAAAAACAAACCCAGTCCCAGCCGCTCCCGCCCGCTGCTTTGGGCAACGAATGGTTCGAAGAGGTGCCTGCGAATACTCTCCGGCACCCCGGGCCCATTGTCTTCGACCCGGACCACGACTTTGGCGCCTGCGGTGCGGTACGGGCCCAGGCGCACCCAAACGACGGCCTCTTCGCGCCCCTTGAGCGCCTCTAACGCGTTGTTTAACAAACCACGGACCACTTCGCCAACAACATGCTCAGGCACGTCAACACGCGGCACCTCGAAGATCTGCTCCTCCACCCGGATCCCTTGCCTCTCCGCAGAGGGCCGCACCGCGGAAAGCGCATCCTCCAAAGCCTTTTGCGGTGCTGAGGCCTCAAAGACCTCACCGCCGCGCTCCCGTCGCAGCGCCTGCAACAGGGTACTGGCAATGCTGCTCATGTAGCGAGTCTCTTTGAGCATCTGCTCCAAATCGGCACGAAGGGCAGCATCCCCTTTACGCTCCTCGAGCAACACTTCAATCCGTCCGGTTACGATCGCCAGCGGGTTGTTGAACTCGTGCATGAATCCGGCTGTGAACTGGCCCAAGAGTGTGAGTTGATGGGAAAGGCGCGCTTGCCGATCGGCGGCCTGCAATTCCTCGCGCAAACGGGATGTGCGGTACCGTACCGTCTCCAGTTGCAGTCTTAACTGAGCTGCGACTTCCTCGGCTTTCTCCATGTCGGCAACCATTCGGCTTCGCTGTCGGTGAATGAATAACAGCGAGGGAACAGGCGCGAGCAGGACGGCAAGGCCTGAAAGCAGAACACCGGCGAGCGGATGTGACTGGCCGATCCAATACGCGAGTCCCAGAACTGGCAGTACCAGGCACCCGCTCGACCAGAGAAGCGGTCGCACATGCCCCTTTGGCTGGCCCATGCTAGCGTCTTCGTCCGGCTTTCCTCGCATATCGCTCAAGTGTAGTGCGTTCACCCTAACAACCGGGATTGCCGGAGCATCGATCGGAATTAATCCCCAAGAATGGAGAAATACCTATTTGGGCAGGCGCAGATGGCGTGTAAATTGCGCCTCTCTTCTGAAAGCAATCGGACTCTCTTGCGTGCATGGGATCCCTGGGGCTCTTTGTGGCTAACTGGCTCCAACGCAGATGGCGAGGTTGAAGAAGCATCCTGTTGGATTGTGTGCCTCAATTCTGAACGAAGCCACTGGCCGCATCGGGCCGATCAGAAGGAATCGGTCAGGCCGCTGCGGCTTGAATCGGAACAACCTCTTGAGCTTCCACAGCTAGTGTCCTTGTGTATCAATTGGAAGGAGACAGGGAACCGACAAGCGTGAGGTCGATATCCACCTCCTTAGCGACCTTTAGTACGAAGATGCTGGGATCTTTCAAGCCCCACTGCACATAGGGAACTTTGAAGTGCGTCTTTGCTGTGAGGCTGGTTCCATCGATATGAATCTGCATGGGAACCGTCAGGTCGTGCGGAGTGCCATGAAGGGTAAAGACGCCGGTAACCTGAATGGTGGAATCGCCGCTTGTCGCGATGGTTCCCTGATAGCTCTTGGGCGCGAATGACACATCGGCAAAATGCGCCACGTCCAGGACATCGGTGTTCATCTTCTTGTCCCGGCTCGGTTCATCGCTGTTGCCGCTGCCGGCCGCGACAATCACGGAGCCGGAGATGTTCATCGCAGTGCGGTCAAAGTCAACCGAAGCGCTTTGCACGTGGAAAGTGCCATTTACATGGTGGCCGGTTCCGGCCAGGGCAAAGCCAACCTGGCTTGCATCGGGATTCGCGGTGAAGGTCTGATGTTGGGCAAGCGCAACTGGAACGACAGCAGCCACCAGCGCAAGAAAAAGAGATTTGGTTATGGTCTTCATGGGTTCTCTCCTGGGTTGACTCGGCATTATTGGTTGTGAATGGGTTGCCGAATATTCTGCGACAACCACAAGCTGATGGAAGCGATGTCTTTGTCTGACAGATATTCGTGTCCTGGCATGTCGGTTGCGGGAATTCCGAACTTTGCGATCTGTGCCAGCCGATCCATGCGCTCTGCATTTGATTCGGAAGGTTGCAAATGCAGGAAAGGGCCGACGGTTAGATCGGGAGGAAAGCGCTTGAAGCCGGCTTGCCAGCGTGTTCTGCCACCCGCGCTGTGGCAGGTGGCGCAGTAACGACGAAAGAGCCGCTCACCGTCGTCGAAGCTGGCCTGCGCCAAGGCGGCGGCGGTGGGATGCCAGTGTGCTTCTTCCTCCTGGCGTTTCAGCGTGCCGGCTCCATGCAGGCTTGCGAGATAGGCAACAAGATCGTCTCCACGGCCATCGCGAAAGAGGAAATCGAAAGAGGGCATAATCGAAGCACCACTGACTTCGGCAGGGTCAATGAAGTGTGCTTTGAGCCAGAACGATGAACGGCGCGCCCCGACTTGAGAAAGATCGGGACCCTGGCGGCGATTACCGATGAGCGGCGGCTTCTGCAGGCGAACGTCCTGGATTGTCTCGGCTGGTCCCCACATGAGGACATCGGCGGTGTTGGGACGCACATATTGAGAATGGCAATGGATGCAGCCCTCGGAGATGTAGACCTGGCGCCCGCGTTCCAATTGCGATTGTTGCGCCGACGTATTGGCCGAGGGAACAAGGCGATAAAGACAGAAGGAAGCCAGAGCGACGAGCGCGGTGAGTGCAAGCTCTCGGGCGCGCCAGCGAAGTGCGGTGAAGAGTCCGGGTATCAACACAACAGCACCGGCTGCGATGACGAATGCAGGTGGAACGTGGCCGAGATTCTGTCCCATGCCGATCCCCATGGCGGAACCACCCCAGCCTGCGGTGGCGTAGATCCATCCGGCCTGACGGCCCCGCTGTCCGGCAGAAGAAGCCGGAGAGAGCAGCGAGGGATAGGCGACCAGAGCGACGGAGTAGAGAGAGACACCGATGGGATAGAAGATTGAAGCAAAAAGAACGCGACTAGGATGGAGCAGGAGCAGGCAGGCGATGCCGAGCATCAAGAATGCTGCTGAGAGAACGAAAATCAGGCCGCGGCGACGCAACAGCCATGCGCTCGCCAGGGCCGCAAGAAGATGCAGCAAGCCATTGGCCCATAGATGGACTTCCCCTTGCCATGTCCCGGCCTTCAGGGCCGGATTGCCCTGAATGATGAAAAAGGCAGCTGAGTCCAACCAGACAAGAGCGGCAAAACATACGAGGACGCGGAGAAAAGAAGGGGCGCGCAACTGCGCAATCTGCGCCGCTTCCAGCTTCGCCGGCGCGGGCAGAAGAGTGATGCCGATTCCCGCGAAGCACAATAAGCCGGCGACAGAGGTCTGCACCTCGGGAGGGGCAGTGAAGAATGGAGGGAGATTGCAGACAAAATAGCCAATACCGGTTCCCAGGCCCACGAGCAGGAGAGCGTGCCGTCCGCCCGTCCATTGGCGCAGATGAGTGACAAGCGTGACGGTTAGCAGACCAAGCCCAGCACCGATGAGGAACGAGACGCCGAAACTGGCAACAAGGCCAAGCTGGAGAAGCGAGAGAAGGGCCGCAGCGCCCGAAGCGAGGAGTCCGGCGCGGAGCCGCAGGTTTGGCGACGGCCACAAGTTCAATCGAGCAGTCAGAAGGCTGAAGAGCATCCCGCCGATAGCCATGGCGGCCATCACGGCCTTCAGGTGATCGTCCGCCCATCCAAGACTCGCCAGCCGCTTCAGAAATGCGAACTGCGCAAATATCAAAAAGTAGATATAGGTGATCGCGACAAGGCTAGCGCCCTGCCATCCGGATTGGCGAGCTCTACCGGGCAACATTGCCCAGCCAGCCTTTGCGCAGACCGATCCCCTGAATGAGAACGCAAGCTCCGTCAGAGAGAGCAACCGTGAGCCACCCTGGTTCCAGCGTCCGCGCCAGAATCTGAGTTCCCACAAAGACGGCTACGCTGGCGCGCGTGAACGCTGTCAGCAGCCAGACAATCTCCAGTGAGCGTGGACTTTCCCTGCGCGTCATCAGAATGACGCCGTACAGGCATGCCAGGCCGACGGAGAGAACAAAGGCGCCGATGAACGACACGTAGGTGAACGAGTCGGAGGGAACGTGCAAACCCATCAGTTGCAGCGTGAACCCCGGCGCGATAATGAGCATCGCGCCAGTAAGTGTGTCGGATAGGCCGATGAAGGCCTGATAAGCAAGAAGAATAGGACGACTCATGCTGTCTTCTCCCGTCGAGTTTGTGCAGAGTTGGAACTGAGGACTGGTTCGAGAAGCAGCGTGGATGCATCAAGAAACCAATCGATGGAAGCAATGAGCATGAGGACCCCGGAAAGAAGACGCAGAGCATAGATGCAGTTGCGGGCTAATCCCGGCACGATAGTGAACGTGGGGTCGAAGCCCTCGCGCCAGCCGGCGATAGTCATCAGCAAGATGTACGCGATAACGCTGCCGTGCCAGAGATAAAAGGAGCGGGCACGATTGAAGATCCAGCCGCCGTCGCCGAGAAGTTCGACCATGACAAAGATGATGAAGCTGGATGTAAAGCCGGCCATGGCAATGAAAGAATGCCCGACTAAACCGTCGGTGAATTTGAAGTGGTCGAGAACTCCGGGAAGAAAAAAGACCCAGCCGGTGACAATGAGAGCTGCCCACCACCAGAGAAGAGCGATCCGCCAAGGGCGCGAATTGTTGTGCCATTGGAAGGCCCCATAGTAGACAGGGGTGAGGGGAAGCCAAACAAGAAGACTGCCCAGGCTTACGTACTGGGTGACGAGGTGATGGCTGATGTCCGCACGGGTAAGAGACGCACAGAGGAGTGACTCCGCAACCAGAACGACCCAAGCGGCGGCGATTGCTTTGGAGTGGCCGGCCTTGCGTCGCGCAATCCCGAACGGGAGCATGAGCAAAATAGCGACAATGGCCAGCGAGGATTCCAATTGGCTTGTGCCGGTGGGGCCGCCCGTGTCGGGGTTCACTGGTGGATAGCGGTTGAGACCGGCCGCGGCATAAATGAGAAAGGGAACCGCAAGCAGGATTGCGAGACCAAGCAGTTTTGTGGCCCAGGCAGCGAGAGATGCGTTCTCCGCACGGTTGCGGCTGCGGATGAGCGACACGAGCAGGAGAAGCCAGAGCACGAAGAGTGCCGCAGGGAAGAGCACGCGTGCATAGCCGCTCCAGTCCAGAAAGAGTTTGCCGCTGGAGTGGCCGGAAAGCCAGGAGAATGCACCTGCGGTGAGAGCCGTGGACCATACCCAGAGGACCGGCCGGCACCAATCTGCCATGGGACCGCGATCGGAGCCGTAGGTTTTGAACAGAAATCCAACCAGCGGAAGTGCGGTCCAGCCGTATAGCTCGAGATTCATGTGCACCATGACCCATCGGCCATAGGTCCACTCACCAAGGAACTTGTTCAGCCCTGGGAAGAGCAGCAGAATCGCAATCAGCACCCCAACGGAATTCGCAATAACAAGCCATAGCAGGCTATGCCAAGCGGTGCCTGCAATGACTCGCGGAGTGTACCGCTCAGACTCATCGAGCGTATACGGATTCATGAATCCTTCCATCGTGCATTTCCAGCAGACGGTCGCAGCGCTGGGCTAGGCCGCGATCGTGCGTTGCCATCACCAGTGTCACTCCCTCGGTAGCTACAACATCGAGCAGCAAATCAAAAACAAGAACACTCGTTCCTTCATCGAGCGAACCGGTTGGTTCGTCTGCCAGAAGGATCTTCGGCTTGTTCATCAGCGCCCGGCAAAGCGCAGTGCGCTGGCGCTCTCCACCGGATAGCTTCTGAATGCGATGGTCCAGCCGGTGCGTCAAGCCGGTACGATCGGCAAGTTGCTGGAGCCGGGCGTGCGCTGTGCGTCGATCTATCCCGGCTGCAACTGTGGGGATAAGGCAGTTTTCTTCCAGCGTTAGATCGGGGATCAGGTTATGCAGTTGAAAGACAAAACCTACTTCGTGTCTGAGCAAGCGCAACAGATTGCAATGACGATTGATCTCCGTGCCATTGACGGCAACGTGACCCTTGTCTGGCGAGTCGAGACCGCCAAACAGATGGAGAAGTGTGCTCTTGCCGCAACCCGATGGGCCGCATAGCGCAACTGTCTGCCCTTCGATCGCCTCAAAACTTACCCCCTTCAGCACTGCGATTGCCCCATCGTCGTAGCTCTTCCACACATTCTCCGCAGAAAGGACAATGCGCCCCAGATTGCCGGTTTGCGCCCCAGACAGACTCATTCGAAGCGCAGCGCCTCCACCGCACGGATCCGCATGGCATAGGCCGCCGGGTAAAGAGCCCCGGCGACGCCGGTAGCCAAGGCGAGCAGGATGACAATCAGCATCACCACGGGATCGACGCTCACATCGACATAGCCGTGAAGAGCGGGAACCTGCTTGAGAATCAAAAGAAGACAGGTGCCTGTTAGCAACCCGGAGAGAGCCCCAAGGAAAGACACAACCGCGGATTCGCCGAAGATCATCATCGCAAGCTGCAGGTGTGAAAAGCCGTTGACGCGCAGAATTGCGATTTCGCGAATTCGCGTGAAGACCGACATGATCATGGTGTTTGCAACACCCAGGCCGCCCAGCACCAATCCGCATCCACCCACTGCCCATGCTGTTGCCTTGAGAATCTTGAACTGCGAGTACGATCGCGTGAACTCCGTGTCTTCGAGGGCAACCAGGTTGGGAAATTTGCTCCTGACTATGCTCTTGAGGGCTGCAGCATCGTCTTTATTGAGCAGCTTGACGGTGATCACTGATGAGGTGCCTTCCTTGTGAAAGAAGCTTTGTGCGGAGCTGAGAGGCATGAACACACCTCCGTCTTCGAAGCCGTTGGCGGTCTTGAGAATCCCGATAACGTGAAAGATCCCGTGACCGATGGGGACATGATCGCCGGCTTTCGCGCCTAGGAACTCCGCGGCGCGCTCTCCGAGCGCCACGTCGTCGGAGTGTTGCGCGAATACGCTGGAATTCCCCTGTATCCATGTGGCGTTGCGGATGCGCGCATCGGAAGCGGTGACGCCAAAGCACGTAATAATGGGGTGGTCGGCGCTGGAGACAATACCGAAGAGCACTGGGTCGGCGTGCGATACCATGGGCCAGCCTGTGATCTCGTTCAATGCCGCGGCGGGAACGTTGCTGAAGAAAAGATCGGAGACATTGCGCTCAAACACGATGATCTCGCTGTCGCTAGAAAGGATTCCAGAAAACATGCCGATTGCGCCTTGCAGGATAGTGACCACCGTGAGCATGGCCGCCACGCTGAACGCGATGCCGGCAATACTGATGAGCGACCGGATGCGATGACGGCATAGATTCGTCAAAATCAGAGTCAGAAAAATCACAACCGTTCTCCGGAGTTTCTTTCAAGCGCATTCTGGGTGACACGAACCAACTCTTCCTCGAGTTCGTTCCTCAGATTTTCAAGAAATGACATTTCCCGTCTCGTGTTCAGGAGTCGGCTGAGTGCCCTGTCACCAATGCGAATAAAGCGAGTAAGCCGGTTGACTGCTCCATGAACTCCCAGTACGGCTGCGGCATTGGGCCGATCGAGGACGAGGTCACGGGCAACGGTCTTTCCTGCTTCGGTGGGGCTCCCAAGCAGATCCTTCAAGTCATCGACCATCTGGTACCCGAGACCCCAGTAAAGGGCAATGCGCTCCAGCAGCTGGATCTCCCGCTCTGAAGCATCGCCCAGCAGGGCCGGCAAAACCAGCGTCAGCCGAATCAATGAAACTGTCTTTCCCCGTGCAATTCTCTCTGTGGTCTCGCGATTGTGAGGCAATGTTGTGTAGTTGAGATCGAGACTCTGCCCATTGAGTAGCCCCTCCACGCCAAGACATGCCTCAACGTACTTCAGCGATCGCTCCTGTCTTTGCCTCGAAACTGTGAAGATGGCCCGCCACGTGAGCGCATAAGCTCGATTGATGAGCGCCAACGCGGTCAGAATTGCGCCCGCCTCTCCGAATGCGAAATGCACACAATGGACACCGCGACGCTCAAGCGCGTTGTCCATGCACGGCAGATCGTCGAAGACCAGCGATGCCGTGTGGAAGTATTCGAGCGCGATGGCAAGGTCCTTGGCAGGAACCTGATCCAGGCCACACGCCGTTCCCACCTGGTAGACCATCCGAGGGCGGATCAGGCTGCCGGGATTGCCTAGCACATGGCGGATCGCCTCTTCGAAAGGCTGGTCGAGCGTTGCAGGCAGAGGTAGAAAGGTTTTGAAGGCATCCGCGAACTGCGTTGGGTTCGCTGTGATCGTGGTAGGCGCAATTGGCACACTTATACTCATCCGGTTCCTGTCTTGCACTGCAAGTGTCGGGGAATGGCAAGCATCCCTTGCGCTGTGTGAGCGAGCTCGATGCTCTGCATTTCACAGGTGAGACGAAGCTGCAACCTGTTTGGAGAGCAAAGAGAGGTGACTTCCCCAATGACGATTTGTTCATCTCTTGGGGTCGCATGACGGTTTTGCAAAGAGCATTGGATACTGCACTTTCAGCATAGTGAAGCCAGATGACGGTCACCCGACGCGATCATGACAATCCGTTCATCTAAGCGGTTAAGCCTCGGATTTTGTGACTTCGTATCAAGCGGACGTGGCCCCCCAATGAAGAATCTATACAAGCGAACTAATATCGCCTCATGCGGCTTCTGGTGAGATTACCCCCGGCAGAGCCGAGCGCTTCATTTTGTGAGCCGCTCAAAGGGGCTTGAGCGGGGTCGCTAACGCGGCCCCGGTTGTGTTGGGCCACCTTGTCGGTGGCAGGTTTTCGCCACATGTTCAGCTGATCTAGCCGTTTGTCTTCCTGTTCATGGTTGTGAATGTAATCCCGAATCGTGACCTCGTCGCGACCGACCGTTGATACCAAGTATCCGCGTGCCCAGGAGCTTTGGCCGGCATAATTCTGCTTCTGTTCTCCACATACTCGTGCCAGGTAAATTGCGCTCTTGCCCTTGATGAAACCCACCACCGATGACACGGAATACTTCGGCGGAATCGAGATCATCATGTGGACATGGTCGGCCAGAAGATGCCCTTCCTCGATCCGGCATTCCTTCTGCGCGGCCAGATTTCGGAAAACCTCGCCCAAATGACGGCGCAGATTTCCATACAACACTTTGCGCCGGCATTTCGGGATCAAAACAACGTGACCAACGTTTGCGAAGACACTGGAAAGCAGAACGATCTGGAGTATCATCTGGAGCGCAAGCAAAAAACGGGGACTTTCACGGACAGGCCCCGATTTTGTGGTCTGCTTCGGCACTGCTGCGCTAGCCAAAGAGGTGATTCGTTCGGTTCATCGGCATTCCGCGGCAGGACTTGAGTTCTTTGGTTTTGGGAAGGACTCCCGGCGGGGCGCGGGGGTGGAAATGAGGAAGGTCATGGTTGGGTTGTGGGCGGTTGCGCGTGGCTCGATGGCGGTGGTTCTTGTGGTTCTTGCTGGCACGAGGGGGCTGGCTGCGCAGACGGCTCCGCCTCTGCCCGCGTCTCCCCCGGTTCATTTGACGGCGCCGGAGGATCATCGGCGGCTGATGGACTTGCTGGGGATCAAGGAACTGCGGCCGGGCGAGGAAAAGGATGCCAACTGGGATGAGGCGAAGGCCAATGTATATCCCAAGCTGCCCGCCGTGCTGGTGGAGAAGAACGGCAAATCTGTGACGACAGCAGAAGCGTGGTGGAAGGAGCGGCGGCCAGAGATCGTGGAGGACTACGACCGCGAGGTTCTGGGACGGACACCGGCGGATCTGCCCAAGGTCACTTGGGAGGTGGTAAGCAGGACGCCGGAGACGATGGGCGGCGTGGCGGTGGTGACCAAGCGATTGGCAGGGCACGTAGACAACTCCAGCTATCCGCAGATCGCGGTGACGATCGACGCGACGCTCACCGTCCCTGCCGCTGCGGCGGGGCCGGTTCCGGTGATGATGGAGTTGGCCTTTGCGGGTGAGTACAAGGCATCGCTGGCGCGACCGCTTTCCGACACGACTTCGGGCGCGCTGGGCGATTATGGGCAGACGTGGGAACGCCAGGTGCTGGGCAAGGGGTGGGGCTTTGCGGTGCTTTCGCCGATGAGCTTTCAGGCGGACGACGGCGGGGGGTTGACAGAGGGGATTATTGGATTGATGAACAAAGGGCAGCCGCGCGGGGTGGAGGACTGGGGCGCGTTGAAGGCCTGGGCCTGGGGAGCAAGCCGGCTGCTGGACTACCTGGAGACGGATAAGAGCGTTGATGCAAAGCATGTGGGGATCGAGGGGCACTCGCGGCTGGGGAAGACGGCGCTGGTGGCGATGGCCTACGACCCGCGGTTCGCGATTGTGTACAGCAGTTCTTCAGGCGAGGGCGGAGCGAAGCTCTACCGGCACATTTATGGAGAGCCGCTGAGCCACCTGATGAACGTGTATCTCTACCAATGGATGGCCGGGAACCTGCTGAAGTATGCGGGGCCGCTGAACCCCGGGGATCTGCCGGTGGATAACCATGAGCTGATCGCCTTGTGCGCGCCACGGCCGGTGTTTGTGGGTGCCGGTTCAAGCGTAAGAGACGAGCCGGGCAAATCTCCAGGGGACGGATGGGCGGATGCGCGTGGGATGTTCGTGGCCGAGGTGGCGGCGGGGCCGGTGTACCGGCTGCTGGGGAAAAAAGACTTGGGAACGCAACAGTTTCCGCCGATCGAGACGGGGCTGATGGATGGGGATCTGGGGTTCCGGCAGCATCCGGGCGGCCATACGCCGGTGCCGAACTGGGCGGCATTTCTGGAGTTTGCGGGGAAATATCTGGAGGGAACGGGGGCGAAGGGCCAATAAGGACGAACAAGTCTTGTTCCAGCGCAAGTGCTCCTTCAGGGGTTGAAGCCCGTACCCTTCACCATTGACCGAGGATATCTAGTTGCGATTGGTACAGAATCCCGGATCGCCGCCAGAACATCAGCTTGTCAGGGCTTGCTGCTTGTTTTTACGGAGCAGACTTTGCCGTCGCACAGGGCAGACGTGATGCCCTTTCCTTCAGTGACCGTATAGATGCGATCAGGAGCGGGCAGGTTGATGGATTCTCTCTCTCCGCTGGACCAGTGAATCTCGGCACTGTCGATACTTGAGGCATCCCCCAGCCCAAAGTGGACGCGAGGATCATTGGAGGAGAGGTAACTGCCGCCACTCAACACATCTCCCCGCTGGCGAATGCCGCCCGCGTTAAGGTAAACAGTCGAGCCTACTGCGTCGCGGGGGCCCCGAGGACCGCCGGTGAGCTTCAACTCGACCCAGTGGTGATGATCTGGATTCACATTGCGAAGCAGCGTGGGAACTCCGTCGACATTATTGATAACGACATCGATTTTGCCGTCGTTAAAAATGTCTCCGAATGCGGCGCCGCGGCCCACGCTTAGCTCAGCCAGTCCCGTTCCCTCGACTGCGGGAACCAGCTCGAATTTTCCGTTCTTCAAGTTATGAAAGAGCAGCGGACGCTGAGCGTAAGTGGTGCCCCACTCGGGGTGTTTGTCGACCTTCGGATAGACATGACCGTTGGCAATCAGCAGGTCCTTCCATCCGTCGTTGTCGTAGTCGAGGAATCCATCGCCAAAGCCGACAAATGGAATGGTGGGTTGCGCGATACCCGATTCATAGCTGACGTCAGTGAAGATACCGGTGCCGTCGTTTCTAAACAGGACGTCATTGTCATCGGAAAACGTGGTGTTCACCAAATCAAGGTGCCCATTGTTTTCGTAGTCGCCGGCCGCAATGCCCATGTTTGCCATCTCGCGCCCGTCACCATTGAGAGCATAGCCGCTCAGGTAACTCCGATCGTCAAAAGTGCCGTTCCCTTTGTTGATGTAGAGATAATTCGGCGACGAGTCATTGGCAACGGCGAGATCGGGCTTGCCATCGTTGTTCACGTCGACAAACAGTGCGCCCAGGCCAAAATATCCGTCCGGATCGCTGACGCCGAGCTCCGCGCTGACATCGGTGAAGGTGCCGTCTCCATTGTTGCGAAAGAGATGGTCGTGCTCGCCCTGGATTCCACGCGGGCCGCACATCACCGGCGTGCCCCGGAATTGGCAGGAACTGTAATTGACGCTGGTGGAGCCCGGGGCGGGAGGATTCTTGACGTCATACCGAAGATAGCCAGCGACGAAAAGGTCGAGTCGGCCATCGCCATCGTAGTCGCCGAACGTCGCGCCGGTGGACCAACTGCCAAGGGCCACTCCGGCCTTCTCCGCCACGTCGGTGAATGTTCCGTCGTGATTATTGTGATAGAGGCGGTTCTTCCCGAAGTTCGTTACATAGATATCCGGCCAACCGTCGTTGTCGAAGTCGCCCACGACAACGCCGTAGCCCCAGCGGTCATTCGTAACGCCAGCTTGGGTTGCCACGTTGGTGAAGGTTCCATCGTGATTGTTATGAAATAGCGCCGCCCGCGGTGGCGCTTCCTGGCCATCCAGGGCCTTGTAGGTCGAGCCGTTCACCAGGTAGATGTCAAGCCAACCGTCGTTGTCATAGTCAAGTAGCGCGACTCCGGCACCCTTGGCTTCAAGAATGAAGTTCTTTTCCGGTGTTCCTGCCGTATGACGCCACTTGGTAAGGCCAGCCTGCTCGGCAATATTCTTGAAAACGATGGGGCCTGTCTTGACCGTACCGCCAGCGGTGATGGGGCGGTGCGTGGAATCAAAGACCGGCTTGAAGACGCCGCCGGTGGCCATTCCGCCCGATCCGCCCTTCTGAGGTTGAGCGGTCTGGGCCCATCCGCACGGCGCGAGCAGGGAAAAGAAGATCAAGAAGCACGAAAAAAGCGCGCGGGCAAACAAGGATGGTCTCCACCAGGGGGCAGTGTACTATATGACATTCTTGCCATGATCCCCTAAGCGACGCCGCAACGCGCACGTCCCTCGCGTCAAGAGTGCAACATTCTCACATACTCAACCGGCGCGCGGATTCTTGGTTCACGCCGGTCGCACAGGCACGGTGGTTTAGAACGTGCCGAACTGCTTAACGGCAACGCGCACCAGTACAACTCCATGTGGAGGTACGGTTGCCGTGTAGGAGTCGCCGGTTACCGAAATGCCTTCGTGCTTCCAGAGGTCGCGGGCTTCCAGCGACTTACCGCCGAGGTTGGCGTTGAGATGCAGGCTGTCCCAGCGAAAGCCGATTTGCGCCGGCGCGGAGCCACGGTTGAACAGCCCGACGGCAACGGCCTCGTTGGCGAGCGGGCGAACCAGGACTTCGGATGTGGCTTGCGGTGGAGTGCGCTGTACCGGCAATGCTTCCGGGTCCTGATCGATGGCAATGACCTCAGCGTTCATCAGGATCGATTTGGTTTCCTCCGTCATGGTGCGCAGATCGTTTCCGGCAATCAATGGCGCCCGCAGCAATGCCCAAAGGCTCATGTGGGTGCGATATTCGTCGGCGGTCATGCCGCCGTTGCCCACCTCCAGCATGTCCGGGTCGTTCCAGTGACCGGGTTTCGAAAATTGTGTGATGTCAAGCTGGGCGAACCCGATTCGGTCCATGGATGCCCAGTGGTCGGAGATATCGCCGGTCGTACGCCAGAGGTTGCCACCAGCCTTGGCGCCCCACTTCCACACATCACCCCATCCGTATTCACACAAACTGAAGACTAAAGGGCGATTCGTCTTGGCGAGTGCTGCTGCCATTTTCTGGTAGGCTCCTTCGAGATCTGCCGGGGTGCGCTGATAGATGCGGCTGGCGCCGCACCAATCGTATTTCAGGTAGTCGTAACCCCAGTCAGCGAAAGTCTTGGCGTCTTGTTCCTCGTGGCCGTAGCTTCCTTGATAGCCACCGCAAACCTGTGGCCCGGGCGAGGAGTAGATGCCGATCTTGAGACCCTTGGAGTGAACGTAGTCGGCCAGGGCCTTCATATCGGGAAAGCGCGCATTTCCGACGATATTTCCGTTGGCATCGCGGGAACTGGACCAGCCTTCGTCGACAATGATGTATTTGTAGCCCGCTGCAGCCATTCCACTGGAGATCATGGCGTCCGCCATTTGCCGTACGGTAGCGTCGTCAAACTGGTCGTGATAATGATTCCAGCTATTCCAGCCCATAGGCGGCGTGCGGACGAGGCCGTTGTCGGGTTGGTCCGCGAGCGGAGGCAGGGACAGCCGTTCCGGATAGACCACTTCGCGGCTAACTCGCTGCAGAGTGCCCTTTCTTTCGATTACCTCTCCGGGGCGGACCCCAGGCGCCTTTTCATTGAGCTCAAATTTGTCAGCGGACTCGCGGACACCTTCATAAAGAATCTCAAAGGTCTCGTTGCCGAACTTGGCACTCACGGTAAGGTGCAGTTTGTTGCCTTGAAGTGTGCCGGTCAACGGCATCTTCCAATCCGCTTCCGACGCGGTGATGGATTCGCCCGACTGCTTCAACGCGAAAAAGGTGGTGCCGCCGTTGGGCACGGTGTATTGCCAAAAGCCATCAAGGCTCGATTGGGCGTTGGGTTGAGCAAGTGAGCATGTGCAAAGACCGAGAGTCAAAGCGAAGAAAAGAGGTTTCAGCATGGAAGTGGGCTCCTGGAGAATGCCGGTGAATGGAGCTGTGATTCAAAGGTCAAGTTCTGGCAAACGTTTTCCCGTGGCGGGCGATTGCGGGCCTCCATAGCTCGCTGCCCGCGAGCGACACAAATATAGTGATCGGCAAAAGAAATTGTCAATTCTCTGCTTCCTGCGCCTCGCCAGGGCCGGTCCCATCTTCAGTGGATATCTGCACCGCGGACCCGGCGAAGAGGAACAGTGGATTGCACACCTGCGCAGGATCCGGCCTGCGCAATTTGAATGAATCCGCCAAAGAACGAGGCACCCAACAAAGCAGAAATTCACCTCCTGCCGGGACATCGAAATCGCATTCAAAGAGAGGTTGGCTCTTCATATGTCGCTCCGGTTCCTCCGCGACTCGCGTTGTTGCAGCGACGGATTGGGATGTAGTATGACTTGCCAGATCAGATTGGCGATCGCTGCGATGGACGAACAGGAGAAACGAAATGCCTGGAATTGACAGGAGATTGTTCTTGCAAGGTACGGGGATGCTCACTGCCGGCGCGCTCACTTCGAAGCTGCGGGCGTATGCTTCGGAGTTGGCTGCTGCAAGTCACGAAGAGAGTCAGGACAACGGCGTGCTCTCTCCGCCGGTCTTTGAGCCGTTTGAATGGGCTGCGCCGGGCATGGTGTTTTCCTTCGAATTTCTTGACAAGAGAATCCGCTCCAGAACGCTGTTGCCGCCGGGGATTGCTCCGCCAAAGGATATTCCTGCACCGACCGCGATTTCAGGAATCGAGACGTCCCTGCACTGCACGGGCGAGGATCCAAACGACCATCATGGCCTGAAATTGACGGGAGGAACTCCGGGTTCGAGGTTGGTTTACACGGGCAAGAGTGAAGTTTCTACGGCGCTCGGTAAACGCTTTACTATCCATCAGTCAGATCCTGTGCTCGGTTTGGAGGTTGAGTCGATCTATGAGACCTTCGCGAATCTGCCGGTGGTACGCAGAAGTGCACGGGTGACGAATCGCGGCCACCAGAATGTGGGCATCGAATACCTCAGTTCGGCGATGCTCTACAATCTGGCCTCGCCGCGCCGGTTCGAACAGGAACTTCTCATCCACTTTGCGCAAAATACTTGGCAAGCCGAGGCGCAATGGCGGGCGGTGAAGCCCTCGCGGGCAGGCTTTATAGACAATGGCAACTTTACGGTCTCGCCGGCTGCATTCGACAGCATCGGCACCTGGTCGACGCAGCGCTATCTCCCCATGGGCGTGATCGAAAACACCGAGCTAGGCGTCACGTGGTTCTGGCAGATTGAACATAACGGCACCTGGCACTGGGAGCTTGCGAACACCGAGGACAAGGCCGTCTACGCCTATATCGGCGGCCCGGACGAGCTCCATGGTCACGCGTGGAAGGTCCTCAGCCCCGGGGAGATGTATACGACTGTTCCCGCGGCGGTCGGATGTGTCCGCGGCAGCTTTGAAGAGGCGGTCGACGCCCTGACCCGGTACCGTCGTGCCGCGTGCCTTCGCCCGCGCGCCGACACCCGCAATCTCCCCGTGATTTTCAACGACTATATGAACTGTCTGGAAGGTGACCC
Organism: Acidobacteriaceae bacterium; assembly: GCA_003165075.1. Classification (GTDB taxonomy): domain Bacteria; phylum Acidobacteriota; class Terriglobia; order Terriglobales; family Acidobacteriaceae; genus Telmatobacter. The sequence continues at coordinate 47,688 of PLSM01000096.1, read as the reverse complement.
GACAACTGCCAAGGAACTGCCGTTGATCGAAGCGGCGGCAGCGGCCGGCTGTGAGTACTTCGTGATCGATGCCGGCTGGTATGCGGAGTTGAATGAGGATTGGTGGGGATCCGTTGGGGCGTGGCAGCCATCCAAGACACGCTTCCCCGGCGGTCTTCAAGAGGTGCTGGACCGCATCAGGGCCAAGGGAATGGTGCCGGGACTGTGGCTCGAACCTGAAGTGATCGGCATTCATTCTCCACTGAAAAACAAGCCTGACGCCTGGTTCTTCCAGCGGCATGGCAAACGGGTTATAGACCATTCACGCTATTTACTCGACCTCCGCAACCCTGAAGTGCGCGCATACCTGCACAGTGTTGTGGACCGCATGGTCGGGGAGTACAAGGTGGGATACATCAAGATGGACTACAACGTCGACGGCCTCGAAGGGACGGAGTATCAAGCGGATAGCCCCGGCCAGGGACTCCTGGAACACAACCGGGCACACCTTGCATGGCTGGACGAAGTTCTGGCGCGTTATCCCGATTTGACCATCGAGAACTGCGGAAGCGGCGGGGGGCGGATGGAATATGCCATGCTTTCGCACTTGCAACTCCAGTCCTCAAGTGACCAGGAGGATTACCGTCTCTACCCTGCCATCGAGGTGGGCGAATCGGCCGCCGTGCTGCCCGAGCAGCTCGCCATCTGGTCTTACCAACTGGCCAATGGCGACTCGGACGCGGCCACCTTCAACCTGGTCAACGCCATGTTGTTCAGGATTCATCAGAGCGGTCACCTGGCGGAGTTGAGCCCGGCCAGTTTTGCGCAGGTAAAGAACGGCCTGCGAATTTATAAGGAACGAATTCGGCCTCATATCGGGTCAGCCGTGCCCTATTACCCGCTTGGCCTGCCCGATATGACAGACACCATCTCCCCGATCTCTCTCGGCATGCGCTCACCGCACAGCAACTTCATCGCCGTATGGCGCTTGAAGGGTGAGGAGAGAGTTCATCTTCCCAGGACGGATCCGAAGATGAAGATCCTCTATCCCAGCGACCAGGGCATACGACTTGAAACAGAAGGGGACGGAATCAGCGTCATTTTCCCACGCAAGATGATGGCTTGCATCCTGACTCTGGACCAATAGCGCCTTTGAGCCGCTCCGATGCGGGGTTGGGGGAGAAATCTGACTTCCTCCACCCCCTGTGTCGATCTACCGGTTCCTGGGAATCGCCCGTTGGGACGGGCAGGGACTGAGGCGCCTTTTGGGGTGGCTCTATGCGGCTGATTTTCAAGTAATTCTTGCGAGTTTGATAGGATAAATTCGCCTTGTCAGTGAAAACGATTACCCAAACCTGAAAAAGCCTTGACAATGACTTTCCGGGTGCGTATATTTCGGGCGATTCGATGAACGGTGCCCAGAAAGCGTTTTCCCGGACCGGTTTGAAACAACTCGTTCCAGTCCGCATGAATAGGAAGATCTGAATAGTTTTGGACAACGTTTTCGGAATGTAGAACGAAGTCAGAGAAAAAACAACACGGAATCCTTGATGTGAAGTGGATTCGGAGCCGTATCAGCAAACACTTCTCGCCCAATGAAAGATGAAGGTCTAACAAACTGGGCATTCACAGTTGTGCGAGATCTGTTTGCGGACTGACAAAAACACGGTCACTTCTTTTAGGATTTTAGGAGACAACCATGAAGAGGTTTTTGACGCGTCAGGCAGCTTGGGCCATCGTGGCATTCTTGGCCTTGGTTTGCTCGACAATTCCAACCCATGCCGTCGGACCGACAGGCAAGATTGTCGGTACGGTTACCGATCCCTCCGGAGCTCCGGTTGCGGGAGCGAAGGTAACAGTCATTAACGAAGGTACGAACGAGTCGCGCGCCGCCATTTCAGACGACGGCGGTGACGTGACTTTCCCGATTCTGCCCGTCGGGAACTACACGGTGAAAGTAGAGGCAACAGGATTTGAAGGCTACCTGCAGAAAGGAATCGTTCTTCAGGTTGACCAGAACATTTCGGTTCTCGCCCACTTGAAAGTCGGTTCAAATACCGAGGTCGTGCAGGTCACAGGCGACACCGGGCAAAACGTAGACCTGGTGGATGCAACCATCAGCGAGGTCATCGACGCACAGCGTGTTGTCGACCTTCCGCTCAATGGCCGCGACACCTTGCAGTTGCAATACATCATGCCGGGTGTCTCCTACGACAACAATGGCGTGGCGCACGGGCAAGGCCAGCATGAGGGTGTAGTCGTGAACGGAAACCGTCCGGGCTCGAACTACTACCTCCTGGACGGCGTGGACATGACGGATTCCTATCTGTCGGTCGCTCCCGTATTTCCGGCTCCGGACGCGCTCCAGGAGTTCGACATTCAAACCAGCAACTTCACCGCGCAATATGGGCGCAGTTCCGGTGGCCTCATCAACGCCGCCTCAAAGGCTGGAACCAACTCCTTCCACGGCGGCGTGTTCGAGTTCTTCCGCAACACGGTATTGGACTCCCACAACTACTTTGATCCCGCGGGGCTGCAGAAGCCTGCCTTGAAGCTGAATCAGTACGGCGGCTATGCCGGTGGACCGATTTTGAAGGGAAAGACCTTCTTCTTTGGGTATTGGCAGGGGACCAGGCAACGCAAGGACGAGACGGTCACCATCGGACAGGTGCTTACGGCATCTGAGAACCCCAATTCAACCAGTGACGGGAGCGCTCTATTTCCAGCCGGCTCGATCATCGATCCGACGACCGGAGCTCCGTTCGCAACCGACGGACTCATTCCCGCGAACCGCATTGACCCGGTGGCCAAGGCGATGGTTGCGAAGCTCCTGATGTACACGCCCAATAACGGCGGCGTGGGATACACCTACCACGCGCCTTCAGCCGACAACGAAGACAGCCTCAATGAGAATCAGTACCTGGCGCGTATCGACCACAACTTCGGGACGAAAGATCTCCTGTTTGGCCGCTTCTTCTTCAATCAGGATCTGTCGACTGGATATGGCGCCGGCAACATGGACCTGCCGCACGACAAATACTTCCGCAACCAGAACGTGGTTCTCGACTGGAACCACACTTTTAGTCCGCGCCTCATCAACACTGCGGTCGCGGGCTTTACCCGCGTTGCCCATCATCGTGGAACCACGGTCTCGGATGGCTGGGGAACTTTTGGCAGCATGCCTGGAAGTGAAGCTGCCGGTATCCCGAGTGAGTTCTACGTGAACATATCCGGCGGCGCCAACAACAACGGTGACGGTACCTTCATTCAAAACCGTCAGACCTGGCAATACACCGACTTCCTGAGCTACGTGCGCGGCAAGCACTCCATCTCTGTGGGCGGCGACTTCCGCAAAGAGGCCGTAAACCGCATTGAGGATTACTTTACCGATCCCATTTTCAACTTCTCAGGGCAATACTCCGATCCAAATCAGCTAGAAGGCGGAAACGGTACCACCGCCTTGGCGGACATGCTGTTGGGTCTGCCGAACTACTTCAACCTGCAGACTGAAGTGCGTAGTGACCTGCGGCACACGGCCATGGATCTGTATGTCCAGGACAATTACAAGGTGAACCGGCATCTGACGGTTGACGCAGGTTTCCGGTGGGAGCCGTTCCTGCCCCCGGTGGACAACCTCAACGACCAGATTTGCTTCGATCCCACCTTTAAAACGCAGTCGACCTTCTATCCCACGGCGCCTCCGGGATTTACGTTCCCCGGGCCTCCGCTGTCTTTGAAGGCGGATGGGCATGGCGATCTGGGCTGCCCGCGCTCCATGGTTCCCAACCGCATGAAGAACGTGGCTCCGCGCCTCGGCTTCAACATCGATCCTTTTGCCAACGGCAAGACGTCAATCCGCGTCGCCTACGGCATCTTCTGGGATCAGGCTCGCCTGATTGCCTGGAACCGCTACTCGACCGCGCAACCGTTTGACGAAAACTTCCAGCTCAACGGGGCCATACCTACGAACAACGTTCCTACTACGGGAGCGTTAGCCGGGTATGACATCATCAACATCAACCCCGGCGTGATCAACCCGTTCCCATTCATCATTCCTCGCACGGCGGCCCAGCGCGCAGCGTTCAGCCCGTCCTATACGATCAATGGCACTCCCTACTGGCCAACCTCGGCTGAAGGGACGGTTCTGCCGCCCAACTTCAATGAGGGCTATGCCGGGCAGTGGAACCTATCCATCGACCAGGAGCTTGCGAAGAACTGGGTGGTCACCGTTTCCTACATTGGGAACCACGGAACACATCTGTTCCTGTCGCGTGACATCAACTACGCTCCCATCTCGTCTTACGATAAAACTCAGACCCTCAGCCAAAACCAAAGCACCATCAACAACCGCCGGCTGTTTGCCTACGACGGAAACTGCGGCATCAACCAAGTCACCAAGTTGGCTAACCCATGCCTTGGCCAAACCCAGGAAGAAGCCAACCAGGGATGGTCGAACTACGACGCGTTTGATGTAACCATCAACCATCGCTTTGCAAACGGCTTCAGCCTGATGGCATCGTATGTCTTTGGAAAATACCTTGACCTCGTTTCCTACGGCGCTGAGGGCGGCCTGGGCCCGCGGAATCCTCTGGATTTCAGGCAGAACTATGGGCCGAGCGACAACGACGTTCGCAACCGGTTCACATCCTCTTATATCTACCAACTGCCCAAGTTGAAGTCCGCGCACGGCGTTTTGGCCGGGATCGTCAACGATTGGCAAAACCAGGGCGTGTTTATTGCCCAGACCGGATCACCCTACTCGATCAACAGCAACGGCGATACCGCGGCTACCGGTATCGGTGGCGAGTTCGCCGACCTTGTGTCGGGCGTGAGCACCAGCCCTGCACATCGCGGCGTGTCGTCTTACTTCAATCCGGCTGCGTTCACACAGGCAGCCGACGGAACCTACGGCACATCGTCAAGGAACATGCTGTTTGGCCCCAGCAGGGTGAACATGGACTTCTCACTGTTCAAGGAGTTCCCGATTCTCGAGGCTGGGAAGCTCCAGTTCCGCAGCGAGTTCTTCAACCTCTTCAACCACCCGAACTTTGGCAACCCGTCGAACTCCATAGGCAACGGGAATATCGGCCAGCTTACAAGTGCGGGTGACGGACGTATAGCACAGTTCGCGCTGAAGTATTTGTTCTAGACGCGAATCGAACAACCGACGATGCCCCGCCGCGATCCGACGGGGCATCGTTGTGTAGGGGAAGCGCTGCGGTTGCGGCGGCATTTCTTGACAAGCTAGAATCATGGCTTGAGCGGAGTGGACCTATGCGATCGAGATGGGTGCGTCGAAGTGTTTTGTTGGGTTTCACCGTGTTACTCAGCGCATCTTGTTCGCTCTCGGGACAAAGCTCTTCTGATAATTCGCTTCAGCAGCATATGGCCAAAGCGGAACAGTCTCTGCGCGCGGGCGATATGGCAGGAGCGGAACGCGAATATCACCAGATATTGGCGCTCGACCCGCAAAATAGCCAGGCATGGACCGGGTTGGGGATACTGCTCTATGGCTCGGGTAAGGCAGAGCAGGCCGGCGAAGCACTGCAGAGAGCCTTGAACATCGATCCAGCCGCTAGGCGCGCAGAACTTTTCCTCGGATTGAGCGAGGCCGACCTGAGCCAGTGCAAGCAGGCGATACCCATCCTATCGAAATACTTTGCCAGCGAGCCCGCAGGCAAGTTGCAGCGTCTGACGGGATTGGCCCTGCTTGGATGCGCCGCTGGGGCCACTGATCCCTTGCCGGCTCTGCAGACGGTGGAACGGTTGAAGCAGCTTTATCCAGGCGACCCGGATGTGTTGTATGAGTCCGCAGAACTCTACACACGGCTGTGGAACGAAAGCGCAGGCGAGTTGATGGCCAAGCACCCGGATTCCTATCGGGTTCATCAATTGGCCGGAGAGGTCTACGAGGCGCAGAATAACTACGATCAGGCCATCCGCGAGTATTCTCTGGCTTTGCAGAATAACCCGAAACTGCCCCAGATGCACTACCGCATCGGACAACTCTATCTGCACCAGGGATCGGAAGAGGTGGACGAAAAGGCGATGAATGAGTTTCGCCAGGAGAAGGCAATCAATCCCGCCTCCGCCGTTTCGGATTTGGCAATGGCGGATATAGAAGTACATCGCCATAACCTGGACAAGGCGAAGCCGCTGTATGAAGAAGCTGCCAGGCTGGATCCAAATCTTGTAGAAGCTGAAGTAGGTCTGGCCAGGATACTGCTTGAAGAACACAATCCGGACGCCGCTGTAAAGCAGCTGGTTGCCGTGGTTGCGGAGCACCCCGAGGAAGCTCAGGCACACTACGTCCTGATGCTCGCCTATCGCGGACAAAAGAAGATGCCGGAGGCGGCAGCGGAGATGGCGACCTTCAACCGCCTGCAGGCCGAAAGAGCCGAAACATTTCAAAACAAGATGAATGCGCTGATGAACGGAAAGCCGGCTGCAGAGGAGGCATTGCCAAAGTGAGCAAAAACCGGCGATGTGTCGATTCTTCTCGACAGCCGCCAACTAGCATCGCTGGTGCATTGTTGCCGAACCGCCGGGAATTCATTCGCATGGCAGGGTCGGGGTTGTTCTTGCGGGCAGGATCACACTTGGGTCTGGCGCAATTGAGTACGCCCTCCGCATCAAAGTCGGCAACCAGAGCATTGGGTTCACCGCTCGGTTACTCGTTGCAGGACGTAGCCCGTGAAGCGCATCTGGATTTCCTCCAGGTATGCGGTGGCGATACCAGCAAGAAGTACATCCTCGAAACAACAGGCTCGGGCGTAGCCTTTATCGATTATGACAATGATGGCTGGCTGGATATCTTCCTGGTAAACGGTTCGAGCTTTGAGCTCTCCGCTTCTCAGGACCAGCCAACTAATAAGTTATTTCACAATAACCGCGACGGCACATTTACCGATGTAACCACAAAAGCAGGATTGACGCGCTCAGGATGGGGACAGGGCGTTTGCGTTGGCGATTACGACAACGACGGTTTTGATGATATCTTCGTCACCTATTGGGGCGAAGATGTGTTGTATCACAATAATGGAGACGGCACTTTCACCGAGGTGGGCCGAAAAGCAAAGGTCGCGGGTGAGCCGGGCCGATGGAGTACGGGGTGCGCCTTTCTGGACTACGACCGCGATGGGAAGCTCGATCTATTCGTGACGCACTATGTCAACTTCTCGTTGCAGAATGCCCTGGACCCAGGCACCAATCCCTACTGCATGTTTCGCGGATTGGCAGTGAACTGCGGTCCGCGCGGACTCATCGGAGAGACCAGCACTCTCTACCACAACAATGGAGACGGCACCTTCACCGATGTCTCCGCGCAAGCGGGGATACTGAAGCAGAGTGGCTTCTACGGGCTGGGAGTCTTGGTGGCCGATTTTGACAATGATGGCTGGCCCGACATCTATATGGCCAGCGACACTACGCCGGCGCTGCTCTTCATGAACAACCATGACGGAACTTTCCGCGAAGAGGGATTGCTGCGCGGCGTGGGTTTCAGCGAAAACGGCATGACGCAGGCCGGCATGGGCGTAACCGCCGCGGACTACGACCACGATGGCTGGCTGGATATTGTCAAGACGAATTTCTCCGACGAAGGTGTGGATCTCTTCCACAACGATGGCGATGCCACATTTACAAACGTGACCGGAGCCGCGGGATTGGGCAGGGAAACCCATTTCGTCTGCTGGGGATGCGGCTTCTTCGATCCGGATAACGACGGATTTGTTGACCTGCTCTATGTTTCGGGGCATGTGTATCCGGAGTTGGAACGAATCCACGCCGACACCACTTACCGGGAACCTCGCGTACTCTACAGGAATCTAGGCAACGGCCAGTTCGAAGAGGTTTCACAAATGGCCGGTGCAGCCATCACCACACCTTCAACCGGCCGCGGATGCGCTTTTGGCGACGTGAACAACGATGGATGCGTCGATGTTGTGATTAACAACCAGAATGCGAGACCGGCGCTGCTCAAGGTAAAGCAGCAGAATCACAACCATTGGATCAACATCAAACTCGTTGGCACCAAGTCCAATCGAAGCGCGATTGGCGCCAGGGTGAAGTGCGTGGCAGGAGCGCTTGTGCAGATTGACGAGGTGCGGAGCGGGGGCAGCTATATCTCGCAGAACGATCTGCGAATACACTTCGGACTGGGAGAAAAGGCGACTATCGACTTGCTTGAGATCAAATGGCCAAGCGGGGCGGTTGATCAGTTGCACAATATCGCGGTCGACCAGTTCATCCTGGTGCAGGAAGGGGGAAAACTTACGACGCTGCGCAAGGCGAACTAAGTTGATACCTATGCGAAGAGCGCAGACGAGGCGGTGGTGGGGCATAAGCATGCCAGCAGGAACCAGGGTCCTCGCGGGGCTGCTGGCTGCGACGAGCCTTACAGCGCTGCCGACGATGGGGCTCGCGGTGCAACTCGAAGCAGCCGCTAAACCCGATCCTGCTGCGACCTATATAGCGGGCGGCATCCGGCTTCTTCGCAACCGGGATACCGCAGCAGCGAAGGTGCAATTCAGCGCGGCGGTACGGGCTAATCCGCGCTCCGCGGACGCGCTGACGTGGCGGGGGATCGCGGAGAATCAGTTGAAACAATACCGAGAAGCCGTGGTGGATCTTGAAGCGGCGCTGCGCATCGATTCGACCGCGCTTCCGGCGCACTACAACCTTGCCCTGAGCCTGATTCGCACGGGACAGGCTGATTCTGCCATTGAACAATTGAAGATCGTGGTCAAGGCGCAACCGGGCATGATGGAGCCGGAATACAACCTGGCCATTCTGCTTGAAGAAACGCACGCGACAGCCGAAGCGATTGAGCACTTGCAGGCCGCCTATAAGTCAAGTCCGGATGACGTCGGTGTAGGCCAGCACTTGTTGGTCGATCTGCTCGCAATGGGGAGAAAAGACGAGGCGCAGCTGATTCTTGAACGGATGCTGACCATAACTTCTGTCGAAGCAAGGCAACAAGTGGGAGCAGCTCTGATTGAGGCGGGGGATTATGCCCAGGCCATTGTTCTCTTTGAAAGCGTGCGCGCGCAATCGGGACCGAGCCGTGAACCGGATATGCTGCTGGCGCGCGCTTATCTAGGAGCGCGGGAAGACTACAAAGCGATCGACCTGTTGAAGCCGGCCGAGAACGATGACAGCACAGGAGAGACTGCATATTTGCTTGGCCTGGCCTACACGGATGCAGGTGCTACAGAGGATGCCCGGGTTGCATTCGAGTTCGCGGCCAAGAAAAATCCCCGCAACGGACGGGCACTTTATTCGCTTGGAATGATCGAATCCGGCAATCCGGATCAGTTGGCGCTCGCGATAAGTCACCTCCAGGGGGCCATACGGCTGGAGCCCGGCAATTCTGCCTATGGCATTGAATTGGGCAAGCTCCTACTTCAACATGATGACGCCCGGGAGGCCTTGGCGGTTATACAGCGTGTCCACGCTGAAGGACTGGAAGCCGGAGAACGCGATCTATTACTGGGAATCGCTCAGATCATTGTGAACGGATCCGCACAGGCGGTTCCGACTTTAGAACGGGCAGCGTTAGAGAACCCATCTCTGGCCTTGTCCCACAACATGCTGGGGTTTTGTCTCCTTGCGCAAGGGGACATGGCAAAGGCCGCGGCCTCCTATGGGAAGGCATCGGATTTGGATCAGGGCAGTCGAATCTTCGCACATGGTGCGGCGGTGGCTTTTGACCGCTCCAACGATGCAGACCAAGCGATGGTATATGCCGCCCGAGCTGTTGCGCTCCCTGGCGCAAATGGCGAGGACCATTATCTTTTCGGCAAGCTGTTAGCCAAGACCGGCCGGCATAAGGAAGCAATCCGCGAACTGAATGAAGCGATCGTGCTGAATCCCGATCTGGAAGAGGCCTACTATTTGCTGGCTCGCGCCTACATGCAAACCGGCGATAATACGCAGGCAACGGAATGGATTGCGAGACTGAAGGATCTGAAGCAGACGCATGAGCATGCGTATGTGGCAGCAAAAAAGAATACAAGACCTATCACCTCGTCGACATTGATGCAAGGAGCGCCTACAGCGGGTGCGGAGACTGGAACACAATGAGGCACGCGGCCCAAGGTAAACCCGAAAACTAATTCGCCTCTGTATGGAGCAACTCAATTGTGTGTGGAGCTGGGCGGACACCACGCAGCCACGGAACAAAGCCTGCGCGTCTAACTCAGGACGCTATGTAGCCTGATGGAGGTAAACATCCGACGGAAGCCATGATCACGGCATCGGGATGAACTAAAGGGTGTGAATTGACTGTGACTCGTATTACAGAACTTATTTTAGAGAAGAGAGAATACTATGGGGCTTCGGGTAAAGATGGAGGGTACCATGTATTCGATTCGAACCGGCATTTTGCTGTTTATCGCGTGCTTATTGTCTGTTCCGGCACAAGCCGGAATCAGTTATAGCAAGAGTGACGATTGCTGGCAAATGGTAAGTGGCCAGGTAGAATACGTGATTCGCGTGGCGCAGGACATCGTTACGCTCAGCTACTTTGGCCCCGCTGCGCACGCTCCCTGGACTGCGCCCGGATCCGCTGGAACTTCTCTCTTGCGCTATGACATTAATGGACAAGCCGAAGGAGAGGAGATTACACCATCTGAGCTCAAACTGGATTCTGCAAAGATCCTACCTATCAAACCCGGCGTGGATGCGCTGGAGTTGGTACTTAGCCACCGGCGCTTGCCGTTGCAGATTCGGGAGAGTTATACGGTATGGGGCGATACAGGAGTTATCACTCGAAAAATCGTCCTGGTAAATACTGGAAGCAGCGACCTCCACGTGGAACGCCTTCCATCCCTGAGTTGGAGTCTTCCCCCGGGCGAGTATGACTTAACTTATCTCTGGGGTGGGTGGAGTCAGGAGAGGCAGGTCGGAAATGATATTCTCGGGCCCGGAACCAGGCGATTCTCATCGACGAGCGGGCGGTCGACGAATGATTATTCGCCCTGGTTCTGCCTCCATAATCACAGCAACGGGACAAGATATCTGGCGGAACTCGCTTACTCGGGGAACTGGGAGATGGGTTTTGCGCGCAACCCCCTGGTTGAAGAGCATTCCTTTACGGAGCGGGATCTTAATGTGGATCTCGGCATGCGATTCGACTATGGTGGTGCACTTAAACTTAATGCCGGTGAGTCCTTCTCGCTGCCGGCAGTTGCGTTCACCAGTTCCGATGCGGGACTCGATGAAGCAGCCAATCAGATGCATCGTTACCAGCGGGAGTATGCATTTGCTCTGAATCCTGCCAATAACCCTCCTCTGGTTCAATTCAATTCCTGGTATCCGTTTCCGGGAAAGATGACCATCGCGGAGATGAAACGGTGCGCCGCATTAGCTGCAAAGATGGGTGCGGATGTCTATGTGCTCGATGCCGGTTGGTATAACAAGAAGAACTGGAACACAGAACTGGGCGACTATCAGGCGGACTCTGTCGCATTCCCTAACGGAATTCAGGAACTGGCAAGCTATGTTCGGCAGTTAGGAATGAAGTTTGGCATATGGGTGGAGATAGAGAATGTTGGCGTGGATTCCGAGGTTTTCAAAGAGCATCCGGATTGGTGCCTGAAGTTCAATGGTCAGCCGATAAAGCGGGGCGACCGTCTGCAACTTGATTTTTCAAAACCGGCAGTTCGGCAATGGGCACGGTCTGTGATTGACAGGCTGGCCCACGACTACGGCATCCAGTGGCTGAAGATCGATTACAACATCGAGATTGGCGATGAATATGACCCGTCCGCGAGTGACTCACGGCGAGGCGATATCCTCTATCAGCAAGTGGTCAGCTACTACGCGTGGTTGGACGAGGTGCGCGCTGCGCACCCTGGCTTAATTATTGAAAACTGCTCCAGCGGAGGTCTACGCTTCGATGCTGGAATCATGGCGCACGCAAACACAACCTGGCTTTCTGACGAAGTCCGGCCGAAGCCGTCTGTGGAACTGGCTTACGGCTGCACCCTGGAGTTCACTCCGGGAGCCTGTAATCACTGGATGGTTGGAGACACTGTCGAAGGCGATGTCTCGCCGAGGGATACACAGGAGTGGTGGGACTTCATGTTCCGAGTCCCCATGAACGGCCAGTTCGGAATTTCCAGTAAAGTGTTCGATTGGCCCCCTGAACTGCTGCAGCATGCCGCGAATAACGTGGCTCTCTACAAGAGAATTCGAAGCACAATTGTGCAGTCGGATGTCTATCACCTAACCGAGCCACCCACGCACAATGCGCCCAGGGGATGGATGGCAATTCAATATGTTGCACCCAGTGCGGAGAAGAGCGTTCTGATGGTGTACCGGTTAGAGCAGAGCCTGGCGTCACAAACTTTCAAACTGCGCGGGCTGAATCCAGCTGCTGAATACAGAATCGCGAACGACGGGACGAACGTGGAAGCGAGGACTGGCAGAGCCTTGATGGACGATGGAATCTCAGTGGAACTCGCAACTCCATGGCGCGCGACCGTAGTTGAATTGCAGGCTGAATCAGACAACAAGAACTGAGCCGTTTTGAAGCTGAGGGTCTCTAACCTCGACGTGTCCCGGAAAATTCGGCCACGAGACTCTGGTGCTGGAACTGGCGCGATATGGGTTCCTCGCCTGCAAGGAGAACCTGCAACCGCTGGGCAACAGCGGCACGAGCAAAACGTAATTCGACGTGGCTCTGCGATTCCAGAAGCAGATAGCCAGCTACGAACTGCTGATCGTCGGTGAGCTGGCCTTCGTACCTCTCTCCAAGACCGGTGCCGAGCTGCTCTTCGAAATGCTCAGCCAGCGCTACGAACGGGGTTCAACGATGGTGACATCGAATCTGCCGTTCCAAAAGTGAATAGAGGTCCTCGGCTCGGAACGGCTGACCGGCGCTCTGCTCGACCGCCTTACCCATCACGTCCACATCCTGGAGATGAACGGCGACAGCTCCCGCCTCAAACAGAGCCGCCGGAAACGCAGCTCCCAGCCCACTACCTGACCGGCGGTACCACCGGTCCGACAAAGATGGAGACATCCCATTCTATGCACTTCACCAGATTCGCCCAGACTGCCCCAAATGAAGTCCATAAATAGGCTGGAAAGCCTCGAATCTAAAACAAGAAACGGAGCCACCAAGCGCGGTGGCTCCGTTATCTGTCCCTAACTATCCCTGATGGGATGCAGTCAACAGCGCATAAGATGTTGATTTGATTGGTTGCTGGGGCTGGATTTGAACCAGCGACCTTTGGGTTATGAGAGCGATAATCTGCGTATTTTCAACAAGTTAGAGGATACGAACGGCTCCGTAAATGCTTGAAAAGAGTTGTAAGGAATCCTTATTGGACCCTTAGATGGACCTGCACGATGGAAGTGTGAGATGCAACTGTAGAAGGCTCAGCGTGGAATCTGTTCTCACCATCTGTCAGTAATGTCCATTCCCGCTGAGATCAGAAATAATATGTTGGACTTCTATCTGGGCAAGCTCGCTGAAATTGCGATTTGCTTCAGACAACTTCTTGACATTGAGCGCCATAGGGCGTTTATTGAAGTGTTGGTGTGGTGAGGGAGTTCACCCTTAACCGCTGTCCATTCCAATAGGCCGGACAGATGATGACTCCTGACAGGGAATCCTGTCGCGGAGTTATGTCCCGGCAAGTTCCCTGAATGACAACTTAGGAGTTCATGCTCATGACGAACACTTGGGCTCTATGTGCGCTCTGGGTGGGGCTGGCGTTGGCGGCGACGCTGTTGGCGATCTGGTTCAAGATCTCGACGGCACTTTCCGAAATTGTAGTGGGAACTGTGGCGCAACTGGTCATCGGCGTGTTCCTTACCGGGCTCTTCGGCTTTGCGCAGGGCGGCCTTGCCGGCAATTCGCAATGGATCACTTTCCTGGCGGGAACCGGGGCTATCGTCCTGACGTTTCTGGCCGGCGCGGAACTCGATCCGGCGATCTTCAAAACCAAGTGGAGTGAAGCGTCGATCATTGGCCTGGCAGGATTCTTCGGCCCTTTTCTCGGATGCACAGCGATCACGCATTACATCCTGCACTGGGCGATTATGCCCAGTTGGCTCTGCGGGGTAGCGCTTTCCACGACTTCTGTGGCTGTCGTGTATGCGGTGATGCTGGAGCTTGGCTTCAACGTCACTGAGTATGGCAAGGCGATTCTCGCCGCCTGCTTCCTCAACGACCTGGGAACCGTGATTGCGCTGGGGCTCATCTTCTCTCCATTCACCATCAGGACACTGATCTTTGTGGTGGTTTCCATCGTGGTTTTCGTCGTGCTTCCCTTCCTTACGCCGAGGTTCTTCAAGAAGTACGGCGGGCGCGTCTCAGAGTTGGAAGCCAAGTACCTTCTGTTCTTCCTCTTCGCCATGGGCGGCCTGGCCGTCTGGGCTGGAAGTGAGGCAGTCCTGCCGGCTTACATGATTGGCATGGTGTTGGCGGGAACGGTCGGAAAAGACCATTCGTTGATTCGCCGCCTGCGTACTCTCACATTCGGATTGCTCACGCCGTTCTATTTCATTCGCGCCGGATCGTTTGTTTCGGTTCCTGCGCTGATGGCCGCGCCGTTCACGCTGCTCGTTCTGTTTGCGGCTAAGTCGCTCACCAAGGCAGTCTCTGTATATCCCGCAGTCCGGGTACACAAATACGACGGCAAGGCTGGAGCATATTACACTCTGATGATGTCAACCGGCCTCACATTCGGCACCATCTCGGCACTTTTTGGTCTGAATCATCAGATCATCACGCAGGCACAGTATTCCTACATCGTGGGTGGCACTTCTGTATGAGAGGAGGCTCAACCATGAAAGACCGATTTCAAGCTCGCATGTTGCGGATTCATTTCGGCGAAGGAGACAAATGGCAGGGCAAACCCCTGCATGAGGCGATTGTGTCTAAATGCATGGAATTAGGGATGGCCGGCGCCACCGTGTATCGGGGAATCGAAGGGTACGGCGCCAGCACCAGAATTCACCATTCCAGTCATTGGACGTTCTCCAAGGATGCGCCGATCATGCTGACTATTATCGACCGTGAGGAACAGATCGAAAAGCTGATTCCCCATCTTGACATCATGGTTGAGGAGGGTCTCATCGCCATGTCTCGTGTCGAAGTCATTCGATACTCGCGGACTTCGACTAACGAATCGGCAAAGGTCTAACAAATAACCGGCCTGCCCAGAAAGATGTTCAGTCGCAAGCGTGATAAAAGATGCAGGAATTCAAGAGCAATTCGACGGTGCAGGATTACGACAGCCCTCCGACCGAAACACCCGTATCTATGGACGGCGCCTCCCGACTGCTGCGACTCGGCAGACTAGCTCAGGAACTTGGGGCTGAGCCTGTCGCCGAGGAAGCACGTGAGCTCGCAGCGCGGGTTTCCGAAGGACGTTTCTATGTAGCTTGTGTTGGTCAGTTCAAGCGGGGCAAATCTACCCTGCTCAACGCTCTAGTCGGCCACGAGGTTGTTCCGACCGGGTTTGTTCCGGTCACGGCGGTGCCTACTGTGATTCGCTTTGGCGACAAACCTCACGCGCGTGTTCGCATGCGAGACGGGGCCTGGCGGGACGTTGCGATGACCGACTTGAAGGAATACGTGACCGAGGAGCTAAACGCCGAAAACAAAAAGGCCGTGGACGGCGCGGAGGTATTCGTGCCCAGCCCCCTGTTGTCCTCCGGCATGTGCTTTGTGGATACGCCGGGCTTGGGCTCGGTCTTCACCGGAAATACGGCAACCACGCAGGCTTTCATTCCTCACATTGACGCAGCATTGGTTGTCGTCGGAGCCGATCCACCAATTGCGGGCGAGGAGCTGGCGCTGGTGGAAGAAGTTGGCAAGCAAGTTCAGGATTTAATCCTCGTGATCAACAAAGCCGACCGCACCACCGATCCGGAGCGTGCGGCAGCGGTTAAGTTCACGCGCGAGATTCTGGAAAAGCGACTGCATCGCCCGATGGGTGAGGTCTTTGAGGTGAGTGCCGCCGAGCGGATGGAAAGCCGCGGTCCGCTGCGGGATTGGGAAAAACTGCTGGCGAGCTTGTATGACCTCGTTGAAGACTCGGGCAGAAATCTCGTTAGCGCGGCTTGCGACCGAGGCCTCCAGCGCTTAAGCGAGCAACTGCTGGCGATCATCAGTGAGGACCGTGATGCGCTCCAGAGGCCCATCGAAGAATCCGAACGGCGCATTGAGCTCATGAGGGAAACTATCCACGAGGCTGAGCGCTCCATGCGCGAACTGGATTACCTATTTATGGCGGAGTTGCACCGGATTTCGGACCTCTTCGGAGAAAGGCACAAGAGGTTCTTCGCTTCTGCGTGGACGGAATCTGAATCTGAATTTGGTGAGGAGCTACGAAGTGTTTCCCTCGGTTTTGGGCCGCACTATCGGTGCCGAGTGATGCACGTCGCCCAGGAGATCTCGCGCCGCAGGGTAATGCCTTGGCTCAAACCTGAGCAGGAAGAGGGCGAGCGCCAATATCGCGCCGTGGCCCTTCGATTTGTAGAGATGGGAAACAACTTTCTGAAGAAGCTCGTGGATGCGGGCCTTAGCGAACTGACACGGATGCCCCATGCGCTCGATCCTGAGAAAGGCTTCCGCATACGTTCCAGGTTCATTTTCGAGGACTTCATCGGAACTGCTCAACCACCTTCGCCGCTGCGCTGGCTCGCTGACGTCTTTTTGCCGCTTGTGGGTGCACGCAAAGTAATCACAAACGAAGCTCGTGAATTTCTGCTGCACCTTTTGGAAATTAACAGCGCGCGCGCGCAAAACGATGTTCTCAATCGCATTCAGGAAAGCCGGGACCGCTTGGAAGTCGAGATCCGCAAGCTGCTGCATGAAATCAGCCGCATTGCAGAACAGGCGCTTGGCCGGGCTCGGAAAGTCAAAGAAGAAGGAACTCCTGCCGTACAGTTGGCAATTGAACGACTCAACGGATTAGAACGGGATCTTTCGGCACTCGTCTAAACCAGTTGATGGCCTGGAGTGTGGTCTACGGGAATTCAACGCTGTGACAGACTTTTGAGACTAAGCACTGACTGCCCTTTGAAATCTACAGCCACTCCCGGCCCGGAGCGATTTGGTGATTGCCTTCTGTACGCATTGTTGGACTGAACTTGATGCAAGCATCGATCGATGTCCGCACTGTGGAATCGACCAGGGCGCGGACCCTCGCTCCTACGAAGAAAAACTTGTTGCCGCACTCGCACACCCTTTGCCGGAGGCAAGGGCTCGTGTTTGCTGGCTTATTGGGGAGAACTGCATTCGGACGGCAGTTCCGCGCTTAATGCACGTAGCAGAACATGACCCCGATCTTTTCGTGCAAAAGGCGGCGGTGGAGGCATGGGTAACCTTAAAGGATCTGCGTTCGGCCTCTTTGCTATGTGCCATTAGCCGAAGCACGAATCGATTTTTGTCCATCTTTGCTAAGAGAGGTCTGCGACGCATAAAGTCGCCGCAAGAGCGCGGCCAATGAAGGCGTCTTTGTTTAAGTAGTTCCCATCTACTTTGTGAAATCAATGTCCTTCGATTCAAGAGATTGTTTATGAAGCGCACTCCGATAGTTACGGGATTTGCACTCATGCAGAATCACCGCGGCGAGAGATAAAATATCAATCATGCCACCTTATCGGTCTCGTACCTCAACACACGGACGCAACATGGCCGGGGCGCGCAGCCTTTGGCGCGCTACTGGAATGCAGGACGGTGATTTCGGCAAGCCCATCATCGCTGTTGCCAACTCGTTTACGCAGTTTGTTCCTGGCCACGTTCACCTAAAGGATCTCGGTCAACTCGTCGCCAGAGAAATCGAAAGGGCTGGCGGCGTTGCAAAGGAATTCGACACTATAGCCATCGATGATGGCATCGCGATGGGTCACGACGGGATGCTCTACAGCTTGCCCTCCCGCGAGTTGATTGCCGATTCGGTGGAGTACATGGTGAATGCTCACTGCGCGGATGCGCTCGTTTGCATCTCCAACTGCGACAAGATTACGCCGGGAATGCTGATGGCGTCGCTGCGGCTGAACATTCCAGTCGTCTTTGTCTCTGGCGGCCCCATGGAGGCCGGCAAGATCCAGAATGGCAATACCGTCAAGACCCTGGATCTGATCGATGCCATGGTTCTCGCCGCAGATCCAAGGGTTAGCGATGCGGAAGTGGATGAATATGAGCGCTCCGCCTGTCCCACCTGCGGATCGTGTTCCGGGATGTTTACCGCCAATTCGATGAATTGCCTGGTCGAGGCGCTGGGACTTGGTCTGCCTGGCAATGGGAGCGTTGTCGCCACCCACGCTGATCGGAAGGAATTATTTCTTCAAGCGGGCAGAGCCGTCGTCGATCTGGCGAGGCGTTATTACGAGCAGGACGATGCCACGGCGCTCCCGCGCGGCATCGCGACCTTCGAGGCCTTCGAAAATGCGATGACGCTCGATATCGCTATGGGCGGATCAACGAATACAGTTCTGCATCTACTGGCCGCGGCTCAAGAGGGTGAAGTGCCGTTCACGATGGCCGATATCGACCGACTCTCGCGCCGTGTCCCGAATCTGTGCAAGGTGGCTCCGTCCGCGCCTACCGTGCATCTCGAAGATGTGCATCGTGCCGGAGGAATCTTCGGCATACTCGCTGAGCTGGATCGAGCGGGACTGCTCCATCGTTCAACTCGCACGGTTCACGCCCCGACTCTCGGTGAAGCCATCGACAAGCTTGACATAAAGCGCGCCGTGTCACCAGCGGTTGAGGAGTTTTATCGCGCGGCCCCCGGTGGCGTGCGCACGACGGAGGCATTTAGTCAGAACGCGCGTTATGCGGCATTGGACTTGGACCGCGAGAATGGTGTGATCCGCGACGCTGCACATGCCTTCAGTGTGGACGGTGGTCTGGCTGTTCTCTACGGAAATATCGCCGAAGACGGTTGTATCGTCAAAACGGCCGGCGTGGATGCGGATCACCTTATATTTAGAGGTCCGGCGCGCATCTTCGAAAGCCAGGACGATGCCGTGCGTGCCATCCTGGGAGACAAAATCCATCCCGGTGATCTGGTGTTGATTCGATACGAAGGGCCAAAGGGTGGTCCAGGGATGCAGGAAATGCTCTATCCAACCAGCTATCTCAAATCCAAGGGATTGGGAAAGGCCTGCGCTCTTATTACGGACGGACGCTTCTCCGGCGGAAGTTCGGGGCTTTGCCTATGCCATATCTCGCCAGAGGCCGCGGAGGGTGGAGCGCTGGCACTGGTGGAGGAAGGCGACAGTATTGAGATCGACATTCCCCGGCGCGTAATCCGTGTATCTGTCCCCGACGAGGAACTTGCCAAAAGACGGAAGTCGATGGAGACCAAGGGCCTTGCCGCGTGGAAGCCTCTGGCTCGCGATCGGAAAGTCTCAAAAGCATTGCAGGCTTATGCCGCATTGGCCACCAGCGCGGCTCGCGGCGCCGTCCGGGACGTGACGCAAATCCAGAAATAGTCTGGTGCCAGCCAATTCGAGAAGCAGCTTCCTTTCAGGAGGTGCTGCTCATCCTATTTTTCGTCAAGTAAATCGTCAGTTGACTTGAATGCAGCTACGATTCGCTGCTCTGTACAGCGCGAGGGGAACTGGTTCTTGATGTGCCCCATCAAGGGCGACCACCGCACACTTTGTTATAGTCTCCGCCGTCTCATCCACTTTCCAGCCCTTATGTGGACTCAACCCAGCATTCTGCCGACCGTGTCATAAACCTTAAAGCCTATTTCGCAAGTTTTCAAACACCACCCATCCGATCAGCGCGGAAATAATGGCAATCAGAAAATTCGTACCCGTAAGGATATCTTTAAAGGCAAACATTAGGCTCTTGCTTTTCCACTACTCGCTGTGAATTCTCGCATCAAGAGATTTGAATAAAAGAGAAAGACGATAAACGAGGTTTCAATTCCACCGCGGAAGATCGCGCTTAGTCGGCGACGATTTGTTGGGGCCTGATGCATGGATGAATGATATCAACAGTTGCGTGTTCGGCCAGGGCGCTGGACAGACGGGACTTGTCGGGCTGGCGGGCCTGGCAGGCGGGAGCGAACTGAAAAGGGGGCGTTTAAGGGGAACGGAAGGGAGGGACGTAGTCCGCTCAGCGTGTCCAAGTCCCGGCGGTGCTGCCCTTCCCTGGGGGATGACATCGTCGCCGGTCACGCGGGCGATAGCGCAGCGCACATAAGGCGCCAGGAAGTCATGAATGGGCCGGTCCCACCGGCGCATGCGGGTGCCGATGGCTTCCTGCTGGATGTACTAGCTGAGAGCTGTACGCTGCTGGGCCAGCTTGGTGTGGAAGGGAGTGGGGATGTAGCGCATGGGGTTCAGGGCGCTCTGGTCCCCTTCGAAGAACATCTCCTCGGTGTATTTACCGAAGAGACGACCTAGACGGCCATGTATGGCCTGTTGTTCTGCTCCACCCAGGTCCCGGCTTTGGCTGCGAGCTCAAGTGAGTAGATGCTCCAAGTGTAGTCAATCCCGGCAGACCCGTTTGACAGGCTTCCCTATCAGAAGTAATGCCCATATGAGTATGACGATTTTGCCGTTCCACCCCGCTTTCCGCACTGACGCCCTCCGCCGCCAGCCCTGTTCCAAAATGGCTCTGAAAACACGACCCCTAAACCCAAGAAAACAAACGGCCGAATCTGCCCGATTCGGCCGTTTCACAAACTGTGGGTTGGGAAACACAAGACAGAGCAGAGATACGAGAAGTCGTCCAACTCCTCCGGGCATCATCGGCGATGCCTAGCTGTCCCATCGTCACCGATCAGAGCTCAACGAGTGACTCGGTGATTTATCAACAACGGACACCGTGGTGTTAGAGGCGCAGTCGGACCCGCCAGTGAGTCAGGAGACCGGCGGTGCCTAGAATGAACGCTGTGAAAAGAGCGCATCTAACAGCTCCCGGCCACGCGTAATTGAAGTGCGTGTCGAAATAGCGAATGCCTGTCGCAGTGAGGATGTAATACCAGAAATCCGGAAGCAAATAGGTCGTCAGCGTATTGGAGCCTGCGGGACGGGCAAAAAAGGCCCACCCAGTCTTCTTTTTCAGATCGCAGATCCAATAGAGCGCGGTGAATAACAGAACGGCAGCGCCAATGCTGTAGAGGCTCCAGGTGGGCGTCGCCCTGATCTTGGAAATGCCGAGCTGGGTGAGAAACCATCCAGCAATCAGGGACAAGACACCGAACGACAGGCCGAGAAATGTCTTCTGGCCAACCGACTGCCAGCGATGAGCCCCGAGAAAGATGACGGACGTGACGATGCCGGCGAGAGTGATTCCGGCCATGGCTCCGTTGCTGAATGGCCAGACATAGTACGGGAGTCGCCCGGCAAAAGTAATCCATCTTGCGGCGCTTAGAGAATTGAATGCCATCATCGCAACGAACCACGCCAGCGGAGCCCACAGCCAGCGGCGTGTCGGAATGTACAGGATGGCAACGGCGAAGTACGTATAGCCGATGAGGCCAAGAATCTCGGGGTACGAGATATCGATCCAAGAAGCGTGACCGGCAATTGCTGTGTGGCGGAAGATCGCGAACATGGCGACGACCAGGACAAGGCCAAAGATGCGCAACCCGCTTAGCAGTGTGGCATGGCGGCTGGATTCGCCATAGTCGTTCAGGAAGAGGGCAGCGCCGGTGAGGGCGAGGATTGCCCACACAGCGGGGCTCACGATCATGCGCGACGCATCGCCGTCATCGGCGTTGGTCAGGATCAGCCCGAGCGTCATCAGGCTGGCGGTTCGAAGAGCAACATGCATCCACAGTGCAAAGAGAGAAGGGTTCCGCTTGAGCCGGTGCCGGATGGCGAGCGGGATCGATAGGCCGACGATGAACAGGAAGAAGGGAAAGACCATATCGACATAGGTCATCGCGTCGACGTCGGCCTTCATGTGGTAATTCCACCAGGGCAGCCCCTTGATCCCGGACAGTTCGTTGACGAAGATCATCACCGTCATCGTGAGACCGCGGAAGATATCAATGGAAACCAGACGTGAGGCGGCGGGCCGCTCGGAGAGCGCTACGGATGGCGCAGGTGCCGTTGTAGTCACTTCGTCACGCCTTGCAAGTCAGGGCTCTTGTTGAGCCCGTCGTTGACTGCGTTGAGCAGCGCCCCGGTGGAATCGCTCTCATAGTCCCAGAACATGATGCCCCTGAGTTTATGGGTGAGCACGTATTTGCATTTCAACGCAAGCGACTCGGGGTCGTCCAAGGAAACGAAGATTTGCTTCTCCGCATTGTAGAGATAGGGAGCTGCGGCTATGGGGTCCCAGTAGCGGATAAATCCGTTTTTTATCATGGCCTCCTGACCATCGCCGGTGGGCGCGTAGCTATGCGGAATCTCTTTCCCAGGTTGAAACAGCCCGTGGTTCGTCTCGGGCACCTGGCCCCACGAATGCCCATAAAAGGGAACGCCGAGCACGATCTTTGCGGCAGGAACACCGGCCATTTCATACTCCTGAACCGAATTGTCATCCGAAATCTTCTTGGGATCAGCAGGATTTGTATAGAGAGGGGCATGGTGGCCCGTGATCGCATCGGAGTCTGGTTCGTAGTAGTCGTAGGCCATCAGGTTGACCGTATCGACAAACTTCTTCACTTTGTTCATCTCGGTGTGCGCGAGAAACTCGGACGAGGCGCCCGTCGCAATAGTCACGTATAGCCGTCGGTGAAGTTCCTTCTCCAGTTGGTTGAAGCGCTTGCGAAGTTCTTTGAGTAGCAGCGTGTAATTCTGCTTGTCTTCGACGCGAAAATGACTCTCTGCTCCGGGTAATCCCGGGTATTCCCAGTCGATATCCAACCCATCGAGGTGATTGCGACCTACAAACTCGACCACGCTCGAGATAAAGATGGCCCGGCTTTGTCTGGTTTGAGACATGTCGGAAAATGCACCCGACCAGAGCCATCCGCCTACACTGACGAGGACGGTCAGAGTGGGGTTCGTCTGTTTCAGTGCCACCAGTGAAGCCAGATTTTGATCGTCATGTGCGAAACCGTTTACGATGCGGCCATCCTTGATATTGGCGAAGGCATAGTTGATACGCGTCAGCTTCAGCGCTGCAATCTCTCCGTCGCGCAGCAGGCTATCCCTGGGAAAGACATAGGCAACGATCACTGGACGGGGGGCGTTCGTTTCTGCGCGCGAGACAAAACAGAAGCAAAGGCAAGCGAGAGCGAACAGGCTTGCACCGGACAGAATTCGGTGATTTGCTTCGATTCTATGACAGGTCTGCTCGCTCTCATCCAAGTTAAGCAAGGTATAGCCTCCTGCCTGGCTTTGATTCAGATTCAAATGGACTAGGTCAATTGCGCACGTGCGTTCGCGTGGCAAGTGTAACAGTCGAGGATCGGTTTGCACTTTTCTCAATCAGTACGGGTACCCCGACTCCGCCAGCGAGAAGAATGGCGCATCGCGGGTTATTCTTGCCCAACGACGTGTTCAGTGATCCCAGGCAACGAGCCGCCCGTGCGGTCAAAGAATCGACCGGTTTGTCTAAGGATTGGAGTATATTGTCTGGTAACTTATTTTGATCTGTGAATCGTAGTTGGTTTCCAAAAGATGACAATATACGCAAGCTGTAACGGGATTCGAGGCATTTTGGAAGAAGGCAGCGGATCCGGTGAGCCTGCCGCAGAGGGTTTTCTTGAGTTGGAGGGGACATGAGGAAGGGCTTCTTTACCGAGTTGAAGCATAGGTGCAGATTGCAGTTTCATTGGATACTGCTGCTCGCGTCTCTGTTGGCGACGCCGGCGGGGTCTTTTGGACAAGGCTATTTCGGAACCGTAACCGGCGTGCTGAGTGACCCGACCGGAGCCGTGATCCCGGGGGCAAAGCTGACCCTGACCGATCAGAACAAGGGCTACGCATTCAATGCGACTACGGATGGAGCCGGACGCTATCTCTATCGCTCCATTCCTCCGGGTATCTATTCGGTAACCGCGGAGATGCCGGGCTTCGAGAAAACGGTGCGCACCGGTATTCGGGTAGACGTGAACCAGAATGCGACGGCCGACCTGAGTCTCAAGGTGTCCAGTTCCTCGCAGACTGTCGAGGTGAACGCCCAAGCCCAGGCACTCGACGCACAGGATGCCACCACCGGCTTGGTGATCGACAGGAAATTCATCAACGATCTACCGCTTGTCGATCGCTATGTCATGGACCTGACCATGTTGACGCCGGGCGTCACCGAGACAGACGATCAGTGTGCCATCAATTGCACAGGCACGAACTTTGTGTCCAACGGCAGCCGCAATTCCACCGCTGACGTTCTGATGGATGGTGCAACGGTTACCAACTATGAGCCCAACGGCGGAGTCACGCAGGTTACGTATACTCCGTCGTCGGAGGCAGTGGACGAGTTCCGCGTGGAACAGTCGAACTTCAGCGCCGAGTACGGATTTTCCGGCGCCTCTGTAGTCAACATGATCACGCGCTCCGGAACGAATACCTTTCATGGCGGAGTCTATGATTTCGTCCGCAACACCATCACTGATGCCAACAACTGGTTCAATAATCTGAATGGAATCCCAATTCCGCCGGTCCATCGCAACAACTTTGGCGGTACCTTCGGCGGACCTATCTTCAAGAACAAGACCTTCTTTTTCTTCGATTACGACGCCACGCGGCAAAGCTCCATGGCCACTTATCAGGCTGGGGTTCCCACAGGCGCCGAGCGCAATAGCGGAGACTTTGGAGAGGTGTGTTCGGCGCAGGGCGGGGGATTCGACAGTACGGGCATGTGCACCGTTGCGGCGGGACAGATTTGGGATCCTTACTCCGGCGTTTATCAGCCCGCCAGCTCCGATGGTTCAAGCGCCGCGGGAGCCTATCGGAAAACATACATCCCCTACAACGACATCGGCGCCTATGCCAGTCCAGGAAATCCCAATCTGGCCGGCACACCTTACCAGTTGTCGGGAGGCCCCGGAGACCTGATCGACCCGATAGCTCAAGCGATGATGAAGATGTTTCCTGAGCCCACTGCGAACATGTCGAATCCAACCATCTATCTCAACTGGATCACCTCCGGGGCCAGCAGATACCCCAACGACCAATTCGACATCAAGATCGACCATAGATTCAACGAAAACAACCTGATGAGTGCCAAGTACTCGCAGGAGTGGAATAGTGCCGTCTCGTATAACTGCTTCGGTAACTTCGCCGACCCCTGTGCCGGCGGTCCCAACAAGGGCACGGCTCACCTGTTCACTCTTAACGATGTACATACGTTCTCCAAAACGCTCTTGCTTACTGCAACACTTGGCTTCACCAGGGGTGCGGAGGAGATCCTGGCATACAACGGGGCTGGCGGGATCG
The DNA here is from genome assembly GCA_003165075.1 of Acidobacteriaceae bacterium. Classification (GTDB taxonomy): domain Bacteria; phylum Acidobacteriota; class Terriglobia; order Terriglobales; family Acidobacteriaceae; genus Telmatobacter. The sequence goes on along the minus strand of PLSM01000096.1, from coordinate 22,389 downwards.
CCGATCCGGTTAACAAACTCGGGTTCCCGTCTTATCTGAACTCAAACGGGTTTGAGGGCGTCCCGTCCATGTTTATCGATCAGGGAACTTACTATTCCGCCGGCTACACAAGCATTGGCGGCGACCCTTACGGCAATTACAGACAGGGTCAGGACACGGGGCAGCTCACCGTCTCAGTGAACAAAGTGATTGGCGATCATGAGTTGAAAATCGGATTTGAAGGCCGCCAACACCAGATGAACTACATTCAGACCAATGCGCCGAACGGCATCTTCAGCTTTGATCATTACGGCACATCGCAGTGTCCAAACGATTTTGCCGATTGCGGCGGAGACGGCATGGCTGCCTTCATGATGGGCCAGATGGCGAACGACGCAAACGGAAGCACCTACTACGAAATCCAGGACCGGCCGGCCACCGAGGACCGTCAGTATGCGTGGTTTGCCCAGGAAAACTGGAAGGTGAACCACAAATTGACTCTGAACATCGGTCTGCGCTACGACGTTTCCATACCCCGTACCGATCGTTTCAACCGCCAGAACTGGCTGGACCTGAACGCACCGTTTCCGGTCACTGTTCCGGGGCTGACCTTGACGGGCGGCGAAGTCTTCGCCAGCTCTAGTGAGCGCAGGATCGTGAATGGCGACTGGAAAGACATCCAGCCGCGCTTCGGTTTTGCCTGGCAGGCCGGTCCCAGAACCGTGGTTCGTGGCGGGTATGGCATCTACTATTCGCAGCCGCGGTCTGGTGCCACCGGTGTCGCGCCCTATGGCTCACAGGGGTTTAACCAGTACACCAGTGCGATCGCGACCTACCACAACGACGGTGCAACGCCGTACCTGCGATTGAGCAATCCCTTCCCCAATGGACTGATTCAGCCGGCGGGCAGCTCTCTTGGTTTGATGAACGACTATGGATACGCTGCAAATGGACCGCTACGCAATGTGACCAACACGCCCTATGAACAGAGCTGGAGCTTCGGGATCGAGATGCAGCTTCCTTTCAAGATTCTGACCAATATGATGTATGTCGGAAAAAAAGGGACCCACCTCTATTATTCCGGCGACAATTACATCAACCATCTTGGACCCGAGGTGGAGAGTTACAGCGCAGATCAGATCAACAACCTCACCACCATGGTGAACAATCCCTTCTATGGGATCAACACGGACGCAGGCAGCATCCTCTCGCAGCAGCAGATACAGCAATATATGCTGCAGATTCCATATCCTCAGTTCCCCGGTGGCGTCACAATCGAACCGCCCCCGATCGCCAACTCGGAATATCACGCCATGCAACTGACCGCGGAGAAGCGTTACTCCAACGGCCTGCAGTTCCTGGTCAGCTTTGTGTGGTCCAAGTCAATGGACGATGCCTCAGCGCCGGACGACAACACCACTTGGCTGGGTGGCTTTTCTAGCCTTGTGGATCCAAACAAGCCGTGGCTCGAACGGAGCCTATCCACGTTCGACATTCCTTTCGTCTATCAATTCACCTACACGTACGATTTGCCGGTGGGGCGCGGAAAGGCTCTCCTTGGCCATATGCCGGGCGTGCTGGATGCGATCGTGGGCGGATGGAAGACCAACGGCGTCTGGCGGATTTCGTATGGCCGGCCGCTTGCCTTTTCAACCTATGACGGAACTTCGCTGCCAACGTATGGCGTGCAGCGGCCCAATATCGTCGGCATGCCGTTGCGCAGCAAGGGGCCAGACTCTAACTGGATCAATAACTATTTCGCCAACCCTGGAGCATTCCAATTGCCGCCAATTTATACATTTGGAAATGCTCCCCGAGCCACCGGAATGATCCGGACCCCTACGGCCTTCAACACCAACATGTCGGTGGAAAAGGAGTTCTCTCTTTCCAAGCTGCATGAAGGGATGAACTTCGAGCTCCGCCTCGAGGCTGAGAACGCGCTAAATCACCCTGTCTTCGGCACACCGGACACCGCTGTTGACGACCCGAACTTCGGGGTGATCAATTACACATCCAACAGCCCCCGCCAGGTACAACTTGGAGGGAAGGTGAATTTCTAATGATAAGCATTGCGAACAGTTCTCATTGAGCGCATTGCTCGATGCCGATGCGGTTGGCTGCTGCGCATGTCACAATTGCCGCCTCTAACACCGCGGTGTCCGTTGTTGATAAATCACCGAGTCACTCGTTGAGCTCTGATCGGTGACGATGGGACAGCTAGGCATCGCCGATGATGCCCGGAGGAGTTGGACGGCTTCTCTTATCTCTGCTCTGTCTTGTGTTTCCCAACCCACACCTTTTGACACGGCCGGATCGGGCAGATCCGGCCGTTTGCTTTCTTGGGTTTAGAGGTCGTGTTTTCAGAGCCATTTTGGAACAGGGCTGGCGGCGGAAGGCGTCAGTGCGGAAAGCGGGGTGGAACGGCAAAATCGTCATACTCATATGGGCATTACTTCTGATAGGGAAGCCTGTCAAACGGGTCTGCCGGGATTGACTACACTTGGAGTATCTACTCACTTGAGCTCGCAGCCAAAGCCGGCACCTGGGTGGAGCAGAACAACAGGCCATGCATGGCCGTCTAGGTCGTCTCTTCGGTAAATACACCGAGGAGATGTTCTTCGAAGGGGACCAGAGCGCCCTGAACCCCATGCGCTACATCCCCACTCCCTTCCACACCAAGCTGGCCCAGCAGCGTACAGCTCTCAGCCAGTACATTCAGCAGGAGGCCATCGGCACCCCCATGCGCCGGTGGGACCGGTCCATTCATGACTTCCTGGCGCCTTATGTACGCGGCGCTATCGCCCGCGTGACCGGCGACGATGTCATCCCCCGGGAATCTGTATCTGCAGAGGACGGCAAAGGCAGCGATGGGAACCCATCCTTATTGTCGTATGTAATCGGCAGGTTTACGGTCAGCCGCATTGAGTATTGCCTTCATCAGCGGCTTCTCGACTTTCATTTCTGCTGCCCAGTTGCTGATCTGCTGGTACAACTCCTGCGCGCTGTAATGCTGGCCAATTGCTTCCGGGAGGGCCATAGCAAATAATGAACTGGCTTGCAAGCAGACGGGGTGTGGATGCGTCAATCTACTGCAAACCGAAGCGGCATTCGGTGACTTGAATCAAAAATCGTTTGAACCGGTAATCGTGAATCACAAATCTATATAGCAAAGGGAGACCAATGCGAAAACCACAGCAAAATCTGACAAGTGTCGTGGTGAATTGGTGCAAATTCAGGAGAAATTGACTCGGCTTCAGAAACGAATCGAAGCTGTGCGGGATTGTGTCACGGACTCGCTCGTTCACTTCCTCGGCGAACAACGTCCGGCTTTTACTGGATTGAAGGAAGAGGAACTCATCGAGCGGATTGCAGGCAGAATCGTTGCACGACTGGGCACTCCGCCGAAGCCTCAGGCACGAGGAGAAACGCGGTACGTCCGAGAAAAGGAGGCAGCGGCATTCCTCGGCGTTAGCATTCCGGCACTCAGAAGCTGGAGGGGCAAGAGGTCGCGTTCTGGAGCGAGGTTGAAAAGAGCCTTCTCGCTAATGGAATAGCACGCTTTCTATGCGCGGGAACTTGCGTGATAGATCGCCCACTGTTGCGCCACCCATGCGTGATTCGTTTGGGGAGTTTGCGCGTTTGGATTCACAGCCGCCCCTCCCGCCGTGCGATTCTGCACTGATGTGAGTTGCCGCCTATGGCTTCATATTCTTCATTTACGAAAGCCCGTTCCCCTGCTCTAGTTATATGCATATTGATCCTCACAACTCTATATCGGCAATCATTTAACTTGAATCCGCTCGCGGTCTATACCACTTTGGTCTCTGGAGTGCCGCGTGCCTAACCGACAGTACACGATGACCGGAGCAAAGGATTTCACGAAGTCGGCCTTCGTATTCATCCATCCGTCCCTGCACCAGCCACCGCGAGATAGGGACTTATTTGGTAGGTGATGGCGGTCACGAACGTCTTATCCCGCATGTGTAACACTCGCGTTGTCAACATGGTTCGGAAGACGAGCAAGAAAGCCTTCTTAGAGCCGGGCGATGCGAGTTAGCCGTGGAAAGGGGAAGCCGCAGCTAACTTGGTTTGTATTGGGATTGCCAGTGGTCGCGCACTACCGACCTCCAGTACCGACTACTGGTACCCACTTTGCTATCTTGTTTCATACAAGCGCCTCCGAAGAGAAGATATCCTTCGGGGGCGAGTTTTTGTCTCCCACAGAATTCTGCCGGGTCCGCGGGGAACGCATCTTCCGCATTTGCCCGGATGAATTTCGAAACATCCCCGCTCTCATATGCCCATCGCAGCCACTCTGCGAGTTCGGGGTCGCAGAATCCACCCTTCGATTTCGCTAACCGTCTTGTCGTCCGGCTCCCAGTCAGCATCCAAGTATACGGATTGTATTGAAGGGGGAACTATGCGCTCGCTGTTTAGAAACTTCGTTCCGCTTTTGCTTGCAGCCTTATTGGCTGCTCCCGTAGTTACGGCTGGTTGCCGGTCTCAAGGCCCGCCGCAAGACGATAGCTATATTCAGTGGGAGCACGATACTCACCGAGAGCACGTGGACGTGAATAAGCGGAGTGACGAGGAACGGAAACAATACGACGACTGGCGGCATAGCCAGAAAGACCATCACTAAATTCGTTGCCCTTGAGGACTTACCGGGCACCATTCACATCTACAGGCCTTGAGCTATTTACACCCGAGGACAAGAACACCTCGAAGCCGAACATACCCGGCATCCTGCTAAACCTACTTGTGCGCTGAACCGACTGCCCTTGGCTGCTTCACCTATTTGCCGGTAGCGGCGGCTTTCTGCTTCGCCCAACGTTTCCGCTGTGCATCGCCGATTCTCTTTCGCGCGGCGGCACTCATCTTGTGCTTGTTCGGGCTCGCAGGGGTCGCAGTCTTCTTGATTCCATCACCGGACAGCAGAGCACGGGCTTGTTTGAGTTGAGCGATTTCGGAGTCAATTGAGGCGAGAATATTGTCAATCGTCATGCACGAAAGTATACAGAACTCAGGATTAGACATGCGAACGCCGTAGTCTTTTACGACCTTTGGTGACCATGGGCGGCTTCGCAGAAGTCATTGCGGCTTGGTTATGTCAGCGATGTGCCTGAGAGCCGAAATGCAAGGCTCAAGATAATTCGTGCCTGAAGAATTGGCTATCACTGGGAAGCACGCATTCTCAGCAGCGACTTCACTGCTCACGAATGTCCCGAAGTCCGGAGATACATTTTGCTTTGCTGATGCGAAGAAGTATCTTATCTGGACTTGATGGTCGAGTAACGTGGTTTTGGCAAGACGATTTGCAAACTCATCGTGTGTATGTGTATAGCCGGGACCCGGTGGAATGGGCAGATACGAGGAGGCCACATTCTCTGGTTTCCCCTGCTGTATCATGCTGCGATATATCTCGAACCGTTCGTCCTTCGCCTTGTCCTCAAATTGCTTCACGCCTTTGTCATAGATTCCCTGCATTTCTTCAGCTAACCCTGCTGCACCGATACTGACAAGCGCAAGTCCTTCTTGGTTTGGGGGTCTGGAAACGGTCTGCTTCAAATTAGTCGTTAGGAGCTTGAAGCCATCCAGTAGTGTGATTCTTCCGGAGTTGACATCATTCTTTACGCGGTCTACATCATCATTGACTCTTTGTAGCTGTAGTTTCGCGTCACTGAGTTTATCTTTCGTGTCGTTTAACTGTCCCGTGATTGCGTCCAATTTCCCCTGAGCCTTTCCAGACTCTGATGCCGCCCTCCCATTCTGGGCTACGGTAGCAGCCAGATTCAGTCCAGCGGCGGCAACAAATGGAATCAAGACGTACCAAGTGGAGCGCCTTCGCCACCAACTAATTCCATCGTTCGTGTTGACGGGATTTATGCCCAGATAGAAAGCTAAAGCCGTCATTAAAAAGGTCGAGACCACAAGGACAACGGTAATGACGGTGTCTGGAATCATGGCGAAAGCCTACTAGAAGACGGACAATCATGCCGATGGCTTTTTGCTTGCGTACACGCTCTCCTTGCCGCAAGCGGGGCACTTATGTGCTTAGCATCCGTCCGGACGAGTTCTGTCGGCGGAATTGTGTATCCACCTTCATCTCAGTGCCCTTCGGTCGTTAACCTAGACAGACAGCGGGGGGCTTCGGAGGCGGGGACTTTTACGTTGTCGTTTTCGGTTAGAGATGTATGAACGTGACAACGGCAACGAACAGGAAAACCGCATCGATTGCTCTGGTCGCCCATTTCCACCTCGATGCCTCAAGTTGTTTCTCGGTGCCGCCAATGAAGGCTAGTATCCCTCCAAAAGCAAGCAAGGGTACTGGGTGAGCCTGAGGGCCGTGTACTGCCAGCATGGCCAAAGGGGCGGCCAATAAGAGTCCTGCTATGGTTAACAGGGTCGCAGTCGTCTGTGGAGGATATTTGATCGGTTTAATCAGCATAGCTCACTCTTACTGTCTGCTGATCACAGCCGTAAGCAGCCACAAACAGCCGCCAACCATGGCGTTTACAGCCGTATACATCCAGACATATTGAGTGGTTAGTTGTTGGAGGCTTTCGCTCGGGTCCGGCTGGAGCGTGCGTAGAGTCGTAAACACTTGGCTGCTAGCCCAGAGAAGTCCTGCCAGTATTGTGAGCAGAACCACGTCCAACAGCACGAGTTCGTGGTTGTTGCGGATTATCCAAGCCACTTTCGCCAGTGCGCTGAGGGCAAAGAGCAGAAAGAACACGGCCTTCCATACGTACCAAGACCGCGTCAGTTTACCGGGAATTACTTCTTCGAAGTTGTACATAGGCACCTCCGATGATTGATGGTTGCTGTCAGCACACGAATACCGCTTCTAAGCTGCATACCGCAGCCAGGAAGGCCATGGCTACGTCGAGCGGTGGGGATGCGGCTCGGGAATGTCGCTAAGTGTCATCCCATCTTCTCCGCAGGTCCATGAATAACAATCTCGTCCTTGGCAACATACGTCCATCCGTACCCTACAATGCCAAGATGAACTTTGCCGTCCATGAGAGCCCCTACACGTGAAACGGGATCATGCCAAGGCTCAGGCCGTGTATCAGTTTGCACTGAGCGTGACAATATCGTCCCGGTATGGAACCCAATTCTCGATGTTAGTTATCCAGATACCCTATGACGGGGAAGATGCTGCCGTTTTCTTGGACTGCTGTATGTGACGCCGGATGCGGACATATCCCATTGTCATGGGATTTTATGGACTCGTTTGCACAAAGCAAAAGGGAACCGATTGGGCCAGTTCCCTTTGATAATCAATAAGATGGCTTTGGTTGCGGGGGCTGGATTTGAACCAGCGACCTTTGGGTTATGAGCGACCCGAGATTTCGGTAAGTTACGGAAAACAGGGCACGAGTGGTAACCCTGAGATACCCCTGGGAACGGCTGGAACAGCTTATTGGGGACCGTATGGGGACTTGTTTGGCGGATTGCCGACGAGTGCCCAACGATCTGCCAATCGGACCCCATTGCCATTGGGAACCGATTGGGGACACGTCTGACGACGTTCCCAACGAGCACCCAACGACGTGCCGCTCTGCCGTCAGCCGAGCGCGACCGCTGCTGTCGCCTCAGAGGATCAGTCATGATTCTTCAACAACCCTCCGCCCATCTGGAAGGCAATCAGGCCATCGCCGAATTTGCCGATTTGCCCCCCAAGCCGCCACGTTCCAAACTTGAACCCCACCGCGAACTAATCCGTGAGTTGCGGCGCAAAGGGCGCACGTATCGTGAAGTTGCGCGTCTCTTCCATGAGCGGCTTGGACTGTACGTTGCACCGAGCACTCTCCATTCCTTTGTCAAAGTGCGAGCCAAGCATCGCAAGCGGACGCAGTTTGAACTGCCCCCGCTGGAATTCGCGGTGGCCGAGTCACCGGCACTCGAACGCATTGCCGCTCTCAAGACAAAGCCGCCGGTGCGGAATGCGAAGCCTACTCGCTTCGTCTTCCGAGAGAACGAACCTCTGACCTTGACAAGCAATGGAGGTGAGCAATGACGGCATATTCAAAGCGCGTTGTCTTCACCATGGGCGGCAAAGGCGGCGTCGGCAAAACTGGCGTCATGGTCTCCTTGGCCGAGTGGTTCGCATCAAACAAGATTCCCGTCACGTTGCTCGACCTCGACACAGAGAACAAAGCGCGTGGTTCGTTGAAGCACTTCTTCAATGGCACTGTGACCAAGGTCAACATTCACACGCCTGCGGGTCTCGATGCCTTCGTCGATTATCTCGACGGCGGTACACCCATCATTCTCGCCGATATGGGAGCTGGTGCCGGACAAGTGGCCACTGATTGGTTCGAATCTATGTATGAAGATGTCGCGGCAACTGGCGTTCGCTTTACTGCGGTGGGCGTGGTCACGCCAGACCCGGCCAGCGTTGAGAGCGTCCTTGCCTGGGCAAACCGCCTTCAGGATCGAGTGGAGTATGTCATCGTCGAAAACGCTACAAGCGCGCTAGCGGACTTCACCTACTGGAGGTCCACCGAACAGGCAAACCGCTTTCGCGAAGCATTTACGCCGGAAATCTTGCAGATGGAATTTCGGCTTGCGGAACTTGAAAATCCTGTCCGGCAACATGGAATCCAACTGGGACAAGTTGCAGACCGCAAAGCCGACGTAGATGAGCTGAAGAGGGCATCTCTCGTTATGCGTGCCCAGAGCTATCGACGTCGGCTCTTCTCAGAATTCGACCGGGCAAGGCAGGTGTTCTTGCCATGAATACGGCTCCGGTCCCTTCCAATGTCTCAGTTATCACGGTGGGAGAGCCGACGCTGTTCGACTCTCTCGCCCGCCTTGTCCCTGAAGAATTGCAGACCGCATACTATCGGGTACTCGCACATACTCGCACCCTCAGCCCAGACGATGAAATGCTGCGCATTCTCGAAGCGATGGGCATCCTGGCTCTACTCACACGCCACACGCCGAAGGATATTGCCGACGAACGGGAACGCTTTCAGGAGTTGCTGGAGCTTCATAGGCAGTTCTCAGACGAAGCGCAGCAGAAAATGCTTGGTTATGTCCGCGAGTTGGAGGCGCGGATTTCTGACCTTCCCAGAGGAATCAAGGCTAGCCTCGATCCTGACCAGATTGCAAAAATGCTCGGCGAAAGCCTGCGCCAACACTTTATTCAATCGGGCATATCCGAGACCGTGAAGGGTCTGCAAGCCACCAGCGCGGCCATGACAAGTTCACAGAAAGAACTCACAATGGCACTGCACAATCTATCGGATTCACATGGCGGGGTTGCTGCTCAGGTGGAATATGCCAACAACCGAATAGAGCATTCCCTGGAGAGGCGGGCGAAAACAATGGACGCGCTCTTGCATGAATGGAAAAGCGATCTGCTGCGCATCTGGATTCCGCTGATTGCCGGGGCTGCGATGTTGGTTGGGCTGTTTGGCGGCATAGAGATACAAGGCTGCCGGGATTCGGCTCCCGCAGCGACGACAACACCAACGCCGGGACAAGTTGCTCCGGCTCCCACACCACAACAGGACGCCGCGCCGGTTGGCGATACGAAGAAGCCGCACCATGCGGAGAAAGCTGCCAAAACTGGCGCAGCCCGTGAGCGATAGAGGGGTTCTCAATCGCTCACGGCAAGCATTTCCTAGCAACCAGCAATTGGCCTCTGCCTTTATTTGTTCGTCAGATATTGTCCTTGTACGACTTGACAGTTTATAAAGTGACAATTCATAATCAAAGTCCAGTAAGAAAGGTATTGCCAAACCATGCCCGGCACAACCATCAAACCTGACCCTTTTTATGATCGGACCCTCGAACTTGCGGCCTTGGATCGCGCTTGGAAGCGCCATGGGGCCGGTGGGCAAATGCTTCTCTTGTATGGACGCAGGCGGTTGGGCAAGACCTTCCTTTTGCAACGCTACTTCACGGCGGGCATAAGCGGGGACGAGCGGGAAAAGCCTCACTGCTACTTTCTGGCTGAACAGTCTACAGCCGCCACACAGCGAATGACCCTGGCCCGTCAACTGATTGCGGCCCTGCCTTCCGAGGGGGTTGCCCCTGAAGAAATTGCCGTCTCCTGGAATGCTCTTCTTCGCTACGCCTCGCAGCAATCCCATACACGGAAGAAGGGCGCAGGCCGATTTGCCTTGATCCTCGACGAATTCCCTTATCTGGTGGACCAGACTCCAGAGCTGCCCTCGATTTTGCAAGCATGGTGGGACCGCGAGGGCATCCATTCTCATCTATTCGTGGTTCTGTGCGGGTCTCAACTCTCGGCCATGGCTGCCCTCGGCAAAGAGAGCGCTCCGCTGTTCGGGCGCTTCAATGCTGGCATCTTTCACCTCGATCCGCTCCACTACGAAGACGTGGCGGCCTTCTACGCAAACAGCTCTCACTATGGCGTGGTCGAGAAACTGTTGATGTATGGCGTCTTTGGCGGAACGCCGCGCTACCACGCGCTGGTAGACACGTCGCGCCCTCCCGCTGATGAGATTGTTACGCTGCTGATGCAGCCCCGCGCAATCCTCGAAAACGAAGTGCGATTTCTGCTGGGCAGTGAACAAATTCGCGACCCGGCTCCCTACAATGCCATCCTGGCGGCGATTGCCGGTGGTGAGACGAAATTCAATCGCATTCAGCAGTTGATTGGCGTGGAGCGCGGAGCGCTTTCGGCCTCCCTACGCACGTTGCTGGAGTTGGGCTGGATTCGGCGCGAGCTTCCTTTCGGAGAACGCTCGGACCGCCGAGCAATCTACCGCGTTGCCGATCCTTTCCTGACTTTCTGGTATCGCTTTGTTGCGCCGCTGGCCAGTTCGTTGCAATTCTCCGACCCCGCTACGGTCTACGCTGCACAGGTTGCGCCGCGGCTGGCCGATTATATGGGCTGGTCGGTCTTTGAGGAAATCTGCGGCCAGTGGCTTCAACGGAATGCCCAACAGCGCCTGGGGCTCAGCGTTCGCGAAATGGCGCGGTACTGGAGCCGGGATGGCCGCACAGAGATCGATCTAATGGCGGAACTGGACGACGGAACTTTTCTCTTCGGGGAGTGCAAGTGGCGCACAGAGCGCGTTACACGTCTCAGTGATCTAAGCGCCTTGCAAGCTAAAGTCGCGAGCCTGCCCGAGGCCCGCTGGAGAGACAAGCCAAGCTACATTCTCTTTGCTCTGGGCGGCTTCTCCTCCGAGCTTCTGCAGCTCGCCTCCAACTCTGCCGAACGGCTCTTCCTGGTCACGAATACGGATATGCTCAGCAGTGATCGTTAAAGCCCAAAGGTTAGTATCAGAGCCTTAGCTCTGGAAAATGCCAATTGTGGTATTTACTTGACGCCACCGACCGCAAGATGTTGTGGTTTCTCCTTTGGAAACCATTTGAGAAATCATAGCGCCCCCCAATGCCTGTTTATCGTGTAAACGGCCTTCTGTTATACACTTCCGCTATCATGCTGCAACGTCTGGCGATTCTCGCAATTTCCGCATTCGTGGTAGTCAGTGTATCCAGTCAGCCAAATAATACTTCCGGTCATGAACTGCAGCCAGCAAAACAAGGCTCGCCAGCCGTTGCCACACCGGACAGCCAAAACAAACAAGCAAGCGGCCAGACAGATCAGGCCAAACCCGACACCAATCCGCCAAAGTATTACAAAGCCATCAATCCTCCCGAGTGGTGGTTGGTCGGAATTGCATTCTTTACAGGATGCGGAGTTTTCTGGCAATCGTGGGAAACGAGAAAGTCCGCCAATGCGGCTCGTGACAGTATCCGGTTGCAAGGGAGCGGGATCCAACAGTGGGTGGAGATAAGAAACTGGCGAGTTGCTGTAACTGAACCAGCTACGGAAAACTCCGGAGCGCAAGTTGAAATCCGATTTGATATAGTGAACGGAAGCGACTTTCCGCTCACTATAAATGACGCTGAAATCGTGTTCTATAACCACACGCTTTTTGGCAGTAGAGAGAATGTTTTCTTGGCCCCGAAGAATCCTTACCTTGTGACGGTTCTGTTCCCCATCTGCATCCCAGAAAGTAGGCAGTACGAAAGCGGCAGATTTATTACGGTTAGGATTGCGGGGAAAATCCCTCATGTTGGCAGGCTTGGCAAGCTCATTGTGCAATCCTTCAGCGGACATTTGATATTCGGAAAAGGGAAGGAGACGCGTTTTATAGAAGAGGTGTCCATGGTACCCGTGGAAAAGGGAACAGTTAACCGCAACCAGCACCCCAATCAAACTTAAAACTCTATGTGCTGCCTTAATGGGCAACCGCAACCTGTTGCGGTCGGTGGCGTCAAGTAGATAGCCAGATAGACGAATTGGCGTAAAAAGCGAATGCCGGGCGTATGCGGATACTTCATCGAACGCGTGAGGATAAGCTAATTATGGCTCTTCAGGGCTTTGTTGATGACAGTGGTAGCGGGCGGGGCGGGGCGACGGATGGAAACATCTACGTCCTAGCTGGTTTTCTTTCCACAGAGAAACGATGGGAAAGATTTTCAGATCGTTGGAAAGCATATAGCAGCGAAGACCCAAAAACTCCGGATTTTCACATGGCCGATGCCTTCCGAATGAAAGGCTCGCGTAAATGGAAAGACGAGCCACAGCGGGACGAAAAGATCAATGGCTTTGTCGATCTCATTAAGGCTCATGCGATGTATCGCGTAGATAGCGTCCTCGCGTGGCCCAACTATGAGAAGGTCATCCAGGGCTGCGTACCAGACTCTATAGATAATCCGTATTTCTTGCTCTTTTTCAATGTCATACTATCCACCGTTGCATTTATGGACAAAACGGGGTTAGATGAAACCATAGATTGGGTTTTCGATGAGCAGGGAACAATCGGGAGGGCAGCTTTGCAGTGGTATGACTACATTAGTAGAACTGTACCATCCCTGAATCGGCGACTTGGTAGCTCGCCTATGTTCCGCCACGACAATCAAGTCTTGCCACTCAAGGCGGCTGATATTTATGCATGGCAGGTTAGACGATACTTGGATCGCGACTCGCTGCGAGGCCTTCCTCATAATGACTACATTGACTCTCTCTTGGGAATCCACGGAGTTAGTAACGTTATCGAAGGCGAGCATATGGAAGACTTTGTGAAGAGCATAGGACACGGATTAAACCTGAAATCTCAGGCACACTACTTCTTGCCGCTGCCAAAGGAGTCGCATGAAAACGAATCCTGAATTCAACACTATAATGAAAACCACTACATTGTGGTCGGTGGCGTCAAGTAAATATCCGGAAAAGTGAATGAGCGGTTGGAAAACTTCCGAGCTCACTGCAATGGCAACGATTAGCCCCCGGTAGATACCAAAATCAACTCAGCCACATCTTGACAGGATAAAAGTGCTCGCATCCCGAAACCTGCGGAAGGCATCATTTGAATTCAACGATATGCAATTCTCACGCTCTCGTGCGGCACTTCGACCGCCTCCCCAATAACTGGCTGGCTGATTCTGTACCCCTCCAGCCGAAACTTCGAAGTAGCCTGTGAGCAAGTGCTTCTTGACCTGAACGCCCGTGATATTGCGATAGGGAACTTGAAAAACATTCGAGCCGAATGTCTGCCCCGTCATAAAACCAGCCTTCAGAATAAGCACGCGCTTGTTCGTGCAAATCAGAGCTTCTACAAAAGCCCCTTTCAACTTAATATGAACCTTTTCGTCCGGCTCAAGCAGTTCGGATAGCAGTTTGTCCAACCGGCCCGGCAGTAGATCCATAAGGTCCCGAGGTGATGCCTCCATAGCCGGGACGCTGCCACTCGTGGGCGAGATGCGATTACCGCATCGACTGCAGAAATTCGCTGCGCCAGCTACAGCCGTACCACAGTTGTTACAGAACATGTATTCCCCCACCAGATGCCGTTACCACGCTTGCGAGACTGCTCCGAATAGCCAATGGTGACATGCTAGCCAATCACGTTAATAGACCATCGGCACTCAGAATTCACAACGAAGTAAACGGTGCCCCCTTGATGGTAATACTCAGTGTCGGAGCCGCTACGCCCGATTTGATTTACTAGACCTGCCTTAGAGGGAGTCCCATCGGAGTTGTAGATGGAAACGATAAAATTTCCTTGCGGTACACCAAAGTTAGAGCAGTCATATTTCCATGCTAGCTGCCACTCGCCAGGAACAGTTACTGTCTGAGTAGATTTCGTTCCACTTCCCGACAACTTTAGCAATGAGCGAGGGACCTGCCCAATCGATGTGCTTCCTTCGTCGGTGCGTTGTGTCGCTGGCGTGCTCTGAGCGGTAGCGGGTGACTGAACAGTCTTACTGCTTGGCGTGAGGATGGCGTAGGCAATGAGAAGGACAAAGAAAGCTCCGATGCAGACGAGCCACACCTTTACAGGCGATCTGTGCTTTCCGGCTGTTTGGCCGGGCAGGGGCATATTCCCAGTACCAACCCTCGCACCACATGCCCCGCAAAATTGGCTGGAGGGATCGATTTGCGCACCGCAGTTGTGACAGACCATTGGTACACCTTCAGGGGCTTTTTTCTTTGCAATGCTGGTTGGGTCGGATTATAAACCTGTCGGCGGGCAGTCAGACGCTATTCACCCGATGTTCGCCTTAGTTGGCCGGGGGGATGCATCGGGAGTCGGTGACGTTGATGCGCGCGGGACTCCCGGAGTGTTTGCCCGCTTTGAACCACGACTGCGACGCTGCTATACACGAATAGGCTGTAGCGGCGTTACAGGTTCACTCACAGTCGCTGGTGGAGTTGCGGGCGGGGGAGTGGTAGGGTGAGGCGTTAGGATGAACACCACCAACCCGCCTGCCATGAATGCCAGAGCAAGCATCCCCACGGCGGGCCTGATGCCGGTGTTTCGTTCCGTGGCTGCGCCGGACGCTGGCGTTGCCCTCCGGGCAGCCGCCTTTCTCTGGCCGGAATACGTCCGACTGTAGAGGCCCGTGCCAGGGATGGGAGCCGCAGTGTACGATCTGCCCTTGGCATCCTGGCCCACGCGGAAGCCACGGCCACCGATGGAGCACCCCACGCCATACCTGCCAAATGCACCGCCAGAGGTGCAAGAGCGTTCCACGTTCGCGACATAAGGCATCCGAAGATGTGGCAGAAATGCACGCGCTGCGGGAGCGTAGATTAAGGGGGCTGGACGGCTTTGTACGTCGCAGATGCTTATTGGAGTACTGGCGACGGACTCCTGCCCGGAATCTGAACCAGTCTTGACTTGATTCTGTCGAGCTTATCTAAGTCACCGTATAGCCTCGGAATACATGCTCTTATTGCATTGACATAATTCTTGTCCAAGGTCGAGGACGCCTCTAGTTTCCCGTACCATATTTGGCACTGGCTTTCGTCTTCCCTTGCGGAATACAGTGCGTCCTGTGCGTTAGCCGATGCCTGGCTGATTGTGCGGTCCTGTTGCGTAGTGATTGCGCCGTGGCTCTGTTGCCACTCTTTGGACATCTTATGCAGTTGGGGATTTTGCCAGAAATTAGTAGCGGCGCGTAGACGCGCAATCGCTTTGTCCCAATCAGGTTTAATGCCTGAAACCTGAGCGCGCAGTTCCGCCTGCTCTTTTGCCTGAGCTTCTACTTGCGCCTGAGCGATTTGTTGCGCTTTTTGCTCCTCCTTTGCCTGAACTTCCGCTTGCGCCTGGGCGATTTGCCGAGCTTTTTGCTCTTCCATGACGCGCGCACTTTGCTCAGCGGCTGCATTCTGCTTTACCGCTAGATTTTGTACCGCTGGCATCGTCGCATCGTTGTTGGATGTGCCGGCAAAGAGAGGGCTATTTTTTCCTTGAGTACAGACGAAATGAGCAATCGATGCGATTGATTGAGTATGTTGAGGCGTGTTGGAGATGAAATGCTTTTGCCGGTCATAGTGACCGGACTCTCCCACAATCGATTCCAGGGAGTCACAATCCACCATCGCTTCGCCAACGTCGTATTCAGCTGAGGAATTTTCGGTCAACTCTACGAAGGAAAAATGTTTTGCTTCTGTGGTTCGTCTGATCGTGGAAGCATCAACAAAATACGATATCTTCCCGTCTCCTCCGACCCGAGTGAACCCCGGATAGCGCTGCTCCTTGCGGCAGCCAAATAAGACAACTACCAGCATCAAAAGGACCGTGCCGTGGATTGCGTAATGTGAGCATCTAAGTCGTTGCATGGCTCCGCGTGTTCCTTTCAATCGCAAGTAAAACGAGAATCAGACTTGCCAAGGCTATTAAGAACATGATCGATAATGCCGATGCCGCGATATAGAGCCAACGCAATGTTCTAGCTGCGCTGTCAGCCTTTGCAAGTGCGAGCTGGGTCTGCTTTAACTCAAAATACTTATTGATGACATTGGTCGTATCTTCTCCGCTGCTCTGGCTTGCCTTAACGACCTGAGACAAATTATTCAGATACTCCGTTCGTTCGATAGAATCGAGACCTTCCATGTGCCGCATAAGAACTTCCCTATTGTCAGAGGCGCTGAAATAGGGCTGAAGCACGAATGGAAGATCAAGGGATGATGCTCCCTGGGATTCCTCTCCCGGCTGGGATGGCTTTGAGCCAGGCTGATTCGCTTCAGGCGCTGGATGCAACTCGCGGCTTATCTCATTGAATGAAACCACAGGAGTTTGGTTCGGAATCAGATCACCCGCGAAGATGACCGCGCCAATGACAAGCGCCAGGGAAAGAGCCAGAATCACGACGAACGCCAAAAAACGGGTCAGGCGAAAAAGCGCATGACGCTCTACAGACTCCAGAAAGGCCATGAGTACCCCTCTTTCTACGACTCGGCTTCGGCAAAGTCATACCGCCAGCCCCTACCTTGGCACGACATACTTCTTCAGAACTGGTTGGCGGAGTCAATCTCAGCACAGCAGTTGCGGCAGACGATTAGCGCACATTCGCAAGAACTTCTCTTTTCAATGCTGAGCCGGTCAAATTATATACCTATTGGGGGAGTAGCCCTTGCCGAGCTCTCCACTCGTCAGACCGCGGAGACTGAGGCCGCGGTGGGCTTGCCTGCCAACAAAAGGCCGCAAAGACCGGCGGCGGGGTCGCCCAGCGCTCCCGGCGGAACTCCCAGTTCTGAAAGGCGAGACCTGAGACGCCTGATCGCGTCAGGAAGCCGCCGAGCCCAAGCTCCCAACCATCCTGCTCGTCTTCCTCAACTCATCACGACGTGCCTTAATCTCTCTTTCAACGAGGTCAGTAAGAAGCACCGCATGGGGCGGGACAGCCACAGATATCTGCTTCATCAGATCGGGAATATTCCCATACATTAGGCGAAATTGTAAGCCTGGAACTGCAAAATCATAGCCTATTATGTCTGTCAGGTTTGCCCGCTTATTCGCTTGCGGAAAAATGATATGCGGTAGAGGCTTCGATGCCGAGACACTGATGAGGAGCACAGCGTCTATTGGAAATGCGCCCAGATGTAAAAGAAAGAGTCGCAACTGTTCGTTGAGTTCAAGTGGCAGCGGCGCTCTTTCCATAAGGTGCTTTACCCGATCCCATGTGTGGACAGACGCACGCCAAAAAACGCTGGCCGCAAAATAGACGAGTCGTTCCAAATCAAAAGCAGAATCATACGGTTCCTTGTAGGATTCCCCCGCCCTAATTGTGCTCTTGATGGGAGAGCGCAAGAGAGCCTCGCGCATCGGGAACCGTCCGTTGCGATGCGGTGAGTTCCTCAATACCCATTCTTCACCATTCTGCGCAAGCCGCAATTCGCAGCGTCTGCAGAGCAAATAGTCACTCACCTGCTCACTTGTCTGGAATGTTGTGGAAGCGGTCACGAGGACGGGGTTGCTGATTACACTAGCAGGCTCTCGAACAGCCTTGTAGAAACCTTTCGCTATCAAATGGCCGTCCTGAAGATCGGCGGATTCACGACAAAGGGCACAGGTACCATGAGGCATGATAGCAAGACCTCCAATCCAGTGTTTATCCTACAATCTGACGCACAGATCAATCACCTTTTTGGGTTTCATAGTATCCCACACCGCATCGGCAGCATGTATGTCCAGGGGGAAAATCAGTCCCCGACCTGAAAGGTTCGTTTATCGGAATGCGCCCTTGGGCCGCGTTTGCGATGCAGACGGCGCATGACTTCTCAGCTATGATCCACTTTTTCCACCGCATCCCGTGTTCTTTGGCGGCTTCATACGCTCCGTGGGCTTGCGCGATGGCCGTTTCAGTCCACGCAATCGTCAGCGCGCAGGCAGCTGAAAGCTTCTCGCCAACAATGATTTCATGCTGCAACTGGTTTACGGTCCAGCCGCTGTCAATGGCCTTGACAACGAGGTTGCGCAATCTGGCGCGGGTGGCTTCTGTGATCTCCCATTTTCCGTAAGGATTGGGGCCATCATCGGGTCTGTCTGGTTCACCTTCTCGGAGGATACCTTTACCAATCAGCGCAGCGCCGTAGGCGCGAGCCGCTTGCCGGGCCTGTGGGAGCACCTTCGTCCACATAGAATCGTGCATGTGGTTCGCCGCTTGGGGAATCTTGATTGTCGTGCGGGAAGCCTGCGTACTGGTCTTAGCGGTGCGCCTCTGCTTTGGCTTTAGCTTGAGATTGCGACTTTTGCTTCCAGTGCGAGTTAAGCCAATTAAGAACAGGAACACAAGAATACCCACCGCGAAGTAATTCACACTTCCCCCTTCGGTCATTACAAGGACACGTTCATAGTCTTAGTTCCATGGCAGATACCCCGGTTCACCCTTCTTAGGTGTATGACAATGGGAATCATCTTCTCCGCTCTGTTTAACGTTACCCGTTGCTCTTCCATTAGACATACACTCAACAATGCCGGACTTCTCTTGTTCGCGTTTTGCTTCTTCGTCTCGTTTGCGCTCCGCTTCCTTCCTGGCAAGCTCATGCTCTCTTTGTAGGTTTCGGCCGTTGACTGTGTATTCCTTTACACAGCGAGCCTCGAAATTATCCGCAGGATTAACAGACCAAGGAGATGATGCTCTTAGATAACACTGGCAGGTCAACTCGATTTTCTTACCTTGGCATTGTCTTTGCGTCAGGCCGGACTCTATGCAGCCATCGACACGAAGATCGTCATTCGAAGTTCCCCTTTTAGAGTCCTTGGCTGGCAGGAGTATCGTGTCCCCAGGGGATGCGATCAATCCGCCATGTCCATTTCCACAGTTAAGGGTATCGACACGAAATCGGGAGCTTGCAATTTGCTCTTTTGTTAGTGGTTTATCGGGTGTTGGCGTTTGCGCCATTCCAGGCAGTGTGCAGAGCAGAGCACAGACAAGCAAAAAGTGAGTTGCCGTAGCTTTCATGGACGATTCCTTCAGGATCGAAGTCTACCACTTGAAGCGCTGGTGGTCAGTGAACCGGGCTCATTCGTCAATCCGAACGCTGACTCAGTTGCCAGGTGACTGCGCGCTTCGGGCTTCCGAGTTGCACTAATACTCGACTATGGCCCGGGCAGAATTCGAACATCATCGAACGTCGTCCGAGATTGTTCGAATTCCGTTCGATGTTTGTCTGTCGCATCCACCGTCCTAAGCCGTGAGGCTTAGGGATGGTGTCTATCTTCAAAACGAGCGCAGCGAGAACGCTCTTGGCCGGACTCAGCCGAAATGACGCTTGCGGATTCTGGCCGTGCTGACCGCAACACGGACAAAAAGGGTGCGTGGCTCTGCATTGGCGCGGCAGCCAAGGCGGCAAAGTTACAAAAGGCTGTTGCATTCGGAATTCGAACAGCGCTAGCGTTGGCTTGTGCTGACGATACGGGCCATGTCGGGCGGTGTCGGGTATGCCCAGCGGCATCTCGAACACAGCGATTACTATGACGAGCATCGTCGTGTGCAAGGCGAATGGCATGGGCGCGGGGCGGAGTTGCTCGGGCTTCGCGGCGAAGTAAAACAGGAGCAGTTCGAAGCTGTGCGCGAGGGGTTGCACCCGGAAACTGGCGAGTTCCTACGACCTCGCCACAGTGCGGACCGCATGGGTGTGGATGGAAACGAACAAAGCAAGGGGCGGTCCCTGTACGATCTGACCTTTTCCGCACCGAAGTCGGTTTCCATTCAGGCCCTGGCCGGTGGGGATGAGCGTCTGATTGCGGCCCATGACAAAGCTGTCCGCGAAGCCCTTGAAGAGTCTGAGAGCCATGCCGCCACGCGGGTTCGCCTGAACGGCGCAAACGAGAATCGGGCGACGGCAAACTTGGTGGTTGCCTCGTACCGACACGACACCAGCCGCGAACTCGATCCACAACTGCACACGCACGCGGTTGCAGCCAATCTGACCTATGACGGTGCCGAGGGCCGCTGGAAGGCGCTCCAGGCGTCGGGGTTGTACGAACGGCGGGCGTACCTGACAGAGGTCTACCGAAACGCGCTGGCACGTGAAGTGCGCGGCCTGGGATACGAAATCGAGACGCGCCGCGATGCCAAAGGCCGAGATCATGGGTTTGAGATTCGCGGCGTCTCAAATGAGTTGCTCGAAAAGTACAGCGTGCGGAGCGCACAGCGAGACGCCGCTATCGAGCAATTCGCAGTGGAGCATGGCCGCAAGCCAACCGATAACGAAGTTGCCGTTCTCGTCCGTGAATCTCGCGCGGACAAGCTGGCAGAAATCGCAACAGAAAAAGTCAGAGAGCAGCAGCGATCCCGCCTTACTCCAGAGGAAAGACAGACATTGGAACATCTTCGTGCCGAGTCCCTTGAGCAGAATCCGCGCATTTATCACGAATTCTCACAGGCATCGGAATCTCTTCAATATGCCAAAGAGCATCTCTTTGAACGCAACTCCGTTGTACGCGACCACGAATTGATGACTGAAGCTCTGCGCCATGGGCGTGGGCAGATTGACCCTGGTCAATTACGCGGCGCACTGGAACTGGAACAGTCGCAGGGTACTCTTATTCGCGCTGGGAACAATCTGGCCACACGCGAAAGCCTTGAACGAGAACAGCACATGATTACGACAGTAGATGGTGGCGTCGGGCGCTTTGATCGCCTGGGCGGAGAGCACGAACTTCACCCTTCCGAGCGTCTGCGCGAAGAACAGCAACGAGCTGTTTACCAGGTTCTTGATTCGTGCGACTTAGCCGTCAATCTGCGTGGCGCGGCGGGAACCGGAAAAACTGCCACGTTACATGAAATCGACTGTGGCTTGCGCGATGCGGGCCGTGAAGTTGCGGCCGTCGCTCCAACACGGAGTGCAGTAGAAGAGTTGCGAAAGGTCGGCTTCAACGACGCCATGACGATTTCTCGACTACTGGACAACAGTTCAGCGCAATCCTCGCTTCATGGCAAAGTGCTGATCGTAGATGAGGCGGGTATGGTCTCGGGTCGCCAGATGGAAGGTCTGCTCAAGCTGGCAGAGCGCGAACAAGCGCGGATTGTGTTTTCTGGGGACACACGGCAAATTCAGAGTGTAGAGGCGTCGGACGCTCTCCGAATTCTGGAGCGGGAATCGCAGATGAAGAGCATTTCGTTGACTGGCGTACAACGGCAGGCACAGCCAGAGTATAGGGATGCAATCCAGACGTTGCGGCAGTCACCGGAGCAGGGGTTTGAAAAGCTGGAGAAGCTCGGTGCCGTTCGCGAGGTTCCATACTTGGAGCGGGCGCAGGCCGTGGCTTCGGCTTACCGGGAACTTGCGACTGATCCAAATCGCAAGGTGCTCGTCGTTGCCGGTACACATGAGGAGATTGGCAGGATTACGCACGCGATCCGTGAGGATAGGAAACAGCACGGCGAACTGGAACGCGGCATGGCTTTTGAACGCTATTCACCGTTGCAATGGACCGAAGCGCAAAAGAAAGACCTGTCGAACTATCAGGAAGGACAGGTTCTCTTGTTCCATCGCTCTTCGCATGGAGTTGCCCGGCATGAAACACTCACCGTTGAACATGCGGACAAGTCGCACATCGTTGCCAGAGACCTGCAAGGCGTGGAACGCATGGTGAGCCCAACACAGGCGCGTTCCTTCTCAGTGCATGAGCGCGGCCAGATTGAAATTGCTTCTGGCGACAAATTGCTGCTGACGGGCAATCGCCGCGAAGCGGATTTCCGCGCCACAAACGGCGAACTGGTGAAGGTACGCAGTGTTGGCTGTGATCGCATTCAACTTGAAGATGGCCGGACGCTGCCATCGAACTATCGTGAATTCGACCACGGCTATGCGATTACCGCGCATCGCAGCCAGGGCAAGACCGTCGATGCGGTGATTCTCTCCGGCGACGCGATGAAGCAGGAACAGTTTTACGTCGCCGCGTCACGTGGCCGCGATGAAATTACGATCATCACTTCTGATGTAGATGGATTACGCGAATCGCTCGGCATCTCGTCGGCGCGGCCATCGGCGACTGAACTGGCAAGAGAGCAAGCTCAAGTTCATCCCGCGCCGGAACACGGCCTTGCTCAATTGCCCATACAGAGCATCGAACCACCAACACCGCTCCATGAAATCAGCATCGGCCACGAGATGGG